>CACEOL010000003.1 GCA_902561325.1 uncultured SAR86 cluster bacterium | reverse complement strand
TCGTTTAATTCATCCAATAGATTATGATTACTTTGAAGCATGTAGATCAAAACTTTACTGGGGTCTTCCAATTGTTAAATAAAACAAAGAAATTATTTTTATTTTTTTTTATAACTAACTCCTTTGCACAAGTAACTGACTATGAGGAATATCTTAGATTCTTACCCGACTCCGTTAGGTCATCCGTTGAATCTAGAATTAATTCAGATGTTGAAGACGACTCAGATTAGGATGAATTAAATCAGGTAAGAAGGGAATCTTTCATGAAAATGGAAGAGAGGCCTGTTGAGTATGATGAATTTGATAACGTAATTCCTTCTTTTTTTGGATACGATCTTTTTGATATAGAAACTTCATTTGATTCCACTGGAATTATTGCTGCTCCTAGAGAATATGTATTAGGACCTGGAGATGAATTAACTATAAGTTTTTCTGGAAGCATTCAGGGTATAAAAAAAGTTTCAGTAAATCGCGAAGGAAATGTCTTTTTAAGAGAATTAGGAACTATTTCTTTTAGTGGTTTGACCTTTGATGAAGCCTCAGAAAAATTAAAAAATATTACTCAAGCTTCATTGATTGGAACAGAAATCGAAATTTCTTTGAGTAGGCTTAGAACAATACAGGTCTTTGTATTAGGAAATTCAAAAAGGCCTGGGTCCTACAATTTTTCACCACTATCTTCAATTTCAAGTATCCTTTTTAATACCAGAGGACCTTCCGAGAATGGTTCCTTAAGAAACATATCTCTTAAAAGAGCAAATAAAGAAATAGGCTCCTTGGATATGTATGATTTACTAATTAATGCCAACACTTCAAATGATTTAAGAATTCAATCTGGAGATGCATTGCTTGTTAATCCTGTTGGCGATAGGGTAAAAATTTGGGGAAACGTTAACAGGCCAGCAATATATGAAATCAAAGAAGGCGAATCATTTAAGGATGTTTTGAATTTTGCATCTGGCTTTTCAAGTAGGGCTGATAAAAATAAGATTACTCTAAGCAGATTAAATGATCAAGGAGAAAGAGAATTTTTTGACTACTCTTTAAAAGATATCAATTCCATGGAGTTAAAAGATTCTGATGAAATTTTTATACATGACTTATCTGGGAAGCTTTCAAATAATATTCGCATAGAAGGTTTTTTAAGTAATAGAGGAGTTTATTCCTACATTGAAAATTCTAAAATTTCAGACTTCATCGATGAAAATGACTTAACTGACAAAACTTACCTGCCTTTCAGCATTATTTCTAGACGAGATGATAATGGCTCAAGAGAATTTATCGCAACAGATCTTAATTTAAAAACAAGAGAAGAGTTTAATCTTAAGCCTAATGATTTCATTTATGTATTTTCTCAATACGATATAGATTTTATAAATTCGGCTCTTTTAGCAGATGCATTAGGACTTTTATCAGAAGAAGATAAAATTAAGATTGATATTTTTTACAAGGAGGAAAAGAAAAAAAATCTAGCTTTACAAGATAATACGCCTGCTGCAACTCCTCTTAATCAAAAAGATTCTTTTCAAAGACAGCCAATAAAGTCCGATGAAGAAAAAAGAGAAGAATTTAATCTAAGAAGTAAAAATTTAACTAAATTCATACCTGACGATAGATATCCATGTAAATCTTTAAAGTATGTAGCCAAATTCAATGCATCCACGCTTGTTTCAAATCTTAAAAGCTTAAAATTTTCAACTTCAGAGACCAACATTTCTGACCGTTTGGGTTTAAATGAGGGCTGTCCAAAAATATTTGAAGACAACCCAGATTTGCTTATCGTTGCTTTAGAAAATGCTTCTCTTGTAAGTGGTGAAATTAGAAAACCAGGATTTTATCCAATAACCAATAATATAAGTTTAAAGAATTTAACATCTTTTGCTGGGGGAGCAACAAATCTAGGAAAATCTGGAAATTATGAAATTTTCTATTCAGAGAAAAATATTCAGAATATTAATTTTGATGAGTCAGAAAATATGATTTTTTCTTCCTCATTTCCAAAATCAATTGTCTTACAACAAGATCCGGATAAACAAGAAACTTTCTCAGTCTCCGTTAGCGGTTTTATTAAAAATCCAGGTACTTACTCTATCTCTAAAGGTGAAAAGTTAAGCTCTCTTTTAGAAAGAGCTGGAGGATACGAAAAAAATGCTTATCCATATGGAGGAGTATTTACAAGATCTTCTGTAGCCAAAAGAGAAAAGGAGGCTTTCAATAGAGCAGCTGATCAATTGGAAGAAGGCATAGCTACTTCTTTGACGAGTGGAGCCATAACGAACACAGGGAATCCTCAGTTAGCTCTTGCAGTGATTTCCAATCTTATCACTAGGTTAAAAGATATTTCGCCTGTAGGTCGAATTGTTACTGAGATGTCTTTAGAAAAGCTAAAGAAAAATCCAGAAGCAGACATTGTTTTGACCTCCGGAGATAGGATTTATATACCTTCAGAAAAGTCAACTATTACTGTAACTGGGGAAGTTTTAGCTCCAACAAGCTTTGTCTATTCAAGAAATCTTCGTGTAAGTGATTACATCAAGTTAGCAGGAGGTTTGGCAGCCTCAGCAGACAAAAGAGGAATTTTTGTAATTCTTCCAAATGGCCAAGCAGTTAGAAATTTAGACTCATGGAGAATTGGCAGAAGTAAAATTGAACCAGGCTCTACCATCATAGTTCCGAGAGACTCTACTCCGTTTGATGCGATTTCAATTTTTAGAATTTTTACTCCAATCCTTGCAAACTTTGCTACTGCAGCAGCAGCCATAAGCGCGCTTAATAATTAAATTGATAAAATTTTTAGAAGATTTAACTTTATTAACATTAAGAATTTTTCCTGCAGAAGCAGCTAAAAACATAACCCTAAGGCTTTTGAAGTTAATATATAGTTTAAATCTAATTGGCTTAGTTGCTTCAAGTAACATCGAAAAATCTAAAATAAATATCAAAAACCTTTCATTCAAAAATAGAATTGGAATTGCAGGCGGTTTAGATAAAAATGCAGAATATTTTCATATTCTTAGCTCCCTTGGTTTTGGTTTTGTTGAAGTAGGCACAGTAACCTTAGAGCCTCAAGCAGGTAATCCAAAGCCAAGAATTTTTAGGTTTTTCAAAGATAAAACTATTGTAAATTCATTGGGTTTTAATAATGCTGGTTCTGTTCAAGTCCTCAAAAACATAAAAAAATATAAACCTATGTTTGACGGTATTCTCGGAATTAGTATAGGGAAAAGTAAGAACACAAAAACTAAAAATGCTTGGCAAGATTATCTTCATCTAATGGATTATTTTTATCTCGAAGCTGATTATCTTGCCATTAATATTTCATCTCCAAACACACAAAACCTCAGAGAATTATCTAGTCATGAAAATCTTGAGTTTCTAATGGAAAAGATCTCTCAAAAAAAAGTTCAATTAGTTGATATGCATAAAAAGAAAACTCCTATTTTTGTCAAACTTTCTCCTGATGAAACAGACGATAATTTAAAAAACTTAATTGCAGTTTCAGAAAAAAACAATATAGATGGTTTTATATGCTGTAATACAAGTTCCGAACATACTTATCCAAATCCAGGGGGCATGAGTGGCGCAATGCTAACTAAAAAAGCAGAAAATATTCAGAAAAAAGTAGCTCAATTGAAACAGGAAAAATCTTCACTAATTGCTTCGGGAGGAGTGATGAGTGCCAGCGACGTTAAGATTAGATTAACTAATTCAGCAGATTTAGTTCAGCTTTATACTGGATACATCTACAAAGGTAATTCGCTTTTAAAAAAAGCTTTAAAAATTTCGTCTTCTTGACAAAACTGTAAAAAGTACTTCATATTAAAAAAAGGATGAAAAATTTAGTCATTGTTGAATCTGGTGCGAAGGCAACTAAGATTAATGAATATTTAGATAAAAATTTTCCAGAACAGCAGTGGGAAGTTGCGGCGTGCTTGGGTCACATTAGAGATCTTCCAGATGATGAAAGCGCGGTTAACCCAGAAAATTGGGTGGATTTAACTTGGGAAGAAACACAAAAAGGAAAAAAAACGATCAGAGAATTAAGAAAGATTTGCAAAACTATCAATACTGTCTATTTAGCAACGGACCCAGATAGAGAAGGAGAGGCCATTGCGTGGCATTTACATTCAGATTTTTCTGAAAAAAAATTATTGAAGGATAAAGAAGTCAAAAGAATCACTTTTAATGAAATTACCTCATCAGCAATAAAGCAAGCCATAAATTCACCAAGAGAAATTGATCAAGACTTAGTAGACGCATATTTAGCAAGAAGGATTTTAGATCATCTGATTGGGTTTAAAGTATCTCCTTTAGTTTGGAGACATGCTCCACCTGCTAAATCTGCAGGAAGAGTTCAATCACCCTCTTTAAGAATCATTTGCGAAAGAGAAACTGAAAGAGATAAACACATTAAAGAGGAATATTGGCCGATATCTAGTAAATTTGAATATAACGATTTTATTTTTGATGCTGAGCTTATTAAATTTAATGAAGAGGATTTAAAAAAGAACCCTATAGCTTCAGAAAAAGATGTTAGAAAAATTGAATCTGAATTGAAATCTTCAGAGTTTTTTATCAAATCTATTGAAACAAAACCCCAAAGCAGTTCTCCAAATCCACCTTTTCGCACATCAACTTTACAAATGACTGCAAGCAGCTTTTTAGGCTTTACTGCAGATAGAACCATGAGAGCAGCCCAAAACCTTTACGAAGCTGGCTTGATTACTTACTTAAGAACAGATGGAATAAATATCAGTACATCTCCTAATACTGGAGAACCCTTTAGCGAAGAGAATCCCGGACCCCCTCCTTTACAAGAAATTAGAAATGTAATCGTCGAAAAATTTGGCGATAAATTTTTATCTGACGAAGTAAGAGTTTACAAATCTAAAGTAAAAAATTCTCAAGAAGCTCATGAAGCTATAAGACCTACTAGTATTAAAACTTATCCAAATAATATTAATCTTGGGCAAGACGAACAAAAGCTTTATACCTTAATTTGGAATAGAACTGTCTCAAGTCAAATGTCTAACTCGCAGCATGAAAGAAAAAAAATAGAGGTTTGTTCTAAAGATCAGAAATATGTTTTCAATGCTTCCTCAAGAAAAACTCTTTTTGAGGGTTTTGAAACTCTTTCCAAAAAAGATTCTTCAGAAATTATAGAGTTTCCAGAAAATTTAAAAGAAAATGAAAATGTAAGTCTTGCCGAATTCATTTCTGAGCAAAAATTTACATCTCCTCCAAATCGATATTCTGAAGCATCTTTAATAAAAAAAATGGAAGAGCTTGGCATAGGAAGACCTTCGACATATGCATCTACAGTGAAGGGTCTTAGAGATAAAAAATATGCTTATGGCGCTAAATCTATTGCTCCATCAGATTTAGGCAGAGTTTTAAATTCATATTTGTCTGGAGTTTATAGAGAATTTTTTATTGAAACCAAATTCACGGCTGAATTAGAAACAGAACTGGATAAAATTGCCGAAGGAAGTATTTCGTGGACTGACGTATTAGATAAGTTCTGGGAAGAGCTTCAAAATTATTTGAGCAAAAAAATCGATGGAATACCTCTAAACGATAGTGAAAATTTTAAAACCAGACAGGTTTTAGATTTGCTAAATCAAGAGCTAGAAGAAGTTATTTTTCCTAGAGATGAAGCAGGAAAAATTATTAGGGATTGCCCTAAATGCGATAGCCAAACGAGTTTAAAAAAAGGAAAGTTTGGTTATTTTGTTGGCTGTTCTGAATGTAAGTGGACAAAAAAACCTTTTGATTTTTCTACTACTTGGGAAACTTACAAGGAACTCCCAAAAGAGTTAGGAAATCATCCTGATTTGAATGTGCCTATTTTTGCCGATATGAGCATTAATGGTCCTTGTGTTTGGACTATGAGAGATGATAAAAAAATATTTGGTAGTCCAGATGAGGACGAAAACATCTTGGATATTGGTTTAAACAGAGCAGTAGAACTGATAGAACGAGATTCTGGTGAAAACATACTTTTTATAGAAGAGAACAGTGGTATTCCAATTTTGTTAAAGAATGGAAGATTTGGTGAATACACCGAGTTTGATGGTTTCAATAAAGCATCTAAGCTACCTCCAGAAGATAAACCTAAAAATCCTAAAGTTTCATATTACAACCCTCACGAACTAGATTACGAGAATAATGATACAAGATTGTTTGTTTTAAAATCTTTAAGAGTCTTGGGTTTTCATCCTGAAGATAAAAGACCAATTGGGATAAAGATAAGAAAGCCTGGGAAAGCTTTTAAATTTGTAAAATTTATAAAATGCGGTGAAAAGGAGGTTGAATGCCCCAACGATTTTTATAAATTAGAAGAAGCAGAGCAAGATAATTTAATTAAAGAAGCTTTCTCTATAAATCAATACAAAAAGCTCTAAGAAAAATCTCTTAAAAGACCTACGCATGTTCCTTCAAAAATAAGATTATCTTTTTTAGGGTTTATTTCAATATCAGAGTAAGAAGAGTTTTCAGGCCTCAAAATGACTTGAGAATCTGATATCTTGGTAAGTGTTTTTACCGTTACTTCATCATTTATTCTAGCCACTACTATTGATCCCGTCTTAACCGGAATATTTTTATTAATTGCAATAAGATCGTTTTCAAAAATTCCTACATCTATCATGCTGTCTCCCTTAACCTTTAAATAAAAATCTATGCCATGGGAAAGTATTCCTGGATTATTGGGGATGGTTCTTTCTATATTCTCTTCAGCAAGGATAGGCCCTCCTGCACTTACCAAGCCAATTACAGGAATTCCTAATGATTGGTTTGACAGAGTAATTCCTCGCGATGTTCCAGCAGCTAAATCAAGCACTCCTTTTTTCTTTAATGCTTTTAAATGATCTTCAGCAGCATTAGGTGATTTAAATCCAAATGTTTTGGAAATCTCTGAACGGGTAGGGGGATAACCATTATTTTCAATTTCATCTTTAATGTAATTAAAAATTTCAGTTTGCCTTTTAGTTAAATTTTTCATAACTGTAATTATATACAGTATTTGTAATTTTTGTAATAATTTCATTTATTATTAAAAAGTGTTTAAAATAAAGTTTTTTATAATTAACTGAAATATAGTAAATTAACCCTTAGAGATGAAATTTCAGCAACTTGTATATGTTAGAGAAGTAGCAAGAAGCAACTTAAATGTTTCTAAAGCTTCAAAAACCTTATTCACTTCTCAGCCTGGGATAAGTAAGCAAATCAAGCTTTTAGAAGAAGAGCTCGATGTAGAGCTTTTTGAAAGATCGGGCAAACACCTTGTTGCGATTACTCCTGTAGGAGAGAGAATTCTTGAGCAAATTGAAGAAATCCTTGCTTTAGTTGATGGCATCAAACATGCTGCAACAGAATTTTCAGATGAAGAGTATGGTACCTTGAGTATTGCAACCACTCATACTCAAGCTAAATTTACCTTACCCAAAGTAGTGGATAAATTTGTTAAAAGATATCCTAATGTTCACTTTCAAATGCACCAATGTACGCCCGATGAGTCTGTTGAAATGGCAGCTAAAGGAGAAGTTGATATAGCGCTTTGGACAGAAACAACAGAAAAGGGTGAAAATCTTGTGAAAATGCCCTGTTACAAATGGTCAAGAAGTATCATTGTTCCAAAAGGACATCCTTTAGCCTCATTACCCAAAATAAAACTTAAGGATCTTTCTCAGTATCCTATAGTCACATACGTTTTTGGTTTTACTGGAAGCAATGATTTGGACAGAGCTTTTTTTGAGAGAGGTTTAAAAGCAAATGTAGTTTTCACTGCAACTGATGCAGATGTAATAAAAACCTATGTAAAAATGGGAACCGGAGTAGGAATCATTGCTAGCATGGCTTTTAATGAAGAAGAAGATAAAGATTTAATTTCAATACCTGCTAATCACCTTTTTGACTCTGGTACAACATATATGGGTTTCAGGCGAGGAACTTATCTTAGAAGTCACTTATTCGAATTCATCAATATGTTTGCTCCGCACCTTACAAAAAAAATTGTTGCCAAGGCTTGTGCTACAAAATCTAAAAAAGATTTAGACAAAGTATTCGAAAACATTAAACTCATCCGAAGGTAAGGATGGTGCATCTTTGTTTAGATTTTGAAGGAGTTCTTATCCCCGAAATTTGGCAATGTCTTGCAAAGGAAGTTAATTCAGATGATTTAATGTTAACCACACAAGATCTTAAAGATTATGACGAGCTCATGTCTTTAAGAATGAAAGTGGTGAATGAAAAAAATATTAAATTAAGCGATATCCAAAAAATAGTTAGAGATATAGCTCCATTTGATGGAGCTCAAGAATTCTTAGATTGGGCAAGATCAAAATTTCAGGTCACTATAGTTTCTGATACCTTTTATGAATTAGCTTGGCCTCTAGTAGAAAAGCTAGGATATCCCTCAATTATTTGCCACAACATGACAGTTAAAAACGATAAAATTACAGGTTACAAACTTAGACAGCCTAACAACAAACAAAAGGTAATTGAGGCTTTGCAATCACTAAAGTTTAAAGTTTTTGCTTCAGGAGATTCTTATAATGATATCAATATGCTAAATACCGCTGACTTGGGAATATTTTTTCAGGCTCCAAAGCACATAAAAGAAGAATATCCTCATCTCCTAACAGCTTCATCCCACAATGAATTGAAGAAAATTCTAGAGGAGCATATTAAGTGAGCAACTCTTTTTTTGAAGTTTTAAAAAATGAGAAACCACTTTCGGTTGCGGGCGCTATTAATCCATATTCAGCTTTACTTGCTAAAAAAACCGGCATAAAAGCTTTATATATATCTGGTGCTGGAGTGGCAAACGCCTCGTTTGGCCTTCCAGATTTAGCCCTTACATCTTTAGATAATGTTTTAGAAGACTTAAGAAGAATCAGAGGAATAAGCAATCTTCCAATTTTGGTGGATTGCGACACAGGGTGGGGTTCAGCGTTAAATATTTCCAAAACCACAAAAGAGATGATTTCTGCCGGCGCATCTGGAATTCATATTGAAGATCAAGTATCAGAAAAAAGATGTGGGCATAGACCTAATAAAGAAATTGTTTCAATCGAGGAAATGTGCGACAGAATGAAAGCTGCTAGAGATGCAATTTCTGACGATGAATTTATGCTAATGGCAAGAACGGATTCATTTGCAAATGAAGGCATAAATGGCACTGTTGAAAGAGCCCAAAGATATGTTGAGGCAGGCGCTAATGCACTTTTTCCCGAAGCAATAACTTCGCTTGAGGATTACAAAACTTTATCAGATACAGTTTCTGTTCCGATTCTAGCTAACATTACAGAATTTGGAATGACTCCTTTATTTAAAAAGGATGAGCTAAAAAAAGCAGGTATAAGTATTATTCTTCATCCTTTGAGTGCTTTTAGAGCAATGTCTAAAGCTGCCCTAGAAGTCTATTCAACTATTTCCGACGATGGCAACGTAGAAAAAATACTCGAAAAAATGCAATCTCGAGATGAATTATATGAGATTCTCGACTATCATACGTACGAAAAAAAAATAGACGATTTATTTTCTAAGGAATAATTCATGGCAAAGAAACTAGAAGGTGCGGGTTTACGTGGCCAAGTAGCAGGACAGACTTCCCTTTCAACAGTTGGGAAAGAAGGTCATGGATTAACTTATAGAGGTTACGCAATAGAAGATTTAGCTGATAAAGCTAAATTTGAAGAAGTTGCTTACCTACTCTTATATGGCCATCTACCTAACAAGACAGAATTAGAAACCTACCAAGAAAAGCTCATTTCAAATAGAAAACTTCCTGAAGAGCTAAAAAAAACACTTGAACTTATTCCTGCCTCTGCTCATCCGATGGACGTTATGAGAACAGGTTGTTCTATATTGGGTAATCTTGAACCAGAGGGTGATTTTTCAAACCAAAATGATGCAGCAGATAGAATTCTAGCCATATTGCCTTCAGTTATTTGCTATTGGTATAGATTTTCACATGATGGGATAAGCGTAGATACAGAAACATCCCACGAAACAATTGGCGGACAATTTTTATCTTTGCTTACTGGCAAAGAGCCTTCTGAAGATCATATTAGATGTTTAGATACTTCTTTAATTCTTTATGCCGAGCATGGTTTCAATGCCTCTACTTTTGCTTCAAGAACGTGCGCCTCAACTTTATCTGACTTACATTCTTGTATTACTGCTGGCATAGGTACATTAAGAGGTCCTTTACATGGCGGTGCAAATGAGGCTGCAATGGAAAT
The DNA here is from genome assembly GCA_902561325.1 of uncultured SAR86 cluster bacterium. Taxonomy (GTDB): domain Bacteria; phylum Pseudomonadota; class Gammaproteobacteria; order Magnimaribacterales; family AG-339-G14; genus MEDG-81. The sequence goes on along the minus strand of CACEOL010000003.1, from coordinate 76,624 downwards.
GATTGAGAAATTCTCCTCTAGAGAAGAAGCAAAAAAAGGAGTTTTAGAACTCTTAGGAAAAAAAGAAAAAATCATGGGTTTTGGACATGCAGTTTATTCCACTGAAGATCCAAGAAACAAAGTTATTAAAGAATGGGCAAAAAAGTTAAGCGTTCAAGATGGTAACGAAATGCTTTACCAAGTATCTGAAGAAATAGAAAAAACCATGGATGAAGAGAAAAACATGTTTGCAAATACCGATTTTTTTATGGCATCTGCATATCATTACTTAGGAATTCCAACAAGCATCTTTACTCCACTCTTTGTCATTGGAAGAACTACTGGCTGGTCTGCAAATGTATTTGAACAAAGAGCAGACAATAGAATCATTAGACCTAGCGAAGAGTACATTGGCCCTGAAAGCGCTGAATGGGTTGATATTGAAAATAGATAAATCTAATCAAGTATAAAAATGTCATTAAATGTTGAATCCAACGTCCGTCAAGATTTTGACAAAATCATTCAAAATATTATTGAGTTTGTTTACGAGAAAGATATAGATAGCTCAGAAGCATACACAACAGCAAGATATTGCTTAATGGATACCATAGGGTGTGGCCTTTTGGCACTAAACTTTAAAGATTGTGAAAAACTCTTAGGTCCTCACGTTGAAGGAACATCAGTGCCTAATGGAGTAAGAGTTCCTGGGACTAGATTTGTTCTAGATCCAGTCAAAGGCGCATGGGATATAGGAGCTATTATCCGCTGGTTAGACTTTAACGATACCTGGTTAGCAGCTGAATGGGGACATCCATCTGATAATTTGGGAGGTATCTTATCTGCTGCTGATTATGTGTCTCAAAGAAATTTAGCTTCAGGGAAAGATTCTTTAAAAATTAAAGATGTTCTAACAGCCATGATAAAAGCTCACGAAATTCAAGGAGTTTTAGCTTTAGAAAATAGTTTCAATAGAGTTGGGTTAGATCATGTTTTATTAGTTAAGGTTGCTTCAACCGCAGTAATTTCTTTTTTGATGGGTCTAACTAAAGAACAAGCTTTAGATGCCCTATCACAAGCATTCGTAGATGGACAAAGTCTCAGGACATATAGGCACGCACCAAATGCTGGCCCAAGAAAATCCTGGGCAGCTGGTGATGCAACTAGTAGAGCTATGAATCTAGTTCTAATTACTCAAAAAGGGCAAATTGGTTATCCAAGTGCAATAACGGCTCCAACTTGGGGTTTTCAGGATGTTTTGTTCAAAGGAAAACCTCTTTCTGTACCACAGGAATTTAATAGCTACGTAATGGAAAATGTATTATTTAAAATATCTTTCCCTGCAGAATTTCATGCTCAAACAGCTGTTGAGGCTGCAGTAAAACTTCATCCTGAAATAATTGATAGATTAGAAGAAATAGAAAAAATAAATATTACAACGCATGAGTCTGCAATCAGAATCATTAGTAAAGAAGGCGAATTAAATAATCCTGCAGACAGAGATCATTGTATTCAATATATGACAGCAATTGGTTTGTTAAAAGGTGATTTGGTCGCCGAAGATTATGAGGACGATGTCGCCAATGATCCAAGAGTTGATTCTTTAAGAAATAAAATGTTTGTTGAGGAAAACAAAAATTATTCCAAAGACTATTTGGATCCCGAAAAAAGGTCAATTGCGAATGAATTGCAAATAATTTTTAAAGATGGTTCTTCCACAGAAAAAGTAGAAGTAGAATATCCAATTGGTCATCGAAGAAGAAGGGAAGAGGGAATTCCTGTCCTAATCAAAAAATTTGAAGAGAACCTTAAAACACAATTTTCTACAGAACGTGTTGAAAAAATAATGAAAATTTGTGAAGATCAAAACGATTTAGAGAGTCTTAATGTGACAGACTTTATGGAAATTTTAATTAAAGAATAAATTATTGGGAGAATAATTATGCTTAAACTACATTTTGCACCTGCCTCAAGAGCAGAAAGAGTTCTTTGGCTGCTTGAAGAACTGGAATTACCTTACGAACTTAATTCAATGCCATTTCATCCAGAAGCACTAAAATCAGATGAACATAGAAAAAGACATCCCCTTGGAAGAATTCCGGTTCTTGAAGATGGAGATGTGAGCATTTATGAATCGGGCGCTATTATTGATTATGTCCTCGAGAAACATAAAAACGGCGGACTGAAACCAAGCGTAGATTCTCCTGAATATCCTTATTATCTTCAATGGTTTCATTTTTGTGAGGGCATGATTGCTCAACCCATGAATACAATTGTGGTTCATACCATTTTGTTACCGCCTGAAAGAAGAGACGAAACAGTTTTAGGTCAAGCTCAAAGACTTGCTTCTAAATCACTTCAAGCCATTGAATTGGCTCTTGAAGGAAAAGAATATTTAATTGGAGACTTCTCGGGAGTCGAATTCATGACAGGCCACTGTTGTACTAAATTATCTAACTTGGGATGTGTCACAGATGATATGCCTAACTTAAAGGGTTATGTCGAACGAATTGAAGCAAGACCTGCTTTTAAAAAAGCTATAGAGACGACTTAAAAGGAACTGTATATTCTTTCTTTACATTTCCTTTTAAGGCTACTTCTTTATAGAAGGTGGGTTTGTACTTTTCTTCGATGTACAGCTCTAGTTGATCAGAAAAATGCGAAGAGTTTTCATCTTGAGTGGCGCTTCCATATTGATGAATACTTTTTGATTTTTGATTTCCTTCTTTATCCCAACTGACGTGAATATAAAGACCATCTCCACCGACTGCTTTTAGATCACCATCTTCTTGCTCAAGGCCATATATAGCTCTTAAAACGTCAGGACCTCCTTGAACAGGTATTTTTTTCTTTCCTCTATACATGAAATTTCTTTCTGACCATTTTGGATTTAATTTTCCATAATTTTTTAAAGTTTCTTTTACACATGTTTTAAAACTTTCTTCTGATTCTGGAGGAACTTCTGCTGCTTGCTCTGCAAGCCATTCGGGACTCAAGACACAAACCCCAAGAGTTGCAGACTTATTATCAAAATTTGTCTTTAAATCCCAATTTTTCAGAATCAATTGACCTTTTTTAAAATTCTCATTTTTAAAATTTAATCCAAAAATTTCTGAAACGTACTTATATGACCTTGAATCTATTGAATAAGAATTATCAAATTTGAAATCATCAAAATCTTTTTCAGTTATTTGATCTTTTCCCATAAAAAGTTCTTTAATTCTGTAAGCTCTATTTGTCATTCTGGTTTGCAGACCTAAAGTTTGAGAGTAGTTTTCTTTTTTTAGGTTATCTTTTGGACCTGTAACCTTAAATGGATCCTGATTGGTACTTGCAAGCCATCCTGATGAGGGATTCAAGATTTGAGGTATCTCATCGAATTCTACAAATGTTTCCCATATATATTTAGATCTAGTTCCGTCGACAATTCCTGACCAATCTAGGCCTTCCAATCTTTTTGGCGAAGAAGAATTATGAAGAAAATAGATATTCCCTTTTTTATCGGCATAAACGCCATTAAAGGAAATGATAGATCTCATTCTCATAGCATTTATCCATTCTTCAAGGTTATTAGCTTTGTTTAGTTTGTACCATTGTTCAACTTGTTTGATATCTTCCATACCTGCAAACCTTAAAGCATAAGATTTTTCTCCTATTTCAAGGACTGGTCCGTGCTTGGAATATTTAACTTCTCTTTTCACTGTCCAATTAATTGGGCCAAATATTTTCACAGGAAGTTCGATGGTTTCTTTTTCCAGATTTAACCAAACATCATCTAAAAGATATTGATCTTTATCATTTGGATTAATAACTAATTTATAGATATCCGTAAGATCTGGTTTATTTACAGTAAAACCCCAGCCTAAATTTTCATTGAAACCAACAAAAACAAAAGGCGAACCTGGAAATAGACCTCCCATCATATTAAGACCTTCCTCGCTTTTGATGTGAGCCTCATACCAAGCTAATGGACCTTCTAAAGGTTGATGCGAATTGATCATTAGTCTAGTGGATCCATCTGAACTTTTACTGGGGCTAATTGCATATGCATTGGAGCCTGTCACCAAATCGTCTTTTTCAAATAAATTAGAAAAAGTTTGCTCTGATGAATCTTCTAATTTTTCTAAACTTTGAATTGAACTAACTACACCAGAAAATAAAAGGTTTTGAATTGCAAAACCTGCCACTATATCTTTTGCCGTAAAAGGGAAATGTTTTTTGAAACTATTATTGGGATTTTTAATCATCCAATAATTCAAACCAGTTGCGTATGCTTCTAATACTAATCTAACATCATCTGAAAGGATTTCTTGATATTGTTCCTCAACTCTTTCTCTTATTTTTAGGGCCTTGATTAAATAGTCAATCACAGCTCCACTTGAGCCATCTTTCAGTCCCATTTGTGCTCGATACAAATACATATTCTCAGCAATGTTTTTAATATCATCTTCGGCATGAGCAAATGCCAAACCAAATGCTACATCGGCATCTCTTTTTCCTGAAATATGGGGAACACCCCAAATGTCCCTTGAAATTTTTGCCTTATATTGCTGAGCATCAGAAATAATCTGATTTTCGTATTCAAGAATATTCATCTGACATCCAGCTAAAAAAGTAATGCTCAGAAGAATAAGAATTTTATTCAAGATTTATCCCTGTTAAATCTGTTAATTCTTTAAGAGCTTGATTGCTATCTAAGACCTTTATAGTAGCCATTCCCAGCTCTCTTGCCGGTTTAAGATTTATACCTAAATCATCTAAAAAAATTGTCTCTTTAGGATCTGCTCCAGTGATTTCTAAAGCTTTTATGTAAAAATCAAGGTCAGGTTTTCTAATGCCTAATTCTTTTGACTCAATTATATGATCAAAATTATTCATTATTTTCATTCTTTCTTTATTAGCATCATCTAAAGCAGATTGGTTTTTATCACCAGAATTAAAGTTATTGGTCAAACAAGCAAGTTTAAAATTTTTTGACCTTAATTTTTCTAAAGCTCTTACCATTTCTGGTCTAACTTCGCCTTGTAAGAGGTTTAATACCTCGCCTCCGTTAACTTCGTGTCCAAGAGATTTACTTTCTTCTCTGAAAAGCTCATCGAATTCATCCAGACTTATTTTTGATTGTTCAAGCTTAGCCCATGCATTAGCTTTATGATTAGTTGAGTTAACCTTACGAATAAAATCTTTTGGGAGATGATTATCTATCTCAAATTTTGAAAAAGCTTCGAATGGGCTTGAAGTTATGACTCCTCCAAAATCCCAAAAAACTGAACTAAATCTTAATTTTTGCATCTATTCGAGTAAGGACGATTAATAGCTTATAATCTAGTTTTCAAGTTTAAACGATATGTCAGGAAATACTATTGGTAAAATTTTTTCTGTTACGACTTTTGGCGAAAGTCATGGCGAAGCTTTGGGCTGCATAATTGATGGCTGTCCTCCTGGCTTGCCAATCACCAGAGAAGAAATCCAAGCAGAATTAGATTTAAGAAAACCAGGCTCAAATAAATATACTACTCAGCGTAAAGAACCTGATGAAATAGAAATCCTTTCAGGAATTTTTGAAGGTAAGACCACAGGCACTCCGATAGGACTTCTTGTAAGAAATAAAGATCAAAAAAGCAAAGACTATAAAAATATTAAAGATGTCTTTAGACCCTCGCATGCTGATTATAGTTATTTTCAAAAATATGGAATAAGAGATTATAGAGGCGGAGGAAGATCTTCTGCTCGAGAGACGGTAATGAGAGTTGCCGCTGGTGCAATTGCAAAAAAATATCTCAAGAAAACTCAAAAAATTGAAATTTATGGGTTTTTATCTCAAATTGGAGATATTAAAATTTCTTCTTTTTCAAAAAATCAAATTAATAAAAACCCCTTTTTTTGTCCTGATAAAAAAATTGTTCGTGAGATTGAGGATATGATTGACTCTTTGAGAAAGTCTGGAGATTCGATTGGTGCAAAAATTTCAGTTATGGCAACGAATGTTCCTCCTGGTTTAGGCGAACCAGTCTTTGATAAGCTAGATGCTGATTTAGCTCATGGGCTAATGGGTATTAATGCTGTAAAAGGAGTTGAGATTGGAAGGGGATTTGAAGTTGTATCTATGCGTGGAACAGAAAATAGAGATGAAATCTCTCCTTCTGGATTTATATCTAATAATTCTGGAGGCACAACTGGTGGAATTTCTACTGGGCAGGATATCTTCGCGAGCATTGCTTTGAAGCCTACTTCCAGCATCATGTCCTCTGGAAATACAATAAATAAATCTGGTAAGTCGGTTAAAGTTCAAACTAAAGGCAGACATGATCCTTGTGTTGGTTTGAGAGCTACTCCGATTGCTGAAGCTATGGTGGCAATAACTCTCATGGACCATTTTTTGAGAAATAGAGCACAAAATGCTGATGTAAAATCTAAGTTAAAGCCAATTAAACCTAAAAAGTAATGTCCTCAAGAAGAACCTTATACGATAAGTTATGGGATGCGCATCATGTAGCCAAAAGAGACGATGGAAGTTCTCTAATTTACATAGATAGGCATTTGATTCACGAAGTTACTTCTCCACAAGCATTCGATGGCTTGAGAGAAAGAAAAATCGAACCATGGAGAGTTGATACAATTATAGCTACACCGGACCACAATGTTCCAACTGAAAATAGAGCTAAAGGCTTAAAAGGCATTAGCGATTCTACCAGTAAGCTACAGGTCTTAACCCTTGAGGAAAATGTAAAAAAATATGATCTTAATTTTTTTAGTTTAGGAGATGAAAGACAGGGAATTGTGCATGTAATTGGTCCTGAGCAAGGACTCACATTACCTGGGATGACAGTAGTATGTGGAGATTCTCATACTTCTACTCATGGAGCTTTTGGTGCTTTAGCTATGGGTATTGGAACAAGCGAAGTTGAACACGTTTTAGCTACGCAATGTTTGATTGCTTACAAGCAAAAAAATATGAGAATTAATATTGAAGGAGATTTGCTTGAAAGGGTGTCTGCAAAAGATGTAACTATGTTCATTATTGGACAAATTGGCACTGCTGGAGGAACTGGATTTAATATTGAGTATGCTGGCAGCACAATTGAAAATCTATCTATGGAAGGGAGAATGACTCTTTGTAATATGTCTATTGAAGCTGGTGCTAGGTCTGGAATGGTTGCTCCTGATCAAACTACCTTTGACTATATCAAAGGAAAGCCTTTCTCTCCCTCAGGAGATAAATTTGATAAAGCATTAGAAACATGGATTTCTCTAAAATCTGATTCAGATGCTATTTTTGATAATGAATTCAGTTTTACATCGGAACAAATCTTACCCCAAGTGACTTGGGGAACTTCTCCAGAAATGGTCTCTTCTATTAATGAAAAAGTTCCTGAACCAAGAGATTTTAAGAATAAAGAAAATTATGAGGATGCTCTTAATTATATGGGATTGAAACCAGGAACAAAGTTGACTGATATCTCTCTTGATCAGATTTTCATAGGTTCATGTACAAATTCCAGGATTGAAGATCTTAGAATTGCAGCAGAAATCCTTAAAGGTAATAAGCTTGCAAAAAACATAAAGAGAGCCTTAGTTGTTCCTGGATCAGGACTTGTAAAAAAACAGGCTGAAGAAGAAGGTCTCCACGAAATTTTTATTGATGCAGGATTTTCTTGGAGAGATGCAGGATGTTCAATGTGCCTGGGAATGAATCCAGATCAACTTGATCAAGAAGAAAGGTGTGCTTCGACTTCAAATAGGAATTTTGAAGGTAGACAAGGATACAAGGGTAGAACTCATCTTGTAAGTCCAGCAATGGCAGCTGCTGCAGCTATAGAAGGAAGATTTGTAGACGTGAGGGAAATTTAGTGAAACAAATTTCAAATGAATTCTCTGGAACTTTTATTTGTTTGGATAAATCAAACATAGATACTGATCAAATCATTCCAAAACAGTTTTTAAAATCAATAAAAAAAACAGGTTTCGGTGATAATTTATTTGACGGCTGGAGATATTTAGATGAAGGAACCATTGATCAAGAAAGTTCTTCTAGGATGGTAAATAAAGACTTTATTTTCAATAACAAGCTATTCATTAATTCTAATATTTTAGTTTCAAGAGAAAACTTTGGTTGCGGTTCAAGTAGAGAACATGCTGTTTGGGCACTAAAAGATTTTGGTATTAAAACAGTCATCGCAGAATCATTTGCTGATATTTTTTACAATAATTGCTTTAAAAATGGTCTCTTGGCTTTAAGTTTAAAAAAAAGTGAAGTATCTAAAATTTTCGAGAACTTCAATGAAAATTCAGCGCAAAGCATAGAAATAGATTTAATAAACCAAGTGCTTTATTACGGCGATTCTGAGTTTAAATTTGAACTAGATGATTATAAGAAAAAATGTCTTTTGGAAGGCTTGGATGAAATAGGAGCATCACTCAAATTTACCGACCAAATCAAGTCCTTTGAAAAAAATTATCAATTAAAAAATCCTTGGTTATTTAAGTGAAATCTCAAAAAAAATTATTAATTTTACCGGGAGATGGAGTTGGTCCTGAAGTTTGTAATGAGGCTAGAAAAGTTATTGATTCTTTGTCTAGTCTTTCATTTGAGCTTGATATAGATATTGATTTAATTGGAGGGGCTTCAATAGATAAATTTAAAACTCCTCTATCTTCAAAAGTTTTGGATAAGGCAAGAAATGCAGATTCAATACTCCTCGGCGCAGTTGGAGGAAAAAAATGGGATTCTTTGTCTCCTTCTGAAAGACCAGAAAAAGGATTACTAGAATTAAGATCAAAATTAAATTTTTTTGCTAATTTAAGGCCCGCTATAACTTTCAAAGAATTAATTCATTCTTCTTCTCTTAAAGAATCAAAAATAAACGAGTTAGACATTTTAATTGTTAGAGAGCTAACGAGCGGTATTTATTTTGGTGAACCAAGAAAGAAGGATAACGATTACGCCTTTAACACTATGTCTTACAAAGCTGAGGAAATTGAACGTATTGTTGATGTTGCATTTAAGAGCGCATTGGAAAGAGATAAAAGACTTTGTTCTGTAGATAAAGCAAATGTTTTAGAGGTTTCCCAATTATGGAGAGAAATAGTTGATAAAAAATCATCTGATTATCCGGATGTAAAAGTCGAGCATATGTTAGTGGATAATGCAGCAATGCAACTAGTTAGAGAGCCAAAGCAATTCGACGTTATTTTATCTTCAAATCTTTTCGGAGATATTTTGTCTGATATTTCAGCGATGCTAACTGGCTCAATAGGAATGTTGCCTTCTGCATCGCTAAACGAAAGTTTGAAGGGCCTTTATGAACCTGTACATGGCTCGGCACCAGATATTGCTGGAAAAGGCGTTGTTAATCCTATTGCTACGATCTTATCTGTTGGAATGCTTATGAAATACTCATTTAACGAACCGACTATTTTTAACAAAATTAATGATGCAGTAAGGAAAGTCCTTTCAGAAGGTTATGCTACTGAAGATATTGCACAAAAAGATTCAAAAGTAATTTCAACATCTGAAATGGGAGATAGAATAGCCTCTTATGTCTAATAAGTTAGCGATTGTTGGCGGTACTGGTGCAGTAGGTAGAGTTTTTATTGAATATTTAAAGACTCATGAACTACCTATAGATGAAATAAAAATTGTTGCTAGTAGCAGGTCTGCGGGTAAATCAATTCATTTAAATGGCTCAGATATAGTTGTTGAGGACATTGAAAATTTTGATTTTTCTTCAGTCAATTTTGCTTTTTTTTCAGCCGGATCGGAAGTTGCTAAAAAATTTGCACCCATTGCAAAAGAGTCTGGCTGCACCGTGATAGATAATTCTTCATGTTTTAGAAAAGACAAAGAGTTTCCTCTGATTATCCCTGAAGTGAATGGAGAACTTTTGGATAATATGAAGCTCCCACAAATTATTTCTAATCCCAACTGTTCAGTTTCTCAATTACTGGTTGCAATCAAACCAATTCACGATCTTTATAAAGTTAAACGGGTAGATGTTGCAACATATCAATCTGTTTCAGGAACAGGTAAAGAAGCCATTGACGAGTTAACTGATCAATCAAAAAATTTTCTAGAAGGGAATGAAATAAAAAAAAATATTTATTCATCACAAATTGCGTTTAATGTTCTCCCTGGAGCAAATAGACCTAAGTTAGATAACGGATATACTGAAGAAGAAATGAAGATGACTTGGGAAGCTCAAAAAATATTAGATGAAAGCATCCAAATTACAGCATCGTGTGCGAGAGTTCCCGTTTTTTATGGTCATTCCGAAGCAGTTCATATAGAAACAGAGTTAGAGATAAATCTAGATGAAATGATTTCTAAAATGCAGTCATTTCCCGGTTTAAAGGTTATAAATTCAAATACTGAATTTAATCCAACTCCCTTGGATGATGCCGAAGGAAAAGACGAGGTTTTTGTTGGTAGTATTAGAAAAGACCTTTGGAAAGAAAACAGAGTAAATTTATGGGTTATTTCTGATAACTTAAGGAAAGGAGCAGCATTGAATAGCATGCAAATTTTAAAACGTTTAATAGAAAAACAAAATTAATGGATACTTTCTTACCCAGGGAAATTTATTTATTAATTGGGATTTTGATTTTTGCCTTTTTAATTTTTCTTTTATTTTTTACTGATAATTCAAAAAAAGGAGAAGAAAGAAATCAGAAAGAATTGAAAAAACCTACTAATGAACTTGGGAAAGAAAATTCAATTAATTTAAATTTAGCCATCACTTATTCTGAAATGAACCAAATAGATAAAGCTAAAGAACTTCTAAATAAAATTAAACTAGATCAATTAGAAGAAGAGGAAAAAAATACTTACCAAACAATCTCTCAAAAACTAAAATAACATGCAAAGATATGCATTAGGTATAGAGTATATCGGTACTTATTACAAAGGTTGGCAAAAACAAAAAAAAACTAACCTGACAATTCAAGAAAAAATTGAAGAATCTTTATCTAAGGTTGCAGATGAAAGTGTAAAAACTATTTGCTCAGGTAGAACTGACTCGGGAGTTCACGCTTCGATGCAAGTTATTCATTTCGAGACTTCAGCAAATAGATTGAATAAAGCATGGTTAGCAGGGTGTAATTCAATCCTTCCTAGAGATATAAGCATAAACTGGATTAAAAAAGTTCATTCAGATTTTCATTCCAGATTTTCAGCAACTAAAAGAACTTATAGATATCATATTCTTAACGGTAATAAACAATCTGTCTTGAATAGAGATTTTACTTCTCTGATAAGAGCTCCTCTTAATATAAATTTGATGCAAAAAGCTTCAAATCATCTTATTGGCGAAAAGGATTTTTCCTCTTTTAGAGGATCAGGCTGCCAATCAAACAGCCCCAACAGAAATGTATTCGAAGTTAAGCTCAAAAAAAGGCAAAATATTGTATCTATAGAAATATCCGCCAATGCTTTCCTGTTGAATATGGTGCGAATTATTGTTGGCACTCTGATAGAAGTTGGTTCAGAAATAATTTCACCTGAATCAATAAAAGATATTTTAGAAGCTAGAGACAGAACTCATGCAGGTAAGACTGCAGAGGCAAAGGGTTTATTTTATTTAGGACCAGAATACGACCCTTCATTTAAAATATACAAACCAAAATATAATAATCAATTAACGCTGAAGAGTTGATGAAACCATATATTAAGATTTGCGGAGTAACAAATGATCAGGACTTAAAAGATCTGATTAAATTGGATATAAACGCCATAGGCTTTAATAGAGATAAAGATAGTCCAAGGTATGTTTCTTTTGAGTTTTTAGAATCTTCAGGAAAATATTTTAATAAAAAAATTTCTCCCGTCATCGTATTTGTTAACGAATCAAGAGAAGGTATAAAAAAAGCTATAAGTTATTTTAATAACCCTATTCTTCAATTTCATGGAGATGAGAGTCAGGACTTTTGTTCTTCTTTTGGCCTACCTTACATAAAAGCTATTTCAATGAATGAGAAAGACTTTCGAAATAAAATAGTAGAATTCAGTGATGCATTTGCAATTCTTCTTGACTCCGGGGGTCAAAAAGTAAGAGGAGGTACTGGAAAAACTTTTGATTGGAAGCTTATACCCAAAGAAATAAAAAATAATTTAATAATTGCAGGCGGTTTAAATTCCAATAATATAACGTCTTTGATAAAGAGCTATAAGCCTTACGGCGTTGATTTAGCTTCTGGAGTAGAATCTAAACCTGGAAAAAAAGATATTGCCGAATTAAAACACTTTTTAAAAATTGTAGATGAAATATAAAAACTTAAATAAATATGCATTTCCCGATAAAGAGGGAAGATTTGGAGAATTTGGAGGCAAATATGTCTCCGAAACTCTTATTACAGCTCTTGAAGAGTTAGAAAAAGTTTACGCTAAAGTTAAAAAAGATAAATCCTTCCAAGAAGAAGTAATAAAAGATTTAAATGATTTTGTTGGCAGGCCATCACCATTATATTTTGCTGAAAGATGGACTAAAAAACTTGGTGGAGCAAAAATTTATTTGAAAAGAGAAGACTTAAATCACACAGGAGCTCATAAAATAAATAACACTGTTGGTCAGGTTTTACTTGCAAAAAAAATGGGTAAAAAAAGAGTCATTGCTGAAACTGGTGCAGGTCAACATGGAGTTGCAACTGCGACTGTCGCAGCTAGGCATGGACTGGAATGTATTATTTTCATGGGCGAAGAAGATATTGAAAGACAAGCGCTCAATGTATATAGAATGAAACTACTAGGAGCAGAAGTATGTTCTGTAGATTCTGGAACAAAAACTCTTAAAGACGCTATGAATGAGGCAATGAGAGACTGGGTTACTAATGTTGAGGATACCCATTATATTATTGGTAGCGTGGCAGGACCTCACCCATACCCCGAAATTGTCAGAGATTTTAATTCTATTGTCGGAAAAGAACTTAAGATTCAATCAAAAAAAGAGTTTGGTAAATATCCCGACATTATTGTTGCTTGCGTTGGAGGCGGATCAAATGCAATGGGTATTTTCCATCCCTTTATTAAAGAAACAAAAACTAAATTAGTTGGCGTTGAAGCAGGAGGTTCTGGAGTGAAATCAGGTAAACACGCAGCACCATTAAGTGATGGTAAGGTAGGAGTATTGCACGGAATGAAAACTTATCTTATGCAAGACAAAAACGGTCAGATTTTATCAACGCATTCGGTTTCAGCGGGCTTAGATTATCCGGGAGTTGGTCCAGAACATGCTTATTTGAGAGATATTGGTAGAGTTGAGTATCAAAGCGCAACCGATCAGCAGGCATTAAAAAGCTTCCATGATTTAACTAAAACTGAAGGAATTATGCCTGCATTAGAAACTTCACATGCCTTAGCCTATGTAAACAAAATTGCACCTAAACTTCCCAAGTCTAAGACAATAGTCATCAATCTATCTGGAAGAGGGGATAAAGATATGTTTACAGTTGCTAAAGAAGATGGAATGACTTTGTGACGCGTTTAGAAAAAGTCTTCAATAAAAAAGAAACTAAAAATAAAGTTTTAGTAACTTATACGGTTGCTGGAGATCCTAATTTAGGGAGCTCAAAAAAAATTCTCAATGATTTAATTGCTTCAGGGGCAGATATTTTAGAAATTGGGGTGCCTTTTTCCGATCCAATGTCTGAAGGCCCTGTTATTCAGAAGGCACATGAAAGGGCGCTTAAAAAAAATATTGAATTTAAAGATATTTTAAATCTTTGTAGACAAATCAGAATTAAAAATAAAAACATACCTATTGTTCTCATGGGCTATATGAACTCATTTTTATCACTCAAAAATAAATTGGCAAAAGAATTAAACCAAGCCGGCGTAGATGGTGTGATAGTTGTAGATTTACCCTACGATGAAAGTAAATCCTTTTTTAATAACCTAAAAAAAGAAAATATTGATCTCATAAGGCTAATTTCGCCAACAACAGATTCCATAAGGTTGAAAAAGATGCTTGCTTCTTCATCTGGATATTTGTACTACGTTTCATTAAAAGGAATAACCGGAGCTGAATTAAAAAACTTCAACGAAGTAAAAAATAAAGTAAAAAAGATAAAGTCACTAACAAATCTTCCAGTTGTAGTTGGGTTTGGCATTAAAGATGCGTCAACAGCAAAAAAGATGGCATCTTTTTCAGACGGCATAGTAGTTGGGACAAAAATCATTGACTTCATAGAAAAAAAATCTACCCCAAAAATCTCAAACTTCACTAAATCTTTAAAAAAAGCTATAAATTCATATGGTTAAAAGCTGGTTTAACAAGATCCTGCCTTCTCTAGGAAAACAACATAAAGAAGAGAAAAAAAGTCCAGTTCCTCAAGGACTCTGGCAGACCTGCTCAAATTGTAAAGAAATTCTTTATGGACCTGATCTTGAGGCGAATATGTATGTCTGTCCAAATTGCGATCATCATATAAGAATAGGAGCAAGACACAGAATTTCTTACTTAATTGATCATGATGAGTATGAAGAAATCTCATCTGAACTAAAAACAAAGGATTGGCTTTCGTTCACAGATACAAAGAAATATAAAGAAAGGTTAAATGACGCAAAAACAAATATTGATGAAACCGAAGCTTTGATTTCTGTCCATGGAAAACTAAACGACAAAGACGTAGTATTATCGGTATTTGAATTTAGATTTTTGGGAGGCTCAATGGGTTCGGTAGTCGGTCAAAAATTCGTCGATGCAGTTGAATTTGCTATTGAAAAATCTTGCCCTTTTATATGTGTAGCAACCAGTGGGGGAGCAAGGATGCAAGAATCTTTATTTTCTTTATTTCAAATGTCTAGAACAAGTGCTGCACTAAACAAATTAAAAAGTAAAAAGCTCCCATTTATTTCAGTATTGACTGATCCAATATATGGTGGAGTTGCAGCAAGTTTAGCGATGCTTGGAGATATAAATATTGCTGAACCAAAAGCACAAGTAGGATTTGCTGGACCAAGAGTTATTGAAGATACTGTAAGAGTTAAGCTACCGGAGGGCTTTCAAAGAAGTGAGTTTCTTTTGAAACACGGAATGATAGATATGATTGTTCAAAGATCTCATATGAAAGATAAGATTTCAGGCTTGATATCTAAATTACACATTACCGGTTAATTCATTGACTGAAAATTTAGCAAAATGGATTGAAGAAAATCTCCTTATCCAAAATTTCAAGAAAAAGAGTTTAGATGGATATAAAGAAGTTCTTAACTCTTTGAATTTAAAAAAACCTAAAGAAATCATTCTAATTGGCGGTACCAATGGAAAAGGGTCGCTTTCAGAATTAATTACTAAACTTGCTTTAAAAAGGAATGTTTCAGTTGGAACTTATACTTCTCCTCATCTTCTAAATTTTAATGAACGTATCAGAGTAAATGATAAAGAAATATCAGACGAAAAACTTTTAGACGTTTTGAAGAGATTCAATGAATACAAAGAAAGTCATAATTTAAATTTCTATCAAATAATTTCTTTAGCAGCTTTATATCACTTCAATAAATCAGATTTAGATCTTTGGATTCTAGAGATAGGAATGGGAGGAAGGTTAGATCCAATGAATTTTATAGAACCCGATATATCTGTGATTACCAAAGTAGCTCTAGACCACCAAGAGTATCTAGGAGATACAATAGAAGAAATTGCAGCTGAGAAGGCTGAAATTGCAAGACCTGAAAAACCTTTTATATTCGGCTCTGAAAATGTACCAAATGCAATCATTGAAAAAGCTTCAAAAGTTAATTCTTTTTTAATCTCTCCTGAAAAAAAAAGTTGTTCTCTTAATGAGTTTTCTAAAAAAAGAACTATTTCTAGGGAAGTTCTTTTTTGCCTAAATGAAGTTTCAAAAAATAGTATCTTTGATTTTTCTTCTGAAATCACAGAGAAATTCTTAGATGATTTTAAGATTTTTGGCAGGTTGACCTTATTTGACAATTTTCTTATAGATTCTGCCCATAATGAAGATTCAGTAAGAAATTTAATTAACTACCTTGATTCAAATTTTAAGGGAAAAAAAATTAATTTATTTTTTGGGTGTTCAGAAAATAAAGATCCAGAAAAACTATTAGAGCCTTTTGAAGGTATAGTTGATAAAATCTACTTAGTTGACAACATCCATAAAAAACTAATGTCATCAAAAAAAATTTTATCAAAAATAGAAAGACTAAAATTTAGCTTTAATGTCAAGGATTCAATGAAAAGTCTTTATTTAGTAACAAAGGATACAAGCATAAATGAACTTAATTTATTTATTGGCTCTTTTTACTTCTCTGGAGAATTTTTTAAATTTTTATTAGAAAAGAGAAACCTTCCTGTTTCCATATCTAGTTTGAAAGAAGTTTTATAATGGATTTTCTATTGTATTTAAATACTTTTGATTTTTTTATATTACTGATTTTTTTTAGTTCGCTTCTGATTGGTATTTCTAGAGGTTTGTATGTTGAAATTATTTCAAATGCTATTTGGATAAGTGCCATTTTGATTGCATGGTTTTTCCGTTATTACCCTATGGAGATTTTTGATAATTTCATTGATGATAAAGAAATAAAAAGTATCTTTAGTTTTGTATCAATTTTTATTGTTTTGCTAATTATTTTTAGAATTTCAGGAAAAGCCATTATGAAGGGAATGAATTCAATGCAAAAAGGTCTTTTGGACAGAATTTTTGGCGGTTTATTTGGAGGTTTTAGAGGCTCTGTAATTATAATTGTAATGTTTTTAGTTGGAGACACGTATATAATGCGTCAAACATGGTGGAAAGATAGTTACATGTCTGACTATATTTTAACTGGTGCAGACCATCTAGGCTCTTTTGTAGGTAAGGTACCTTATAAAGAAATCAATTCTGAAGATTTAGACTTAGAACAAAACCCTTTTAATTAAATTACGCAAAATGTGTGGTGTTGTTGGTATAGTTTCTAAAGAGGATGCTGCTCCCGCTTTGTATGAAGCTCTTACTGTAATTCAACACAGGGGCCAAGATGCTGCTGGAATCGCTACAAATGAAGGGGAAAAATTTCATATTCGAAAACAACTGGGCCTAGTTAGAGAAGTATTCAGACAACAACATATAGTTTCTCTTAAAGGGAAAATAGGCATTGGTCATGTTAGATATCCAACTGCAGGCGGGCAAAATAGAGAGCTTGCACAACCTATGTATTCGAATTCTCCTTTTGGAATTAGTATTTCTCATAACGGTAATCTAGTTAATACAAAAGAGCTCACCCAAGAACTGATCTTTGAAGATTTTAGACACATTAACACTAATTCGGATTCCGAAATCATTCTTAACGTTTTTGCTCATGAACTATATAAAGTTAACTTTCCTGGTACAAAACCGTCAGCCAAAGAAATTTTTGAAGCAGTCTCAAGGACTCACAAAAGACTTAAAGGCGCCTATTCTGTTGTAATTATGATTTGTGGTGTTGGTATAGTCGGGTTTAGAGATCCTAACGGAATCAGACCATTGATCTTAGGAAAAAAAGACAATGATTTAATCGGCTCTGATTATATGATTGCTTCTGAAAGTCCAGCCCTAGAAACCCTTAATTTTGAAGTAGTTGGCGATGTAAATCCTGGAGAAGCAGTTTTTATATCTTTAGAGGGAGAAGTTGAAAGAAAAGTCTGCTTTGATAATCCCTCACACTCTCCATGTATTTTTGAATATGTCTACTTAGCAAGACCTGATGCTGTTATAGATAAAATATCTGTTATGAAATCTCGTCTTAGAATGGGTCAATATTTAGGTAAAAAAATTCTCTCTTTATACCCTGATCATGACATAGATGCAGTGATACCCATTCCAGAAAGCAGTACTACATCAGCAATTGAAGTTGCAAAAACATTGGGAGTTAGCTATCGAGAAGGTTTTGTAAAAAATAGATACATTGGCAGAACTTTCATCATGCCTAAACAAGAAATGAGAAGTAAATCTGTTAGAAGAAAGTTAAATCCTGTGTCGTACGAATTCAAGGGAAAAAACATTCTTTTAATTGATGACTCAATAGTAAGAGGTACTACGAGTAAACAGATAGTTGAAATGGTAAGAAAGGTAGGTGCAAAAAAAGTATATTTTGCCTCGGCGGCTCCCCCTGTAAGGTTTCAAAATGTTTATGGAATCGATATGGCGGCAACTACAGAATTGATTGCCCACCAAAGAGACGAAAGTCAAATTGCAGACTTCATCGGAGCAGACTGGCTTGTATATCAAAATTTATCTGATTTAATTTTAGCTGCTCAAGAGGGTAATCCAAATATGAAAAATTTTGAAACTTCTATTTTTGATGGAAATTACATTTGTGGCTCTGTGACAGAGGAATATTTGATGAATCTTGAGGTAGACAGAAAAGACTCTAATAAATCACCAACTAAAGGCTTAATTAATTAGTTTCTATTGTTACTGAAGGCAAAACCGCATTCTCAGCAGCATTTTTATAAGATGCAATTTCATTAAAATTCATATATCTAAAAATCTCTGAAGACATTGTATTTATGTCTCTCATAAAATTATTGTATTCTTCCACAGAAGGCAGTTTGCCAAGAATAGATGAAATTGCAGCTAATTCTGCTGATGCAAGAAATACGTCTGCTCCATCTCCAAGTCGGTTTGGAAAATTTCTTGTAGAGGTAGAAACAACTGTTGAATTTGGCTCAACCCTTGCCTGATTTCCCATACACAAAGAGCAACCTGGAACTTCAGTTCTAACATCGGCATTTTTATATATTTCATAAAAACCTTCTTCTTCCAATTGGAATTTATCCATTCTCGTTGGAGGCGAAATCCAGAGTCTTGTGGGTAAAGGGGAAGAAACATTTTTAAGAAGCTTTCCGGCTGCTCGAAAATGACCAATGTTTGTCATACACGATCCAATAAAAACTTCATCAATATTTACTTCTCCAATTTCAGAAAGAGTTTTAATATCGTCAGGGTCATTAGGACATGCTAGCAGGGGTTCTTTGATTTCATTAAGATCTATTTCTATAGTAGCGGCATATTTTGCGTTTGAGTCAGGTTTCAACAGAACAGGATTTTTTATCCAGCTTTCCATTTTTTGGGCTCTTCGCTCAAGTGTCCTAGAATCCCCATAACCTTCTGAAATTAACCATCTCAAAAGGACAACATTTGATTTTAAATATTCTAAAATAGGCTCCTCATCCAAAAGTACAGTACAACCTGAAGCCGATCTTTCTGCAGACGCATCCGAAAGTTCAAAAGCTTGTTCGATTTTTAAATCAGACAAGCCTTCTATTTCTAAGCATCTTCCCGAAAAAATATTTTTCTTATTTTCTTTTTCTACTGTGAGCAAACCTCTTTGGATTGCTGCATAAGGAATTGCATTTACCAAGTCTCTCAAAGTAATTCCTGGCTGCATCTCACCAGAAAACCTAACCAACACAGATTCAGGCATGTCTAAAGGTATTACTCCCAAAGCAGCACCAAATGCAACCAATCCTGAGCCTGCGGGGAAACTTATTCCTATCGGAAATCTAGTATGAGAGTCCCCTCCAGTCCCTACAGTGTCTGGTAAAAGCATTCTATTTAACCAAGAATGAATAATTCCATCTCCTGGCTTAAGAGCAACTCCTCCTCTTGTTCTTATAAACTCAGGGAGTGTGTGTTGAGTTTCTATATCAACAGGTTTTGGATAAGCGACAGTATGACAAAAAGACTGCATCACTAAATCTGAAGTAAAGCCAAGACAGGCTAGCTCCTTTAGCTCGTCCCTAGTCATTGGGCCAGTTGTGTCTTGAGACCCTACGGTTGTCATTATGGGTTCACAGTATGTTCCTGGTCTTATACCTTTCACTCCACAAGCTTTTCCAACCATTTTTTGAGCAAGAGTAAAACCTTCATCAGAATCATCATCCATCCCAGGTCTGACGAAGACTTCCGAAGGAGCCAAGTTCAAATACTCTCTAGATTTATCAGTAAGGCTTCTTCCAATGATTAAAGGTATTCTTCCACCAGCACGTACTTCATCAAGAAAAGTTTCTGATTTAAGGCTGAATTTAGTAATTAGTTTCCCTTTTTCATCTTTTATTTCTCCCTTAGCAGGAAATATAGAAACAATATCTCCCATATTGAGGTTCTCTACATCTGCCTCAAAAACCAAAGTTCCTGAATCCTCCATGGTATTAAAGAATATAGGAGCTACTTTTTCTCCAATACAAATTCCACCAGTTTTTTTATTTGGAATAAAAGGAATATCTTCACCAATATGCCAAAGAACAGAATTAGTTGCAGATTTTCTTGATGAGCCTGTGCCCATAACGTCACCCACCAAAGTGACAGGTAAACCCTTTTCTTTAAGAGCTTCAATTTCCTTCAAAGGTTCTTTTGATAAACCTTTCCTTGGCATTTTATACATGGATAGAGCATGAAGAGGGATATCAGGCCTAGACCAAGCATCCGGAGCAGGAGACAAGTCATCAGTATTTGTTTCTCCAGGCACCTTAAAAATAATTGTATCTATCTTTTCTGGCACTTCAGGTTTTGATAAGAACCATTCAGCTTCTGCCCAAGAATTTAAAATTTTAGCGGCATTCTTTGAAGATTTAGATTTTTCTGCAATATCATTGAATGCATCGAACACTAAAAGAGTATTTGATAATGCTTTTACAGCTTCATCTCCACACTCAGAATCATCTATCAATGAGATTAAAGGCTCTACATTGTAGCCTCCAAGCATGGTACCTAAGTAAAACGTAGCCTCTTTTGGAGAGATTAATTCACAAGAGATTTTTTTATTTGCGATATCAGAGAGAAATGCAGCTTTCACATATGCAGCATCATCGACACCTGCAGGAACTCTTTCAGTCAAAAGCTCCAAAAGGTTTTTATCATTTTTTGAAGCAATTTTAATAAGTTCTATCAAACTAGAAGTTTGTTCAGCATCAAGAGGCAAAGGGGGTATACCTTGACTATCTCTTTCCTTGACTGAATTTAAATAATCCTCAAGCATCTCATCTCCAAAAAAAACTATTATATCATGATGAGTCAAGAATCTAATTTTGAAAATTATTGATAGAATATAGGTAATGGTGAATAGAACTAGAACTCCTTGCGTAGGTATTTGCTCAACAACTTATGGTGATGATGTTTGCAGAGGATGCAAAAGATTTTCCTTCGAAGTAATTAATTGGAACGCTTTTAAACCAGAGGAAAGGGAATCCGTTTGGAAAAGATTAGAAAAGCTTAAGTCACAAATTATGGCTTCCAGATTAAAGGTTTTAGATTCCAAAAAACTCGAGGAATCAATAAAACATTTCCAATTGAAAATTAAAGACGATTTGAATGATTTATCTAAGGCCTTTGAAGTAATAAAACAAGTTAGCGAAAGCTTTAATAATCTTGATGAATTTGGTGTAGATGTGTTCGAAAAAAATAAATCTCTAACTGCTCTAAAAGAAGAGATAGAAAGCGAACTCTATACCTTATCTAAGGCTCATTATGAAAAATATTTCATTGAGCCCCTTAATAGAAATAAGTCTATGTAATTTCACTTGAGTGAAGACTGATTTTTTCTCCTATTAAACTAATAAACCAGTATTTTTTATCCCAATCACCTAGGACAATTCTTTGACCAAAGGCTTCATTATGAACTTTAGGGCGATGCACATGCCCATGGATTAAAATCTCAACTTTATTCTCTAGAGCAATTTTTTCTACTTCCAATTTATTTACATCCATTAAATAGTCTTCTTTTTTTGAATTTTTCTTTGCGCTTTCCTTACGAAGGTTTTTTGCAATTTCTTCTCGATCTTTTAGATCTTTTGAGAGGAATTCTTTTTGCCATTTTTCATTTCTAACTTTCTCTTTAAAATTTTGATATTCCAAATCATCTGTACAAAAAATATCCCCATGAGACAGCATAATTTTTTTCCCTTCTTTATTTAATATCAATGGATCTGAGATTAATTTAGCGCCGCATTTTTCTGCAAATTTTTTTCCTATAAGAAAATCTCTATTCCCATGCATTATGAAAATATTTTTATTTTTGAGAGAAAATTCTTTCAATTCAGAAATTACTTCGCTTGTAAATCTATCCTCAAAATCGTCACCAATCCAAACTTCAAATAAATCTCCCAAAATATAAAGATTTTCGAATTCAGAAGCCTCTGATTCTAGAAATTTGAAAAAAGCTTTTTTTATATCTTCGCGTTTATGATTTAAATGTAGATCAGAAATAAAACAAGAGGACATTTATTTTTTTTCGACTTTTATAATATAGACATCCTCTACAGGAACATCTTGATAAGGACCAACGTTTGTAGTTCTAACAGATGCAATTTCATCAATAACCTCTTCTCCAGAAATAACTTTTCCAAAAACTGCATATCCTCCCATTGAGGGGTAATCTAATGATTTATTATCAGCAAGATTAATAAAAAATTGAGATGTAGCAGAATCTAGATCCTGAGTTCTCGCCATTGACAAAGTATATTTATCATTTTTAAGACCATTATCTGCTTCATTTTTAATTGGCGGATTGGTTTCTTTAGGAGACATACCTATTTCAAAACCTCCTCCTTGAATTACAAAGCCTGGAATAACTCTATGAAATAAAGTATTTTCATAGAAATTTTGCTCCACATATTCAACAAAATTGTTAGCTGTTATGGGCGCTTCTTTTTGGTAAAGTTCAATATCAAAGCTACCTAAGGATGTAGTGATAGTTAAAAGTATTATTTCATTCATAATTAATCATACCCTTATCTAGCTTCACTTAAAAATGAAAATATTTAATTCACTAACAGGTAAAAAAGAGACTTTTAAGCCCAAAATAAAAAAAGAAGTCAGTATTTATATTTGTGGGTTAACTCCTTATGACGATGTGCATATTGGGCATGCTAGAACTTTTATTAACTTTGACGTAATTGTTAAATTTTTAAGGTTTATAGGCTTCAAAGTAAAGTATGTAAGAAATATCACAGATGTTGACGACAAAATTATAAATCGAGCCAAAGAAGAGGGCATTCCAGCTTTGGATTTTTCTAAAAAGTTTATTAAAGAAATGCATAATGATTTTTTTTCTCTGGGCATTGATTCTCCTGACGTTGAGCCAAAAGTATCTGATCACATTGAAGAGATTATTTCTATGATTCAATCTCTTGAAGAAAAAGGCTATGCATATAGGAAGAACGAATCGGATGTTTACTTTGATATACAAAAATTTAAAGACTACGGAAAATTAGCCAACAGGACTTTAGATCAGCTATCTGCTGCAGAAAGAACAATAACGGATCTCAATAAAAAACATGATGCAGATTTTGTTTTATGGAAAAAGGATACCGATGGGATTACTTGGCCATCTCCTTGGGGAGAAGGGAGACCTGGTTGGCATATTGAATGTTCTGCAATGAGCATAAAATACCTTGGCGAGGAGTTTGATATTCACGGAGGCGGCTTAGATTTGAAGTTTCCCCATCATGAAAATGAAATAGCTCAAGCGGAATGCGCAACTGAAAGTAATTTTGCATCCTTTTGGATGCATACCGGTCCATTGAGAATTGATGACAAAAAAATGTCTAAATCTTTGAAAAACTTTATTACTGTTAAAGATATTTTAAAAGACTTTCATCCAGAGGTTTTAAGGTTATTTTTCCTTTTGACGCATTACAGAAGCCCAATATCATATTCAAAAGAAGGTTTGGAAAATGCAAAAAGAGTTCTAGATAAGTTCTACACATTATTTAGTGATATAAAAACACCTAGAAAATTTAATGAAGATAAAACTTTTAGAGAAGAATTCATTTCTGCTTTTCAAGATGATTTCAACTCTCCCAAGGCTCTTTCCCTACTTCAAGCTTATGCAGCAAATACTGAAAGCGGCGGAGACTTATCATCTGATAAGTTATTTACGCTTAAAGTATTGCTCAATTCTTTAGGGTTACTTTTAGATGAAGTAGAAAATTATTTTAAATATGGAGAGCTTGACCTTTCAGATAGAGAAATCGAAAAGCTGATAAGTGATCGTAACGATGCTAGAGGAAATAAAAAATTTGATTTAGCAGATGAAATAAGAGATCAATTACTAAAAAAAGGTATAGTCTTGGAAGATCTTGATGGAAAGACTATCTGGAAAAAAAAGTCTTAAAATAAGCTAGATAGGTAAAAACCCATTGAAACAAACATTCCTATAGCAAATACAGGATATAAAACTTTTTTTAAACTTCCTTCACCTCTTCCAACAGTTATTAACAAAATGAAAGCCGCTGTTAATGCACTCATAACCATGAAATCTCGGTTAAAAATTTCTTGATCAAAAACAGTCGTTGAGCCAATTCCGATTATTGGAAAAATTAGCACTATATTTAAAATATTAGAGCCCACAATATTTCCGACAACCATATTCCCCTTACTTCTTCTGAGAGCAGAAACGGAAGCTGCTAATTCAGGTAAGCTTGTACCAATCGCTACCATAGTAAGGCCAATAACAGCATCAGGAATACCAAGACCTATTGCCAAGTCAACTCCTCCTCGCACAGTCAATTCAGAACCTACTGCTAATAAAATCAAACTTAACAGAATCAAAAGGGACACTTTAGTTAAAGACTCATCTTTGTGAGTATTTTCTGGGACATCATCAGGCTTTTCTCTAAAGAGGTTTAAAACAAATAGGATAAAGAGCGCTATGAACACAATCGAATCTGCAACAGAAATTGTTAAATCGTAAAGAGCCCAGCCAGCAATTAAGACACTTAAAATCAAAATAAAAATATTTCTTAGACTTATGTTAAGCGTTTTGGAAGCCAACCAAAAAAGACTTAACCCGTAAATAATAGCAATATTGCTTATGTTAGAACCAATTGAATTCCCCAAAGCAAGAGCAGGTGCATCATTAATTATCGAAGAAACGCTAACAAATATTTCTGGAATAGAAGTACCAAGAGCAACTAGAGTAATTCCTACAATAACATCGCTTATCCCTAATTTTGCTCCCAATTGCGCACTATGATGAATAAATATCTCAGCTCCCGAGATCAAGACGCCCAAGCCAATTAAGAAGATTAATGCCGCGTAAAGTAATTCCATGCTTCTCCTACAAATTAGCTTTAGTTATGTATCTGCAATATTCACAGCTAGGATTTGGTTCCGGAATTTTATCATCATCTAGTACTTTTTTTATCTCTCTTGTCACTGGGTCTATCCAGTCTGTATTTCCTTTATAGCTAATAACCTTAGTTTTAAATTCTAAAAGGTTATTAAATTCCTTTTTGTCGGCTCTACCATTGCAGTAAACAAAATAAGTAATGTCTTCAACATCAAAACCATTTTTTTTAAAAAGCCATTGATAAATTTCAACCTGTCTTTTGTAACTAATTTGCCAAGGAGCATCCAAAGATACTTCGCCTTTTTTAGAGGTTGCTTTGTAATCAACAATGATAAGTTTTTCATTTATCGTACTTATCCAAACATCATCAACTAGGCCATAAAAGTATAAGTTTGTGTCATTATCTAAAAAACCAATGCCTTTATTTCTAGTCCGCCAATTTTCAATTTCTGGGTGCTCAAAAGGTTTCGCATCTATGCCATACTCAACTATTAGAGGATGATTGTCTTTGGTACCTCTAAAGTTATCAAATTCATTTTTTAACAATTCATCCACAGCATTATTCAGATTAAAGGGAAATTGGGCTGGCTTTGAGATACCAAGTTTTTCTTCCAAGTAGAAGCACTTTTTACATTTACAAAAATTCTCAATTCTAGATCGACTTAATTTGTATGGTTCTGATGATTCGCTAGAATAAATAGGCATTGTATCTTTTGGCTCCGCGAGCAGGGCTCGAACCTGCGACCCAGTGATTAACAGTCACTTGCTCTACCAGCTGAGCTATCGCGGAAAAAGGAATGTATTATAAGCAAAAAAATTAAATAATGAGCAAGTCATTTAAAATTAAATCCAATTTTGGACCCTCAGGTGATCAACCTCAGGCAATTCAAAAAATTGTAAAGGGTTTGAACTCTGGTCTCTTAAATCAAACTTTAAAAGGCGTTACTGGATCAGGTAAAACTTTTGCTATGGCAAATGTCATTGAGAATTTACAAAGACCGGCTATTGTTATGTCTCATAACAAAACTCTTGCTGCTCAGCTATACGGAGAATTCAAAGAGTTTTTTCCTGACAATGCTGTTGAGTATTTTGTTTCTTACTATGATTACTATCAGCCTGAAGCATATGTGCCTTCTTCAGATGTCTTTATTGAGAAAGATGCTTCCATAAATGAACATATTGAACAAATGAGATTATCTGCTACAAAAGCAGTACTCGAAAGAAGAGATGTGATTATAGTTGCTACGGTCTCAGCAATTTATGGTTTAGGAGATCCAAAATCCTATTTAAAAATGGTTCTCCATTTAGACAGAGGAGATGAATTAGAACTCGGCAAGCTTTTACTGAGGCTAGCAGAACTGCAATATACAAGAAATGATATTGAATTTAAAAGAGCTACTTACAGAGTTAAAGGCGATATCGTAGATATTTTTCCTGCAGAGTCTGAAAAAGAAGCTCTGAGAGTTGAATTTTTTGATAAAGAAATTGAATCCTTGAAATTTTTTGATCCTCTAACTGGTGAAATTTTTAGAGATGTTCCTCGAGCAACAATCTTTCCAAAAACTCATTATGTAACTACCAGAGATATCATGCTTTCTGCCATGAAAAAAATACGCTCTGAAATGCAACAAAGAGTTAAATACTTTAAAAAAAATGAAAAATATATTGAAGCTCAAAGAATTGAGGAGAGAACGAAGTTTGATTTGGAAATGATCAAAGAGCTTGGTTACTGTTCAGGAATAGAGAACTACTCAAGATATTTATCTGGGAGAAATGAAGGAGAGGCTCCCCCAACTCTCTATGACTATCTGCCTGAAGATACCATAGTTTTTGTTGATGAATCGCATGTTTCACTTCCTCAAATTAAGGGTATGTATAGAGGAGATAGATCTCGGAAAGAAACTCTTGCTGATTATGGTTTCAGGTTGCCCAGCGCCCTGGATAATCGTCCCTTACGCTTCGATGAATGGGAATCAATGTCTGGACAAAAGGTTTTTGTATCGGCCACTCCGGGCGAATATGAAGACAATCACCTAGATCAGTTAATTGAGATGATAGCTCGACCAACAGGTTTATTAGATCCCTCCATTGAAATAAGACCTGCTACAAATCAAGTTGATGATTTGATATCTGAAATACAGAAAAAAATACAAAAAAAAGAAAGAGTTCTAGCTACTGTTTTAACAAAAAGAATGGCTGAAGATTTAAGCCAATATTTATTTGAAAGAGATATAAATGTTAGATATCTTCATTCGGATATTGATACCGTTGAAAGAGTAGAAATTTTAAGAGAGCTCAGAATGGGTAATTTTGATGTACTTGTTGGAATAAACCTTTTAAGGGAGGGATTAGACCTTCCTGAGGTATCTTTAGTAGCAATTCTAGATGCCGATAAAGAAGGCTTCTTAAGATCAGAAACAAGTATGATTCAAACCATTGGTAGGGCAGCAAGACATGAAAAAGGCCATGCAATTTTATATGCTGACTCGATTACAGGCTCCATTCAAAGGACACTAGACGAAACTGAAAGAAGAAGAAAGATTCAAGAAAAATTCAATAAAAAAAATAATATAAAGCCTCAAGGAATTTACAAACCAATTACAGATATTATGGAAGGATCAAAACTTTCTTCCAAAAAACAATTCATAAAAAAGGTAGAAGACAAGCTTGATGAAGAATTTTTAAATCCTAAGGATTTGTCGGCAAAAATTGATGATTTAGAAAAATTGATGCTAAGCCATGCAAATAAATTAGAATTTGAAGAAGCAGCTTCTTTGCGAGATAAAATATCAAATCTCAAAGAAAAATTATTGCTAAGCTGAAAATAATAATTTTTGTTTTGAGGTATAATTTTTCTTTTTTAGATGCCCTTTAAAGTTTTAAATTCCAGAACAGTTATCATTGGTGGCGAAAGAGTCCTTTCAAAAGAAAATTCAAATCATCTCTCTTTAAATTATTTTTATCTTTTATTATTAAATAAAGCTTGGAAAGATATTCCAGAAAATAAAGTTGAAAAAATTTATGAGTTGTTGGATGTAAACGCCAATAGTTCGTTAAGATTTTCAAAAGATATTATTTTTCTCTCGCCAAGGAATGGCTCACAATCACCCTGGTCTTCGAAAACTGAGGATATTTTTACTTCTTGTAATTTGAATGAGATCCAAAGAATAGAAAGAATCAAAGGCTTGGAAACAGAAGACTTTTCTGAAAAATTACTTAAAAAGGAAAACTTCCCTTTTGATTATCTTACTGAAGAGTTTTCAGTTGGATTAAAAAGCATTGAATCTTTTTTTACCAAACCCAATAAAAATTCTTTTTCTTTCAAATATCTAAAAAATAGTTATCAAAGCTATATCGATGCTAATCAAAAATTTGGCTTTGGTTTGAACGATCAAGAGATCAATTACTTAGTAAATAGTTATAAATCTCTTAAAAGAAATCCTACAGATGTAGAGTTGATGATGTTTTCTCAAGCAAACTCTGAACACTGTCGTCATAAGTTTTTTAATGCTTCTTGGCAGAATTTATCTGAAGAAAATGAACCAAGTTTATTTCAACAAATAAAATCTACTCATAAGAATTTTAACGATGGAGTGCTCGTTGCCTATGATGATAATGCAGCGGTAATTGAATCAGAAAGTTCAGAAAAATTTCATTTAGATACAGATAAGAGAGAGTATCAGACTAAGAATTCAAAACATAATATTTGTATAAAGGTTGAGACTCACAATCATCCAACTGCAGTTTCTCCTTTTGAAGGAGCTGCTACAGGATCTGGTGGTGAGATAAGAGATGAGGGAGCTACAGGAATTGGAGCACAACCAAAAGCCGGCTTAACTGGATATTCTGTATCTTATTTAAGACTTGAAAGTTTAAAAGAAAAATGGGAGTTTAAAGAAGATCGCCCTAAACGAATTTCTTCACCAAAAAAAATAATGATTGAGGGTCCTCTTGGGGCTGCTTCATTTAATAATGAATTCGGAAGACCAAATTTAAATGGATATTTCAGATCTTTCGAACAAAAAAATGATGGAACTCACTATGGATTTCATAAACCAATAATGATTGCTGGAGGATTAGGAAGCATAAGTTCAAACAACACATTCAAAAAAAAGGTTAAACCTGGAACAAAGATTATTGTTTTAGGAGGACCTGGTTATTTAATCGGTCTAGGTGGAGGTTCTGCTTCTTCAGTCCAAGCAGGTTCTTCTGACGAATCCTTGGACTATGCTTCAGTGCAAAGATCTAATCCTGAAATGCAAAGAAGATGCCAAGAAGTCATCAATTTGTGTTCTTTAAAAAAATCAAAAAATCCTATTTTATTCATTCATGACGTTGGTGCTGGAGGCCTTTCAAATGCAATACCAGAGTTGGCAAAAGATTGCAGCATGGGAGCTAGTATTGATTTGAGAGAGATTCCTCTTGCTGACAATTCTATGTCAGCTTTAGAAATATGGTCTAACGAATCACAAGAAAGATACGTTTTAGCTGTGGAAAAAGATTCTTTAAAAGAATTTAAAGAATTTTGTGAGAGAGAAAAATGTCCCCACGCGGTTGTTGGAACTCTAACAGCTAAAAAAACTTTTAAACTTAAAGATAGCAAAACCGGAAAATTTCCAATCCATCTGCCTATGGATACTATTTTTGGATATAAAGAAAAAAACACCCACGAAATTATCTCAGACAAAAAGACAGACTCTTTTGATAAATCTAAAAAAATAAATCTTAAAAAAACTCTGTTAGATGTATTGAGACATCCTACAGTTGGTTCTAAAAGCTTTCTAATAAACATTGGAGATCGAAGTGTAGGAGGCTTAACTTACAGGGACCAATTTGTTGGTCCATATCAAGTTCCCGTGGCTGACCATGCAATTACATTGTCAGATTTCAATACAAATTCCGGGGAAGCTATGTCAATGGGAGAAAAGTCTCCAATTGCAATTTCTAATCCTGCCGCAGCTGGAAAATTAGCTCTTGCAGAGGCTTTAATTAATCTCTTGCCTTCAGGAGTATCTAAACTATCCGATATAAAAATATCCGCAAACTGGATGGCAAGTCCAGACAATGCTCAAAGAAAAACAGATTTATTCAATACAGTAAAAGAGCTGACCCAAAAAGTATGCAATCCTTGGAGAATAGCCATTCCCGTTGGAAAAGATTCGCTATCAATGAAAACAATATGGCAAAAAGATAAAAAAACTAATTTATCCCCACAAAGTTTAATAATCAGCGCCTTTTCAAAAATTAAAAACGTCAAAAAAAGCATTACACCCCAATTGATAGATAATAATGAGCTTTCATTAGTTTACTTAGATCTTTCAAAAACAAAAAAACGTTTGGGGGGATCTATTTTCTCGGAAGTAACTCAACAAACAAATCTTGAAACTCCTAATTTGGAATGTATAGAAGAATTTCCAAAAATTTATAATTACTTAGCAGCCAAGATCAATAAAAAAAGAATATTCTCTTTCCATGATATTTCAGATGGCGGTTTAATTGTTTCCGCAGTTGAAATGATGCTGGCTGGAGGGTGTGGTTTAAATCTTGACCTTTCTAAAATCTCTTTCTTAAAAGAATCTAACAATTTATTTTCTGAAGAGTTAGGTATGCTTTTTCAGATTAACAAAAAAGATTTTTCTGAGTTTAAAAAAGATTTAGTAAACCTAGGTTTAAAGAATTCTTTTTTTAATATTGGTTCAACTAATAATACAAATAATCTTTTTCTTAAAACTTCTAGCCAAAGTTTAAGAATAAGTCACAAAGTTTTAATGCATTCATGGTCAAGCGTTTCTTATAACATCAAATTACTTCGAGATAATCAAGAAACAACAAAACAAGAACATAGATTTTTGCTTGATACAAAGAGGTCAAAGCTTACTCAAAAATTTAATTTTAAATTGAATAAAAGATATCTAAGTAGGGCTCCAAAAATAGCCATCATGAGAGATCAAGGAGTTAATTCTCATTTAGAAATGGCAGCAGCTTTTTCTCAAGCTGGCTTCAAAGTTATTGATGTTCACATGAGAGATCTTCTAGATAATTCGAGTTCTTTAGATAAGTTTCAAGGCCTTGCTTTTCCCGGGGGTTTTTCTTATGGCGATATCCTTGGAGCAGGAAGAGGGTGGGCGCAGTCAATAAAATCTAATTCAAAGCTTAAAGATAAATTTTCTGAATTCTTTCATCGACAAGATACTTTTGCGTTGGGAATCTGCAATGGATGTCAGGTTATGTCAGAGCTTAAAGAATTAATTCCAGGCTCAGAACATTGGCCTAAACTAGAAAGAAATAACAGCAATAGATTTGAAGCGAGAATGGTTCAAGTAAAAATAAACAAATCCAATTCCAATTTTTTTAATGGCATGGAAGGTTCTCAGCTTCTAGTTCCTGTAAATCATGGAGAAGGTAAAATGATTTTTCCTACACACGCAAGCGTCAAGAAAATAATTTCTGATAATCTGGCACCAATGCAATTTTGTACAAATAAAGGTATTGAAGCTAAAGAATTTCCAGAAAATCCCAATGGCTCCACGAATGGCATTACTGCAGTGACAAATGATGATGGAAGATTTTTAATTATGATGCCCCATCCTGAAAGAAGTTTTTTAAATAATCAATTGTCCTGGACTAATGAAAAAGGAAAGCATAGTCCTTGGTTCAAATTATTTTTAAATGCCAGAAATTTTTATAGTTAAACTATTTCTTTATTAACTCTCTAATCCTTAGAGGAAAATAGCCCTCATTTAAATCTTCATAAAATTGTTCTAGAGCAATGGGTACAAAAGGGAAGGCTAAATCATCCCAAGGTATTTCATCATAGGAAAACAATTCAACTTCAAGACTTTCCGTTGTTGGTGAATAAGAATTTTCTTCTATAGAAGCTTTATAAAGAACATAAAATTGTCCAATTTGAGGAATATCAAACATAAAATAAATATCATCTATTTTTACAGTTGAATTGGTTTCTTCTTTGGTTTCCCTTAAAGCTCCTTCTTGTAAAGTTTCTCCCAATTCCAAAAAACCAGCAGGTAAGGTCCATAAACCTTTTCTTGGTTCTATACCTCTTTTACATAAAAGAACTTTATCTCCACAGTAGGGCAAAGTTCCTACGACTGCATTTGGATTATGATAGTGAATAAATCCACAATCATCGCAAACATATCTTTCTCGATTGTCATCTTGGGGAATCTTTTTAGATACGGGACCACCGCATTGGGTACAAAATTTCAAAGTTTTTCCTGCTTAAATTAAGTAAGCAAGTATAATTCAATACCTTTTATTAACATAATGATCCCTTTCATAGAAAAAAGACTAAATGACTTGAGTCCGAAGCAGTCGGATGGAAAATTACCTCAAGCAGCAGTATTAATTTTAATAACTGATAATGAGAATGACTATTCAATCGTTTTTACTGAAAGATCTAAAAAATTACCTTCCCATGCAGGGGAAGTAGCATTCCCAGGAGGAAAAAAAGAAGAAGAGGATAGAAACCTAATCGAAACTGTTTTAAGGGAAACACATGAAGAGATTGGAGTTGAACCTAGCTCAATTAGAATACTTGGTCGGATGGATCCTCAAGAATCTAGATTTGGAATAAGTGTCACGCCTTATGTAGGTTATGCGGCTGGAAGGTTAAAATTTAAAAAAGATCCTAAAGAGGTAGAAACGATTTTTTCTGTTCCTTTAAACTATCTCAGAGAAAATCCTTTGATATCAAACAAAATAACCAATGCAAGTGGTGAAACTTTTGAGACTCCAGTAATAAATTATGAAAAGCATAAAATTTGGGGATTAACTTTAGGTTTTACATTACAATTTCTGGAGTTAGTGGAAATAGATATTGATATAGATGATTTATACTTTAGACCAGCATAGAGTTAAAACAGTAGGAGATAATTTCTATATTGCTCCAAATGCTACTGTTCTGGGTCAGGTTGAGCTGGGAGAGGATGTAAGCGTTTGGTTTGGAGCGGTAATCAGAGGTGATGTAGAAAAAATAATCATTGGCAAAGGTTCAAACATTCAGGATTTATCGGTTTTGCATGTTGATCCTGGAAGTCCAATTATCATTGGAGAAAATGTCACAGTAGGCCATAAAGTCATGCTTCATGGTTGCACTATTGGAAACAATTCATTAATTGGTATTAATTCAGTTATCTTGAACAATGTAGAAATTGGAAATAATTGTTTGATTGGTGCAAATACTCTTCTCACAGAGGGAACAAAAATTCCAGACAATTCGCTTGTTATGGGATCTCCAGGAAAGGTTAAGAAAGAGGTTGATGAGAATTTAAAGATTATTTTGAAAGGCTCAGCAGAACATTATGTTGAAAATGGAAAAAGATTTAAGTCAGGTTTAAAGGAGGAAAATTGATGAATACCAAACTTGTATCATATGAAGTAAATTCTAAGACATTTGAGGGTTTACATGTAAAGCCAGAGGCTAAAAACGCTCCATGTGTTCTTATCGCTCACACTTGGGCAGGAAGAGATGGATTTGTTGAAGGCATAGCAAATAAGCTTGCTGAAGATGGATATAATGCGTTTGCTATTGACATGTACGGAGACGGAAAGGTTGGTGAATCTAATGAGGAGAATCAATCTATGATGCAACCTTTGTTAGATGATAGAAAAAATTTGTCTCAGATTATTGTTGGCGCATATGAGGCAGCAAAAAAACTTGAGGGAGTAGATACTTCAAACATTGCGATTATGGGATACTGTTTTGGCGGCTTAGTTTCTCTAGACCTTGCCAGAAGTGGAGTGGATTTAAAAGGGGCCGTAAGTTTTCATGGTTTTTTGTCTGGTTCTGAAGACCTTGAAGATAAAGATATTAGCGCAAAACTATTAGTCCTTCATGGCCATTTAGATCCTATGGTAGGCCAAGACCAAATAGACTCTTTTTCTGAGGAAATGAATAAAAAAAGTGTTGATTGGCAATTACATTCTTTTGGAAATGCCATGCATGCTTTTACAAATCCTAATGCCAATGATCCAAGTTTCGGAACGGTTTATTCGCAAGATGCCGATCAGAGATCCTGGAAAATCTTTAAAGATTTTTTATCAGAAATTTTTAGTTAAATAACGTGAAGTCATCTGAAGTAAGAAAGACTTTCTTAGATTTTTTTGTTCAGAAGGGGCACAAAGAAGTAGCGAGTTCCAGCCTTGTTCCCATCAATGACCCCACCTTAATGTTTTCCAACTCTGGGATGAATCAGTTTAAAGATGTATTCCTTGGTACTGAGAAAGTAAATTTTGATAAAGCAACTTCATCTCAAAAATGTGTGAGAGCTGGGGGAAAGCATAACGACTTAGATAATGTTGGTTTTACTCTCAGACATCATACTTTCTTTGAAATGCTTGGAAATTTTAGTTTTGGGGACTACTTTAAAGAGCAAGCAATTGAGTTAGCCTGGGAACTCCTCACAGAAAAATTTAAACTTGATAAAGATAAACTTTGGGTAACAGTGCATGTTGATGACAAAGAGTCAGAAGACATTTGGCTTAAAAAAATAAAGTTTCCTGCTGAAAGACTCTCAAGACTTAGCGAAGACAATTTCTGGTCCATGGGAGATACAGGTCCATGTGGCCCTTGTTCAGAAATATTTTATGATCACGGTGAAAATCTTCCGGGAGAAGCTCCACAAGAAGGTGTAGACACTGGCGAAAGGTTTGTGGAGATCTATAACTTGGTTTTTATGCAATATAACCGAGATCACAATGGCAAACTTTCCAATCTTCCTAAGCAATGTGTTGACACAGGAATGGGCTTGGAAAGAATCACAGCAGTATTGCAAAAAACTAGCGATAATTATAAAACGGATATTTTTAATAACATTATTGAATCAATTGCCGAAACATTAAATGAAAAAAATCTTTTGAATCCATCATTAAGAGTTATAGCAGACCATCTTAGATCATCTGTCTTTCTAATTTCTGATGGCGTGAACCCAAGCAATGAAGGAAGAGGATATGTTTTAAGAAGAATCATAAGAAGAGCTCTTACTCATGCCTACAAAATAAATAATGAAAAAGATTTTTCTTTTTCGGATATTTTTGACACGCTTGGCGAATCTTTATTAGAAACCTATCCGGATATCAAAAAAAATAAGACTGTTATTTTGGAGGAACTTAAATCCGAAGAAGATCAATTTAGAGAAACTTTAAAACAGGGAATGAGACTTCTTGAGGAAGAAATTAAAGACTCAAAAAATACGACTTTATCTGGAGAGCTGATTTTTAAACTTTATGATACCTATGGATTTCCAGTTGACCTGACTAGAGATTTGGCACAGGAAAACGACCTTAGCTTGGATCTTTCCGGCTATGAAAAGCTCATGGCAGCGCAAAGAGCAAACGCAAAAAAAGAAAGTAAATTTGTGGCCCTCTTGCCTGCTGCAATTGATTTAGATGATGAGACAAAATTTGTCGGCTACGAAGATAGTTCGATTGAATCTGAAATTAAACTAATTTTCAAAGATGGTAAAGAAGTTAAATCTGCCTCAGACGGGGAATGCATGATAGTGCTTGATTCAACTCCCTTTTATGGAGAATCTGGAGGTCAAGTTGGTGATAAAGGAAAACTGAGTGCAAAGGGTCTAGAGATTGAAGTATTAGATACTCAGAAGATAGGAAATTTTCACCTACACATAAGTAAGATAAAAAAAGGCTCAATAAATCTTAATGACAGAGTTAAAGCTGAGATAAACACAGAAAGAAGAAGGGCAATTGTTTCCAATCATTCAGCAACACATCTTATGCACTCTGCTTTGAGAAATATTTTAGGCGAACACGTTCAACAAAAAGGCTCTTTGGTAAATGAGGAGAAGTTAAGGTTTGATTTTTCACACAAACAAAAACTTTCAGAATCTGAAATCACAAAGATCGAGCAAGAAGTCAATCAAGCAATAACATCTGCTGAGGATACACAAATTATTGAAACCTCAATTGAAGAATCTCAAAAACTTGGAGCAATAGCCTTTTTTGGAGAAAAGTATGGCGATCAAGTGAGAGTTTTAAAAATAGCAGGAGATTACTCCACCGAGTTGTGTGGCGGAACTCATGTAAAAAATAGTTCAGAAATCAAAAGTTTTAAAATAATCTCAGAAACAAGTATTTCTGCTGGAGTAAGAAGAATAGAAGCTATTTCTGGCGATCTTGCAATCAAGGATAAGGCTGACAATAAAACTGACTTACTTAATACGGCAGAGACTTTTAATGTTTCGGTCAAAGATTTGCCCATATTTTTGAAAGAAAAAATTAAAATAGTTAATTCTTATAAAGAAGATTTAAAAAAATTCGAACAAAAGATCCATTGGAATTTATTAGATGATTTAAAAGGCAGCTATAAGACTGTTGGTAAGATAAATATAATTTTAAAGAGAATAGATAATCTCAATTTATCTAAACTAAGAGGTAGTTTAGACAGTCTAAAAAATGAAGTAAGCAATTTAATCATTATTCTCGTTGGATCTATGGAAGAAAAATCAACAATATTGGTTTCAGTATCAAATGATATTACTACTACTTATGATGCAAGAAATTTGCTAGACTCGCTTTCCAAAATTATAGGAGCGAAAGGAGGAGGAAAGCCAGACTTTGCACAAGCAGGTGGACCAGCTTCAAATAAACTTGATGAAATATTAATTTCTGCTGAGAAAATTCTAACTGAGATTTAAAAATACCAATGTCTAATATAGTTGTCCAAAAATTTGGTGGAACTTCACTTGCTGATACTGACAGATTCAAAGCAGTAGCGAAAATTATCAAAGATACATCTAAAAAAGGAAAAAAAGTTGTTGCCGTTGTATCAGCCATGGCAGGTGAAACCCAAAGATTGATTGATTTAGCAAATGAAGTTCAGGAAACTCCTGATCCTAGAGAATACGACGCATTGATTTCTTCAGGCGAGCAAGTGTCAGTAGCTTTATTAGCTATGACATTGAGAAATGAAAAAGTTAATTCAAAATCTTATACTGCTTTTCAACTTGGCCTCAGAACAGATGACTATCATGGAAAAGCTAGAATTAATTCGATAGATACAAAAAACATTCTAAAAGATATATCTGAAGATATAACTCCTGTCATAACAGGTTTTCAAGGAATCAATAAAGAAGGAGACATTACTACGCTAGGAAGAGGTGGCTCTGATACTTCAGCAGTTGCTTTAGCTGTTGCTTTGGAAGCAGAAGAATGTCAGATATACACTGATGTGGATGGTGTATATACAACTGACCCTAATGTTTATGAAAAAGCTAAAAAGATAGATAAATTAACTTTTGAAGAAATGTTGGAATTATCAAGTTTAGGAGCTAAAGTTTTGCAAATTAGATCTGTGGAATTTGCTAGTAAATATAATATGCCAATAAGGGTAAAATCTAGCTTTACTAATGAAGAAGGAACACTTATCAACGGAGAAGAAAATATGGAAGATGCTTTAATTTCTGGAGTAACGCATACTAGCGATGATGCTAAGTTAACTATTAGAAAAGTACCCGATATTCCAGGTATTGCGGCAAAGATTTTAGACCCCATAAGCTCAAAAGGAATTGAAGTGGATATTATTATTCAAAACGTTTCTGAAGATAAAACTACAGATTTTACTTTCACGGTAAAACGCGAAAAATCTCAAGAAACAAAAAAAATTCTTTCTAATTTATCTAAAGAATTTGGAGGTGGAGAAATTGAGTTGAATGAAGACATCAGTAAAGTTTCTTTGGTTGGAGTTGGGATGAAATCGCATGCTGGAGTTGCAGCTACTATGTTCAAAACTTTAGCTGAAAAAAATATAAATATTGAAATGATTTCAACTTCTGAAATAAAAATTTCTGTTGTGGTTAAAGAGGATCTTGCACATGAGGCAGTAAAGTCTTTGCATGATGCTTTTAATCTTGAAAAGTAATAGAAGAGGAGAGGTGGCTGAGTGGTTGAAAGCGCTCCCCTGCTAAGGGAGTATGTGGTAATCCTGCATCGAGGGTTCGAATCCCTCCCTCTCCGCCACAGATCTAGCCAAAAAAACCTTTCTCTTTTTTCGATTAAATAATAATTTTTTATGTTAATCTTAATTTTATTTTCGTTAATGAAAACAAAGCAATTAACATGAAGAAACTCACTATTTTATTCTTAACTCCCTTCTTTTTATTAATTTCTTGCGGACAAGTAAATATTGAGGATGACTGCTCTGTTAATGGCAATGGAGTAGTATCTTGCACATTTGAGAATACTGGAAATAAGAAAGGTGCAATTTGCATCACAGCAAGTTTAGAAAAATCAAGAGCAAAATCTGATTACGATTATTCATTTTATGGTGATATGGGAGATGTAATTAAAACTGCTGATACACTTTGTTCAGGTCTTGTAGAACCCATGGATGTTAAGGAAAGATCTAAAAGCATGACTTTTTTTGGCGGTCCTTATGGATCTGTTAGCCCAAGCAAGTGGTGTCGACTAGATAATGAATATAGTAATTGGTTTGACGGATGCTACTTTACAACATCACCTGAAGAAAAATAAATAGAATACTTTGAAGATATCAACCTTGTTGATACTTATGACAAGTTTAAACTTATTAAGATAATTTTCATGAAACTAAATCAAAAAAAATCTGATGAGCTCTTTCTCAAAGCACAAGAATTAATTCCGGGTGGAATTTTTGGTCATTATAAGTATGCGGTTAGAGAAGAGGGTCCTAAGTTCTTTTCAAAAGCAAAAGATGCATATTTTTGGGATGTAGATGGAAATAAGTATTTAGATTTAATTTGTGGCTGGGGCCCAATGATTCTTGGCTATAACAATCCAAAAATAGATCAAGCTGCACGATTGCAATACGATTTAGGAAATACAGTAAGTGTAGCTTCTCCGATAATGATAGACCTGGCTGAAACGTTAACAGATATGATCGATATCGCTGATTGGGCTCTTTTTGGAAAAAATGGAGGCGATAGCACTCAATTAGCTGTTATGGTTGCGAGAGCAGAAACCGGAAAATCAAAAATTCTTAAAATCAAAAATGGTTACCATGGAGCCAATGGTTGGATGCAAAATAGCAATAACCCAGGGGTTATTGATTCAGATAGCGATGAAGTTCTTTCAATTGAATGGAACAGTACCACTGAATTTGATGAGATGATTTCTTCTTTTGGCAGTGAAATCGCGTGTTTTATTTCAAGTCCATATGACCATCCAACATCAAAGGATAACTCTCTTCCTAATGATGGTTATTGGGAACATATTCAAAAAAAGTGCAGTGAAAATAATATTATTATCATAGTTGATGACGTTAGAACTGGATTTCGAATTGATCTTAATGGCTCGCATAATGCTTTTGGGTTCAGCCCAGATTTGGTTTGTTTAGGCAAGGCTATGGCTAATGGGTATCCAATTTCTGCTCTAGTTGGTAAAGATTCTTTAAAAGATGCCGCAAACAGAGTTTATTTTAGCGGAACACAATTTTTTAATTCGGCTCCTATGGCTGCATCCAAAGCTACATTAGAAGAACTGCAAAAAGTAAATGCCATAGAAATAATGAACACTAATGGAGAAAAGTTAAAGAAAGATTTGATTTCTGCCGCAGACGAATTTGGACTAAAAATGAAAGTCACTGGTGTACCATCAATGCCTTACTTTAGAATTGAAGACCAAAATAGAGATTTTCATATTCAATGGACTGATGAATGTCTTTCGCGTGGTCTGTATCTAACAAGCTATCACAATCATTTCTTATCGGTAGCTCATGGCGAGGAAGAAATAGATGAAATAGTCAGAATTGCTTCAAATGCTTATGAAGCAATTGCTTCTTAGTTTATAAATTAATTAAAATCTTTAAATTTTCTGAGTATTCTTTTTTTATAATAAGTAATGGATGCTTTTGAATTACAAGAACTTAAAACTGCTCTTCTTGATGAAATTCAAAA
This sequence comes from uncultured SAR86 cluster bacterium, assembly GCA_902561325.1. GTDB lineage: Bacteria > Pseudomonadota > Gammaproteobacteria > Magnimaribacterales > AG-339-G14 > MEDG-81. Next base: position 36,697 of record CACEOL010000003.1, on the reverse strand, counting down.
TGCTTTCAAAGATAAAAAGAATCCTATGCTTGTAGAATACGAAGAACAGACAGAAAATTTGTTGGCATTAGCTGAATTAATGTCAAAAGAAAAAGACTTAATGCCTCAAGAAAATTTTGACCTTGTTATGGGCCAGGATTACGTGATTCTCCAGCTCGAAAGATGGATTGAAGATAATCAAAAGATAATTTCACATTGGGACATTAATGAAGAAAGCCTTAGAAAACATTGATTTAGAAAGTACCAATAGAATAATTGAAATGGCATGGGAAGATAGAACTCCTTTTGAGGTTATAGAAAAAGAATTCGCAATAAATCATGGAGAGCTCATAACTATTATGAGGAATAATTTAAAGCCCTCTAGCTTCAGACTCTGGAGAAAAAGAGTTAATGGAAGAAAGACCAAGCATGGATCAATTAGAAATTTTAAGGTTGGTCGTCATAGATGCGACAGACAAGGCAAAATAGGTCGTTAAAAACGATACTTAAAATCTATACCTAAAATATTTTTATCTAGAATTTTTCCTCTGTATGAAAGAGATTCGCTAAGGCTGGTCATGTTGAATCCAATATCAATTTTAGAATTGATATTGAAATCAAAGTTTAAAATAATTCCAAAAAAATCCTCATTTGTTGTTCCCCAAGAATTTACGACGCCGCTACTATCTTTATTTAAATTTCCATAGAATATTGAAAATTCAATATTTGAAATGTTATTAATTTCGCTATTAACAGACAAATGCATATAATTAGAGTCACCATCAATAAATGCTCCTAAAGGACTTCCTTTGTATCTGTATCCACTTACATAGGAGCTATGTTCATAAATTACATTGGTTCCAGTATCTTGACCATTGTAATAGGTATCAATATATTCAATTACAACGCTATTTAACTTGCCATCTTTTAGAAAGATAAATTCTGTTCCAGCTAAATAAAAGGTTCGCCAAGGCCAATAGTCTGTTCCATCTTCACCAATATATTGACCGTAAAAACTCCACACTAAATTCTTAACATTGAAACTATATTTCATATCAAACCCAGCTAATTCATTATCTATATTTACATCCGAGTTACCTTGCATTGTTGATGCATCACCCCTTATAGAGTCCCAAAGAGCTTTAAAGCTATTATCCTTGCCATCACCGCCAAACATTATTGATCTTGTCAGACCAATAGTAAGGCCACTCACTGGATTAAAAGATAATCTTCCAGAAATTAAAAAAGGATTTTTAATTGCTCTATTACTTTCTAATTGATTAGCAAAAAACGAGAAATTTAATTTTCCTAAACTTCTAATCAAAGGCAGGGTAGAAGTAAATCCCTCAAGCGATCTAATAAATAACCCAGGTGAAGATTTCGAATAATTTGAAAGAATTAAGCTTGCATGATGAGAAGGACCCCACCATCTGTCATAGTTTCCGATTCCTAAAATAAAATTTCCAGAAACTAAAGCAAAATAGGAATCACTAAAATCATATTTTTTCTCTTCATAAGGACTTTCGAAAGTTGTAATTGAAATCTTTGACGCAAACCTTTCTCCTAAATAGGAAGAGGAAAAAAAGAAAGAATTTTTATCTTTAAATTTACTATCTATAAATCTAAATGGATTGAATTCTGAGTTTGAAGAAAACCCAATTTCATTGATGAACTTTTTAGACTCTCTTTGAATAATTTTATCTGCAACATCAATATACTCATTCATCAATGACATATTATTGAACATATCTTCATTGGGATTCCTTACTAATGCTAAGGGGATGGGATAGGCAGATGAGTCAATAGAGAATTGGTTTTTAATTGAAAAATACTCTAATTTTTTTACTTCAAATTCATTTTTTCCAGAAAGCCATGGATCAGAAAAAATCTGCAAAGAGAAAATTCCAAAAAAGAAAAATTTAAGTACTGATTTAGAGAGCATTTTTGTGATAATCAATTGCAGATGAGATTATAGCTCTTAAAGTATGCTTTTCTAATTTCCAATTTAATTTACTAACTGATTTTTTATTGTCTGCAATTAATATATCTGGATCACCATCTCTTTTATCACCAATTTTAAATTTTATTTTAGTTTTCATTAATTTCTGACATTCATTTATCACTTCCGTTACAGAAAAACCTCTTTCAGAACCAAGATTAAAAATATGAAATCCTTTATTAGAATCCAAAAATTTTAGTGACGATAAATGGGCACTTGCCAAATCATTTACATGCACATAGTCTCTAATACAAGTTCCATCATCTGTATCATATGTATCACCATGAACAATAAATTCATTTGAGTTCAAAACGGATTTGATAATATTAGGTATAAGATGTGTTTCAGGATTTCGCTCTTCTCCTATATCTCCATCTTCATCTGCACCTGCGGCATTAAAATATCTCAAGCAAACAACATCAAGAGGATATTCCATAGATAATTCTTTCAACATATTTTCAACTTCCAATTTATTTTTACCATAATTGTTTATAGGTCTTGTGGGATGGGTTTCTTTAATAGGAATTTGTTCAGGAATACCATACACCGATGCAGAGGAAGAAAAAATAAATTTTCTTATTTCTTTTTCTACTGCAAAGATTGCTAAGTTTTTAGAAGCTAGAACATTATTTTCATAATATTCTTTTTCCATTTTTTGAGAATCTGAAACAATCGATAATCCAGCAAAATGAACTATTGATGTGATGTCTAAATCTCTAAGTTTTTCTCTTATTTCATCAAAATCTTTGAGATCAAGCTCATAAAATTTTTTATTTTGTACAAATTTTTTGTGACCTGTTGAAAAATTATCTACGATGACAAAGTCAATACCTTTTCTTTCTAAGAGTCTTACATAATGACTACCAATGTAACCAGCTCCGCCGGTTACCAAGATAGTCATTTTATTTTTTAGAAGGTTATTTTGAGGCGTAGCCCATTACAGCTTTTATTTCTAAAAACTCTTCAAAGCCAAATTCTCCCCATTCTCTACCATTTCCAGATTGCTTGAAGCCACCAAAGGGAGCATCAATTCCTGTAGGCTTGTTATTAATATGAACATTTCCACTTCTTATCCTTCTAGCTACGCTTAAAGCATGCTCAGGATCTTCAGAAGATACGTAACCAGATAATCCGTAAGGAGTGTCGTTTGCAATCCTAATGGCATCATCTTCATCTTTGTAAGGAATAATGCATAAAACAGGTCCAAAAATTTCTTCTCTAGCTATGGTCATATCATTGGAAACATTTGCAAACACAGTTGGTTTAACATAATAGCCTTGATTTAAGCCTTCTGGCTTCCCAGGTCCTCCAACTACTACTTCAGCTCCTTCTTCAACACCTTTTTCGATAAGACCTTGAATTTTATTAAATTGAACATCGCTCACAACAGGTCCCATATTAGTTGACTCATCAGAAGGATCTCCAACAACTATTCCTTCAGCAACTGCTTTTGCAGCTTCTTTAGCTTCATCTTGTCTAGAGACAGGAACAAGCATCCTTGAAGGGGCGTTACATGACTGCCCAGTATTATTAAACATATGCGCTGTACCCTTTGTAACAGCTTTTCCAAAATCTGCATCGTCTAAAATAATATTCGCTGATTTTCCACCCAATTCTTGATGCACTCTTTTAACGGTATCTGCAGAACCTTTTGCAACTGCTACTCCAGCTCTTGTAGAACCTGTGAAAGACATCATATCTATTTTAGGATGAGCAGACATTGCTTCACCAACAGAAGGTCCGTCACCATTAACTAAATTAAACACTCCTTTAGGAACTCCTGCTTCATGTAGAACTTCAGCCAAGAGAATCGCATTAAATGGAGCAATTTCAGTTGGTTTTAGAACCATAGTGCAGCCAGCTGCAAGAGCAGGTCCGACTTTGCAAGAAATTTGATTTATAGGCCAATTCCAAGGAGTAATCATTCCAACCACGCCAATAGGCTCTTTTCTAATAAGGGCAGAACCTTTAACTTCTTCAAATTTATAATTTTTAAGAGTTTCTAAAGCCGTACTAAAATGACCAAGACCGGTAGCTGCTTGAGCAGCCTTAGATAAACCTATCGGAGCACCCATTTCAGAAGAAATTGTTTCTGCAATTTCGTCATATTTACCCTGATAAACTTCTAATATTTTTTCAAGTAAGCTTACTCTTTCATCGACTGAACTGTAACCAAAGCTTTCAAAAGCTGCATATGCAGCATTTACTGCAGCATCAACGTCATCTTTATCACCTAATGCAATTCTTCCAAAGACTTCTTCTGTAGCAGGGTTAATAACATCTAAAGTTTTTAAGTCATTAACGGGTTTTACCCATTTACCATTTATATAAAACTCTTCACAAACTTTCATATTTATCCTCTTTATTTATTTATTTATCTAGTAATTTTACTTCTAAACTTTTTTGGACTCTAGTAATCCATGAGCAAAGATACTGCCTTGTGTCTTTCGGGTCAATAATTTCATGCACCGAAAAAGCTTCTGCTCTTGGGAAAGGGCTTTGAGACTTTGCTAATTTTTCCTCTATTTCCTTCCTCTTCTTTTCTGGATTTTTTGCTTTTGCAATTTCTTTTCCAAAGGCGACAGCAACTCCTCCTTCCAAAGGTAGAGCACCTGCTTCAGAAGAGGGCCAAGCTAATACATAAGGATCTTCTCCGAAGTGGGCTGCAGCAGCAACTCCGAAGGATTTTCTTACCATAAGAGTACACCATGGAATAGACGAATCTGCAGCAGCCAAAACTGCTTCTGTTCCATGAAGTATAGTTGCGTCTTCTTCAGCTTTTTTACCTATTAAGAAACCTGGTTCGTCAACAATTGTTAGGACTGGAATGTTAAATTGATCGCATAGTTTTATGAAACGAGTAGTTTTTTTTGCATTATCAGCAGTCATTGATCCGGCATAAAAATTACTATCATTTGCAAAAATACCTACTGAAAAGCCATTAAGGCGAGCAAATCCTGTAATAATACCTCTACCAAAAAAATTAGACATTTCGAAGAAATCTTTTTGGTCAACTACCAATTTGATTATCTCTCTCATTTCATAGGTTTTTTTTCTATCCTTGGGAATGATTTCTTCAAGAAGTTTTTCCGATCTGCTAATGTCATCTTTTGAATCTTTCTTTGGTGGAAGTTCATAAATATTTGCTGGAAAGAAAGATAGAAATTTTTTAATTTGATTAAAAGCGTCCTCTTCAGATTCAGCAATATTGTCTGTTACGCCATTTTTTTTATGAACATCTGAACCGCCTAACTCCTCTTTTGTAAAATCTTTACCAAAAGCTCTGGAGACTACTGCAGGACCTGCAACTAAAATTTGAGCATTATCTTTGACCATTATTCTAAAGTGAGAACCTACAAAACGAGAAGCTGGCAATCCTGCTACAGGACCTAAGGCAGCAGAAACTACTGGTACTTCTTTTAAAGTTTGTGCAACGGATTTAAATCTTGATCTAGCAAAAACTGGATCTCCGCCATAACCTTTTTTTTCTTTACTTGGTCCAGCAACTGAGCCTCCGCCACCCTCATGAAGTCTGACTAAAGGAAATTTATGTTTAACTGCTAAATCTTCTGTGTAAACACTTTTTCTTAAACCTGCAGCATTGGGAGATCCACCTTTCACTGTAAAATCTTCACCACCAACAATTACGTCTTGCCCATCAATTTTTCCAAAGCCTAAAATAAAATTTGCAGGGGTGAGAGATGTAAGATTTCCTTCATCGTCGTATTCAGCTCCTCCAGCAACTTTTCCAATCTCCTCAAAAGATTCCTTATCAAGCAAAAGATCTATTCTTTCGCGCAAAGTAAGACGCCCTTTATTATGTTGCAATTTCACCGCTTCAGGACCGCCTTGTTGTTTAGCTAGCTTTTCCCTGAGCTTTATTTGAGAAATCTCTTTTTTCCAGGACATTATTTAAATTCTTTGTCTTTCCACCATGGATAGAATTCAGGCAAATCTTTGCTAACTTTTCCAGGAAAGTTTGGTTCTCTCTTTTCTAAGAAGGACATTACGCCTTCACTTGCTTCACCGGTTTTACCTAGCGAATAAACTCCTCGAGAGTCAATTTTATGTGCTTCCATTGGATGATCAGCTCCTAACATTTTCCATAACATTTGCCTGATAAGAGTTACCGAAAGGCTAGATGTGGCTTCTACAAAATCTGCTGCTATTTCTTCGGCTCTTTCTAGTAATTTATCTTCGGAAGTAACTTCGGTAACTAATCCTTTATCTAGAGCTTCTTGAGGCATAAATATTTTTCCAGACAAACACCATTGAAGAGCATTAGAAATACCTACGATTTTAGGGAGGAACCAACTTGAACAAGCCTCAGGAACGATACCTCTCTTTGCAAACACGAATCCAAATTTAGCCTTCTCAGAACAAATTCTTACATCCATGGGAAGTGTCATGGTCACTCCTACACCTACAGCTGCTCCATTTATTGCTGCAATCAGTGGTTTTTTAAAATCAAATAATCTTAGAGTAAGTATTCCTCCAGTATCTCTTTTTACCTCAGCTTTAGACTTTCCTTTTTCAGACATATCAAAGGTATCCTCACCTGAAGATAGGTCTGCTCCAGCACAAAAAGCTTTCCCAGAACCTGTAAAAATAACTGCTCGAATTTCATCGTCTTTTTCAGCTTCATCAAGAAGCTCTAAAATATCTTTTAACATCTGACCTGAAAAAGTATTCATTTTCTCAGGTCTATTAAAGATGACTGTCAAAACTTTACTTTTTATAGAAGTTCTTAAACTTTCAAAATCTTTCATTTTTTTTTCTCTTTTTTGATAATTTTGTGTATATTGCATTTATAGCGTTGATTTAACCGACTTGCAAACGCTTTATAAACTTTGCTAAATAGGATTTTTTTTGACCTGTTTAGCGAAAGCAAACAGGTTTTTTTTAATAATTTATGGAGATTAACCATGGCATATGAAGGAAAAAATTTAGAGACAATTGCTCTACACGCAGGGTGGCGTAATGATGAAACTACTGGTTCAGTAGCTGTTCCCATTCACCAAACTACAAGTTATCAGTTTAACGATACTGCTCATGCAGCAAGCCTATTTGGTTTACAAGAATTTGGAAACATTTATACCCGAATCATGAACCCAACTTGTGATGTTCTAGAGCAAAGAATGGCAGCTCTAGATGGAGCAGCAGCAGGACTGGCAGTTTCTTCGGGACAAACTGCATCAGCATATTCAATTCAAAACGTTGCTAGAGCAGGGGACAACATTGTTTCCTCATCACATTTGTATGGAGGAACATACAACCAATTTAAAAACAACTTAAAAGAAATGGGAATTGAGGTTAGATTCGTTGATCCAACAGACCCAGCTAATTTTGAAAAAGCTACTGACGATAAAACTAGGGCTTATTTTGCAGAAACTCTGCCTAATCCTAAACTTCAAGTATTTCCAATTGGTGAAGTCGCAGAAATAGGCAGAAAGCATGGCATTCCTCTGATTGTAGACAACACTGCCGCTCCAGTACTTTGTCGTCCGTTTGACCATGGTGCTGCAGTTACAACTTATTCGACTACAAAATATATTGGTGGGCATGGAACAACCATCGGTGGACTTATTCTTGATGGTGGTAATTTTGATTGGGGTAAAGCCGGTGCTGACAGACAACCAGCCTTAAATACTCCTGACCCTTGTTACGGTGGGGTTGTTTGGGATGAACAAGTAACTAAAAACATGGGCTTACCTTTTGCATATTTACTTAAACTTAGAACTACACTTCTTAGAGACTTAGGTGGAGCAATGAGTCCCTTTAATGCTTGGATGTTTATTCAAGGCTTAGAGACGCTACCTTTAAGAATGCGCGAACATGCTAACAATGCACAAAAAGTTGCTGAATTTTTAGCTTCTAATAAAAAAGTGCAATCAGTTACTTATCCTGGTCTTTTTGAAGGAGCTGAAAAAGAAAAAGCAGATAAATATATGACTGGTGGTTATGGTGCACTTATTGGTTTTGAGTTGCCTGGTGGAAAAGAAGCTGGAAGTAAATTTATTGATTCTCTAGAGCTTCTTTATCATGTTGCAAATATTGGAGATTCAAGATCTCTTGCAATTCATCCAGCAACTACAACTCACAGTCAGCTTGCTCCTGAAGAGCAGTTATCTGCAGGAGTGACTCCTGGATATGTAAGATTATCTATTGGTATTGAAAATGCCGAAGATATCATTGCGGATATTTCTCAAGCTATAGACAAAGCTTCAAAATAAAAAAATCTATCCCTCTTGGAAACAAGAGGGATAAAGTTTCTAGTTATATACTTAATTTTTTCAAAGAATTTTCTAAATAAATCTGATATTAATTTCTATATAGTATTTAATGCCTTAACTTAAAAGGTAAATATGAAATTATATGTAGGAAATCTCCCATGGAGTGTCGACAACTCTCAATTAGAAGAATTATTTTCTGAATTTGGCAGTGTCATATCAGCAAATGTCATTACAGACAGGGATACTAAAAGATCACGAGGCTTCGGCTTTGTTGAATTAGAGTCTGGAGGTCCAGAAGCTATTGAAGCCATGAATGACTTTGATCTTGAAGGTAGAAAGTTAACAGTAAACGAAGCAAAACCAAGAACTTAATAATTCACTGTTTGGTGCCCCTGCCAGGAATCGAACCTGGAGCTGCCACTTAGGAGGCGGCCGTTTTATCCGATTAAACTACAAGGGCTAAATTTAAAGTTTAGTAGGATTTTCTTGTCCTTCGTAAACTTCTTCAGGATCAAATAATTTCTCTTCTTCTACAAACTCTAAGTCTTTAAGATTTTTTACTGATCTGTAGAAACAGGATTTATAACCAACGTGACAACTTGCTCCTGAACCTTCAACTTCTACTTTAAAAATCACACAATCTTGGTCATCGTCGACAAGAATTTCTTTGATATTTTGATAAAGACCGCTTGTTTCGCCTTTTTTCCACAACTGCTCTCTGCTTCTGCTCCAATAATGGGCCTGCTTGGTGTTAATAGACAGTTTTAAAGCCTCTTTGTTGAGATAACCATGCATCAAGACCAGATTTGAGCTTTCTTCCATAGTTATTACTGGAATAAGCCCCCGATCATCGAACTTAGGCATGAATTCATTACCTTCTTCTACGGCTTCTATACTTATTCTCTTTCCAAAGTCCATATTTAATACTCAAATTTTGAATAGATATTATAGTTATAATAATGACCAAAATTAATTAATTTTAGTAATAACTGCATATTTAGATGCTAAAAACAGCAAATTTATCATACAAGTTTGATGATAAATATATTTTTTCAAATTTGAGCTTTGAATTCGCAAACGAAAGTGTTTTTAAGCTCGTAGGAGACAATGGTTCTGGCAAATCAACTTTGCTAAAGATTCTTTCAGGCATCTATAAAAATTATGAAGGAGACATATCTTTTTCAGAGAATGATTTAGTATTTTATTCGGGTCATAAAACCGGATTAAAAAATAATTTATCAGCTAGAGAGAACATTTATTTTGATATCAGACTGCCTAAAATTTCTCATTCCCAGATTAATTCTGTTCTTAAACAACTTGATCTTATTGATTATTCTGATATTCAGTCAGCATATCTTTCAGAAGGGCAAAAGAGAAAAATCAATATTGCAAGTTTTATGCTTTCAAAATCTAATTTGTATCTTCTTGATGAACCCTTTAATAATCTAGATAGAAAAACAACTGATCTCCTGCAGGAAATCTTTGAAAAGAAAATTAATGCTGGAGCAAAAATTATCTTTTCATCTCATGATAGGTCTAATGATGATTTTCCTCTAATTGATATGAATCTCTTTAACTAATGATTTATTTTACAAAAATACTCAAAAAGGAATTTCTTATCTATTCGAGAAAGTCTTCTTCTTTCATCAGCCCAGTGGTCTTTTTTTTGATTTCCATTTCTTTATACCCAATTGGAATTTCCAATGATCCAGACATATTAAAAAATTTAGCTCCAGGCTTAATTTGGATTACTGTCCTGTTATCGACATTAATATCTTTTCAAAATATTTTTTCTGAAGATTATGAAGATGGAAGCATTGAGCTTTTATTGGCATCTGGACAAAATCTATCATTGATTGTTTTGATAAAAATTTTTGTGAATTGGTTTTTTAGTTGTTTACCAATCATCATCCTTTCTGTTTTTTCTGTTTTTTTACTTTATCTTCCTCAAGAAGGCTTGACACCTTTAATCATAAGTTTGTTGATTGGAACCCCAACCATTTGTCTTTTTGGGGCGCTAGCTGGAGCACTTTCACTTGGAAAAAATAGTATCACCGGTCCTGCCTTAATGCTGCCATTGAGTTTACCGGTCCTTATATTGGGCACTCAGGCGATTAATTACTCATTAAACGACATTAGCTTTTCTTCAAACATTTTGCTGCTTACAGCAATATTTGTTTTTTTGTTACCTATTATTTTGTTTGCTTCGGTTGGGGCATTGAAACTTCATTTTAATTAGATATGTTTCAAATATTAAAGAATTTTTATCACAAACTTGGATCTTATCCCTGGTTTTACAAAATCTCTGGCAAAGTAATTCCATTTGTTGCGGTTCTTAGTATTTCGTTGATAGTCATTTCCTCTATTTGGGGCTTATTTTTTTCTCCTACTGATGCGGTTCAAGGAGATGTTTATCGAATAATATATTTTCATGTTCCAGCGGTATCAGTATCTCAAGTCATTTATTATTCAATGTCTGTTGCGGCAGCAGTTTTTTTAATATGGCGTATGAAAATGGCAGGAGTCTATATTAAAAGCCTTGCCCCAATAGGCGCAGCTTTTACCTTTATTGGATTACTAAGCGGAGCAATCTGGGGACAGCCAACTTGGGGAACTTGGTGGGTATGGGATGCCCGCCTGACCTCTACTTTAGTACTCTTTTTATTTTATTTGGCAATCATTGGCATGCAATCAACTTTTGCCTCTAGAAAGTCAGCCGACACTGCGGTCTCTATAATAACTTTGGTTGGAGTTGTAAATCTTCCGATAGTAAAAAAATCAGTTGACTGGTGGAACACTCTTCATCAACCTGCATCAATATCCATTTCCGGTGAGTCCTCTATTTCCAGTGAAATGCTTATCCCGTTATTACTCTCAATTTTAGGAGTTTATTTGTTTGTATTTTTTACTGGATTACTTTTTATGAGAGCAGAAATATCTACCAGAGAGCAAAACAAGGAATGGTTCAAAAAACTTTTAAGTAATAATTAACTATGGGTTTTGGAGAATTTAATATTCATATCTGGTCGGTTGTTTCAATAACGGGATTTATTTGCTTGCTTTTAATTTATTTGCCACTGGCAAAAATAAGAAAGAATGAATCCAAGATAAAAAATAATGAAACAACATAGATTAAAAAGACTTTATGGAGTTCTGTTCATAGTTTTTTGTTCAACCCTTGCTTTTGTTTTAGTGTTTTTTGCCATCAGAGATAATGTAAATTTATTCTACTCACCATCAGATTTGTTTGAGAATCCTCCTCAAGGAAGAAATGCAATTAGAGCAGGAGGTTTGGTTGAAATTGGAAGTTTAAAGAGATCAACAGACTCCTTAGAAATAGAATTCATAATTACTGACTTAAAAAAATCTATTGCAGTAAATTACACAGGCATTCTTCCAGATTTATTTAAAGAAAACGCTGGAGTAGTTGCTACAGGTTACTTTGATAAAAGCAAGATGAGTCTTGATGCTTATCAAATTTTAGCTAAGCATGATGAAAACTATGTTCCCAAAGAAGTAAAAAAGGCTCTTGAAAAATGATTCCAGAAATAGGTTTATTGTTTTTAGTGCTAGCTTTTACCATTTCTAGTTTTTACGTCTTTGGTAACTCTTTCTCGTTTTATAAAAATAACAACTTCACTATTTCTCCAAAAATAGTTTATCTATTCTTTTTCAGTGTTCTATTGAGTTTTATATGTCTTGAAATAAGTTTTTTAACCGACGATTTTAGTGTTCTGTATGTGGCAAATAACTCGAATGAAAATCTTCCTGATTATTATAAATTTTCTGCACTATGGGGAGGTCATGAAGGTTCTATGCTTTTGTATCTTTTATTTCTTAGTCTTTGGACTTTAATTTTTTACTTAAAATCTCAATCTAGTTTTGGCATCTTTTTTCTATTCGTCATATTTTCCCTTTTTTCAGGTTTTGTCATCTTTACTTCAAATCCATTTGAAAGATTACTCCCTTTCTCTCCCGAAGGAGGTTTGGACTTAAATCCTTTATTGCAAGATTTTGCTTTTACCATCCATCCGCCAACTCTTTATCTTGGCTATACTGCTCTGACTTTACCTTTTGCCATTGCTATGGCGCGTTGCGTAGACCCAAATTATAAAAACTGGGCAAACGATTTAAAAAATTGGTCAGTAATTTCTTGGTCATTTTTAACTTTGGGTATAGCGCTCGGTAGTTGGTGGGCTTACTATGAGCTTGGTTGGGGAGGTTGGTGGTTTTGGGATCCTGTTGAAAATTCTTCTTTGATACCTTGGCTTATTGCAACAGCTCTAATTCATTCTGCAATAGCTACCTCTAAGAGAAATATTTTTTCTAAGTGGACGGTGCTTTTATCTCTAGGCGCAGTTTTATCAAGTTATATTGGCTTATTTCTAGTTAGGTCTGGAATTGTTACCTCAGTTCACACTTTTGCTTTAGACCCTGAAAGAGGTCTAATTCTTCTATTTATAATTTTATTTGTTTTAATTTTTTCTTTGGTTGTTTACTCAAGGTCCAAACTTACTGATTTAAGTCATGCATATGGATCTATTCTTTCTAGAGAATTTTTCTTTTTAATTAATAACGTATTTTTGATTATTTTGGCTGTTGCTATTCTTTTTGGAACCATTTACCCAATAATTTACGAAATTTTTTCAAAAGGAAAAGATATTTCTGTGGGTAAACCTTATTTTGATTCTGTTACTGTACCTATTGCGTTCTTTTTAGCTTTTTTTCAAGGATTTGGAATTCTTAGTAATTGGTCTTCAAGATCAACCGAACCAAAGACTTTGTATGTTTATTTTGCAATATTAATTTTATTGACTGTAAGTTTCAGCGTGCTCTTTTTAAATAATATTTCAGTATCGATCACAGTGACGAACTTAATGATTTCTAGCATTTTGGCGGGTTTAATTTATTACGCTTTTTTACAAATTAAAAATTCAAGAAACATGAATTTATCAATGGGATTTTCTCACTTTGGAATAGCAGTCATGATTTTAGGAATAGGGCTTGTTTCATCTTTAGAATCTCAAAAAGAGTTAATCGCTTTCAAGGAAAAGCCTTTTGAATTGGAAAATTATAAAGTCACTTACCTTGGAGAAGAAAAGAAAATAGCTCAAAATTTCTCTTCGGATGAAGTTAGTTTTAGAGTAGAAAATTTAAACCAGAAGTTTAATTTGATTGCTGAGAAAAGGTATTATCCAGTTTCAAAATCTATAATGACTGAAGCGGCAATATATCCATCTATCAAAGAAGATCTATATATTTCTATTGGCGATCAGGTTGAAGATGGCTGGGTAGTGAAAGCGCAATTAAAGCCTTTTGTTAGACTAATTTGGCTGGGAGCATTGATAATGGCTTTTGGAGGATTTTTAAGCTTGTTTAGATTTAAAAGTTTATGAAAATCACAAGATATTTAGGTTATTTTTCTTTATTTTTGATTTTATTTACCTTCTCTATTTTTTTTATAAATCTCTTTGAAAAGAATGAGGTTAATTTTCCAGAAAAAAATCTTCCTTTAGGAGAGATAAAAACCTTTGATGGAAATATTCTTGATATAAATTTATTAAAAGAGAATGAATTTTCTTTGTTAAACGTTTGGGCTACCTGGTGCATTAACTGTAAGTTAGAACATGGTTTTTTGATGGCAAAAAAAGGAGAAGGTTGGAACATTGTTGGCTTGAACTATAAAGATGATTTAGAAAAAGCTTTAAAGTGGTTGAATCAATATGGAAATCCTTATTCCGTAAATCTCTATGATCAGGACGGCACATATGGCTTCAGTCTTGGTGTATCCGGCGCTCCAGAAACATATCTACTTAAAGAGGATAAAATTTTACAAAAACATATCGGCATCATGTCTGAAAAAGTTTGGAAAGATAAATTTATTCCCTTAATCAATAATTAAAATGTTGTTATTGATATTAATCTTTTTTCTATCTTTTTCTTTGGAAGCAAAGAATATTTATGAGTTTTCAAATGAAAGCTTAGAAAAAGATTTTATTGAGCTATCGCAGGAAGTAAGTTGTCCGCTCTGTGCTGGATCTTCCATTGCAGAATCTGATTCCGATATAGCGAACGATTTAAAAAACGTCATTTTTAAAGAGCTTGAAAAAGGTAAGACGCCAAAAGAAATTAAAAATAATTTAATCAAGCTTTACGGAGAAAGTATTTTATTTATGCCAGAAAATAAAATATCAATTTTTATTTTGTATGGATTTCCCTTATTACTAATCGGTATTGGGATTTTCTTTCTTTTTAATTTTTTAAAAAAATGAATACTAAAGTTATTAGTTACTTCGCAATTATCATTTTTTCATTTGTTCTTTTTTTTCTGATACAAGGTATTGGCTCTTTAAAAAAATTTTCATTTCAAGACGATTACTCTGTGTATCTAGCTTCAGACAAACCTCATGATTTACAGATAGATTTTAAATACTTGAATTCATCAGAAGTAATGCTTTCTGGAAAGAGATTTTTTTATGACGAAAAATTTAAGTTGGCAATTAAAAGTTTTAATTTTTTAATAGATAAATATCCAGATTTGATTGACTCTAGCGTACATTCTTTTCTTGCAGAGTCTTATTACGAGTCACAAGGTAATTTTAGTCTTGATGTCACTAACCATGTTGAAAAAGCTTTGTATTTAAACCCATCTGATACAAGAGCTCTATCACTACAAGGTTTGAATTATTTCCAACAAAATAACTTCGAGGAAGCTCTCAAAAGCTGGTCAATAGCACTTGAAAATTCAACAAATAACAAAGAAAAAGAATCCTTGATTATTGCAATGAATCTTGCATTAAAAAAGCTTAAAAATTAGAAAAAATAGGGTTTTAAAGGCCTAAATCAGTTAAAATATACTTCCAAGGATGAGATTAAAAAACATCAGCCTATCTGGTTTTAAATCTTTCGTGGACCCCACGAAAATTTCCTTCCCTAGCAGCATGAGTGGAGTAGTCGGGCCTAACGGTTGCGGCAAATCTAATATCATCGACGCTGTTAGATGGGTCATGGGAGAAATATCTGCTAAAAATTTAAGAGGCGAAAATATGGCCGATGTTATTTTTAGTGGATCATCATCCAGAGCGCCTTCGAGTCGTGCTTCTGTAGAACTTTTATTTGATAACTCTTTAGGAAAATTAGGTGGAGAATATTCGAGCTATTCAGAAATTTCTGTTAAACGAGTTTTAGAAATTGATGGAAGATCTATCTACTTTTTAAACGGCTCAGAATGCAGAAGAAAAGACATTACAGATATATTTCTTGGTACTGGTCTTGGACCTAGAAGTTATGCAGTCATTGAACAGGAAATGGCGACTAAGCTAATAAGCTCTAAACCTGAAGAACTAAGAATGTATATTGAAGAGGTTGCAGGTATTTCTGTTTATCGAGAAAGGAAAAAAGAAACTGAATCAAGAATAAAGAAAACTAAAGAAAACCTTAGTAGAGTGAAAGATCTTAAAGATGAGATTGAAAGACAGCTTTTAAAACTTAAAAGGCAAGTAAAGTCAGCTGAAAGATATAAAGCTTTGAAAGCTGAAGAAAAATCAAAAAAAGGTCTTTTAAAAGCAATATCATGGCAAACAAGAAAAGAAAAAATTTCAAATATAGATCTTTCAATCAAAGAACTTGAATCGAGCCTAGAAAAAGAAAGAACTCTTAAAATCTCACTTAACTCTGAAATAGATAAATCGAAAGTATCTCAATCTGAAATTCAACAAAAAATAGATAAAGTTCAACAAGATTATTACTCTAGTGGCGCAGACCTTAGTAGTTCTGAACAAGAATTATCTTTGTTAAAAGAGAAAAAAAACGATCTCCTTTTAGAAAAAGATCAAATGGTGGAGACTTTAAATGATTTTTCTTCCGAAAAAGATAATCTATCTAAAGAGTTATCTGAAGCTGAGTTAGAACTTTCAAAAAAAGAACCAGAACTTCAAGCCTTAGATGAAAGCTTTTCTAAACTTGAAGGGGCAATGTCTCCTGATTTCTTAGTGGAAAAAATCTTTCTTGACGTATCTAATCTAACGGTTTCTCTAGAAGAGACTGCAAGGGATTTCTCAACAAAAACAGAGAGTGATATCAAAGAAATTCATTCCTTTGCTCAAGAAATTAAAAATAAATTAGAAAAGTTAAAGGAATCTATTAAGCATCAATCTCAATATCAAGAAGAAAAGTTTAAGGCCCAAAAAACAGAACTTCTTTCTTTGAGCTCAGAAATTACATCTTTCAAAGTAAAAATAGCTGAAATTAAGAGTAAATTATCTGCAATTGAAAGTTCCAAGCTAAATACTGTTACTGCAAAAAATTCTCTTGATGAAAAGCTTGTTGAGATTGAAGGCCCAATACAAAAAATTGAAGCAGATATTAAGCCTTTATTAGACTCTAGAGTAGATGTAGAGGGTAACCTCTCAAAACTTAGAGAAAATTTTAATGATTTAAATGAAATTATAAGAGCCAACGAGCGAAGAATTCATGAAACCGATATTAGTATTGAAGAATTTAATAGTGATATTCAAAAATCTAAATTAGAAAGACAGGGATTTATTTCTGAATCAGCAATTTTTGAAGAGCAACTTAAAAACGATAACTATGAGATTCAAGGATTGCTTGATGAAATTACTGAGAATATGACCGAGGAGTCACTGGTTGAAGAAATTTCTAAAATTGAAAATTCAATAGAAAGAATTGGCCCGATAAATTTAGCTGCAGCAGAAGAGTACAAATTAGAAGAAGAAAGAAACTCTGAAATTGATACTCAAATGTCAGAACTAAATAGTGCACTAGAAACCTTGCAAGGGGCAATTAAGAAAATTGATTTGGAATCAAGAACAAAATTCAAGGACACTCTAGATAAGCTGAATATTAAATTAGGTGAGCTTTTTCCAAAATTATTTGGCGGTGGCTTTGCTAAATTAGAATTAACTGAAAGAGATTTATTAGAATCCGGGGTGCTTTTTAAGGCTATGCCTCCTGGAAAAAAGAATGTAAATGTTTCTCAGTTGTCAGGCGGAGAAAAAGCTTTATCGTCTATAGCATTGGTATTTAGTTTTTTCTCTCTTAATCCAGCGCCTTTTTGCATTCTCGATGAAATTGATGCTCCACTGGATGACTTCAATACTTCAAGATTCATAAATATGGTTGAGGAAATGTCTGAAAAGGTTCAATTTATTTTCGTAACGCATAACAAAATTTCAATGGAGAAAAGTAAACATCTTATGGGTGTTACTATGCAGGAACCAGGCGTATCAAGATTGGTTTCTGTCGATGTCGATGAAGCTTTAAAAATGGCAGCAAGTTGATGATGTTAAATGAAATCATAGTTTTAATTTTTGGAATAATAATTGCTGTAACAATTTTGCTTATGCTAAGAAAAATTTTTTTTGGAAGTAGAGCTAATTTAAAGATAAACAAAAAAGTAAATTCTCGTGAGCTTTTTGAGCCTTTAGAAAATGATTCAAATATCTTAAAAGATGAAATTTCATCATTTGAAGATACTGAAGCTTTAGAAGAACCTCAAGATAAGTTATCTCCCGAAACCCCTGATAAGCTATTTGTAATCAATTTAGAAGGAGAAGATAAGACTATAGCCTATAAGCATTTAATCTCTGTCTTAGAGGAATATAGCTCTAATTATTCTAATGAGGGAGGATGGTTTAGGATTTTTTCAGATGATCATTTTTTTTCTTTGGTCAATGGCTTAAACCCAGGAAGATTTGATACTTCTAAAGAAGATGACGAAACAACAGCTTTAACACTAATTCTTAGTCCTGTTTCGGGTACCAATACAATAAGTAATTTCAACCAAATGGTTACTTTTGCTGAGCTTTTAGCTTCAAAATTAGACCTAAATCTCTATGATTCAGAAAGAAACCCTCTTACTCAACAAATGATAGATCATTACTCTCATCAAGCAGAAGACTTTGATTTGAGAAATTTTGCTTAGTCCTTATGGCTATAAGCCAAAAAGTTAAAAAGGAATATTTAGCTTTAGTAGCTGAATTAAACAAACATAATGATCTCTATCATAATCAGGATTCTCCAGAAATCTCGGATCAAGAATACGATCAGCTTTTTAAGCA
Organism: uncultured SAR86 cluster bacterium; assembly: GCA_902561325.1. Classification (GTDB taxonomy): domain Bacteria; phylum Pseudomonadota; class Gammaproteobacteria; order Magnimaribacterales; family AG-339-G14; genus MEDG-81. The sequence goes on along the minus strand of CACEOL010000003.1, from coordinate 18,407 downwards.
ATTGCTTGATTTAGAAAGAGAATTTCCAAATATAAAGGTAATTAATTCTCCTAGCGAAAGAGTAGGTTCAGAACCAGTATCCGGACTTAGCCCATTTAATCATCGAATTCCTATGCTCTCATTGGACAATGCCTTCGATGATCAGGATATAGAAGATTTTGAAAAAAGATTTTTAAATAAACTGAAAAGAAAAGAAGTATTCAGTTATTCATGTGAGCCAAAAATCGACGGAATAGCAATCTGTTTAGTTTATCAAAATGGTATTCTCACTCGAGCTGGAACTAGAGGAGATGGAAATATTGGAGAGGAAGTTACTCATAATGTAAAAACTATGAAAGAGGTTCCATTACAACTAAAAAAAAGTAAGAACTTTGCTTATCCAAAAGAAATTGAAATTAGAGGCGAAATATATGTAGAAAAAAAAGATTTTTCCAATTTGAATGATAAATTTAAAGAAGAAGGTCAAAAGGTTTTTGCTAACCCTAGAAATTTTGCAGCAGGGAGTATGCGTCAACTTAATCCAAAAGTTGCAAGCGCAAGACCCTTAAAAGTCTTTTGTCATAGTTTAGGCTACCTTGATGGGAATACTCCCTTTGATAGCCAATCTTCGGTTATCAAAGCTTTTCAGGAATGGGGCCTTCCAACTTGTCCTGAAATTTCATTAGCTTCTACTCTTGAAGAAACAAAAAAAGCTTTTTCAAAGATAACACAGCAAAGAGAACAACTAGCTTATGAAATTGATGGAGTCGTAATAAAAATTAATGAAATTAATCTTCAGCAAGAACTGGGTTTTTCATCCAGAGCGCCTAGGTGGGCCATAGCAAGAAAATTTGAAGCAGAACAAGCAGAAACCAAAATAAATTCAATATCTTTCCAAATGGGCAGAACAGGAGCTTTAACTCCAGTTGCAAACTTACAACCAGTAAAAGTTGGAGGAGTGACTATTTCCAATGCAACTTTACATAATATGGATGAAGTAGAAAGGCTAGATGTCAGAGAGCAAGATTACGTTTTCATAAAAAGAGCAGGAGACGTCATTCCTAAAATAGTTTCCGTAATTAAAGAAAAAAGAAGTGGGTCTGAAATGAGAGTTAAATTACCTTCCTCTTGTTCTGTTTGTAAAAGAGAGATCTCTTACTTTGAAGAAAATATTCCTTGCTTAGAGATTTCATTGGAATCCGAATTTTCGGAAGGCTGCTATGGCTATGATCAGTTTAAAGAATCTTTAAAGCATTTCGTTTCAAGAAATGCTATGGATATTGAAGGTCTTGGTTCAAAAACTATAGATGCTTTAATTAGTAATAAATTTATTAGCTCAATAACTGACCTTTATTCTTTAGATATGAACCAATTGCTTTCTCTTGAGGGTTTTGCAGAAAAATCAGCTAAAAACCTTATCGATTCTATTTCAAAAAGCAAGGAAACTGATCTTTATAGGTTTGTTTACTCTTTGGGAATAAAAGAAATTGGTTTACAAACTTCAAAGAATATTGCCAAAGAATTAGGCACTCTAGAAAATATAATCAAAACTAGTTATGAGAAATTTATTCAAGTTGAGGATATCGGAGAAATAGCTGCTTCAAACCTAGTCTCTTTTTTTAAAAATAAAAAATACTTGAAGGTTTTAGAAAATTTTCAAAAATTAAATTTTAATCTCTCAAATGAATTATCAAATAATCAGGATAGTCATTTACTAAATAAAAAGATTGTTATCACAGGGACATTGAGTAGTTATTCCAGAAATGAACTTAAAGAAACTTTAGAGAAAATGGGGGCAAAAGTTTCATCAACGGTTTCAAAAAAAACCGACTATCTTATTTCAGGGAGTGATCCAGGATCTAAAATCAAAAAAGCCTCTGAATTAAATGTTCAAATAATTGATGAGGATGGCTTATCTTCTTTTCTTGAAAATGGTTAATAGATTATTTATTTTGTCTTTTTGCCTGATTGTTTTGTCTTCTTGTGTGGTTTCTCCGCCAAAAAAAACTACAAACATATGTGAAATTTTTTACGAAAAAAGAAGTTGGTATAAAGCAGCTGTGAAGACAGAAAAAAAATGGGGCAGTCCAGCATACGTAACTTTAGCATTTATAAAACAAGAGTCAGATTTCCAGCAAGGAGCAAAACCAGAAAGAACCAAGCTTTTGGGATTTATTCCTTGGAAAAGAAAAAGTTCTGCTTATGGTTATGCTCAAGCCATAGATGGAACTTGGGATATTTATAAAAAACAAGCTAAAAAACCTTTAGCTTCAAGAACTAGTTTTAAAGACTCTGTTGATTTCATAGGCTGGTATAACAAAAAAAGCAATAAGCTTTTGGGAATTCCTAAAGATAACGCAAGGCTACTATATCTTGCTTACCACGAAGGGCGAGGGGGGTACAAAAAGGGAAGTTATAAATCAAAACCTTGGTTGCTTTCGGTATCGTCAGACGTTCAAAAAATGTCTAATAGATACCGAAACCAATACGATAGTTGTAAAAAGAAATTAAAAAGCCCTTTTTACTTCCTTTTTAACTAGTTCTTCGAACCTGTAGGTATTTCGTTAAACGGAACGTTTTTATCTACCCTTATGTCTTGCGGCATTCCAAGGACTTGCTCAGCAATAATATTCTTGAGTACTTCATCAGTTCCACCTGCAATTCTTATAAGAGGAGCTCCAAGTAAGCTTCCTTGAAAAATAGCAGTTTCTTCATCTCTTGCAATGGAGGCATTGTCCATTAAATCCATGCCATAATTTGCAATATCTTGAAGTTTATTTGCACTAACTATCTTTGTTATAGAAGCTTCAGGGCCAGGAGTACTTCCTTGAGATAAAGCTGAGATGTTTCTCATTTTTGTGTACTTCAAACCAGATTGCTCACAATACCAATCTGCAAGTTTTTCTCTGACAGCACCATTTGAAATTGCAGTGTCACCATTGAAATCTTGATCTTTAGCAAGCTCAAAAATTTCTTGGAAATCTACTCCAGATGCATCGCCAACAGCAAGTCTTTCGTTCATTAAGGTTGTTAAGGAAACCTTCCAACCATCACCAATTTCACCAAGACGTTGTGAATCAGGAATTTTTACATCGGTAAAATAAACTTCATTAAAGTTAGCTCCACCTGTAATTTGTTTGATTGGCCTAACTTCAACTCCAGGAGACTTCATGTCCAAGAAGAAGTAGGTAAGACCCTTGTGTTTAGGTGCTGAGAAATCACTTCTTGTAACAATGATTCCATAATCACTGTAGTGGGCTCCAGAAGTCCATACTTTTTGACCATTAATAGTCCAAGTATCACCATCAAGTTCAGCTTTTGTTTTAATACCCGCTAAATCAGAACCAGCTCCAGGCTCACTGAATAATTGACACCAAATTTCTTCACCTTTTGCCATTGGTGGAAGGTATCTTTTTTTCTGTTCTTCTGTTGCATATAGCATTAGTACAGGGCCAGCCATACCTTGCCCAATCTCAAAAAAACCACCTGGTACCTTAAATTTGGATTCTTCTTGTCCCCAAATTACTCTTTCCATTGGAGTTGCATCACGTCCACCATAATCTTTAGGCCAGTGAAGACATGCCCAGCCAGCATCATATTTCTTTGCTTGCCAAGCTTTTGCGTCTTTAAGTGCGCTTGATTCTCCAGATTCACTCTCGCTACTCATTTCAGCAGGGCGGTAAATGTCTTTAGCATGTTCTTTTTTATCTGCATTAGCAGACAACCAAGAATTTACTTCATCTCTAAACTTTGATTCTTCTTTAGTATCATTAAAATCCATGTTTTCCTCCGAATTATATAATTTTAAGTTGGTGAATTACTTTTTTCTAGTGATGTAATTAATTTATCTTTCCATATTCCTTGACTGCCTATATTACTAGAAAGCAATCTTGCTCTCCTGTAGAAAAGATGGCAATCAAATTCCCATGTGGCACCCATTCCACCATGAGTTTGGATATTTTCTTTTGAGCATTCATAAAATGCCTTTGTAGCACTTACTCGAGCAGTAGCTGCAGCAGTTGGAAGCTCAGGCGCATCGTTACTTAAAGCCCAGGCACCGTAGTAACAGTTGGAACGAGCTAATTGAAGAGAAATATACATATCAGCTACTTTATGTTTGATAGCTTGAAAAGAAGCAATAGCTCTTCCGAAAGCGTATCTGCCCATTGCATAATCTTTAGCTTGATTCATTGCCGCTTCAGCACCACCTACTTGTTCAAAAGCGAATAAAACAGCAGATTGATCCAATAGTTTTTCTATGTCTTCCCAAGCATCTGCGCTTAGCTCTTGTGCTGGAGCATTTTTAAAAGATATGTCAGCATGAGATCTAGAAGGGTCAAAAGTCTCTAAAGAATCGATTTCTACACCATCTGCAGATAAATCAACTAAAAAAAGACCAATTTTATTTTTACCTGAAGTTGCAGATACCAGAGCAAAATCTGCTATATCTCCATCTGGCACAGCAACTTTTTTTCCAGTTATTTTTCCAGATTTAGCAGCAACACTTATTCCAGACTCGCTAGGAAATGTCGTTTTTTCAGAGTGCGCAAAAGTACCTATAATTTCACCACCTGCTAATTTCGGGAGAAATTCTTTTTTAATATCCTCATTTGATGAATTAAGAATTGCTGTAGTAGCAAGATAAACACTTGAAGAGAAGGGAACAGGAGCTATGCCTCTTCCTAGTTCTTCCGCAATGACGCACAATTCTAAAAAACCCATGCCTATACCACCGTACTCTTCAGGAATGGTAGTAGCCGTTAACCCCATTTGGACAAGCTGGTCCCAAAGCTCTTTATCAAACTTTTCTTCTCCTTCTAGAATATTTCTATTTCTTTTAACAGAATTCTCTTTATCAAGAAGTTTTTTCACTTCTTCTTTCATTAACAACTGATCTTCAGAAAAATTAAAATTCATTTGTTCTCCTTTATTTAATAGCTTTCTATTCTAACCATGAATTAAAATAAACAAAATAACCAATCTAAAGTAAATGAAAAAAAATCCAATCTCAACAAGAAGAATATTTCCCTCCAGTCAGGTTCCTCCAAGCTCAGTTATATCTTATGGAGTTTTTCTGCTAGTTTTTGTTTTGTTAATCTCTTTTATGCTCTTAAGGACTTCATCTCAGCAAGAAAACCTAATAAACATGAATTCAAGATTAATTGATTTAGAGCAAAAAGTTCAACAATCAGTTCAGTCATCAGAAGTTACCGTTGAAACTCTTTCAGATGACCTTAAGGAAATTAATAGAGAAATAAGGAAGTTATGGGATTTAAGCAATAAAAGAAATAAAAAAAGAATTGCTACACTAGAAGACCAGCTTAAGTCAATTGATGGTTCGATTAAAGAAATTTTCTCTCAATCCCAGGAAATAAGATTAATTTCAAAAGAATTTGCAAAATCTATTTCAGATATAAAATCTAGAGTTGCAAAAATAGATACATCTTCTCTAAGCTCGCCTGACTATGAGCTGCGTATAAAGGAGCTAGAAGAGGCAGTTAACTCTATAGATTCTTTTAGAAGGCAAACTAACCAATCTATTCTTAAATTAAAAGATGAGATTTCAAAAGTTTTTTTCGATCAGGAGAATGAAGAAAGTAATTCCTTGCCAATAGAAAACTAATCAATATACTTATTTTCACGCGGATATGGTGGAACTGGTAGACACGCTAGATTTAGGTTCTAGTGCCGAAAGGTGTGGGGGTTCGACTCCCTCTATCCGCACCAAAAACTAATATGAGGAATTTTAAGATGAATAAATTATTACTTTCAATTTTTATTCTAATATCAAGCTTAATATTTTCGTCAACTTACAATGTGAACGATGACGCCAATATGACAAGATATAAAGACTATAAGGATACTATTTATGTTTGTCATTGGAGAAAGATAGAAAAATCTAAATGCGTTAAGGGAGATTTTCTAGACTGGTTTTCAGGTATAAAAGCTAAAACAGAAACAAAAAGATCCATAGCACCAAGATTGTATTGTGAAGAAGGAACGTATTATAGGATGTTAAAAGATGGCCCGTATGCAGATACAATTTTAACTGGTGGAGCAATAACTAATCGTATTTATTGTGTTTACAATGGAAAACCTTGGCTTGAGGTTGTACAAAGAAAATAATTATAAATGTTGTATTAAGAGAGTTGGAATATTTGAAGTGTGAGATTTTATAGTAGCAACTAAAGTCTTAGGCTTTCTTCCATCTTTTGTATCAGTAATTTCTACACCAGATTGAATTAATCTTTTGCGTGTAGCTTCAATATTATCAGTCGTCCAGGCTAAACCCCATAATGAATCTTCTGCAGGACCATCTTTTTTAATACCAATTGCTTCAATAGTAGTCTGATTAGTCCTAAAAAAAAGCATTCTACCTCCCCATTTTTCTACAAATTGATCTAAAGCCAGTCTGATTCCATATTTATCTCTATAGAGGTCAATTAAGCCATCAGGATCATTAGAATTAATAACAACATGATCCATTCTGGAAATATAAGAAGTGTCAGAAATTTCATGTTTTGGAAGATTACCCTTTGTATGTTGAATCAAAAGAGTAAAAATTCCTCTCGAAAACTTTTTAGGGATGAAAATGTTTCTCCAGTGTCTTTCTTCTTTAGTAATATTATTAATACCTTTTCCATCTGATATTTCTAAATCTGTATCTAAGCTAATCGAAAGCTCTTCTTTAGCTATTTTGATATCATCTGTTTCCAAGGCTAGACCAAAAATACTCTCACCATTTTTTTCTAAATGTTTGCTTACAGTATCTGCAAGAGGTCCCTCATCATTTTTAGCAATCAATTCAAAATAAAGATTATCCAGAGGAAATAGGGCGTTTTTTGTTCCTAAAGAAGGATGGTTTCCTTGCCAGGTAGGACCAAAGCCAAAAACCAAAGAGTATTCTTTTACAGCTTTTTCTAAATCTCTTACTGCAACTAAGATATGGTCGATAGATTTAATCATATGGTTTTTTATTATTTTGACATATAGGGTGTCAAATTTTTTAAAAACTTGGTAATATTTTTTTTCTTTAATCAAGAGGATAAATATGGAATTTCAACATACGGATAAAGTTAAAGACTTATTAGAAAGAGTCACGAAATTTATGGACGACCATGTCTATGAAGGAGAGAAAGTATACGCTGATCAAATGACAGAATTTAGAAACCAAGGAAACCCTTGGCAAGTTCCCCCAGTATTAGATGAGCTTAAAGCAAAAGCAAAAGCCGAAGGCCTTTGGAACTTATTTTTACCTGATTCCCAATGGGGACCAGGACTAACCAACCTAGAATATGCTCCTTTGTCAGAGCAAATGGGAAGATGTGGAATCGCATCTGAGGTATTCAATTGTTCCGCTCCAGATACTGGAAACATGGAAGTAATTGATAAGTATGGAAATCCTGAACAACAAGAGCAATGGTTAAAACCTTTGCTTGATGGAGAAATCAGATCAGCTTTTGGAATGACAGAACCAAATGTTGCTTCATCTGATGCAACGAACATTGGTAGCAGAATTGAGGACAAAGGCGATAGGTATGTCATCAATGGTGAAAAATGGTGGACTTCAGGCGCTGGTGATCCTCGTTGTAAAATTATTATATTCATGGGAGTTACAAACCCGGATAATCCTAAACACCAAAGGCAATCTCAAATTCTTGTTCCTATGGATACTCCCGGGGTAGAAGTTTTAAGAATGATGACTGTCTTTGGAAACGATGACGCTCCTCATGGACATGCTCATATGAAATTTACAGATGTTGAAGTACCTAAAGAGAATCTTCTTTTAGGTGAAGGCAGAGGTTTTGAAATAGCTCAAGGACGTCTTGGCCCAGGAAGAATCCATCACTGTATGAGAACGATAGGAGCTGCTGAAAGAGCTTTAGATTTATTATGTAAAAGATCTCTAAACAGAACAGCATTTGGAAAAACACTGTCTGAATTGGGTGGAAATTACGATGTCATAGCAGATTGCAGAATAGAAATCGATATGTGCAGGCTTCTTACTTTAAAAGCTGCCTACATGATGGATACAGTCGGTAACAAAATCGCTAAAAGTGAAATAGCGCAAATCAAAGTTGCTGTTCCTAATATGGCACTTCGTGTTATTGATAAAGCGATTCAAATTCATGGTGGAGCTGGAGTTTCTCAAGACACTCCTTTGGCAAGGCTTTACGCAGGAATGAGAACTCTTCGTTTAGCCGATGGACCTGATGAAGTTCACAGAAGAACCGTTGCAAGGCTGGAACTTGGTAAACATCAAGCTGAAGAGGCTAAAGCAGAAGAATATATCGGCAGACCAAGTTAATTTTTAATGGCTGATCATACAACGTATGGATTAGTCTGCTCTGAGCTCTCCGAAGATTTGTCAAAGACAAATTTAGGAGAACTCGAATTAGATTCCTTTCAGGATAATTCAGTCAAAATTAAAATTAAGGCCGCTTCTCTTAATTTCCCTGATTTATTAATGACTCAGGGTAAATATCAAAATAAACCCAATCTTCCTTTTGCCCTGGGTATGGAAGGAGCTGGCATAGTAGAAAAGATTGGACCTGAAGTTTCTTCTTTAAAAGAAGGCGATGAAGTTATGTTTGGAGGTTGGGGTCATGGCGCAATTGCCGAATCAATCATTCTTCCTGAAAGTTTGGTCTCATTAAAACCTAAGTCATTGAATTTTTCAGAAGCAGCTTCCTTTAAAACAGCTTATTTGACAGCTTATGTTGGGTTAATTCGAAGAGGAGAATTAAAACAAGACGAGACTTTGCTAGTTCATGGTGCTTCAGGTGGCGTAGGAATGGCTGCGGTTCAATTGGGTAAACTATATGGCGCTAGAGTAATTGCAAGTGGTACTTCGGATGAAAAATTAAAAATTGTAAAAACTTGGGGCGCAGATGAAATCATTAATACTGGATTAGAAGGTTCTGTTTCTTTTCGAGAAGAGGTAAAAGATCTGACGGATGGAAAAGGGGCAGATGTAATTTACGACCCAGTCGGTGGTGATGTATTTGACGAATCTATTCGATGTATAAATTGGGGAGGTAGATTATTAATAATTGGTTTTACTAGTGGCAGGATTCCAACAGTCCCAGTTAACTATCCACTTATTAAAGGATTTTCAGTCATTGGTGTAAGAGCAGGTGAATTCGGCAGAAGAAATCCCGAGAAAGGCAGAGAAAATAATGAAATCATTATGGAGTTAGCCGAATCAGGAAAACTCAAACCTCATATTTGTAAGGAATTTCCTTTAAAAAATTCTAAGGACGGTCTTGAATATTTAAGAGATCGAAAATTAGTAGGAAAAGTTACAGTTACAATGTCTTAGACTTATTTCTTTTGCAACGTTCACTACAGTACAAAACATTTTCCCAATCCCTTTCCCATTTTTTTCGCCATGAAAAAGGTTTTTTACAGACCTTACAAATTTTTTCCTCTTTATGTTTCATAGCGAATTTTTCTTAATAAAGTCATCCGCAAGACCAAAAATTCTTTCTTTTCGTTCTGGATCCATCTTATCCAGAGAACGAGTTAAAATTGATAATCTAGGGTTTGATTCATAGAAATTGCGGTGTTTTTCTGTAAATCTCCAATACAGACCATCCAAAACTTCACACCAAGGTCCTTTTTTATAATTACTCATTTTTAAGACATAATTTGAACCGCATGTATAAGGCTTAGTGGACATTATCCCTCCATCGGCAAAAGTACCCATGCCAAAAACATTAGGCACCATAACCCACTCTGAAGAGTCAACAAACATCTCCATAAACCACCTGTAGATTTCTTTAGGGTCAATCTCACAAAGAGTAAAAATATTTGAAAGTATCATCAATCGGGGAATGTGATGGGTATAACCATACTCATTCACCATTTTTATCACATCATCCAAAGGGGCAAGACCTGTACTTCCATCGTACCAATTTGAATTAATTTTATTTTTATGGTTCCAACAATTACTTTTAAACTCAATCTCACTTTTTTCTTGATAGACACCTCTTATAAATTCTCGCCATCCAATAATTTGTCTTATAAAACCCTCAAGAGAATTTAAGGGAATATCATTTGATTCAGCATGATTTAGGGCCGAGTTAATAACTTCTTCAGGCGTCAAAAGTCCAACATTCAAAAGAGGCGATAACATGCTATGAAATAAAAAATTTTGTTGTTCTTGCATAGCATCTTCATAAGTTCCAAAAAACTTAAATCTTTGTTTTAAAAAACTTTTTAAACTTCGTTTGGCGTCTTTTCTGTTATCCGGCAACCATGAATTTAACTCTCCAGGATGATTATTAAAATACTTTTGAACATCTTGTTTAACATCGTCTCCATGAGTGCTTTTTGAAAACATTCTTAATTTAGGAAGATCTAAATCTTTGGGAATTTTTTTTCTGTTTTCCTCATCGTAAGACCATTTTCCTCCTAATGGATTACCATCTGAAATTAAGATATTTAAATCTTTTCGCATCAGTTGATAAAAACTTACCATTCTGAGATTTTTTTTATTTTGAGCAAACTTTTTAAATTTTTCTCTAGAACAAAGAAACATTGGAGACTGAATGATTTCAAAATCAAATTCTTTTTGTTTTAAAAAATCAAATATTTTTTTTTCAAAGAATTTGTCTTCTATTTCAAAAAATTTCAAAGTCTTGAATTTATTTTTATCTAAAAACTCGCTGAGAAGGGTAATGAAATCTTTATTTTTGTTTTTATCACTGAGTTTGTTATAAAAAACTTTATAACCAAGATCAGATATTTCATCCTTGAAGGTTCGCATGGCACTTAAAAAGAAGAAGATTTTTTGTTTATGGTATTTTTCCTCTGTGCACAGCCCAAAGTCTTCTGCCATGAAAATATTCTTAGTTTTTACTTTAGAAAGGTATTTTTTATCGAAAAGTTGATTGCCAAGAATTATTAATAAAGTATCATCACTCATTCTTTTAATTTACTTTATTTGAAACTTTTTTATTCAATTAATAACTATTCATTATTTAAATAGCTATGAAAAATAAATTTCCTTATCTAGGCATTACAAAAAAGGTCACTGAAGAAATGTGTGACCTAAACGGTCATATGAATGTGACCTTTTATACTAAAATTTTTGAAGAGGGTTCTTATGAAATGTTCAATCAACTCGGAATGGGATTCGATTATATAAACTCTGGTTTTAGTACTTTCACTCTTGAACAAAATCTTAGATACGTAAAAGAAAATCTATTAGGAGATAAGATTTCTACTCATTATAGAATTGTCAATGTGAATAGAAAATTAATCCATCATGTTGGGATTCTTCTTAATAATGATAAAGAACTTAGTGCTATAGAAGAAATACTTCTTATTCACATCGACATGAAAAAAAGAAAGTCGTGCCCTATGCCAGATGACTCCTTTAGTAAAGTACTTCAGATGAAAGAAGAAAACGATGCTCTTGGCGAATTGGATTTTGACTTAAGGTTCAAGATTAAAACTTAATTACCAGTAAATTTAGGATCTCTTCTTTCTAGGGAAGCTTTGATTCCCTCTTGAAAATCAGCCGTCTCTCTGAGTCTATTTTGTTCAGAAAGTTCCCATTTGACTATCGCTTCAATTTTTTCAACAGAATCACCTTTGATTGTCTCTCTTATAGCTTGCACTCCCAAAGGACCTGCAGCATTAATCTCTTTTGCAAGTTCTTCTGCTTTGGGCATTAATTCATTTTGAGGAACAAGAAAATCAGCAAGACCTATTTCAAAAGCTTCCTTACCTTTTACTCTAGCGCTAGTGAGTAACATCCATTTTGCTTTCTGATTTCCAACAACTCGCGGAAGAGTTACCGTGGTACCAAATCCTTGATGAAAAGCTAATTTAGAAAAATTTGCACTGAATCTAGATTCATCACAAGCGATTCTAAAGTCAGCAGAAAGGGCTACTCCCAATCCACCTCCAACAGCAGCTCCCTGAATGGTCGCTATAACTGGCTTTTTGGTTTTAAAAAGCCTTACTGCCTCTTGATACAATCTTTCATAAGGATCCGATTCTTCCTTATACGAGGATCTGGTAAAGTCAGCTCCAGCACAAAAATGTTTTCCTTCTGAAGATAAAATAATACTTCTGCATTCACTTTCGTTATCCATTTCCTCAAGGAAATCTGCAATTTGACCAATAAGTTCAGCATCAAAATGGTTATTGGGTGGTCTATTGATTGAAACGTAACCAATATGATTTTTTAATTTGGTTTTTAAGTCTTTATTACTCATAGTGAAAATAAGTCTATCACGAAGAATTTAAAGTAAAATAAGGTGATGGATTTTTTAGTTAAAAAGTTTTCAATTCTTTCTTGTTTATTTATTTCCTCTTTCATTTTTTCAGAGCAATGGCAAATATCTCCAAGTGATTCGGCACAAGATGACATTCAGTCAGCGATGATTTTAGCTCAAGAAGGAGATACCATTTCTTTAGCCGCAGGAATTTATAATTTGAACCATGGTTTATCTCTTGATGTCGATAACATCACTTTTAAAGGAGAAGGTCACAAAAGAACTATTTTAAACTTTTCAGAGCAAAAGACAGGAGCACAAGGCCTTCTTGTAACTTCCAATAATATAACTTTAAAAGATTTTGCCGTCGAAAATGCCAAAGGCGATGCTATAAAATCCAAAGGTTCTAAAAATATCAAATTTTTAAACTTAAGAACCGAATGGACAAATGGACCAGATACTAAAAACGGTGCATATGGTCTCTATCCAGTTGAATCCAAAGACGTACTTATTGATGGTTGTATTGCTATTGGAGCATCTGATGCTGGAGTATATGTTGGACAATCTGAAAATATTATAGTGAGGAATACTGAAGCTTATTTCAATGTTGCTGGAATCGAAATTGAAAATTCTTACTATGCCGATGTTTATGACAATGTTGCTGAGAATAATACCGCAGGAATTTTAGTTTTTGATTTACCAGATTTACCGAAACAAGGTGGAAAATTTGTCAGAGTTTTTAATAATAATTCATCAAACAACAATACAGAAAATTTTGCTCCAGAAGGAAATATTGTCGGACAAGTGCCAAAAGGAACTGGATTAGTTATAAGAGCGAATCGTCATGTAGAAGTTTTTAAGAATACTTTTGAAAACAATTCCACAATCGGTGTCGCCCTAGTTGCTGGAGATCTTGAGTCTGGAGACGATTCATACGATCCTTATCCAAGAAATATTCAAATTTATGATAATTATTTTAAAAATTCTGGTTACGACCCTGACTTTAACCGAGGAGAGCTTTCTCCTTTGTTGGTAGAAATCTCCAATGGCTTTCAACCAGATATTATGTGGGACGGTATTTTACCTTTTTGGCAAAATGTCTTTGGTCAAAAAAAAGGAGAAAGACTTGTTCTTGATTCAAATAATGACGCTAAGTTTTTAAATCTTGATTTATTTTGGTACTTTGTGATGTCTTTTTTTCATAGTCCAGAATTCACTGGGAAGAAATATTTCTCAGATGTAAAAAATCTTGATCCAATTGCCGAATGGTAAAAAAACTTCTTTTAATTGTTGTAGTCTTATCGCAATTAATTTTTGCAGTAAACGATGAAGCTATTCTCTCTAAAAAACCTGAGGCTAAGCTTTCAGACTATGATTTTTTTAAATCACCCAAAGAGCAAATTCCTAATGACAATGTTCACAAATATTTTCTTCAAACCCCTTTGTTTTCTGATTACTCTTTAAAAGACAGATTTGTTTATATTCCTCAAGAAAAAAAAGCAGTTCATTCTTTTGATAAGGTTTACGATTTTCCAATTGGATCTGCATTAGTTAAAACTTTCTCCTATAAGATGGCATCGGACAAAAACAAAGTTTTGTTGGAAACCAGATTACTTCTTTTACAAGAAACAGGCTGGTCAGCTCACACTTATGTTTGGGATGAAAATCAGGAAGACGCATTCCTTAAGGTTTCCGGAAAAACTATTGAAGGAATTAAATTTCTCTACGATGGGCAAATTAAAAAAGTAGATTATCGAGTTCCTAATCAGAACCAATGTAAGGAATGTCATTTATCTGATAACAAAATTATGCCAATAGGACCAAAATCCAGAAATCTCAATTTTGAGATAACTCAGCAAAATAGGAGCATCAATCAAATTGATTATTGGATAGAGAAGGGTCTTGTTGAAAACCACGATCCACAAAAGGTAGTTGCTGACTGGAAAAATATGGAAGAAAGTTTAGATGATAGAGCAAGAGCATATCTGGATGTGAATTGTGGTCATTGCCATATGCCAGGAGGCTCTGCAGACACAACTGGATTGTATCTTTCAGTCAATGAGAAAGATGTAAGAAAACTTGGAGTAAATAAACCGCCAGTAGCCGCAGGTCGAGCGAGTGGAAATCTTATGTATTCAATTGTTCCGGGTAAACCAGAAAAATCTATATTGTTATACCGAATGAAATCTGAAGACCCGGGTATTATGATGCCAGAGTCTGGGAGGGCTCTAGCCCATTCTGAAGGCATTAGGTTAATTGAAAGCTGGATAAAAAACTACGATAAATGAAATTAATTAAAAGCATAATCTCAAAGATAGATATCACTTTATTTGTGATTTATGGTTTTTTAGGATTTGGTAGTATGTATTTAGCAAGCTTCATTCGAAGTGTCACTAAGTTAAATTTTTGGGCAGAATTATTGATCTGTTTCTTAATTATTTCCCCAATTTATTTTCTGGTAAGAGTTCTTAAGAAAAAATATTCAAACTAATGTTAAGAATTTTAATTATTTCATTATTCTTGATTGGAACTATTTTAATCTTTTCTTACCTAACGACTTACTTAGTGCAAAAATTTGGAAGACTGATTGCAATTTCTTCTATCATTTCTGTAGGTATTATTTTAAGCGCAATCGTTATCGCTCATGAAGATGGTTGTGTAACTGAAGTTGAGGGCTTGGAAGCCGCAAAGGTCTGTTGGTTTAAATGAAAAATTTTCAAGAATTAGTTCAAGAAGCTTTAAAAAATGTTCCAGAAGTTGATATTTATCAACTTAAAGAAAAAATTGAAAGTAATAAACAAATAAGACTAATTGATATTAGAGAAGACCGAGAATGGGTTTCTGGTAGAATCCCTTCAGCATTTCATATTGGTAGAGGTGTTCTTGAAAAAGGCATTTCAGAAGTTGCTAATAGTGAAGATGAAATTATTTTGTATTGTGCGAGTGGTTTTAGGTCGGTTTTAGGCTCCAAATCTCTTAAAGAGATGGGTTTTAATAATGTTTACTCTTTAAAAGGAGGAATTACAGATTGGATTACTGCTGGTTTTGAAATTGAAGAATAATTTCAAATGAAAAATTAAGGATTTATAATAGATTGATGAATGAAGAAATTTTAGATGTTCTAATCGTTGGCTCTGGCATCTCCGGTATTGGAGCTGGGGCTCATCTTAGTATGAAGTGCCCTAACAAAAAGTACCTAATTTTAGAGGGCAGAGATAACTTTGGCGGTACTTGGGATTTATTTAAATATCCAGGTATAAGATCAGATTCAGACATGCATACTCTGGGTTTTAGCTTTAAACCTTGGATAAATCGAAAGTCCATAGCTGATGCCCCTTCGATAATGGAATATCTTGAGGAAACAATTCAAGAATATGAGCTTACAGACAAGATTAGGTATAAGCACCATGTTCATTCTGCAGAATGGTCATCTTCAGATAATCTTTGGACTTTAACTGTTGAAAATACTGGGACTGGTGAAACAAAACTTTTTAAATCATCGTTCCTTTATATGTGCGCAGGTTATTACAGTTATAAAGGTGGACACTTACCAGAATTTAAAGGAAGGGAAGAATTTCAAGGAGAAATTATTCATCCTCAAGAATGGCCAGAAAATTTTAACTACGAAGGAAAAAATATCATTGTAATTGGAAGTGGGGCAACAGCAGCAACTCTTGTTCCTGCAATGTCAAAAAAAGCAAATCATGTCACTATGCTGCAAAGATCTCCAACATATTATGTTTCGGCTCCTGATGAAGATGCTATAGCACTTTTTTTAGGTAAGTTTCTTCCCAAAAAATTTGTTTATAGCCTAATAAGGTTAAGAAATGTTCTTTTTCAACAATGGGTGTATAGAAGAGCTAGGGCTTTTCCTGAGAAAGTTAAGGAAGTTTTGTTGGACAGAGTCAAAGAAGAACTTCCGAACTACAATGTGGAGAAACATTTTACTCCTTCATATAATCCTTGGGAGCAAAGACTATGTTTGGTGCCAAATAGCGATTTATTTGAAGCCATAAGACAAAAAGAAGTTTCCATTGTTACTGACCATATTGAAAAATTTAATCATGAAGGAATCGAGTTAAAGTCTGGAGATATTTTGAAAGCAGATGTCATTATCACTGCTACAGGGATTGTGTTAGAAAATTTTGGCGGAATTGAAGTTAAAGTTGATGATTCAAAAATTGATGTGTCAGATACCATGACATACAAAAGCATGATGTATAGCGGCATACCAAATTTTGTAAATTCTTTTGGTTATATTAATGCTTCCTGGACTTTAAAGGCTGACATTACCAGTGAATATGTTTGTCGTTTAATTAAACACATGGATAAAAATAATTTCAAAAAATGTTGTCCTGAAATTCCTTCCGATGTCGAAGAATCCAAAGACTGGCTATCAGATTGGTCTTCTGGGTATATTCAAAGGTCTATTCATAAATTTGCTAAACAAGGAAATAAAAAACCCTGGGTCAATTATCAAGATTATGTAAAAGATTGGTTTGACGTAAAATTTGGCAAAATGGAAGACGGCAACCTTCAATTCTCAAATAAAAAATCCTGACAAAAACTAGCATCATGCTAGATTCAAGTTTTTTAAGAATACTTCTTTTTACTATGATGTTTTCTTCTTGTGGAGGAGGGAATGGTTCTGCCTCTCCTCCAAGCGGGGATTCTTTCGTAACTCAACCAAAACCAATTAAAGGGTTGATAGTTGATGGATATATTAGAAACGCAGAGGTTTGGATTGAAACAACAAATGATTTTTCAAGTATTGGAGAAACTAAGACAACTTCAAATGGACAAGGAGTATTTAGCCTATCGACAAACCTAACTGATTATATAGTTCAAACTTTTGGCGGTATTGATTTAGATACAAACAATAATTTAGAAGGTTTAGTTTTAATAAATCACAAAATAGATGAGCTAGTATCTTCTAATCCTTCTCAGAATTTTATTATTTCACCATTAACAACTGCAGATTTTTTTCTTTCGGAATCTTTAAATAAACTTACGAATCCAATATCAACAACCATCAATGACATCCTAGGTTTAGATCAAAACTTAGATGTAAACATTACCGATCACGTAGCAAGTTTGAACAATGGATTTATGTTTGCTAAGGCCTATGAAAGAGCTAATCAGTTAACCTCTATAGCGTTATCACTAACAAGACTAGTCAATAATTTAACTACTTTAAACATCAATAGCAGTGAAATTTTTCAAATAATTTTAGACCGAATGGTGGCTTTTTATCAAAGCTCTCAAAATGAGATCAATATAGAATCTTCCGCTTTTCTGGAAATATTGATAGACGATGTAAATCTTAAATTTTCTCTTTCTTTGGAAAATGAAATTAAGACGAAAGTAAAAAATATGTATAAGGCTTTCATACCTTTGATACAAGTAAAACCTAACTTAGCAGCTACACATGGTTTATTTTATTTTGCTACTAATACTTTTTTTAATGATCTGGTTTTAGTTGCTTCCAATAATGATCAAGAAAATATTTACTCAAGATATAGTCTCAATCTGATTTCTTATGTATCAGAGATATCTGGACAAACAGAATCTAATTTAGCTTTTTCTATCACGGCTAATTCTGATTCAGTTTCTTCTTTTGAAGATCAGGCTTTTAATATAGATGTTTTGGAAAACGATGATTTCGACAATCAATCTTCTTTTAATGTTTCATTTACACAACCAGCTAATGGAACAATAAATAAAAATAATTCAAATATATTAGTTTATCAGCCGAATGCAAATTTTAATGGTAGTGATTCTTTTTCATATACTATCGAACAAGGTTCTTTAAGCTCTTCTGCATCTGTAAATATATCGGTTCAACCTTTACCTGACGCCCCGATTATTTCTATTTCATCTAACGAGATAACTATTCCAGAAAACCAAACAAATGTTATGAACATCGTAGCTAGTGATGCAGATGGAGATGCTTTGAGCTTCGCTTTGTCAGGACCAGATTCTGCATATTTTAGTATTTCTAGTTCTGGAGAGTTATCTTTTATAAACCTTACAGATTATGAAACTAAGTCAATGTTTCTTGTCACAGTTTCAGTAAGTGATGGATCTTTGTCTGATAACAAAGATTTAGTCATAAATATTTCCGATATCACATATGAGGTTGATCTTTTGGTTTATTACGCTCCTGATATGTTATCTAAATACACTTCAGAAAATGGA
>CACEOL010000002.1 GCA_902561325.1 uncultured SAR86 cluster bacterium | reverse complement strand
GGCTATACTGAATTCGAAGCAAAAGTAAGATCTGAAGAATAATTGGAAATCCTAAACAGCTATATTCTTTTAGTTGATAGCTACTTCGGAAGTGCTGCTTGGTTTCCTTTGCTTTTGCTTTCAGTAGGTATTTTTTTTACAGTATATTTAGGAGTTCCCCAATTTAAATACTTTTTAATAGGGTGGAAAATTTTATTTTCATCCGGAAAAGGTAATGAAGGTCAAACTTCTCCTTTTCAAGCTTTAAGCACAGCCTTATCTGGAACTGTTGGGACAGGAAACATTGGAGGCGTGGCGATGGCCATTTTTATTGGTGGTCCCGCAGCTTTATTTTGGATGTGGATTACTGCATTCCTAGGCATGACAACTAAATTTGTTGAAGTAACTCTTTCTCATCACTATCGATTAAAAAATGAATCGGGAGAATTATTTGGAGGACCAATGTTATATATGGAGAAAGGCTTGAACATGAAATGGCTTGGAGTCATTTTTACATTTTGTCTTTTAATAAGTACTTTTGGTTCGGGCAATATGCCCCAAATTGACAATATTTCTAGCACAATTGAATCAAGTTTTGGATTGAATCCATTGTATACATCCATAGTTATGAGCATTTTAGTTGGCATGGTAATAATTGGAGGAATCAAAAGAATTGCTCTTATTGCTGCTTCTATAGTTCCTCTGATGGCTCTTATATATTTGATAGGTGGTTTAAGCGTTCTAATTTTTAATTTTGAAAACATAATTCCATCCTTTGCGGTCATAATTTCTGATGTCTTTAAAGGCTCTTCAGTGGCAGGAGGCTTTTTGGGAGCATCTTTTTCTCTGGCATTCACCTATGGAGTTGCTAGAGGCTTATATTCCAATGAGGCTGGCCAAGGTTCTGCTCCGATTGCTCATGCAACCTCAAAGACTAAGCACTCAGTAGAGGAGGGCTTTGTTTCTATATTGGAGCCTTTCATTGATACTTTGATAATTTGTACTTTAACTGGCTTAGTCATTTTATCTTCAGGAGTTTGGACAGAAAAATTTAATAATAATTTTGAAAGATCATCTATGTTTGTTATCGAGGGCGCTCAAGAAGAAAAAAAAGATGCAATTGAATTATTAAAATTTTTATCTGGAGAGTCTTCGTCTATAAAAAGTTTTTCAGGAGAATTAGTTATTAAAGAAGGAAAAATTCTTCAAGATGTAACGGTTATAAATAACAGATCCATAGCAGAAGATGTTTTAGTCTTAAAAAACAATATTCCATATACAGGGACTTTAAAGTATCAAGATAATGAGTTTGACTCTCAGTTTATATTCACAGGAAAGTCCTTAGTGAAATCTGCAGTTTTGACAAGCAAAGCTTTCAATAAAGGTTTTTTTGGTAATTATGGAGAATACATCGTATCTATAGGATTATTGCTATTTGCATTTTCTACGGTAATAACATGGGCATATTATGGCGATCGTTGCACAGCTTATCTTTTCGGAGAATCATCAATAATTTATTACAGGCTGATTTATATTTTTGCTTTTTTTGTAGCAGGTAGCGGTTTTCTTGATACAGAAATAATATGGAATTTTGCTTTAATTACAGTTGCTGCTAGTACCTTGCCAAACCTAATTTCGATATTCCTATTAAGGAATAAAATGAAAACCTTAGTATCTTCTTACCAAAATTCAGACAATGACTGATGTAGTCATAATAGGTGGAGGTGTAATAGGTCTCGCCATTGCAAAAGTAGTAAGTCAATCTGGTTTTGAAACAATAGTATTAGAAAAAAATGATAGAGCTGGAGATGATACGTCTTCTAGAAATTCTGGAGTTATTCATGCCGGACTGTATTATCCAGAAGACTATCTAAAAACTTCTCTTTGTATAGAAGGTAATAAACTATTGTATAAATATGCAATAGACAAAAACATTAATCATAAAAAATATGGTAAATGCATCATAGCTTCTAGCGATTTTGAAATAGCTAAGCTAGAGAATATATTAAAACAAGCAAAAAGAAATAATGTAGAAATTTATGAGGCTGATATAAGTAAGGTTAAGGAGGACAATCCAGGATTAATCTTTAAGAAGGCTCTATTTTCACCTAGTTCAGGCGTCATAGATGTCCCTGAATATGTAACAGCCTTAGAAGGAGACATACAGCATTACGGAGGACTTGTATCCTTAAATACCTCTTTTCTTAATGCAGAGAAAGAAAATGGACAATTTAGGATTAATTGTGAAAGCGATCAAAAATTTTCTATCTCTTCAAAATTCTTAATCAATTGTAGCGGGCTAAACAGTGAAGATAATTTATCAAGCATCAAGGGTATTCAAAAAAAAGATATATATAAAAATTATTATGCAAAAGGACATTATTTTAAATATTCTGGTAAAACACCTTTTTCAAACCTTATTTACCCTATAGCAGACCAACATAGCTTGGGCATACATGTTGGCTTTGACTTAGCAGGCGGCATGAGATTTGGTCCAGATATAGAATTCGTTGATAAAATAGATTATTCCTTTGATGAAAATTTAAAAGATAAATTTTTAAAATCTATTAATCAATATTGGCCTGAAATTAATCCAGACAAACTGCATCCTGACTATACTGGAATTAGGCCAAAAATCACCAAGCCAAATGAAACTATGCAAGATTTTAGTATCCAAACGAAGAAACAACATGGATTAGATAGATTTATAAATCTTCAAGGGATAGAAAGCCCAGGGCTTACATCTTCGTTGGCAATTGGAAAATATGTCAATAATCTTTTGACGCAAGGTGAGAAATAAAACTCAATTCCTCGGCAG
Organism: uncultured SAR86 cluster bacterium; assembly: GCA_902561325.1. GTDB lineage: Bacteria > Pseudomonadota > Gammaproteobacteria > Magnimaribacterales > AG-339-G14 > MEDG-81. The sequence goes on along the minus strand of CACEOL010000002.1, from coordinate 220,398 downwards.
TTTCTTTTAGAGATTCCAGTCTACCGCTTTTTCCGGCATGCCCCCCAATAAGGTTCATTTTTAATAAAATTGGATTATTAGAAGTAGAGAATTCTCTCAGTTTTGGAACATATTTAGCTGGTTCAAAATACTGGACTTGTGAATCAAACAAGCTTGAAGTAACTAGTACCGACGGGTAAGGCTTTGATTCAATATTGTCATATGGGGAATATTTTTTAATGTAAAAATATTCTTTTCTGTTAGATGGATTGCCCCATTCCTTATATTCAAAGGTTGTCAAAGGGATACTTTCATCAGACATTGTCGTTAGCACATCGACAAAAGGAACTGCAGAAACAATACCTTTGTACAAAGCAGGTTCCAGATTTATTATCGTACCCATTAAAAGACCTCCGGCACTTCCTCCCATCGCAAAAGTTTTTTCTTTGTTACCGAAATCTTTTTCATGTAATCCTTTGGTACAGTCTATGAAATCAAAAAAGGTATTCATTTTGTTCATCATTCGACCTTGGTCATACCATTCTCTACCTAAATCTTGTCCACCGCGAATGTGAGCAATTGCAAATATAAATCCTTCATCAACCAAAGGGAGAAATGATAATTTAAAAGACGGTTCAACGATTAATCCATAGGAACCATAGCCATACATTAGTAAGGGCGCTGATTTTAAAGCCACTCCTTTTTTGTAAATGAGTGATACAGGAATTTTTTGTCCATCTCTAGCTTTGATTAATACTCTCCTAGTTTCATAAGTACTTTCTTTAAAATTATTAAATTTTTGTTGCCATACCTTCCTTTTACTATTTGATAAAAAACTTTGAGAATATATTGTTGAAGGTGTTGTCAAACTCGAATAAACATACCTGAAAGCATTTGAATTGTAATTTGGGTTGGAAGCAAGATTAGCAGCATAAGAAGAATCCTGAAATTTTATGTAGGTTTTAAGATTATTGTTCCTATCGATTATCGCTAATTGAGGTAACCCATTTTTTCTAGTTTCAAGAACAATCTTATTTTTAAAAATTTGGAAATCTTCCAAAAGTTCATTTTCATTATGCCTCACTATGCATTTCCAATTTTTTTCATTTTCATTGGATAAGGGAGCTTTGTACAAAACAAAATTTTTCTGATTGTTTTTATTACTGAGAATAAAAAACTCTTCTGGAGAGTCATCAATGTAATACAGATGTTTATTTTTTCTTTTATAAAAAATAGTTAGAGATGAGTCTTCTTTCGTAAGATCTAAAATTCTAAATTCATTAGATTCAGTTTTTGATATCTGCAAGAACAATCTTTTTTTTGTTCTACTCAAAGAAATGCTTAAATTAAACTCTTTATCCTTTTCTCTATAAATAAGAACATCTCTACTAGACTCAGTATTCAATTTATGAAAAAAAAGAGAATCGGTAATCAGGGTCTTAGGATTTTTTTTTAAAAAATAATATCCATCCGAGTTGGTATTCCAAATTACTCCACCTGTTGAGCCACAATGATTAGTTTCAAGAACTTTATTTTTAGTTAAATCTTTAATTATTATTGAATATTCTCTTCTTCCATTTGTATCTTCGCCGTAAGCAATGAATCGATGATTTCTTGAAGGATGTATTCCAGAAATCGAGTAATATTTTTTATCTTTGGCTAATTTATTAACATCTAGAATTAATTTTTTTTGATTTTTATAAACTCTAAAATACTTTCTATGTTCCGAAGAAATACCAATTGTTGAGAAATATTTGTAGCCGTCGATTTTAGTAGGATAACTCTCATCAAGCTTTGGCAGTCTTTTTTTATAGGCTTTAAATATTTTTTTTGGAGAAACACCATTGGAGTTAAACCAATTTCTTGAATATCTATTTTCATCTTTTAAGTAGTTAATAACTTTTTTATTTTTTCTACTGTCATCTCTTAACCAATAATAGTTATCAATTCTTTCATCACCGTGAGCTAATAATTTTTTTTTGATTTTTTTAGGTATCGGAGGCTTCATAATCTCATTAATTAAAAGATATACTAATTTATTATAAATCTTTAGGGAGCATTAAATGGGAACTTTGGTAGAAGCAAATAATATAAATATTTGGTATGAAGAATTCGGAGATAAAAGTAATGAAACTATTCTTTTGATTATGGGAGCCAACGCAAATTGTATGCAATGGGATCAAGAGTTTATTGACCGATTAGTTGCAAACAATTTTCACGTAGTTAGATTTGATAACAGAGATGTTGGCAAATCTACTTGGTTTGGAAAAGAACCGGCGTTCAATAAATTTTTAAAACTTCTGCCAAACTTTCTTTTGAGAATTATTGTTAACAGTATTTTTGGTTTAGCCGTTGACGATAAAGGTAGATTTAAATTTAATAATCCTAATCCTGAATATAACTTATCTGACATGGCAAAAGATGCAGTAGCCTTGTTGGAAGTTCTAAATATAAAAAAAGCACATATTATTGGAGCCTCAATGGGAGGCATGATTACCCAAATCTTAGCTTTGGATCATCCCGATAAGGTTTTGACAATCACCCCAATTATGACTTCTCCTGGGATGCAAAACGATTCTTTGTCGGGTCCTACAGAAGAATTGCTTGATGCCTATAAAAAATCTTTTGTACACAATATTAGAGGTAGAATTGAAGACGGGGTGGTTGAAATTTATCGACAGTTGACTGGATCGCGTTTCCCTTTCGACGAGCAAAAATTTAGAGATAAGTTAAAACCTGTGATATCACATGGAAACAATCCTTTTGCATTGCATGTCGATGCAGTAGGAGCAAGTCCTGATAGAACCACTCGACTTCATGAAATTAAAGTTCCTGCACTTATTATTCATGGAACCGAAGATGCAATCTTGCCTTTGGACCATGGAATAGCGGTTGCCGATGGTATTAAAGATTCAAAGCGAATGATTATGGAAGGAGTAGGCCATGAAATACCTGAAGAATTGCTTCCTGAAATAGTAAGTGAAATTGTTGAAAATATTAAAAGAGTTTCTTAAATTTAGCTTAAATACTTTTTCGTATTTAAAATAAAAATTTCTTTTATTTGTTTATCGTCTAAACCTTGAACAACGTTTAATCTCAAAAAGAAAATAAAAGAAATACATTCAAATATTATTTCTCTTTCAGGCTTCTTTTTATTTTGAATTTCAGGAAGAATTGAATATACGAAATCTCTTAAAATTTTATTCCAAGAAAACATATTTTTTCTTAAATTTTTATCTCTCCATATATTACGAAGATTCCAACGAATAATATTTTGATTTTTTACGTAGAGGTTAATTAGAGTAGAAGAAACATTTTCAATTCTTTTTTCTAAATTATCTGCTTTATTTATTACAGAAAAGGCGCTGGTAAATTCTTCGCCAAGTTTTAGATCTAAACTTTCTTGAAGTGATTCTTGATCTTTAAAATGACGAAAAATTGTCCTCGACCCAATTTTTGCCTCTTTCGCAATAGAATTAAAGGACATGTTTTCTATATTGCCTTTACGTGCAATTTTTATAGCAGTATTTAAGATGTGATCTGTGGTAGATTCACTTCTTAATTTTCTTCCATCTTTTTTTAATTTATTCATATGAATATGACAGTGAAACTGTCATAAGTTATTGACACACATACTGTCATATTCTATATTCAATTTATATTTTAAAGCAAGAAGGAATAGTATATGCAGTCAATCGTAGGTTTCATCATTTTCGTATTATTAAATTTTTGTATCTCCATAAATATTTATGGAGATGAAATTATAGAGGGCGTTTTAAGAACTCCTGATGAAAGATTTGATAATCTGAAAGATTATCCCTTTAAACCAAATTATATGATGATTGATGGATTGCGAATTCATTATCTTGACGAAGGTCCAAAGGATGCTGACCCAATATTTCTCCTTCACGGCGAACCTGCATGGAGTTATTTGTTTAGAAAAATGATACCTGTACTTACTTCACAAGGTCACAGAGTGATAGTTCCAGACTGTGTTGGTTTTGGTAAATCGGATAAGTTTATTTCAAAATACGACTATTCTTACAAGCATCATGTTGAGGTAATGAAGGAATTAGTTCAAAGACTAGATCTTAAGAATGCTACTTTTTTCGGTCAAGACTGGGGTGGTTTGGTTGGTTTGAGAGTAGTCGCGGAATTACCGAATCGTTTTAGCCATGTAGTTGTTTCAAATACAGGAATGGTTGCCCGATCTGGCATAACAGCATGGTTATTTGAAAAGTTTGTCCAATTTAGAGTGTGGTGGATTGGACCAATTACTTTTGAAGAGTTAATGGCTAAAGCCAAAGAAGCGTTAACAATTGAAAATCCTTCTCCTACTGCAGGAATTTCAATGTTTAGTAATTGGATAGCTTATTCATATTATGCTGAAGATATGAACATTAGTGGGATTATAAAAAATTTTGGCGGTATAGATTTATCAGAAGAAGAAGCATATGCTTATGAAGCTCCTTATCCTTCGGGCTTATATAAAGCAGGAGCTCATGTTTGGCCTTATCTTATTCCAACTCAACTACCTGAGAATGAAAAATTATGGAAAGAGGTATATGAAAAATGGGACAAACCTTTTTTAGTAGCATTTGGAGAAAATGAAAGAATTACTCTTCCCATGAAGGCTGACTTCCTAGAACGTATTCCAAACCCAACCGTTATAACTTTAGGAGGAGCAAGTCATTTTGTGCAGGAAGAAGTCGGTCCTGAGCTAGCACTAATTATTAGTGATTTTATTCAAGGAAAGCCAGTAGAAGATTTACCAGCTAAAAATTGAAGATTTCTATCAAGAGTTTAAGGAGACTGTCTAGATCTTCTTTAATAAAGACGATATAAATTTGGTAAGATATTTTTTTTGAATTTAGGAGAATCTTCATGACAGAACAAATAAAGCTTATAGGAAATGTAGCATCTCCCTATACCAGGAAGATGGTTGCATATCTAAGATATAAAAGAATTCCTTATGAAGTAATTTGGGGTCAGCCAGAGGATGTTCTTAGAGAGATGAAAATTGAAGCTCCAAAACCTGTCCTCTTACCAGTATTTATATTAGATCGAAATGGTCAAGCTACTGCAGTAACCGATTCAACACCGCTTATAAGAGAGTTTGAAGAAAAATATCCGGGTAGGTCAGTTCTTCCCAAAGATTCAGCTCTTAATTTTATTAATTTTGTCTTGGAAGACTTTGGTGATGAATGGTGTACAAAATTTATGTTTCACTATAGGTGGCATTTTGATGAAGATGCAGATAATGCAGGAACCATTTTGCCTTTAGGGATAAATAGTACATTGCTTGACGATGAGCTGGCCTTCTTTAAAGAGCATTTTGCAAAAAGACAAATAGATAGACTATGGGTTGTAGGTTCTAATAATGATACTGCTGAATTTATAGACAAAAGTTATAAAAATGTACTTTCAATATTTGAAGAACACTTTAAAAAGCAACCATTTCTTCTTGGCAATTTTCCTTCATCATGCGATTTTGCGGTTTATGGACAATTTACTCAATTAGTAGGCTTCGATCCTACGCCTAGAAAAATAGCCTACGATATATCACCTAGAACAGTTGCATGGGTAAGCACATTAGAGGATAGGGGAGGTTTGAATTATGTTGAGGAAAATAACTCTTTAGATTCTCTTAGTGATTCAATCCATGATCTCTTTAAGGAGCTATCTACCTCATATGTTCCAACTATGATAGAAAATCATAAAGCTATTAACAAAGGCGAAAAAGAGTGGTCGGTAGACTTAGCTGGTTATCCTTGGAAACAGAAATCTTTCCCTTATCAAGCAAAGTGTCTAGACTGGATAAGAGACGAATTCAGGAATCTAGATAATGAAAATCAGGAAAAAGTTTTAAATTTTTTAAAGGCAACTAATTGCCAATCTTTAGTGGAGTAATTATGAACAGAATAACGGAAATGTTGGGTTGCAAATATCCAATCATTCAATCCCCAATGGGCTGGATCGCAAGGAGTCAACTAGCTTCCGCTGTATCAAATGCTGGAGGATTTGGTATTATTGAAACGTCCTCGGGAGAAGTGGATCAATGTAAAGATGAAATAAGAAAAATGGCTTCTCTTACTAATAGTCCATTTGGTGTAAATCTTCCAATTTTATTTCTTTCCGATGAAAGTATGTTGGAGGTAGTAATTGAAGAAAATGTTAAATTTGTTACCACCTCTGCAGGTGATCCAGCAAAATATATTCATAAGTTAAAGGAAGCAAATATCAAAGTATTTCATGCAGTTCCAAGCCTAGCAGGAGCTTTAAAGGCTGTAGATGCAGGCGTAGATGGATTAGTTGTTGAAGGAACAGAAGGAGGGGGATTTAAAAGTCCCGAAGAAGTAGGTTTACATGTTTTGATTCAATCTATACGTAAGCATAGTGATTTACCTATTGTAGCTGCTGGAGGAATTGTTGATGGAATTGGTATGGCTGCTGCTTTTGCTGCAGGTGCTGATGGGATACAAATGGGGACAAGATTTGTTTCCTCTCTAGAAAGTCCAGTTCATGAAAATTTTAAAGGGGCAATCGTAAATGGCTCTGAACAAGGTACTTACATACTTAATAAGAAAGCAAAGCCTTGTATAAGAGCATTAAAAACAGAATTAACAGATAAGATTTATGAAGAAGGTTTAATGGATATGTCTGCTCTTAGTGGAATAAAAGATTTATATTTTGGAGGTGATATGAATGCGGCACCTGCTTTAGCTGGCCAGTCTATTGGCCTTATAAATGAAGTTTTACCAGTAGAGCAAATAATAAAACAAACCATGCAAGAATTTAATTCTGTCTGTGATTCTTTAGCTAACTCTAAATTTGATATATGAAAATTTTAAGAACTCCGGATAGTGCTTTTAAGAATATAAAAAATTACCCTTTTGAGCCTCACTACACAACAGTAAAAACTCATGATGGCTCAGATTTAAGAATCCATCACATAGATGAAGGCCCAAGAGAAGGTCCAATTCTTCTAGCAATGCATGGTCAACCAGTTTGGAGTTATTTATATAGCAGAATGATTCCTTATCTTACAGATGCAGGAATAAGAGTTATTGCTCCTGATCTTCCAGGATATGGAAAATCTGATAAACCTGCTTCTAGAGAAGACTATTCATACCAGAGACAAGTTGATTGGATGACTGATTGGTTGAATGCTAATAATTTTAAAGACTTAACTTTTTTTGGCCAAGATTGGGGAGGATTGATAGGGTTGAGAGTTGTTTCGAATGAACCAGATAAATTTCTTAGAGTTGCTATGGGGAATACAGGTTTACCCTATAATCCAGATGCGCCTCAAGAAGTTATAGATAAAGTAAAAGCTTTTAGAGAAAGCAGTATTAAGCTAACGCCTTTTTCTATGATGAAAGAAGTAAGAAAAATGGATGGAGATAATTTAGCTGGAAATGAAAAGGAAAGTAGTCCTGCTTTAAAATTTATGTACTGGCAAAAATTTTGTTGGGATACTAAAGATTTGCCAATCGGTTTTCTAATGTCTGGTCAGATGGATAATAATTCTTCTCTTAAAATGATAATTTATTATCTTTTTACAAGATTAGGATTAAGGAAATTTTTCCCTTTTAGAAGTCATCTTGATAAAGCATACGAAGCTCCTTTTCCGAATCCATCATTTAAAATGGGGCCAAGAGCCATGCCAAGTCATGTTCCTACAATCCCAGATCAGTCTCTAAATGCAGTAAGAGAAGCTAGAGAAATTTTTAAAAATTGGAATAAACCTTTTTTAAGTGTGTTTGCAGGAGATGATCCAGTAACCAATGGTGCTGAGAGGGATGTTTTAAATATGTGTCCGAATGCAAAAAGTGCGCCTCACGTAGGAGGAGGCCACTTTTATCAATGGACTCGACCTAGAGAACTATCTGACTTACTGGCCAATTTTATTAAAAGGAACGATTAGTTGTGTTAGAAATGCTTTTCCCCAAATCTGCAGATAATAATTATTTGGGCTATAAATTTGTTTTATATGCCTTTATTCCATTCTTATTGTTAATGACCTGGCGTTCTGTAATTCATATGTCCTTTCAAGAATTTGGATTGCATGGTATTGCTAATGTGAAATTATTGACTGGAAATCCAGATCCAATGCCGTTGATATACGCTTTTTTTTCTGCGTGGGGTTTAGTTCAACTTATATTTTGTGCTTTTGCCTGGATAGTCATCATAAAATATAAGTCATTAACACCTCTAATAATCTTAGCTTTTTTAGTTGAGTGGTCTGCAAGAGTATTAAATTCAAGTCCAATTGTTAATGATCCGATTTATTCTGACGGAATTACTCCTGGAATGGTTTATGCACCTTATATGACTTTGTTCTTATTTCTCCTATTTATATTTTCTTTGATTAAAAAAAATTGACCTAATTTGATACAAAACTTCTATTTTTTCTCTTGTAATATTTAGATAAAAAATTTGGGAGAAAATTATGAAAAATATAAAAATTTCTTTATTAGTTCTTTTAAGTTCAATATTTTCATTAAATCTTAGCGCTGTTCCGGAAGGAGCGTTTACAACACTTATGGTTCAAGCAAAAGATATTGATAAGTATGTTGATTTTTTAAAAGAAAATGTAGATTTTGATAACTTCAGATCTGAACAGGCTGGTTATTGCAAAACTAGGACAGGACAGAGCTACGAAGGTCAAATGTTTATCTATAATGCTTTTACTAGTGTTGAGAAAGCCATTGGCTTTATTGAGTTATATGATCCAGCAAGTGCTAATTTTGATCTTAAACAACTAAGAACTATAAAATATTCCTCAGCCTTTAAACCTCTTAAGGACTTTGAAGCAAGAGATGGTTATCACAGACTTTGGAGAGTCAAGCTTAATGATTGGCAGGCTTTTTCAAATTCAATGACAAAACTTCAAAAAGAACTTGATGCTGCAGGTCACAATATGATGATTGGTGTATTTGCTCAACTTGGCGGTGGATTTGCTGAAACCGGAATGTTTCATATTAGAACCATTACAGAAACAGCAGCTGAAACTGGAAAAATCATTGATGAATATTTCAGAGGAGCAGGTTGGGCTGCTACTTGGGATGATGCCCAGCAATACATAGACGAAGAAGTTGAAGAAACTTTTGAGTATTGTGAGACCATTTATACAAGAAATTAGAGGTAAGTTATGAAGAACAAAATAATTTATTTAATTCTTTCCGGATTATTATCTTTTAATTTATTTTCAAATGAGAACACCTTAAGACCTGGTAGTGGCGTTTATGAGTTTCACTTTTTCAACGTAACTAATCCAGCAGGGTTTTTAGCTGCTATCGAGACCTTTGATTCTTCATCATGTGCAGCTAAGTGGAGAAACGAATCTGGAGCAAATGTAGGCCTTTATTCCCGAATGGGGGGAGGTCATTCTCATATAATTCTTGTTGCCTATGAAGATTATGAAAAAATGCAATTAGGCCAAAATATTTTTGCTTCTTGCGCAGCTTCTTCAGAAATGAATGTAGCCTTTGCTAAAACTTCAGTAAGTGAAGATTACTATAATTATGTTACTGAGTTAGTTTTAGAGGCAGGAGATTGGAGGTTGAATACAGTTTTTTCAAATATTGAAGTAAAGGTAAAAACTGGAAGTCAGGCATCTTATCTTGAAGCATACAAACAACTTACAGATTCCACTGCAGATTCTTTTGGTTCGTATGGTATTAATAGAGTAGTTTATGGAAACAAATATGTATCCCATATGTTGTATAACGGATCTAATTCTATTCAAGAACTAAATGATGCTTTGGATGAAGTTTACGCTTCAAACGAATTTAAATCTTTCAATAGGAAGGTTGGAAACATCAGAAAATTAGTAAATTCAACACTTGCTCAATTGGTTAAAGCATATCCAGCAGAAAGATAGTTTATTTATAAGCCGCTCACCAGTGAGCGGCTTATTCTAAGAAAATTTTTTTAATTGTTATTTTCCCAGTGAAATTTTGGTAGTTTTTTAACTCCCTTATCTATTTGTTTAGCCCAAATATCAGATAATTCTTTAAAGAAAGGGGAATCTAGTTTTAATTGCTCTTGAAAATCTAAGTTTATTTGGTCTTTTTTAAAGACAATTAAATCTATTGGAGGACCAACAGTTAAGTCAGACCTCATTGTAGAGTCTAAAGACAAAAGGGCAACTCTAGCTGCATCTCCTATAGATGTATCCGGATGAATCATTCTATCTAAAATAGGCTTTCCATATTTAGTTTCTCCAATTTGCATATATGGTTGTTCGTCTGACATATGTATGTGATTGCCTTCTGGATATACCAACATTAAATTTGGATCTTGACCTTTAATTTGTCCTCCAACTATAAAATGCGAACCTAAAACAACACTATCTTGAGAAGGATTTTCATTAGCAATCGACTGATACTCAACATTCAACTCTCCAACATAAGCAGCTACATCATCTAAATCTTCGCAGGTATTTAAACTTCTAGATACTTCAGTTGATGAGATATCTTTTTCAATACGATGATATACCGCCTGAGAGGTAGCTAAATTTCCTGATGTTAATATGACAAACGCTCTGTCTCCAACGTTAAAAGTAAACATTTTCGAATAACTACTGACATTATCTAAACCAGCATTCGTTCGGGAATCAGAAGCAAAGACTAAACCTTCTTCAATTTTTATTGCAACACAATAGGTCATTTTGGGCTATAAATTGGACCTCAATAATATTATAAATGAATGATATATTGAGAATTGGTAAATATACTAATAATTATATGAAATTAAAGTGGTCAAATTATGAATTGGCAAAATCTTTTGATGAATATATTAATTCTGATAATAAGGTAAGAGGCCACATTAGAAAGATTGGTAATTTCTTTGAATCTTTATCTTTAACAGAACTTCAGGAACTTAATAGCTCTACCGAATCCGCAATTAAATCTCTTGGAATAAATTTCCGTGTTTATTCTGATACAGGCTCAGAGGAAAGGAGTTGGCCTTTGGATTTTATTCCTAGATTAATTAAAAAGAAGGAATGGGATCAAGTAAGTAAGGGTCTTATTCAAAGAACCAAGGCGTTAAATTTATTTATCGAAGATTGTTATAACGAACAAAAGTTTTTAAAACAAAGTTCAATGAATGAAGATCTGATACTTAAATCAAAAGCATATTTTTCTTTTTGTAAAAACGTAAAGCTACCTAATTCTGCTTGGTCGCATATTTGCGGTTCGGATTTAATTAAAGATATAAAAGGTGATTTTTATGTATTAGAAGATAATTTAAGAATACCTTCAGGTGTTTCTTATATGCTTGAAAATAGATATGTAATGAAAAGAGTTTTCCCCGATCTTTTTTCTCACTATGGTGTATCTAGAATTGATGAGTATCCTCTTAGGTTATATGAAACGTTAGTAGATTCGTCTTTTAGAAATACCAAGTCTCCAGAAATAGTATTACTCACTCCTGGAATTTATAACTCGGCTTATTATGAACATTCTTATTTAGCTCAACAGATGGGAATAGATTTAGTAGAGGGGAGGGATTTGGTAGTAAAAAATGGATATGTTTACAAAAAAACAATAGAAGGTTTGTCAAAAGTTGATGTGATATATCGTAGAGTAGATGATGCTTTTTTAGATCCTGAAGTTGGAGATCCAAAAAGCGTTCTTGGAGTAAAAGGATTAATCAAATGTTGGAAAAACAAGACTGTATCAATTGTGAATGCTCCTGGATGTGGCATCGCTGACGATAAAGCAGTTTATAGATACGTTCCAGACATGATTAAATTTTATTTAGATGAGGAATGCATCCTCCCCAATATAAAAACTTATCTTATGAGTAAAAAGAAACATAGAAATTATGTATTTCAGAATATTCGAAAAATGGTTATAAAGCCTGTTGCTGAGGCAGGGGGCTATGGAATAGTGATTGGTAAAACCTTAAATAATGAAACAGAAGAAGAGATTAAAAGAAAGGTTTTAGGAAATACAAAAAATTACGTCGCTCAACCATTAATTGATCTATCCACAACACCAACTTTTAGTAGAAACGAAATTTCTCCACGTCACTTAGATTTAAGACCTTTCATCCTTTCTGGAAAAAAAACTTACGTAACAGTGGGCGGCTTAACTAGAGTAGCTTTAAAAAAAGGATCAACTGTTGTTAATTCTTCCCAAGGGGGAGGTAGCAAAGATACTTGGATAGTTGAAGCATAATGTTAAGTAGAAGTGCCAAACATCTTTACTGGTTAGCTAGATATATTGAACGAACTGAAAATATATCTAGGATGATAGACGTTAATTTAGAGTTAATTCTTGATTATCCCGTAGATCATTCACTCAACTGGAAACCATTAATCGATACTCTAGATGCAAACCAATACTATGAAAAAAAATACAAAAAATATAACGAAGATAATGTTTTAAGTTTTCTTTTTGAGGGAACTAATAATTCTAGTTCAATAAAAAATTGTTTGGACATGGCTAAATATAATATTGAAACTGTCAGAGATGATTTGCCAAAATCTGCAAGTATCAGTTTGAATCATCTTCACGATCATATTTTTAATTTATCTTTTTTAAAGATTCATAAAAGAAAAAGATTGCCTTACATAACAAATATAGTAGACCTTACCCAAGAATTCTTTAGCTCGATAAATGACAATCTTTCAAGAGGATACGAATTTGAATTTATAAGATTAGGTAGATTTTTAGAAAGAATTGATATGATATCGAGAATCATAGATTGTCTTTGTATCACAAAAAGCGATAAAAAGACCTATGATTTTTCTACAATGGAGTGGATAAGTTTGTTATCGATATTATCTGCTCAAGACGCATTTAGAAAGGTCTCGAAAGGAGAGGTTGATAGAGAAGAAGTAATAAACTTTCTTTTGCAAGATGATAGTTTTCCTAGATCAATAACAAGATGCCTTTCAGTATTAAGACTTTGTTTAGACAGCCTTCCTAAAAATGAAAAGATAATCCTTAAGATTAGAACATTAAGACTAAGATTTGATACCGCATCATTTGAAAACTTTGATGACAATAAATTACATATATTCTTAGATAAGTGTCAAAAGGATCTTATTGCCATAGATAAGCTAGTAGAAAAGACATATTTTTAAATTATTTTATAGATAGGGAAGGCTTTAAAGCTAAATAAATAAGGTATGTTTATATTCGTATAATATATATTATGTTAAATTGTATAAAGGATAAAGGCATACGTATTAATAACAAAAACACCCAAGATAGCTTGAAGATTTCTGTCTATTTCATATTTTTTTCCTAAAATTTTAATAAAAACTGGCGGCACTCCATTAATATCATTGAGTTCTCCATCAAATAGTTTTAAGCCAATGGCTGTTGCCAAAAAAGAAAAAATCCATAGGTAGTTCAACAATATAACAATCAAATGAATTACTGGAGAATAGAAAAACCACATCAAAACAAGTGATAATAATGCATTAATTATCATTGCGTTTACTTGCCAAACTAAGTGAAAACGAGCATGCCCAGTCCAAAGAGGATTTGTAGCATGAGATTCATTAAAATCTATTAAGGGAGTAATCGTTCCAAATCCTATGCAGATTAGTGTTAATAAGATCTTCGATATAAATAGGATTTCAAATTCTGTAAACAAAATTGCATAAACAGACCAAATTAAAGATAAACCTATTAAAATTCCAAAATATTCCTGAGCTTTTAACGCAAAATTGAAAGCCTTACTTCTTTGATTTGGATCAAACATTTACTCTTTAAAATTTTTATTTCATTAATAATATATAATTTAATTATCTTATAGGGAGAAAAAAATAATGACAAAGAAATATAAGGAAATTTTAGGAAAACAAATGGCTTATCTCGATGAAGGCTCAGGACAATCAATAGTTTTTCTTCATGGAAATCCAGCTTCTTCTTTTTTGTGGAGAAATATTACTCCTTTTGTTAAAGATCTAGGAAGAGTTGTTGTTCCAGATTTAATTGGAATGGGCGATTCTGAAAAACTTGAAGGAATAGATAATCATGATTATCAATACCATGGACAATACAAATATCTATCTTCATTACTAGATGAATTAGATTTAGGTGAAGAAATTAATTTAGTTATACATGATTGGGGTTCTGCAATGGGATTTCATTATGCAAGAGAAAATGCTAATAAAATAAAATCGATTACTTTTATGGAGGCAATCGTAATGCCACTAACTTGGGATCAATGGCCAGAAAATGCAAGAAACATTTTTCAACTAATGCGTTCAGATGTAGGAGAAGAAATTGTTCTTGAAAAAAATATTTTTGTAGAAAAAATCCTCTTAAATGATTCTGCGGATGGTTTTACCGATGAAGAAAAGGCTGAATACATTCGTCCCTTTAAAAATTCAGGTGAAGATCGTCGCCCTACTCTTACTTGGCCAAGACAAATTCCTGTAGACGGTTCTCCTCAGGCTGTAATTGATGAAGTAATAAAAAATGGAGAATTTCATAAAGATTCAAATATCCCGAAACTTTTCATTAATGCCGATCCTGGAAGCATTCTTGTTGGCGAACAAAGAGAATTTGTTCGAAGCTGGAAAAACTTGCAAGAAGTAACTGTGAAAGGAAATCATTTTATTCAAGAACATTCTCCCAATGAAATAGGAACAGCTATAAAAGATTTTTTAGATTCTTTGTAAAAAATTAATTAGCCCAAGAATGAAATGGACATCCATTAGCTGAAGTATCTGATTTATCTTTTATTCCATCCACTACACATGGATTACCATTATTTAAGACATTTGTAGGTTCAGCACCAATAGAGTTAGAACTAGAACCATTATAAGGACTTACATCTCTTAAAATTGAATCGCTTTGAATAGTAGCTGAATTATCATAAGGAATATCAGAAATGCCACCACCAATTAACTCTAAAGCTACGGCTTTGTCCATTGGTAATAAATATACTTGCCCTTTAAGAGGCCTTATTTTATAAATATTACCAGTTCCTACCTCTGTAACTTCTTGACCTGGATAAATTTGAAATCTATCTACATTCCTATGAGTTGCTGTCCAGGCTCCTCCAGCGGTGACCTTAGTACCTGTACCAATGTCATATCTATCATGAGGAATACCTCTTATTCTATTTCCATCTCCCTCAAAATATAATCTATATTTCTTACCATGTTCAGATGTCGGATAATTTGAAGTTGCCGGAATCGTTAAAATTAATACTTTAGGTGGATCAAAACTTACAACAGAATTTCCTTCCATTAAATTATAAGTTGGGGCAACTCTTAGCTTTAATGAGTAATATTCCTCAACAGAACCATCAAATATTTTTGAAAAACAGTATCTTTTTTCTTGTGATTGAGCTTGATTCCACCCTGGTCTATATTCATATTCATTATTTGCATTGCCAAAATCGTTAAAAGTTTTAGTGCATTCCGCTTTATCCAATTCTTGTTGAGTCATCATCAAACCACCTTGGAGACCCCAGCCTACCGGAATGGTACCTTTCCAATGAGAAGACCTAGCACCAGTCAAATAAGTATTAAGGTTAGCTTGTGCGGCAATTGAATTTTTATTGGTTGCATTAAAAGTTAATTCATCTGCACCAACAAAGACTGTATTATTGGAAATGGTATATGTTATTTTTTCACTATCTCTGATTCCATCCTGATAAGTATTTACAGCATTATTTTTTGTGTAATCAACAGTAGTATCATGATTCCAATCATATTCAAGAGCTCCAGATCCATTAACTTCAGAAGATTTAATATATGGTCCAACATTATAATAAGGGCTAGAAAAAGGACTTCTGTTTGCGTTTCCTGAAATGCTTGTTTTTTCCCAACTTTGATTCGCATCAGATTTTATTGCTGCAGCAGCAGTAAAAATAGATTCATAAGAAGAATTTACTGCACTTGGTGACATACATCTTGCTATACAGTAAAGATTTGTAGGCATGGATGTTAACGGTACACTTTGAATGAGGATATTTCTTACTCCATTGGCCTTCAAATTAGAACTAGGATTTGCTAGAGAATTTCTTTTTATTCTTAGTATCTTTTTTGTATCAATATTCAATAAAACCATGCTTTTTACATGCGTATAAGCTCCAAAGGTTTTAGCCATATTAGAAATCCATTGACTATTCTCAAATTGAATTACATCAGATCCAGTTAAAACTGTATAAGAACAGTTATCTGCATTACAAACTGCGGATACATTAAATACAAAACCCCCTACTGTATTAGCGTCTCCATCCAAACCATTAAGTGTTGAATCGTAATAACCCACATATTCTTTTTTAAAAGTACAGTTATTATTATTTTTGTCTTTATTGTCTATGCCGCAGAATCCTAGATTTTTAAATTCGGTATTCCAATAAGGATCTTGTACCCACATAAGTACTCTGTGTTTGTTATATTCACTTAAACTTCTATAACTAATATTAATTTTTTTAGCAGTAAGAAAGTTTTGATTTACGGTGTACGATTTAGCTTTTTCAAGAGCCGTTGCATTAGGATTGTTGTTTCGCCAAATAGTATTATTTGTAACATAGTTTTTGTATTTGTGATCTAACCAAACCCCATTGGGACCTGCATAAGCATACATTTGATTATTTGGAAAATCATTTGTTCCAGATGCTGTTGCAGTTATGGAAAAGGCTTTGTTGGTTAAATCAACTTTTGTTCCGCTAGAATCATAAAGTCGATAGTGATCTACTACTCTTAAAGCTGTAGCAGGATTCACATCAAAACATTTTTCATCAATTCCATATCCAGGGTCAATGTAATTTGTTTTTATCCAAGCAGTAAAATCGTTAACACCAGCTATTAAACTAGATACATCTGAAAGTTTTCTGGGTCCAGCTTTGTTACCTGCATCCAACCAATGGTATACACTTCCTTTATCTCCTCCAGAAGCAGGAGCAATGTATTCCAACATATTTGCATATTCGTATTTTTGACAATAAACCCTTTTTGAGGTGTCTATGTAAAATCTATAACCAAGACCCCAAGGCCATCCGTTTCCAGAAATCGTAGGTCTAAAAATTTCAAAAAGACCTTTAGAAACTGTGCCAGTTGATGTCAGAGTTAAGTTATATGAATCACTACCAGAATTAGCAACATAGTTAATGGTGGAATCATTTATTTCGACTCTACCCATTCCAGTAGTTTTATTTACAGCAGATGCTCCACTTAAACCCAAATATTCCCATAAAGGTTCAATACCGGTCCAGTCCTTTGGATTTGTAATTGTAAAGTCTAAAGTAAGATTTCCGTATTTTGTACAGTCGGTTCCTTCAACCATACCAGCAGCTAATCTAGCAGCAGTGCATGGAAGTTTTGAGATTGTGAAATCATAAAAGAAAGAAGTTGGTGGCCTATTTCTATAATCAGTACTTCCAGAATTAACATTAGACCAAATTTTCGCTTTTAATGGAGCAGTCAATGATGCTTTTGTTACATCAAATATTGCATTGTTATAATTTACATCTGTAAAAGAATTTGTCTCAGATTCTTCTTGAGTTTCAACACTACTAGTTGTTCTTGATGAATCTGTAGCACTTGAGCTTTCGCCAAATTTTTTAGTACACAAATCACTTCTTGTAAGAACTTTGTATGGACCTTTATTTAGTAATGCCCCTCTAGATATACCATTACTAACAAAACACATAAAACGATTCACGGTAGACAATGCTGTATTTAAGTCTTGGCCTTGAACATAGAAGTCAGTTTCATCATTTGCGAAATCTGAGGCAATTAAATTAAGCGGAAACAATAATATAAGAAATAATTTTTTCATTTTTTTATTTAATCAATATTCAATGGTTCAATTGCTTCTATATCTCCCTCAAGTCCGGTAATAGGAGGTGCTGAATTATTCGAGCCCGAGCCACAAGAGATAAAAAGAAGTGTAAATACGTAAAGAATTAAGATGTTTTTCATAAGATATTCTACCCAAAGATTTCTTTTTATTTTTTAAAAAAAACTCCCTTATGTCAAGGGAGTTTTTTTCTCATTAGAATCTTTCTAATTTGAAGGAGGTGTATGAACAGTTTTTCCGTGAATTACTGAAGGATCTGTACTGTTTGCACTTGGTAATGTTGTTGCAGGCACAGTACCAATGGAATTTGTTCCAGAAAATAAGTTCTGAATATTACTTGCAGGTGGTAGATCGCTCGCTAACTTAGAGTAATTTACTCCAGCAGGAATGGCTCCTAATTTAAGTAAATATTCATCCCCTCTTAGAGCTCTGATTTTTAAGTCATCTCCCCCACTTAGGTTGGTAAGAACGGTAGCATCAGGTATTACAAATTCATGTACGTATCGGTAACACTGGTTCCATCCACCATCAACATATCTACCTAAAATAGCGCCTGTACAGGTATTTACTACTCGTCCTGGAATATTATGTAGCTCTCCGTAACCTTCAAATTTTAGTTTGAATTTTTTTCCAGCAAGATCTGTGTTAGGAAAGTTGTAAGTTATTCCATTTGCAGGGACAGTAAATAAAACTGATTGCGGTGGCGAGACATTAACGTATTGACTAGAAGTATCGTTATACAGTCTATAGTCAGGCATTTGTCTAACTCTGATATCATACATCGTTGCAACTGCTCCTTCCCACATTTTGTAGTCACAATAATAAGAGGTTGCTCCGGTAGCATGAACTGCTGCATCATTTGCTTTAGCTTTAAACTTAACATCGTAACCTCTTGCATTACCACCTGAAACATCGCAATGAAGAGCCGCTTTATTAGTATCTGAATTAATCACAGCTCTCATATGAAAAGCATGACCAAAGTTATTTGTCCAATTATTACCATAAGTATGAGGTTTTATGTAATAACGATAATTTTGTAGAGCATCGCCATGCTGTCTAGCATCTACTTTTGGTGCATTTGCATTTGAATATTCAACGTATGTATTACCTGCTGTACCGTCTCTGAGTTTATTGGTTCCAGCAACATTCACAATTGTATATTGAGGAGCATCAGCAACTTTTATTCCGCCAATATTATTATAATTACCAGCTGCAATATCTGGCTCTCCCCCATCTTGGTCTCCATTACCATTTGAGTCGTAATAAACTGCAGCTGTCCACCAGTCTCCTACATTTTTGTTAGGAGTAACGTTTAAAGCACCTGGATTACTTGAATTTTGAACTGCAGTAAAAGCTGCATCAATAGCAGTATTCATATTAGAGGCATCAAGACATTCTCGAATACAAAGTAAACCTGTTGCGTTGTCACCAGTATTAGTTATTTCTGTTGCCAATTGATCGATATTTATTCTTTCTTCTGTTCTTGTTCTAACTTGAGAAGAAGGCGTAGTTGAGTCAGGATCACCAAAAGCAGCGAAAGGCACTGTGTAACTTTGATGTGAATCGGGATCCCAAAAATGCATCCTTCTATTCCAGCCTGAGTCAGTCATTTGTTGTGTCCAATTTACCGCTGTAAATGAGAAAGAATTATCCAATTCAAAAGGCATTATTCTTGCTCCCCAATCCATACCATGAGTTACAGTAAAAGTTACAGTAGAGCCACTCACAGTAATTGTTCCAGAGTATTCTGGACAGTGACCCTGTGCAGCATTACAATTACCGGCATTCGGAAAATTAAGATTTCCTAGCTTTGCTTGAAAAGTACCACCGTCTCTGAAATTATTTGCATAAAACTGAAAAGAAACTCCACCAAGTTGGTCTAATGAAAGATACTGACGAGTTCTTTTTACAATTTCATAGTAATTTTTTCTTAAATTATATGAATTATTATCGCTGGAATTTCTTTTATTTTTAAATACAGTTGAGTCAGCTACATTTGCCCTATCAGTAGGATTAACATGCACTCCCCAATAGCTGGCATGAGACCAAATTGGAGCAGAAAGTGAACCATTATCTGTAGTATTTGCTTCCAAGGACATGGAAGGTGTAGTTAAGTCAGCCCTTGAACCGTCTGAATTTTTGTAAGTACCATATTCATATACCACTCTTTTTGCTGAAGATCTTCTAGTATCCCAGCAATGCTCTCCAGTTATAGTGGCTGCTGTTCCTCCATCAGTATTAACAAAACCTCCTCCGTTTTGAGCATTGGTTATAGCCGTTGCTAGATTAGCTTCAGAGATTGCTGCACCTTCTGTCCAGAGACCATTTCCTCCTTGAGTATATTCGTTAGCACTAAAAAATTTTTGGCAGTATCTATCTGCACCTTCATTCACTTGTACTTGATGTGTGACAGCATAAGTTGTCATTCCTCCGCCACCAGCGATACGAAGAAGTGTTTGCATAAACCCTTGAATATTGTTGGGATCAGCCAAGTCAGCAATGATTACTCTGTCTGGACCTTGCATACCTGTTTCTCGATACTGGATAGTAGTGTTGTTTACGTTTAAATAACCTTTATTTATAGATATACCAGCTGTTGAAAGTCCAAGTGGGTTATGAATTTGTTTGTTTCTGAGATCATATCGCATGGTAAAAGTTCCAAAACGATTGGTACTGCTCTTATCTGCAGATACCGCTGTGGATATATAAGCAGTTGTTGGAACTACGGTATCGTTTTGGCCCATTACCAATTCAATATCCACCCAACCTTTTCCTTGTACTTCATTTCCAGAAGTTTCCCCTGTATAAATGCCAGGGGTATATTCAGTAGCGTCAACAGTATTTCCTGTTCCAGCTCCACCACCACTAGCTGATGAGCCGGTTGCAGAAGCTGCTTCTGAAGCTGCATCAGCTCCACTTGCAGACTCACACTTAGCTTCGTCAGTTAAGGCTTTATAGACTCCTTTATTCACAAAAGTAGAAAAATTAATACTCTCCATAAAACATAATAGAAAATTAACTTGACTCATTGCATCATTGGCAAGTATGCCAGGTACGTAATAATCTACTTCTGCAGCATCATCAGTGTAGTCATCCGTAAAAGTTACATTAGCAAACAATATAAAAGTTAAAGTTGTAAAAAACAGCGTTATCGATTTCATTTTAAATTCCTTAGTTTTGTTAGTCTGTTGTTTGTACAGGATCTACCTGACCTGCAAAGTTACCTGTTGGCGTGCTTCCATAAGAGTTAGTGTTGGAATTGGTGCTAGAGCTACCATATCCTCCACTGCCACCACAACTTATTAATAAAATTGATAGCGTGAAAATTGCAAATAATTTATCCATAAACATAGGCCTCCTTTACTATTTATTTATACTAGTTTTTCTTGATGTTGCAAATATTTTTTTTAGACAAAATAATCAACTATTGCAGCAATTATTGCTAAAAATATATTGACAATTACTATTACCAATAAAAGTCCTTTCAAATTAAATTTTTTATCTTTCTTCTCCATAAGGCATAATTATGGACAATATTTATGGCAAAAGAAGATTTAATTGAGATGTCAGGCGAGGTTATCGATACCATGCCAAATACTACCTTCAAAGTAAAATTAGAAAATGACCATGTCATTACTGCTCATATTTCAGGAAAAATGAGAAAAAATTACATTCGTATTCTCACCGGAGATAAAGTTAAAGTTGAAATGACTCCTTATGATTTATCCAAAGGCAGAATAACTTTTAGAGAAAAATAAATCTAAGAAGTTAGTTCTTTCTCTTCGTGAGGAAGGAATTTGATATCTAAATTTTCTTTTTTAACAGAAACCTTTGCGATTCCACCGTCTTTGGCTAATTCACCAAATAAAATTGACTCGGCTAATTTTTGTTTTATTTCATCTTGGATAAGTCTTTGCATTGGACGAGCACCCATTTTTTCATCATAACCGTTATCTGCTAGCCAAGTTCTGGCTTTATTATCAACTTCAAGCACTACCCTTTTTTCATCTAGCTGAGCCTGGAGCTCTGTTAAAAATTTATCTACCACAGTATGAATGACTTCTGTTTTTAATGCACCAAACTGTACGATAGAAGACAATCTGTTTCTGAATTCTGGGCTGAAAGCTTTTTTAATAGCTTCAGAGCCGTCAGAGGTATTATCTTGTTTTTGAAATCCCATTGATTCTCTTGCCATTTCCGATGCACCTGAGTTTGTTGTCATAATTAGGACGCAATTTCTAAAGCTAGCTTGTCTTCCATTGTTATCGGTTAACATACCATGGTCCATTACTTGCAAGAGAACATTGAATACCTCAGGATGAGCTTTTTCAATTTCATCTAAAAGTATGACTGAGTGAGGATTTTTTGTAACCGCCTCAGTAAGTAGACCTCCTTGATCATATCCAACATATCCAGGCGGGGCTCCAATTAATCTTGAAACAGTATGTCTTTCCATGTATTCGGACATATCAAATCTAATTAACTCAACTCCCAGAATTTTAGCTAATTGGCGAGATACTTCAGTTTTTCCCACTCCGGTAGGACCTGAAAATAGAAAAGAACCTATTGGTTTTTCCTCTTCACCTAAGCCAGCTCGGGACATCATTATTGAGTTAGATAATTTATGTATAGCTTCATCTTGGCCAAAAATAACTCTTTTGAGATCTTCTTCCAACTTTCCTAAAGAAACTCTATCTTTTGTAGATACACTTTTTTCTGGAATCTGAGCCATCAAAGATATTACTCTTTCTACGTCTTGCTCATTAACTGTTTTTCTTTTGATGTTTAGATTTAGCCTCAACCTAGCCCCTGCTTCATCAATAACATCTATTGCCTTATCTGGTAAAAATTTATCGTTAATATGTTTTGCTGAAAGCTCAGCAGCTGCTTTTAAAGCTGCTTTTGAATATTTCAAATCATGGTGCTGTTCATATTTT
Organism: uncultured SAR86 cluster bacterium; assembly: GCA_902561325.1. GTDB lineage: Bacteria > Pseudomonadota > Gammaproteobacteria > Magnimaribacterales > AG-339-G14 > MEDG-81. The sequence goes on along the minus strand of CACEOL010000002.1, from coordinate 197,693 downwards.
CTTTTCAAACCTTCAAGTATTTTTATGGTTTCTTGGACAGATGGTTCGACAAGGTCAACTTTTTGAAATCTTCTAGACAAAGCTCTATCTTGTTCAAATATGGTCCTATATTCTTTAAAAGTTGTAGAGCCTATAAATTTTATTCCTTCTTTACCTAACACAGGTTTTAGCAGATTAGATGCATCCATGACTCCTCCGGAAGTAGCACCTGCCCCAATAATGGTATGTATTTCATCTATAAATAGTATTGCATTTGGAATAGAAGAAAGTTCTTTTAAAATTCCCTTAAGCCTCTTTTCAAAATCTCCACGATATTTAGTTCCAGCTAGTAAAGATCCCATATCCAATGAATAAATGATACTTTCCTGTAAAGATGGAGCGGCAGTTTTTTCAACGATATTTTTTGCCAGACCTTCTATTAATGCAGTTTTTCCAACACCAGACTCACCAACTAAAATTGGATTATTCTTTGATCTCCTTGCAAGAATTTGGGAAATTCTTTCAATTTCTTTATCTCTTCCAACTAATGGATCAATTCGATTAGCTTCAGCTTCTTGATTTAGATTTTGAGCATACTTGCCCAGATAACCGGATTCATTAGATGTTGAAGAGTCTTGAGAAATATCTTCAAATGCCTCATCTTCTGTCACCCCTTCTCCATGACTCATATAAGAAACTGCATCTAGCCTTGTCATGCCTTGTTTCTTGAGAAGATAAACGCTATGACTTTCTTTTTCGCTGAACAAAGCAACTAAAATATTAGCTCCTGTAACTTCGCCGGTTCCTGAAGATTGAACATGAAAGACAGCTCTTTGAATAACTCTTTGAAATGATAAGGTTGGCTGAATTTCAACAGCATCATCTTTTTTTTCAGGACAATTTTTTGATATAAATTCTTTTAGTTCTGCTTCAAGAATATCAATGTTTATGTCACAAGCTAAAAGAACATTCAATGCATCCTGATTGTTCAAAATGCAAAGCAACAAATGTTCGGTAGTTACGAATTCATGATTATTTTCATGTGCAAATTTAAAAGCATTGTTAAGACATTCTTCAAGATTTTTCTCTAACATTAGTCTTCCTCGTCTATTGGTTCAATGTCACTTACTAATGGATGTTCATTCTGTTTAGCAAAATTATTTATTTGGTTTGATTTAGTTTCAGCTACTTCTTTAGTATAAATTCCACACACGCCTTTTCCTTTGGTGTGCACGGCTAGCATTATTTGAGTAGCCTTTTCTTTATCATAGCTAAAGAATGTTTGAAGGACATAGATTACAAATTCCATTGGAGTGTAATCATCATTTAGTAAAATAACTCTATATAAAGAAGGTTTTTTTAATTTAGGCTCTTCTAGTTCTACTAATGCAGAAGAATTGGATTCAAAGTCTTCGGATTTACTATTAAGTTTGATATCTATCATTCATTTAAAAAGATTTATTATGACATTCCATTACAAATTTGTTCTGCGAATTCAGAACATTTTAGTAATTTTGCACCTGTCATCAATCTTTCTAAATCATAAGTTACTAACTTATTCTTAATTGCCCAACTTATACCTTTAATAATATTTTCTGAAGCTTCGTGCCAACCGATGTGATTGAGCATCATTTCTGCAGATAAAATTAAAGAGGCTGGATTAACTTTGTCTAAGCCAGCATACTTAGGAGCCGTGCCATGCGTAGCTTCGAATAGAGCAACTTTGTCACCTAAATTTGCTCCGGGAGCTAGGCCCAAGCCTCCTACTTTTGCAGCTAAAGCATCAGAGATGAAGTCACCATTTAGGTTCATTGTAGCAATTACGTCATAGTCTCCTGGACGAATTAAAATTTGCTGAAGGAAATTATCTGTGATGATGTCTTTTAAAATAATTAATCTTTTTGTAACTGGATTTCTAAAACTCATCCACTCACCACCATCCAGAGACGTGGCACCAAATTCTCTTGCTGCTAAAGAGTAACTCCATTCCTTGAAAGAACCTTCGGTATATTTCATGATATTCCCTTTATGAACGATAGTTACCGACGAGCGGTCGTTATCTATTGCATATTGGATAGCTTTTCTTACGTGTCTTTCAGTTCCCTCTTTTGAAATGGGTTTTATTCCAATGCCACACGCATCTTCGAATCGTATGTTTTTTACATTCATTTCTTTAGTGAGGAAATTAATCAGTTTTGTAGCTTCATCTGAATTTGCTTCAAATTCTATTCCAGCATAAATGTCTTCAGAGTTTTCTCGAAAGACAATCATGTCTGTTGTTTCGGGGATTACAACAGGACTTGGCACCCCTTCAAAGTATCTTATTGGCCTCTGACAAACATACAAATCTAATACTTGCCTCAATCGAACATTTAAAGATCTAATACCTCCTCCGATAGGAGTCGTCAAAGGCCCTTTTATTCCTATAACGTATTTCTCCAAGGCATCGATGGTTTCTTCTGGAAGCCATTCGTTTTCACCATAAACGCCTAAAGACTTTTCGCCACAAAATATTTCCATCCAGGCAATTTTTCTTTCTCCGTTGTAGGCAAGGTTAACCGCATTATCAACTACCTTGATCATCGCAGCAGTAACATCAGTACCAATGCCATCTCCTTCGATAAATGGAATTATTGGATTTGGAGGAACATTTAATTCACCTGAATCATTTACAGTAATTTGTTCTCCATCCTCTGGAATTTCTATGTGTTTATAAGCCATAACAGTTATTAAAGTCCTTTGAAGCGCGGTATCATAGCATTTTTTACTTATCTATAAAAATTGTGAAAGTCTTAGTAGGTTTATCGGGTGGAGTTGATTCTTCAGTTGCAGCTTTCCTATTAAAGCAAGAAGGGTTCGATGTTACAGCCGGATTTATGAGAAATTGGGAAGATGATGATGGCAGTCCATATTGTAGTGTCAAAGAAGATTTTTTAGATGCTGCACAAGTTGCTGACAAATTAGGTATAAATTTAGTGCAAATGAATTTTGCAAAACAATACAGAGATAAAGTCTTCAATTATTTTCTTAACGAATTAAATAATGGAAAAACTCCTAACCCTGATATTTATTGTAATAAATTTATTAAATTTAAGGAGTTTACTGATTATGCTAAAAAAAACGACTTTGATGCTGTAGCAACAGGACACTATTCTAAGGTTCAGGTAATCGATAAAGAATATTTCTTATGTAAATCCTATGATCAAAATAAAGATCAGACTTACTTTTTAAGTCAGGTTGAAAAAGATGTTTTTAAAAATATTAAATTTCCTCTTGGAAATATTTTAAAAACCGATGTGAGAAAAATTGCTGAAACGGAAAAATTGGTTACTTTCGATAAAAAAGATAGTACCGGGATTTGTTTTATTGGCGAAAGACCTTTTCCAGAATTCTTAAAAAATTACCTTCCAGAAGATTATGGAGAAATTGTTGATGAAAATGATGAGGTTATTGGAGAACACAGGGGTTTGTATTTTTATACCATTGGCCAAAGACAAGGTCTTGGGATTGGAGGAATGAAGAATAGGTCAGAAAAAGCTTGGTACGTTGCTCAAAAAGATTTTTCAAATAATAAATTAATAGTTGTTCAAGAAAATGATCACCCTTTGCTCTTCAAACAAAAACTTTCGGTATCAAATATAAATTGGTTAAAACAACCATCTTCAAATAAAGTTTCGGCAAAAATTAGATATCGTCAAAAAGATCAGGACTGCGAAATCGATATTCAAGGAAATAAAGCTAAAGTTTTTTTTAAAGAACCGCAAAGAGCAGTAACTCCAGGACAATTTATTGTATTTTATGATGACGAAATTTGTTTAGGTGGAGGCGAGATAGATATATAATCCTCTTTTGAAAATTAATGCCCAACGATAATCTGCTTTCTGTAACTCCCATCGATGGGAGATACGAGTCTCAAACAAAATCTCTCGCAAACTATTTTAGTGAATTTGCTTTGATTAAAACTAGAGTAGAAGTCGAAATTGAATGGCTTCTGCTGATATCAAATAATAAATCTCTAAAATTTATTCCTGAAGTTTCAAACAGTCAGCAAAAAAAAATAATTAATATTTTTAAAGAGTTTTCTATCCAAGATGCTAGGCAAATTAAGAAAATTGAAAAGAAAACCAATCACGATGTCAAAGCAGTAGAACTTTTTATTGTTGAAAAATTAAAAAAATTAAAACTCAGTAAACTTTGTGAATTTGTACATTTTTGTTGTACTTCTGAAGACATAAATAATCTCTCTTACTCTTTGATGTTGCAAAGATTTATAGACACTGAATTTTCACCAGAAGTTAATTTATTACAAAAAAAACTAAATTCTCTAGCAAAGAAATACTCAAAACTCTCAATGCTAGCTTTTACTCATGGACAACCTGCTTCTCCTACAACTCTTGGTAAGGAATTTTCTAATTATAGTTATCGAATTAAATTCCATTTAGACCTTATTAAAACAATTAAACAAAAAGGAAAATTTAATGGAGCCTCAGGAAATTACAATGCTCATGTTGTTGCAGAAAAGAAAGTAAATTGGGAGACTTTATCTAAAAAATTCGTAAATTCTTTAGGTCTAGATTTTTCTAGTCATTCAACGCAAATTGAACTCAAAGATGCCATGGCATTTCAATTAGCAAATACACATAATCTGAATAATGTATTGATTGATTTTGCCCAAGATATTTGGCTTTTAATCTCAAAAAATTACTTAAAGCAAGATTTGAAAGCAGGAGAAGTTGGCTCATCTACTATGCCGCATAAAGTTAATCCTATAGATTTTGAAAATGCTGAAGGGAATTTATCCATTGCTAATGGCTTAATTATTGCCTTGAAAAATAAAATCCAAATATCTAGATTGCAAAGAGATTTATCTGATTCAACTGTCTTAAGAAATATTGGCTCGTTATTTGCTTATATTATTATCAGTCTCAATTCTTTGAAAAAAGGCATTGCTAAAATAGAGCCTAATAAAGAGTTAATCCTCAGAGACCTAGATAACAGTTGGGAAATTTTAACTGAAGCTATTCAAACCATACTTAGAAAAAATGGTGTTGAGGATAGTTATACAAAAATTAAATCCATTTCACGTGGAAAAAAGCTTGATTATCATTCCTACATAAAGATAATTGACGACTTAAAAATAAATAAAGCAGATAAGGAACTTCTTTTAAGCCTTACTCCAAAAAAATATATTGGACTGGCAGATAAATTGGCTAAATCTTCTTTTAAATCCTAAGGGGCACAATATGTTTGATTACAAAAAAACTGTTAAAGAATATGAAGACTTAAAAAACCAAAGTCCTAATATTTATAAAAATATCAATCCTGTATCCGCTGCAAGAATGAGATTGCAAAATAGATTTCATACTGGTTTAGATATTGCTCAATACACAGCTGACATCATGCATGCAGATATGGCTGATTATGATAAAGACTCCAGTGTTTACACTCAGTCATTAGGCTGTTGGCATGGTTTTACAGCTCAACAAATGATGATGGAGATCAAACGTTCACACACAACAACTTCTAAGAGATATGTTTATTTAAGTGGTTGGATGATTGCTGCCTTAAGATCAGAATTCGGCCCTCTTCCTGATCAGAGCATGCATGAAAAAACTGCAGTTCCTAACTTAATAAAAGAGATTTATACCTTTCTAAAAAGAGCTGATTCTGTCCAGCTACAACATCTGTTTAATGAATTAGATGAAGCAGAAGCAGCAGGAAATAAAACTGATGACATTATTAAGAAAATTGATAATTTTGAAACTCACGTTGTTCCTATCATCGCTGATATTGATGCTGGATTTGGTAATGAAGAAGCTACTTACCTACTTGCAAAAAAGATGATTCAAGCTGGTGCTTGTGCCATACAAATTGAAAACCAAGTATCAGACGAAAAACAATGCGGTCATCAAGACGGAAAAGTAACCGTTCCACATGAAGACTTTTTATCTAAGGTTAATGCTGTTAGATATGCTTTCTTAGAACTAGGTATAAAAAATGGAATCATTGTAGCTAGAACTGATTCCTTAGGTGCGGGCTTAACTCAAAAAGTTCCAGTTTCAAATGAACCTGGAGATCTTGCAGATCAATACAACAGTTTTCTTGAATCTCATGAAATAAATGATTTGAGTGAATTAGAAGATAATGATGTAACAATTCACCAAGGAGGAAAGCTAGTTCAACCGGTAAGACTTCCAAACGGTCTCTATCAATTTAAAAAAGATACTGGATTTGATCGAGTAGTACTTGATTGTATAACCAGTCTTGAAAATGGTGCTGATCTTTTATGGATTGAAACTGAAAAGCCTAATGTTCAACAAATTGCAGAAATGGTTTCTGCTATTAGAGAAAAACAACCACAAGCAAAACTTGTTTACAACAACTCCCCATCTTTTAATTGGACTTTATCTTTTAGAGAACAGGTTTATCAAGAATGGGTTGAAGCCGGAAAAGATGTTTCAATTTATCCAGATCCCGCAAAGGAACCAAAAGGTTTGATGGATGAAAAATTTGATGATTCAGAGCTTGCAATTGAAGCTGACAAATACATCCAAAATTTCCAAAAAGATGCTTCAAGAGAGGCAGGAATCTTCCATCATTTAATCACTCTACCTACGTATCATGAAACTGCTCTGGGTACGTCAGTTCTATCTGAAGGATACTTTGGGGATTTAGGTATGTTGGCTTATGTCAAAGAAATTCAAAGACAAGAAATCAGACGTGATATGTCTTCTGTTAAACATCAAGACTTAGCTGGTTCAACTGTTGGGGATACTCACAAAGAATATTTCTCTGGAGATAATGCGCTAAAAGCTGGTGGTGAAGACAATACAATGAATCAGTTTTAATCAACTGTTTTACCACATACCTTACAAGTATCACCTTTTTCTAAATAAATTCCTCCACAACTTGGTTGGAGGGGTTTATTTTTAAGAATAAGTCCTATCGACATTCCTGCTATTGAAAGAATGATAATAAATATGGCTAATAAGGCTGTAATCATTTGACTATTGTAACAATTCCTTCCATTGTTTTGACTCAAAAGATTGTAACTTTTCATTTCCTTTGAAGATAAGCAATGCGGGAATGCTATTATCTTTAATGTTGTTTTTAATTAAATCAACTTTTCCTAGAGCAAATAAACCAGTTGCAATAGCATCAGCATAGGCAGTTGATTTTTTATCCATCACAGAAATAGAAAGTACATCTTGATCAATTTTATTTCCTCCAATTCCAACAATATGCCCAGGGTTTCTGTAATTACCTGAGGTAGCAATTGAGAGGCTTTGTTTAATTTTAAAAGGCTTATATATGCCTTGCTGATTAGACAAGGGATTTTCAATACCAATTTTCCAAAAATTTTTATTTTTCATTCCTTCTACTCTAATTTCACCACCAATATTTATAAAAAAATTTTCAATATTTAATTGTTTTAATTTAGAAGAAACGATGTCGACTGCATAACCTTTTGCAACCGCATTAAAGTAGTCGTAATTATCAAATAATATAAATCCTTCGACAGTTTTATTAGCCTTAACTGAAATTTTTACAACCTCTTGAAAATAATTTTTAACTTCCTCATTAAATAAGTCAGTGTTTTTATTATCTCTTTTAAATGAAACCAAAGAATCACTTTTGTATGTTGAACAACATTGATTGACCGAAGTAAAAATATTATTTATTTCATCATTCACTTCTTTAATGTTGTGTTGGGATTCTTCAAACTTTATATCGTAAAACGTTCCAAAAGCTTGACCGGATATAGAAAGAATCTCATTGTTACTGGAACAAGCTCCTAAAAAGAAAAGAAAAAATAATAGAGATTTTTTAAAAAAATTAGCTACCAAAATCATCGAACATTATATTTTCTGGTTCAACACCTAGACTATCAAGCATTTTAAATGCTGCTGACATCATCATAGGAGGACCACAAAGATAATATTCGCAATCTTCTGGTGAAGGATGATGTTGCAGGTACTCGTCATACAGAACATGACTTATAAAACCTGTTAGACCATCCCAGTTATCTTCAGGCAAAGGATCAGATAAGGCCGCATGCCAAGAAAAATTTTCAAAGTCATTTGATAACTTATCGAATTCTTCAACATAAAACATTTCTTTCAAACTTCTTGCTCCATACCAAAAACTTATTTTTCTTGAAGAATTAATTCTTAAAAGTTGATCAAAGATATGAGACCTCATTGGCGCCATACCGGCCCCTCCTCCAATGAATACCATTTCAGCGTCGGTTTTTTTGGCTTTAAATTCTCCAAAAGGACCAAAAATGGTAAGTTTGTCCCCCGCTTTTAAATTAAATAAATAAGATGAAGCCTCTCCAGGAGCAACTGACATACCTGGTGGCGGTGAAGCAATTCTGATGTTGAATTTCATAATACCTTTTTCTTCAGGATAATTTGCCATTGAGTAAGCTCTTATGACTTCTTCTTTTACTGTAGAGACGTTATTGAATACTTCAAATCTATCCCAATCGGATTTGTATTCTTCTTGAATATAAAAATCTTTGTAGTCAGCTTGATAAGGTGGAATTTCCATTTGTACATACCCACCTGCTTCAAATCCAACATCTTCACCTTCAGGAAGTTCTAATACTAACTCTTTGATGAAAGTAGCAACATTATCATTTGATCTGACTGTTGTTTCCCATTTTTTTACACCAAATACTTCTTCCGGAATGGTAATTTTCATATCACTTTTAACAGGAACCTGACAAGAGAGACGCCAGAAATCTTTCTTTTCTTTATTATTAAAATGACTTTCTTCGGTAGATAAAATTGAGCCACCTCCATCGAAAACTTGGCAACGACACTGAGCACATGTGCCGCCCCCACCACATGCTGAAGATAGAAAAAGATTATTTTCTGCCAAAGTTTGTAAAAGTTTACCTCCGGCAGGAACAGTAATTTTTTGAGTTGGATCGTCATTGATTTCAATGGTTACATCACCCGTAGAGACCAATTGAGATCTTGCCAAAAGGATGATGGCAACCATTATGTTTACAATAACTGTAAAAGATAAAATACCTAAAACTATCTCAGTAATCATTACAGAATGATGCCTCCAAATGACATAAATCCAAAGCTCATCAAACCAACAATTATAAAAGTAGAACCTAGTCCTTGAAGACCTTCTGGCATGTCGCTATATTTTAATTTTTCTCTTATTCCTGCAAGTATTGTGATTGCTAACGCCCAACCTACTCCTGCACCTAGACCATATGCAACACTTTCTCCAAAATACAAATCTTTTTCTACCATAAAAAGCGACGCTCCTAGAATTGCACAATTAACTGTGATGAGGGGTAAAAATATACCCAAAGCGTTATAAAGGACAGGAACGTATTTATCTAAAAACATTTCTAATATTTGAACGCAAGCAGCAATCACGCCAATATAACTGATTAATCCTACAAAGCTTAAATCAACATCAGAAAGGCCTGCCCAAGCAAGCGCTCCATCTCTTAAAATGTAGTTATAGATTAAGTTATTGATGGGTACAGTGATTGCCAATACTACGATTACAGCTATACCTAAGCCAATTGCAGCTTCAATTTTTTTTGAAATAGCAATAAAAGTACACATTCCTAAAAAAACAGACAAAGCAAGGTTTTCTATAAAAATAGCATTGATAAAAATATTTAAATAATTTTCTATCATGATGACGCCTTTGAAGAAGGAGTTGGTGGTGGGTTTGGCACAATTTCAGGAGAATTCTGAGACATTCTAAATTCTGGTTCTTCTATTTGATCTTTTTGCCATGCTCTTAAGGCCCATATAATTAAACCAATTAATATGAAAGAAACAGGAGGTAGAAGAAAAAAGTTATTAGGCACATACCAACCTCCGTTTTGCACCAGAGGAAAGATTTCATACTCTAAAATGGTTCCAGTACCAAATAATTCTCTGATTGTGCCAAGAATTATTAAAATCACACTATAACCCAATCCATTACCAAATCCGTCAAGAAAAGAAACTCCTGGAGGATTTTGCATTGCAAAGGCTTCAGCTCTTCCCATGACAATACAATTGGTAATTATTAAACCTACAAATACAGATAAAGTTTTACTTGTTTCGTAGTCATAAGCTTTCAAAGCCTGATCAACAAGTATTACTAAGGAAGAAATAATTGTCATTTGTACGATAATTCTTATATTTGATGGAGTTATATTTCTTATCATAGAAATAAAGAAATTGGATAAGCTGACAGTAACTGTCAAAGCTACGCACATTATTAAAGTTGGATAAAGCTTGCTGGTTACTGCCAATGCGGAACAAATACCGAGCATTTGCAAAGCAATGGGATTTTCTTTGAATACAGGTCGAAATAATATTTCTGAATACTTAGACATCTGCTTTTTGTAAATTATTAATAAAGTTTAAAAAGCCGTCACTACCCATCCAATAGGCTATTAGGTTAGTAACTCCATTACAGGTCAAGGTAGCTCCAGACAATCCATCAATTTCATAGCTGAAATTATTACTAGTTTTCATAACGCTTCCTTTGATCACTTTTAAAGAAACCTCACCATTTGCTTGATATATTTTTTTTCCTTTCCACAAAGATTTCCACGTAGGATTATCAATCTCAGCACCAAGTCCAGGAGTTTCTTTGTGCTCGTAGAATTCCAATCCAGCAACAGTATTAAAATCTCCTTCAATAGCCAGATAACCATAAAGGATTCCCCATAAGCCGTATCCTCTAACTGGTAAAATTAAAGTATTTATTTCATCGTCTTTATATTCGATATATATCTTTGAATATTTTTCTCTTTTTTTAATTGAAGCCACATCTTCTTCTGCAGATAGAAATTTATATTTTCCATCCTCTCTAAGTTCTTTTGAAAGTTCATATGTATCAGGATTTATGTCTACAATTTCACCCTCATCTAAGTCTATGATTAAAGTTTTTATGTTTGACATAGCATTTTCTACTGAACCATAGACTTCGTCTAAACCTGCAGATGAAACAATCTTTTTTTGCATGTCTAAAACAACGTTATTCTCTTGAACAGATCTAAGTTGAATAGCAATAAATGAAATAATAGCGCTGCACAATAAACAAAGGCCAATTCCAACGAATGTTATATTCAAAGTGCTATCTTTATTGATCTTAGGCATTTTGAAGAGTCAGTCTTTTTTTAATATTATTTTGAACCACAAAATGATCGATCAAAGGGGCTAATAAGTTTCCAAATAAAATGGCAAGCATCATGCCTTCAGGAAAAGCGGGATTTAAGACTCTAATTAAAATCACCATTACACCAATGACGATTCCATAAACCCACCTACCGGCATTAGTATGCGACCCAGAAACTGGCTCAGTTGCCATGAAGACCAGACCAAAAGCATATCCACCAATTACCATATGCCACCAAAAAGGCATAGAAAACATAGGATTGGTTTCACTACCAACAAGATTGAATAAATAACTTGTAAAGATTGTACCTATGGCTACACCAAGAACTATTCTCCAAGAGGCAACCTTTGTATAAAGAAGAATAGCTAAACCAACTAATATTGCTAAAGTTGAAGTTTCACCTATAGAACCTGGGATAAAACCAAAAAAAGCATTGTTCCACGTGTAAGCAAGACTTTGATAACCTTCTTGAGCTGCTGTTCCTAAAATAGTTGCTGCTGTGTAACCATCAATTGCAACCCATGACATATCTCCTGACCAAGAAGCAGGATAAGCGAAATATAAAAATGCTCTACCCGTCAGAGCTGGATTCAAAAAATTTTTGCCAGTACCACCAAATATTTCTTTTCCTATGACTAATCCAACTGCAATACCCAATGCACATTGCCATAAAGGCGCATTAGGCGGACAAGATAGAGCAAATAACACAGTAGTAACAAAAGCACCCTCACTAACTTCATGTCTTCGTATAAGAGCAAATATTAATTCGCAGCCTATTCCGACCGCAAAAACAACGACGTATATGGGAATAAAATAAATAGCTCCATAAACTAAACAATCCATAAAACTATTTGGATTTAACGAAGTAAAAAAAGTAATTAGCGGCCAATGCCAATCTTTTTCAAAAGCAGTATTTGCTAGAGTAAGTTGTTCTATTGCATTAAGTGATTGATATCCAAGGTTATACATTCCTGCAAACATCGTAGGAAAAGTTGCAAGCCATACCACAACCATAATCCTTTGGATATCCGAACCATCTCTAACGTGGGTTAAACCTTTGGTTCTTTTATCGGACGAATAAAAAAGGTTTTCGATAACATCAAATATTGGAAAGTAATAGGAAAGTCCCCCTTTTCCTTGAAAAGAAGGTTTGATTTTATCAAGAAAATTTCTTAACGGATCTTTCATCTCTTAGATTTAGAAGCAATTTTAATGATTTAAGAGTACCAATTTAGTTTTTAGAAGATATTCTTCTATATTATGCCTTTATCCATCCTTCTCTATTTTATCTAAAATATTTCTAAGGATTAAGCCGTAATCATATTTGCTTGGACAACTGTAAGTACAAAGAGCTAAATCTTCCTCATCCAATTCCAAAACGCCAAGACTTTGAGCCAATTCTGTATCTTCAGTTACTATTGCTTTAAGAAGTTGAGTTATCATTAAATTCATCGGAAAAATATCTTCATAGATACCTACCGGAACAATTGCTCTAAAACCGCCGTTTAATGCAGAGGTAAGGTTATATTTATAATTTTTTATTGCCGATGCAAAAAACATTCTCAATGATGAATGTTTCTTTATTTCAGGTCTTAACCAATTCAAAAATTCACGATCATCTTGATTAACTTCTCTTATGACAGTGAGTTGATTAGAGAAACTAGATAGATAAGCAAGTGGCCCTTCACAAATATGACCGCACAATACAGAACCAGAAATCAATCGATTATCCTCCTCAACTAACTTCCCTGCTGTAAGTTCTTCAACGCATGCACCAAAATTTGTTAAAACAATTTCTGGATTAAATACTTGAGAACCTGAAATAGATAAATATTTTTCGTTTGATTGAAAGCCAGTGAGAACAGTTTTTCCAATTTTAATTAATTCTTGATATCCAATAGTCCAAATTTGATTAGTTAATGATGCAGGAGAAATTTTATGAATTTGTGTACCTACAAGCCCTATAGGATGTGGTCCTGAAAAAATATGGTAACTTATTTTTTCAGATCTAAATAAATCTAAAGTGTTGTTTTCAGAAATTCCAACATTAATATTCTCTTTAGGAAGATGAGAAATAACTTCCAAACCTTTATTGAATGCTTCAAGGTTTTTTTCAATGACCAAAGCTGGATCAAATGATAAAGGATTCGAATCTATCAGAGAAATAAAGATTTTATTCGGCAGGGAACCCACCAAAGGAACTTTAGAAAAAGGTCTGGTTCTAAAAAGACTAAGTAATCCAAATTTATTAAGAAAATTTAAAACTTGGTCATCGGTTGTATCAAATGTTGTATCAATTTCAAAAGTAGCATCGTCATTACTCTTTTCTATGACCATTGAAAGAAAAGACCTTCTATCACCTCTATTGATTTCTGAAATCGTTCCATTCACGGGAGACAAGTGAAAATACCCGGGATTTTTTTTATCCTCAAAGAGTTTTTCTCCTTGAGTTACTTGTTGTCCTTCAGAGACAAACATTGTCGGTCGAATACCGTGAAAATCTTTTCCAAGGACAGCGACTCTTGAAGTTAAATTTGTAACCTCTGGCAAAACTTGATGGTTGATTTCTCCCTCAAGAGATAGATTCAATCCCTTTGAAATTTTTATAGGCATGTTACAAAAATAGAGGTAATCGTAGGTATTTAATACCAGCCATTTTCTTTAAGACTCGAAGTAATTGAACGCAGTAACCAAGCTCATTGTCGTACCAGGCATAAATGACCACATTCTTTCCATTACATATTGTTGCTTGAGAATCTACAACACATCCAAACCTACTTCCAATAATATCGGATGATACAATTTCTGGAGAATTTGTATAATCTATTTGGTCTTTATAAATACTGTGAAAAGCCATTTTTCTTAAAAAATCATTAAGCTTTTCAAGGGTTGATTCTTTCTCAAGGTAAAGGTTTAAAATTGCCATAGAAACATTTGGAGTTGGAACCCTTATAGCATTTGCTGATAATTTTCCTTCTAATTCAGGGAGGACTTGAGATACGGCTTTTGCTGCTCCAGTTTCAGTTAAAACCATATTTAGTGCAGCACTTCTCCCACGTCTTGCTTTATCATGATAATTATCAATTAGATTCTGATCATTAGTATATGAATGAACAGTTTCAACATGACCATTATCAATACCATACTCTTCGGATATCGCCTTTAATAAAGGAACAATTGCATTGGTAGTACAAGAAGCAGCCCCTAAGATTTTATCTTTATCTGTAATATCTTTATGGTTTACACCATAAACTATATTTTTTAATTCTCCTTTGGTTGGAGCAGTAAGCAATACTTTTGAAACCCCTTTAGATTTAAGATGTTTTGAGAGCCCTTTTTTATCGCGATAGACTCCAGTATTGTCTATTAAAATTGCTTTATCAATATTATGCTTGGAGTAATCCACTTCATCAGGATTGTTTGCGTAGATAAATTTTACAGGATTACCATTCATTACAAGAGTATTGGATTCTTCGTCTACTCTGATTGTTCCTTTAAAAGGACCATGAACAGAATCTCTTCTCATTAATTCAGCTCTTTTAAAAAGATCTTCTGATTTAGATTGTCTTACAACTACTGCTTTTAGAGAAAAAGTTTCACCTGCGCCCGTATCCTCGAGAATTAATCTTGTAATTAATCTTCCTATCCTCCCAAAACCAAATAGGACTACATCTTGAGGTTTTTTAAGTACTGGAGTGTGATTTCCTATGGCTTTCTTAACCTGATCATTTACAAATTCATCTATATTTTGTCCATGATCATCGAACATAAAAGCTGCAGCTAATATACCTATGTCTATTTGCGCAGGGCCTAGATCAAGTTTGTCTAAACTAGCTAAAATCATTGATGTTTCGTATTCACTTAGTTCATTTTCCTCGACTTCTCTTACAGCTCTATGAGCTTGCATTATTTCTATTACCGAAAGAGAAATTAAAGGATTTCCATACAATAAAATTCGAACATTTTTATCTCTGTGAAATTTACCAATGATGGGAATCATTGATTCAACAAGCGACTGTCTTTCTATCCAGTTTTCTAGATAATTATCCGGTTTTGCTCTATCCCTCTTATCAGGGTTAGAGTCAGATTTTATTGCTGTCATTTATTACAAAGCAGAATATCTTTTCAGGTGATAATCAGTATTTCCAAAAATTGCTCTAATTGTTGTTAAACGCTTAAAGTAGTGACCAATATTTGTCTCGTCAGTTACACCCATTCCACCATGCAGCTGGACAGATTCTTCACCAACATGCTTAGCAGCGATACCAACTTGATATTTTAAAGCTGAAACAGCTTTTTTAGCATCGTCTGACTTATCAGTAAGTTTTGCGGCACACATTAAAAGCAAGGATTTAGTTTGTTCATATGCCATGAAAGTATCTACCATCCTGTGTTGCAGTGCTTGAAATGAACTAAGAGTCTCACCAAATTGTTCTCTTGTCTTAGTATATTCTAAGGTAATTTCATTCATTTTTTCCATAATACCAACTGCTTCAGCTGATATAGCTAATGTTGCTAAGTCAATGACTTCTTCTAACGCAGAAAAAGCATCGCCTTCATTTCCCAATAGAGAAGATGCTGGCGTAGATACGTTTTCAAGCGTTATCTCTGAAGCTTTAGACCCGTCTACATTTGAATAGTTTCTTAAAGACACCCCTTTTAAAGAAGGATCAACAATAAATAAAGATAGGCCTTCTTTATCAAGCTGATTTCCAGATGTTCTTGCAACAACTATAGTATTATTTGAAGAAGGACCATTCATGACTACTGACTTGTAACCATCAAGAATGTAACTATCACCTTCTTTTTTGGCAGATGTAATAACGTCATTTAAATCGAACCTACTTTGAGGTTCAGAAAATGCAACAGACATTTGAATTTCACCAGAAATTATTTTTGGTAAAAGTTCTTTTTTTTGTTCTTCTGAACCTAATCTGCTAACTAAGCCACCTGCTAGAACAACGTTTGGGATATATGGCTCAACGACAAGCCCTCTTCCAAGTGATTCCATGATAACCATAAGGTCAATTGGTCCACCATTATAGCCACCATCTGCTTCTGAAAAAGGCATTCCTAACCATCCTAAATCAGCAAACGTCTTCCAAAAATCTGAGCTAAAACCCAACTCAGTCTTGATATTTTTTTGTCTTACATCGAAAAGATAATCTTTGTCTACAAAGGTAGTGATACTATCTTTGAGCAATAATTGTTCTTCAGATAATGAGAAATCCATTTAAATACCTAGAACAGCTTTAGCAATTACATTTCTTTGGATTTCATTACTTCCACCGTAAATAGAAACTTTTCTATAGTTTAAGTAATGGGGCATGACATTGGCTGCAAAATCTGGACCAATTCTTCCTTCATTAGAAATTAAATCATCTTCCGACATAAAAGGATGAGCATAATATCCAAGGGCTTCAACAAACAAGTCAGAAAGACCTTGCTGTAAATCAGTACCTTTAATTTTAAGAATGGATGATTCTGGACCAGGATGCCCACCTTTTGACATTGCTGCCAAAGTTCTTAATTCGCTATATTCCGCAGCCAACAAATCAATCTCAAGTTTATTAAGTTTATCCATAAATAACTCGTCATCCTTCAAGAAACCCTCGCCTAAAGGAAGTTCTGAAGTAATTTCTCTAAGTCTTCGAATCTCTCTTTTAAGAGCAGGAATACCGCCAATACCAGTTCTTTCATGAGCTAAAAGGAATTTTGCAATATTCCAACCAGCACCTTCTTCTCCAATTAGGTTTTCGACAGGAACTTTGACGTTGTCTAGGTAGACCATGTTTACTTCATGGGATCCATCAATAGTAATGATAGGCTTCACCTCAACTCCTGGAGTTTTCATGTCAATCAATAGAAAACTTATTCCCTGCTGTTTAATATCGGTTGTTTCCGTTCTAACCAAACAAAAAATCCAATCTGCATGTTGCGCCATGGTTGTCCAAGTTTTCGTTCCGTTAACAATGTAGTGATCGCCATCCTTTACTGCTTTAGTCTTGAGCGATGCTAAATCAGAACCAGAACCAGGCTCTGAATAACCTTGACACCACCAAACATCATTATTAATTATCCCTGGAAGAAATCTGTCTTTTTGTTCTTGAGTTCCAAAAGTATAAACCACTGGACCACACATACTAACTCCAAAAGGAACAAGAGTTGGAGTATTAGCGTCAGCTAATTCATTTTGAAAAATATGTTTTTGTGTAATAGACCAACCAGTTCCACCATATTCTTCAGGCCAATTAACTGCAAACCAACCTTTTTTGCTAAGGATTCTTTGCCAAGTTTGGATATCGTCTTTAGAAACAGGAATCCCATTATCCATTTTATTTTTGATATCAGCAGGATAATTTTCCGCAATAAATGATCTCACTTCATCTTGAAATTTAAGATCTTCTTCTGAGAAAGATAAATTCATTTAAAACCTCTTTATAGTCTTATTCTTAGAAGTCAGTATTATACACAAACATTTATCTGTTAATACGTAGTAAAAATCATTATGGAAATAACATTTGGTTATCAAAAGAACTTGGTAATTTGCAGTAACTCAGAGCTTCTTAAAAAAACTTGGTCTAACTCCGCAAATGATGAAAAAATCTTAATTCCTGATTTAGAGGTTTTACCCTATGATAATTTTTCTCCACATTCTGAGGTTTCATCAAAAAGATTAATAGCTCTTAGAGATTTACTAAAAAAAGATTCAATCACAGCTTTCTCTACAGTTCCTGCTCTTTTTCAACCTTTTTTTGATAAAGCCAGTATCAATACTCTATACCTTGAATTCAAAGAAAATCAAAAAATTGATAGAAACGAGCTCATCTCAAATTTAGTAGAAAATGGATATGACCCTGCAGATTTAGTAACCAAACCCTCCAGCTATGCCTTGAGAGGCTCTGTAATAGATATATTTCCATCCAATAACAAATATCCTGTCAGGATAGATTTAGATGACGATTTGATTTCAAGTATTTCTATTTTTGATACCGACACACAGAAAACTTTGAGGAAAATAAATTCATTCATTGTGAGACCATCACGAGGTTTTGTTTTAAATATAAACTCTATAAAGATTTTTAAAAAAAATTGGCGTTCTAGGTTTAAAGACGATGGTGAGGTTTTTGAAAGCGTCAGTAAAGGAAAATTTATATCAGGAATAGAATTTTATTCTTCTCTTTTCTATGATGAAAAACCTTCTTTAAAGGATTATCTCAACGGTTTTAATATCTTTATCGTTGGCGATGTTAAATCAGAATCTAAAAATTATTGGGAATTAATAAATAATAGATACGAAGAGTTTTTAGGCGATGTTAATAGACCAATCCTTAAGCCTGTAGAAATCTTTAATTCGCTAGATGAAATTAATAATTTAATATCTGAATCTGAAACAATAAACTTACCAAAAACATCTTTTGATAAATCTTTAGATTTAGCTTTTAAAGATTCCTCTTCTAGTACAGAAGAATTAGAAAGAGATTTTGATTCGTTATTGAATTTTAAAAAAGATGAGCTTGTTGTTCATGCAAATCATGGAATAGGAAAATTTTTAGGTCTAAAAAATCTAAATAATACGGAATGCTTTTTAATAGAGTATCAAAACAATGAGTTACTTTATGTCCCGGTAAATTCGATATCTCAAATTACTCCATACATTGGCGTAAAAGATATCCCTTTAGATTCTTTGAGCAAAAAGAAATGGAGTGAAAAATCACAAAAATCTAGATTAAAAGCCTTTGATATTGCATCAGAAATTTTAGAAGCTGAAGCCAAAAGAAATTTAGAAGAATCACAAAAAGTATCACTTAATCTAAGTCAATATGAAAAGTTTTGCGACACTTTCAAATTTACAGAGACTCCTGACCAAGAAAGAGTCATTAGAGAAGTAATTGCTGATTTAATTTCTGACAAACCACAGGATAGATTGATTTGTGGTGAGGTAGGATTTGGTAAAACTGAGGTAGCTTTAAGAGCCTCTTTCATAGTAGCTCAAAATGATTATCAGGTTTGTATTCTCGCACCAACAACCGTATTAGCTAAACAGCATTTTGAGGTATTCAAAGAAAGATTCAGCGAATTTCCTTACAGGATTTGTCTCCTTACAAGAGAGCAAACAAAAGTAGAAAAAGCAGAAATATATAAAAAAATTAAAGAAAATTACTTCTCAATCATCATTGGTACTCATGCCCTTTTCAATAAGGAGATTTCTTTTATGAATTTAAATCTACTTATTATCGATGAAGAGCATAAATTTGGCGTCAGACAAAAAGAAAAAATAAGGTCTTTGAAAAATGGCATCAATGTCATTTCCCTTTCTGCGACCCCTATTCCAAGGACCTTAAATCTATCTCTGTCTAAAGTGAGAGATATTTCTTTAATCACCACTCCTCCGATAGGACGTAAAAGTGTTAAGACAATTGTCTCGAGATATTCAAAAAGTCTCGTCTTTGAAGCCATTCAAAGAGAATTTTATAGAGATGGTCAAGTTTTTTATCTTTTAAACAACGTGAGCATGTTAGAAGAAAAGAAAAGAGAAATTTCGGATAGATTTCCAACCAAAAAAATTGCTTTTGCTCACGGGCAACTTAGACCAAAAGAATTAAGTAAAGTCATGGAAAGTTTTATTAGGAAGGAAATTGATTTGCTTGTTTGCACAACGATTATTGAAAGTGGGATTGATATAGAGAACGCAAATACCTTAATTGTGGAGGAATCAGAAAATTATGGATTATCTCAACTTCACCAAATAAGAGGAAGAGTAGGAAGATCTAAAAGAGAGGCTTATGCCTATTTTTTCATTAACGAAAATAAAGAATTAAAAAATAAGGCGTCAGAAAGAATTGAAGCTCTGCAAGAGAACGAATCACTTTTATCTGGATTTAGCTTAGCAATGAGAGATTTAGAAATAAGAGGAGCCGGTGAGTTGTTAGGAGAAAAGCAAAGCGGGCCTATAGATGTAGTAGGTTTAACTTTATTTTCAAAAATGATTGAAAGTGCTATAAAAATTTTAAAAGGAGAAAAGATTATAGATCAAGCCGATATAGATATTGATATTGGTATTTATGGATTTATTCCAGAAGAAATTATTCCGCAAGCAGAATTAAGGCTGAGTATTTACAAAGAAATATCATCTATAAAGGAAAATAAAAATCTAGAGCAAAATAAAAAGGATTTTATTGATCGTTTTGGTGATATAACTTCAGAAATTACTAATCTTTATGAATTATCAAAACTAAAAAATATTGCTAGAAAGCTAAACATTTTAGGCATCAAGTATCGGGATAAAAATTTTTCTTTAAAACTAGCTGATAATTCGAGACTTATTCCCCCATCCTCAAAAATAAGGGAGATAAAAGTAAGCGCCAAAGATATTAAAAGTAATCGTCTAACCTTTATAATGTCAAAGTTAGAAAGTTTCCTTGATAAGAATGAAAAATAAAGTATCTCTTTTGCTAACTCTTCTTTCGATAAATTTAATTTCTGAGGAGCAGCTTTATTTGGTTGATTTAATTTTAATCAAATATCTTCCTGATTTTGAAACTAATGAAAAGTTTCTCCCTCCTGAACTCGATATTCCAGATAATATAACTTTTCTTGCCGAGTTTCCTTATCCCAAATTAGAAATTAATTCATTACCGTTAAATCTTGAATATAAATTTCAACATTTATTTATGTCAGTAAAAATTGAAGAAGACTCAGATTTATCTACTTCTGAAGATGAAGCTCCAAGTGACATTGAAACTATTCCAACCTTAGAAGTAAAAAAATCTGTATTTGAAATTGATTCTGCAAGAGAATTTTCTCTATCAGCTGAAGTTTCTAAAATTGCAAGAAGTAGAGACTTTAGGGTTATTTCCACAAAATCATGGTTTCAAAATATAAAGGGTAAAGATGCAGCTGAGCTTATTTTTATCGATAGTGATTTTTTTAAGGGGACTAGGATATTTGGTTTTTTTCAACTCTACAAAGAACGTTTTTTACACTTTAATGCAAAACTATATCTTTCTGAGTTAGATCCTTTATTTACACAAGATGAAAGATTAATAGTTGGAAAAAATGTTTTCAATGAAGAAAAAGAGCTAGATATATATGAAGAAAAAAATCAAAAAGTTCTTTACGAAGTTGAGCACTCAAAAAAATTTCGAAGTGGCGAACTTCATTATGTAGATCATCCAAAATTTGGGATGCTTATAAAGCTTACTAAAGCTCAGAAAAAGATTTCTTTTCCTGATAGTGGTTTAACAAAGAATTAATAATTTCTAATTTCTCTTGTTCTTTATTTTCTTCTGCCTC
Organism: uncultured SAR86 cluster bacterium; assembly: GCA_902561325.1. Taxonomy (GTDB): domain Bacteria; phylum Pseudomonadota; class Gammaproteobacteria; order Magnimaribacterales; family AG-339-G14; genus MEDG-81. The sequence goes on along the minus strand of CACEOL010000002.1, from coordinate 176,264 downwards.
AATTTTCAATGAGTTTGTTCTTGAAATTGCTTTCTCCAAAGTCATTTTCCAAGGACCATTTGTTAAAAGTCGCTCCTTTAAAAATTCATGATAATTATCCTGTTCTTTATTTGAGGAAAATTCAGGTTTTAAATAATTTATGAGCCTTTGAGAGAGCTCTCTATACCTTTCATCTTCAAACCCATTTAGGAGTTTTGCTTTTTCTGCCCAAGTAGATATTTCAAATCTTTCCATCCAAAGCTTGTCGCTATTTGAGGGAAATCTTTCATATACCTTTTGTTCTAAATATTTGTTGGGGGGATATTCTCTTTGATTGATAGATAATAGTTCGCAAATTCTATTTTGAAAGTCTGTATTCTCAATAACTTGCTGAGCTCTTGATTCTAACAATTTTAGAGGTGAGTCAAGAAATTCTTCGATATTTGTTATTTTGTTTGCAGGCATTAAAGGAATGCTTTTATTTATTGAAATTATTTTAAGCCCTCCTCCTGCTCCAAATTGTTCTGATAATTCATAATCCGACATATCAAACATTTTTTTTGGATCAAAATATAAATCTATCAATGCAACCTGATTTGTTTGATTGGGATTTTGTCCACACGAAATTACAGGATAGATGTATTTTTTCTTCCGATAGATTTCTCCCAAAATAGAGAAAGGACTGGACTTAGTCAGTTCAATATTTCCATTTTTTGAAGATCCTTTTACAGCTGCATCTAATGCTTCAGGTGCATGCTTTTTAATTTTTTTCATCAAATTAACCATCAGCATGCAATCAACAATTGCATCGTGAGCATTTTCTACAGAAATATTATTTTCCTCAGCTAAATCAGTTAATTTCAAACTGATATTTTTATCCTCATCCTGAGGAACTTTTATTTTTGAACTGTAAAAATTTCCAATTATCTGAAACAGACTCATGAGATCAAGTCTACGATTACCGTTTGTGTTAGTTATATAGGGTTCAAAAAGATTCCAATAAAACTGCCTTCTAACAAGTTCTTCGTCAAATCGATGGCCGTTATATGAGATGAATATTAAATTTTTCTCTTTCCCCCATGACAACCACTTATCTCTTAATGATTTCATCATCTCAAAATGAGACTGACCTGACTCTAGGCATTCGGTTTGTTTATGTACCAAAAATGCATCTGGGGAAGGAACTATCCATGGAAGAACTTTTGAACTTAAATTAAGCTCTTCGAGTACGTTGAAATTACTATCCGTTAATACACATCCAATTTGAATGATTTGAGAGAAATTAATATCTAGCCCAGTTGTTTCCGTATCATAGAAAACATAAAGATCGTCTGAAGCAATCATCTCTAAATTATAAGGGAAACAAACGTCAAAATTAGACGTTATTTGTAAAACGCATTATCTTTAAAAGAATGATCTGTAGAGTCAACTATTTCTGTTATCTCAGGAATGTTATCTTTTAAAGTCTTTTCAACACCATTTTTAAGAGTAAGGTCAACCATGCCGCAACCTTGACAGCCGCCACCAAATCTCAAAACGGCTTTGCTTGAATCAATTACCTCTACAAGACTCACTTCACCTCCATGAGATGCAAGAGAAGGATTTATCTCGCTATATAAATAATAATTAATTTTTTCTTCAATGGAACTATCTTCTTTCAAACTCGGTACTTTTGCATTGGGAGCTCTGATTGTAAGTTGTCCTCCAAATTTATCAGGATGATAATCAACCTTGCAATCTTCTAAAAAGGGAAGGCTTTCATTTTCCAGATAAACAGAAAGATCTCCAACTTCCATCAAGACATCATCTTCTTCTTCTTCGCCAACTTTACAATAAACAATACATGTTTCGGCCCTCATGGTTCCAGGGTCAGAAACAAAAATTTTAATGTTTGTTTCTTCTTCTTGACTATTAAGTAAGTCTTGAAGGTAAGTTACAGCAGAATCTGAGATTGTAACCACAGACATATTTTATATTTTTGACTCCATTTCAGGTAAAGCGGTAAATAAGTCTGCAACTAATCCATAATCTGCAACTTGAAAGATAGGTGCATCTTCATCTTTGTTAATTGCGACAATAACTTTACTGTCTTTCATTCCAGCTAAGTGCTGAATTGCACCTGAAATACCTACAGCAATGTATAGATTAGGAGCTACTATCTTTCCAGTTTGACCAACTTGATAGTCGTTAGGAACAAATCCCGAGTCAACTGCTGCTCTTGAAGCTCCTATGGCTGCACCCAATTTATCTGCTATACCTTCAAGCAAAGTGAAGTTATCCCCATTTTGCATGCCTCTTCCACCAGAGATAACCACCTCAGCAGCTGTTAATTCTGGACGGTCTGATTTAGCTAATTCTTCTTTAATAAATTCAGATATACCGGCATCATTTACCTCTTCTAATTTTAAAATTTCAGCACTATTAGAATCTTTAGCGGCTGCATCGAATGCAGTAGTTCTGACAGTGATTACTTTTTTTGCATCAGATGATTGAACAGTAGCTATACAATTTCCAGCATAAATTGGTCTTTGAAAAGTATCTTCTGACTCAACTGAACTTATATCTGAAATTTGAGCAACATCTAAAAGAGCAGCAACCCTTGGCATATAATTTTTACCATTAGTAGTTGCAGGAGCCAAAATCGAAGAATAATCATCGCTAATGTTTTTGATTAGGTTTGAGATATTTTCTGCGAGAAAATTTTCATACTCTTTTGAATCAACATACAAAACTTTTGAAACTCCTTCACACGTAGCTGCTTCTTCAGCAACTGAGTTACAATCTGAACCAGCAACTAGCACATGAATATCGCTATCCAGCTTAGATGCTGCGCTTATTGTGTTTTGTGTTGAGACTTTTAACTCTTTGTTATCGTGTTCTGCTATTACTAATGCTGTCATGAAATCACCTTTGCTTCATTTTTTAATTTTTCAACCAATTGGTCGACAGATTCGACAATTATACCCGCCTCTCTTTCTGGAGGAGGAGAAACTTTCAAAGTAGAAATTCTTGGATTTAAATCTACTCCAAGATCGTCAGATTTAATAACATCTAAGGGTTTTTGCTTTGCTTTCATTATATTTGGTAAAGAAGCATATCTTGGTTCATTAAGTCTTAAATCAGATGTAACCACTGCAGGTAAGTTAATAGAAATAGTTTGAAGACCGCCATCTACTTCTCTTGTAACGACAGCCTTTTCTCCTTCAATTTTAAGCTCTGAAGCGAAAGTTGCTTGTGGATAATTCATTAAGGCGGCTAACATTTGCCCTGTTTGATTATTATCTCCATCAATGGCCTGCTTGCCCATAATAATTAGATTTGGGGATTCTTTTTCAACGACGGCCTTAAGAACTTTTGAGATACCTAAGGGTTCAACTTCCAAATCAGTTTCAACTAAAATGGCTCTATCTGCTCCCAAAGCAAGTGCCGTTCTAAGTTGTTCTTGTGCATTTTCAGCTCCAACAGTAACTGCAATTATTTCGGTAGCTGAGCCAGCTTCTTTAAGTCTTACAGCTTCTTCAACTGCAATTTCACAGAAAGGATTAATAGCCATTTTTACGTTATTGAGGTCTACACCCGACTCGTCAGCTTTTGGCCTAACTTTAACGTTGTAATCTACAACTCTCTTTATTGGTACTAAAATTTTCATATACTACCTTTATAATGGTTAGTGGAATAACTCAAGAAGCATATATTCTATAGGATGATGACTTTTCATCAAAGTATTAAAATACTCGAAGGAAAATGGGTTATATCTTAATAATTAGCCCAAAAGAGATGAATTATGAATGAACAGGTTGAAAGAGATGTCATGGAATATGATGTTCTCATTATTGGCGGAGGCCCTTCAGGACTATCTTCAGCTATTAAAGTTAAGCAATTAGCAAGCGCTGAAGGAAAAGACGTTTCTGTTTGCGTTCTTGAAAAAGGCTCTGAAATTGGTGCTCACATTCTTTCCGGAAATGTATTCGAACCCACTGCATTAAATGAACTAATTCCTGATTGGAAAGAAAAAGATGCTCCTTTAAATTCTCCTGCAACCAAAGATGTTGTCAAATTCATGATTTCTGGAAATTCTTCTATCAACATACCATTTCCTAGTTTTTTAATTCCAACATTTAACAATCATGGAAATTACGTCATGAGTTTGGCTAATTTTACAAGATGGTTAGCCTCACAGGCCGAGTCTCTAGGAGTTGAAATTTTTCCTGGATTTACCGCAGCCGAAGTAATTTTTGAAGAGAATATCGTAAAAGGAGTTCTTACTGGTGAAATGGGAATTTCAAAAGATGGTGAAAAGAAACCTTCTTATCAACCATCTATGGAACTGAGAGGCAAATATACTGTATTCGCAGAGGGTTGCAGAGGACATTTAGGTAAGCAGTTAATTAAAAAGTACAATCTAGATGAAAATAGAGATCCTCAGCATTACGGAATAGGTTTTAAAGAAATATGGGATATTTCTCCTGAAGATCATAAAGAAGGAACTGTAATGCATACTATGGGTTGGCCAAGTAATGGAACTATTTCAGGATCTTATTTTTATCACGGGGAAAATAATCAAGTCTATCTTGGTTACGTAGTTCCATTAGATTATGAAAATCCACATTTAAGTCCATTCGATGAATTCCAACAATGGAAGCAACACAAAGATATTAAAAAGATTCTTGAAAAAGGTAAAAGGGTTGCCTATGGAGCAAGAGCACTAATTAAAGGTGGTTATCAATCAAGACCAAAAATGTCTTTTCCTGGAGGGTTATTGGTTGGAGACAATGCTGGTACGCTTAATTTCCCAAAAATTAAAGGCACTCATACGGCAATGAAGTCAGGAATGATTGCAGCCGAAACTATTTTTGAAGCTCTTTTAAAAGATTCATTCGGTGAAGATTTGATTTCATATGAAGAGAAATTTGCGAATTCTTGGGTAAACAAAGAATTGCATAAAGCTAGAAACTGGGGACCTTTTTTGCACAATGGATTGAAATGGGGTTTCAAAGGACTATTGGGTGTCGCCTTAGCTGCGATTGATCAATTTATCTTTAGAGGCAAACTTCCATTTACTTTAAATCACCCTACTCCTGATTACGCGTGTTTAAAAAAAGCTTCTGAGTCTAAGAAAATAGATTATCCAAAACCAGATGGCGTTGTTAGTTTTGATAAATTGTCTTCTGTGTTTCTTTCTAATACCAATCATGAAGAAGATCAGCCTTGTCATTTAACTTTAAAAGATGCTTCTATCCCTATTTCCGTAAATCTTCCTGATTATGACGAACCAGCTCAAAGATATTGTCCCGCAGGAGTATATGAAGTTGTTGAAAAAGATGGAGAACAGAAATTTCAGATTAATGCTCAGAATTGCGTGCATTGCAAAACTTGTGATATTAAAGATCCAAGTCAGAATATTGTTTGGGTTACTCCTGAAGGTATGGGCGGACCTAATTATCCAAATATGTAAAAGGCCAATTTTAAATCAGCCTTTTACATTAAATTTATTTTGAAGAAGTTGTAATAAAGGTCATAAAAGATTCTTGGCATGTATAGACAGATTGATATAACTCTCCAAAAGCCTGTCCATCTTTAGATGAAGTAAACCATTCTATGGCCTTACCATAATCTTCCGCTGTAGGTGAAATTCCTATCCAATTTACAGAACCTGGTTTGATAGGAATTTGTTGAAAGCCTGCATGAGCTTTGTAGGAACTTGATAACCCAGCTTTCTTTAAATATGTAGAAAATGTATCCATCATATTCGATAAATCTTCTAAAGTTTTACCCTTATTGATTTGGCATTCATAAATTTCAACAATAGGGCCGCTAAAGCCAATTGATGATAATCCTAACATTACAACAAAAATTAGTTTTTTCATTTTTTCTCCTTATGTAGTTAAATAGTCTTTGATATTAATATAGTTAAAAAAAATATGAAAAATTTAGTTATCGTTGAATTCCCAGCAAAAAAAGAAAAATTTGAAGATTTAAAAAATACTCTTAAGGAAGCATTAGTAGATACTAGGGCTTTTGAAGGATGTATTTCCATAGATACTTATGAAGATAAAACAACAAATACCATCTATTTGATAGAAGATTGGGAATCATTGGATAATCATTCGAACTATGCAAATTGGAGAGCGGAAACAGGGTTAGCTAATGTCTTAGAGCCCTTACTTGAGGGAGGAGCAGCTAGTTTAAAAATGATTAGATGTGGAGAAAAATTAGATATTTAATCTATACGACTTTGCCTAAAGAAAAAACATCACCACCAGAATTAATTTCTAACTCTTGAGTTTTGGAGTTTAATTTTGCTTCCTCGACTAATTGATAAAAAACATTTCTGCTAATCAGCGCTTCAAGATTTTTTCTAACTAAAATATAAGGAGAAGGCTCTTGAGTGTCTTCATTAATTTCAACTCTCAGAGGCTTATCATTACTTAAAGTAACAATATCATCTACATTAGTTTGAAATAAAAAAACTTCTTTACCATTTATTATTTCCTTATTAAACGTCTTTATTACAAAAGGTTTGTCTTCAACTCTAAGTTGAATTTTTTCGACTGGAGTTACGAGATAATAAAAACCATCATCATCAAATCTAATAACGGTACTGAAAAGTTTCACCATTTTCTCTCTTCCTATTGGAGAGTTCTTAAAAAACCATTTTCCGTCTCTTGCTATTTTCATATCAACATTTTCGCAAAGAGGTGGGTTCCATTTTTCCACTGGCGGCAATTCATTATTTTTTTGAGCCTCCAAAATAGACTGAAACAAGGAACTAGTATTTATCTCTTTCGTCATTGAATTATTGTAGGCTCTTCTTCCAACCTAATATTGAATTTATTTAAAACTTTAGCCTTTATTTTATTCTTTAGCTTTAAGATTGAATATGGGGTTTTATCTTCGTTAATTAACACTAGAGAATGTTTTTTTGAGACTCGTGCTTTATTTAATTGAAATCCTTTAAGGTTGCATCTTTCAATAAGCCATGCGGCAGAAACTTTTATTAATGTGTTATGTTTATAAAATTTTAAATTAGCCTCTTGCGAAAGAAGTATTTTTAAATCTTTCTTCTTGATTAATGGATTTTTAAAGAAACTTCCTACATTTGGCTTTGCTAGGTGGTTTTCTAATTTTTGGTTACGAATTTTTAAAACCATTTCTCTTTGTTCAGAGGCCTTCTTAAATCTATAAGCTTGTAAATCTTGATATGAATTATTTGCAACAAATTTATCTTTTAATTTAAAAAAGATATTTGTAATGAATAAATGTTTATTTTCTTTAAAAAATGAATCTCTATATTCAAAATTACAATTTATATTATTAAGCATTTCAATATTTCCTGTCTTGAAGTTAAAAACTTCTACATGTTCTATGTAATCAGAAATTTCTTCTCCGTAAGCGCCAATATTTTGAATTGGACCTGCTCCAACCGTTCCTGGTATACCTGATAGATTTTCTAAACCATAAAGAGAGTTTTTAATACAAAATGTAACAAACTTATCCCAGTTATAACCGCTGGAAACTTTTACTTTATTTTTAAATATCTTTTTTTCTTTTTTAAATAAATTTTTGATGATTAGTCCTTCATAGGGTTTTGTGAAAACAACATTAGTCCCTTCCCCCAATATAAAGAATTTAATTTTATTTTTCCTTATGAAGTGAAAAGCAATTTCCAAATCAGAATTTGTTTTGCACTCTATGTAATATTTTGCCTTTATAGCTATTTGTAGAGAATTAAACTTCCTAAGATTTTTATTTGTAACTATCTTCTTTTGCAATTTCATTAGCTTTTTTTAGATCTTCCTCTGTGTCTACGCCCAAATGAATTTTAGATACCGATTTGATTGCATTTATAGTTATTCCATTATCTAGGGCTCTAAACTGTTCTAGTTTATATTTCTTTTCATTATCGCTTGGCCTCCAAGATACAAAACTTTTCAAAGTCTTATATTTAAATGCATAAATTCCCTGATGAATGAATATATTATCCTCCAGGGATGTTTCTCTAAAAAAGTTTGATGCAATTCCATCATTAACCAATATTTTTACCTTATTTGAATCTTCTAATTCATCTAAAGACTTTAGGTCACTGTAAAGAGTTGCCATTGTTATTTCTTCTTTAGAAACTAAATCAAAAAGATTGTTTATATCTTTTGGATTGATAAAAGGTTCATCACCCTGAACATTAATGATTACATCATGATCACGTAAATCAATTTTTGAAACAGCCTCATTCACCCTATCTGTACCAGAATGATGACTTGAAGAGGTCATAACTACATTATCTTTTGAAAATAAGTTATAAATTTTCTTTGAGTCTGTTGCTACATAAATTTTATCTGCCGATGTTTTTAATCCCGCTTCAAAAGTCCATTTAATCATCGGCTTATTCAAAATTAACCTCAAGGGCTTCTCAGGCAATCTTTCGGATTGTATTCTTGCAGGAATTACGACGATTTTTTTCAATTTATTATTTTTTTAAATAAATCAGTTTTAAAATCTTCATTGATGATGGGTTCAATTTTTAAATACCAACAATTAGGATTTTTTAAAAACTTACACTTTATTGCATCTTTTTCTGTCATTACGATAGGCAAATCATTCATCTCAAAGAAATCTGTATCAATGAATTCATGATGATCCGGAAAAACTTTTTCAACTACTTGAAAATCAAGACTTCTTAAAAGAGAAAAGAAACTACTAGGATTTCCAATACCTGCTATCCCATAAACGATTCTTTCCTTGCTCCAATCGTTTACATCAATTGATTCTTGTGTAAATAAGTTAACCCAAGATATAGGTTTGTAAGTCATCAAAAAATTATTATCTCTAGATTCGGCATCCTTTGAATAAAAAGTATTTGTATTGATAACGAAATCTACCTGATCTAATTTTTTAATAGGTTCTCTTAAGGGTCCAGCAGGAAGTAAAAGATTATTGCCAAATTTCCTCATCCCATCAATCATGGCAATTTCTATATCTCTTCCCAGTTTAAAATGTTGAAGCCCATCATCGCTTATCAAAACATTGCAGTGTCTGTTTTGTATTAAAAATTTTGCAGCTTTTACTCTATTTGTTCCTACTACTACTGGACAATTAGTATTGTTAAAAATAATTAATGGTTCATCTCCAACTTCACTAGGATTGGAAGACTGTGATATCAATATAGGGTTTTTGTTAGCCGCACTCTTGTATCCTCTTGATACAATTCCTGGATGAAAACCTTCTTTTTTGAGCTCATTAGCAAGCCAAATAACTAGTGGGGTTTTTCCTGTACCTCCAACTGTTAGATTGCCAATAACTATTGTCTTAAATTCAGGCTTCCATGCAGAAGCTAGGTCTCTTTTTCGAAATAATTTAAATAAAAATCTATAAATCCAAGAAAACGGAATAAGTATTTTTATCCAATTTTTATTTTCATACCAAGCTTCTTCAATAAAGTTGCTAGTTTTATGCTCCGTTAAAGCGAATTGAGATTTTAGAGTTGGAAGCTTTTTCTTGAGGGGTTCGGCATCATCTTTAAATTGATTCTTATAAAGTTCAAAGTATGCCTTTTCAAGACTCATTAAATCTTCATGCGTACCACTTTCTACAATTTTGCCGTCTTTTAAAACAATAATTTTTTCAGCATTCTCCACGGTTGAAAGCCTGTGAGCAATAACAATAGTTGTCTTGCCAATTTTCAAGTTATCTATTGCCTGTTGGATTTGATTTTCTGATTCTGAATCCAATGCTGAAGTTGCTTCATCTAAAATTATTATTGGTGCATCCTTTAATAATGCCCTAGCAATTGCAATCCTTTGTTTTTGACCTCCCGAGAGCAAGGTCCCATCATCACCCACTATTGTTTCATATCCATTTGGAAGGCTCTCAATAAACTCATGAGCATTTGCGTTTTTTGCTGCCTCAAAAATGTCTTCATCAGATGCCATGGGCATGGCATAACTAATATTATTTTTAATAGAGTCATTAAATAAAACTGTATTTTGGCTAACTATTGAAATGAAGCTTCTAAGCTCATCAAGTTTTATTTCTTTTATGTTATGGCTATCTATTTCAATTCTTCCTTCTAAGATTTCATAAAATCTTGGTATTAGATTTACTATTGTGCTTTTTCCAGAACCGGATTGACCGACAATTGCTAGAGTATTGCCTTTTGAAATAGAAAAAGATACGTCCTCAAGAATTTTTTCGTTTTCGTTATACGAAAAATTTACATTTTCAAAAGAAATATTTCCTTTGATGTCAGATATTTCTTTTGTACCTTCATCTATCTCGGATTTTAAATCCATTTGATTAAAAATAACTTCTGCAGCAGCAAGACCTTTTTGAATCATTGAATTTGTCATCGATAGTTGTCTGATTGGTCTTGGCAGCATTGCAGCAGCACCAAAAAAAGCAATAAACGTACCTGGAGACATTCTTTCAAAAAAAGAAGAATCCAATGCAACCCATGTAATAATTGCCAAAGCTATAGCTAAGAAAATTTGAATAATTGGAGACTGAAGAGAATTAGTTGTTTCCAGTTTTAAATTTTGGATTCGATTATTTAAATTTACAGAGTTAAATTTATCAATCTCACTCTTTTGCTGGCCAAAAATTTTAACTTCTTTGTTAGCATTAATTGATTCAGAGCTTACTTGAGTTACATCTCCCATTGAGTTTTGAATTCTTGTACTAACTCTTTTCATTCTTTTTCCTGCAATGGAGACGACCAAAAGAATAAAAGGCGATGCTAGAAATAATAAAGCTGTTAATTGCCAATTTAGGTAAATTAAATAGCCTAATAAACCAAAAACAATAAGTCCTTCTCTTACCAAAATTGTTATTGCAGCTGTTCCTGCTTCATTGATTTGTGAAACATTAAAGGTAATTCTTGAAAGAAGATGACCGCTATTATTAGAATCATAAAAACTAGAAGGAAGATAAATTAAAGACTTAAATAAGTCTTTTCTTAAATCAAAAACTAACCTGGTTGAGACGACTGCCATAAAAAAATTTCCAATGAAATAACCAATTCCTCTACCAAGTGCCAAAATCAATAAAAGAACTGGCAAATAAAGGTTTAAAGATAAATCTGGTTGAGAAATGTAATCAACAATTTGTCTAAACCAATCTGCAATCCCAACTTGAGATATGGCAAAAAGAAAATAACCCAGAGAACTTAAAAGAAAGAATCCTAAATTTGGAAGGACATAAGATATTATCCTTGAATAGGGGCTCATTTTCATTGAAAGCTTATTTTAAACGAAAACGCCTGAATCCATGGTAAGAATTTTATCGCTAAAATTTCTAAATTCAGGATCATGAGTAGCAACAATAATTGAAGATTTAAACTCGTCAGCTAAATCATCTAAATAACTTATTACTTCTTTGGATGTATCTTTATCTAAATTTCCTGTTGGCTCGTCCAAAAAGATTAGATTAGGTTTGTTGATTAATGCCCTTGCCATTGCAACTCTTTGTTTTTCTCCTCCTGAAAGCTGATTAGGAAAATGATGCAATCGTTCAGACATGCCAAATTTATCTAAAATATCAGAAGCTTTTTTTAAAGATTTTTTTTTATTTTCTCCTAAGATCATCGAACCTAGAGCTACATTTTCAACAGAAGTAAATTCTTTAAGCAAATAATGAAACTGATAGACAAAACCCATACTCTCTTTTCTCAATTGAGTTATCTTTTTATGCTGGTTGTCATACTTATAATTTTTGTATGAAATTTCTCCATGAGAATATGTATCCAATCCACTCAATAAATTTAATAGTGTAGATTTTCCAGATCCGGATCTACCATAAATGACTATTTTTTCATTTTCTTTAATTACAAAGTCTATATTATTTACTGCTTTAATTTCTTCATCGCCCTCTTTGTAAAATTTAGATAAATTTCTTGCTTCCAATAAATTATTCATTTCTTAAAATCTCAATTGGATGAAGCTTACTCGCCGTTCTAGCTGGAAAAATTACTGAAAGTATTGTGATTAGTAAACTTGCCGCTATGATTATCAGAACAGTATCCAAACGGATATCGTATGGAAAGTAGGATATAAAATAGGCGCCAAAGTATTCCATCAATGAAGTGAGCTGAGTTTCAAACATTGATGAACCAATTAGAAAAGTAATACTTAATCCAAATATCAAACCTAAAAATGTGCCAATGCAGGCAATCAGAGCGCCTAAATATAAAAATATTTTAAATATTTCTGTATTCCCCATTCCCATAGTCTGTAGAATGGCAATTGCTCCTCTTTTTTCATTAATCATTGTCATAAGCATAGAAACTATATTGAAAGCTGCAACGACAATTATTAAAGTTAATAATAAAAACACTAAACTTTTTTCCAGCATGATTGCTTCAAATAAAGGTCCATATGTATAAGACCAATCTTCAGCATTAAGTAAGACGCTAGAATTTTTTTCTGCAAAAATTAATGACTGCCAAACTAAATAAGGAGCTTCGAATAAATCATCAAACTTTAATCGAAAACCATGTATTTGATTACTTAAACCAGTAAGGATGGAAGCATTTTTAAGAGAAATATAAGCTAGAGCTTCGTCGATATCTTTAGATCCTATATTAAATATTCCTGATACATTAAAAACTTTAGATCTAGGAAAATATCCTGCAAAAGAGGAATTGGAATCAGGAAGCATTAAAGATATTTTATCTCCTAAATCAACATTCAATTTTCTTGCAAGCAACCTACCTAAAACAATATTGTTTTCATCTTGGATATTTTCAAAGTTACCCGCCTGCATAAATTCGTGAATGACAGAAACCGATTTATCTTTAGAAGCTACAACACCATTCACCAATACTCCCGCGACAGCTGATTTACTTTTGATAAGAGCTTCGGTTTCAATGTAAGGAGAAATACCTTTTATATTGATGTCATTATTTAAATTTAATTCAATATTCTCCCAATCATTTATTGGGTTTAAGCCATAAATTGAAGCATGCGGAATAACATTTAAAACTCTATCCTTCAGTTCTTTTTCAAAGCCATTCATAACCGATGAAACAATAATTAATACTGCAACACCAAGTGAAGTAGAAATAAAAGCAAGTGCAGAGATGAAAGAAAGAAAGCCTGACTTTCTTCCTTTCAAATATCTCAAAGCTATATAAAAAGGCGTATAGTTTTGAGACATTTTTTAGGTTTCAAAACTATTTTTTAATTTGATTTTTCATGGTTTCAAACATTTTACCTTTGTAAGGAGGCATCATTTGAGCCATAAGATCTGCTGAAAATTGTTTGTAGACTGCTTTAGCATGACTAAATTCTTTAAACCCATCGTGTCCGTGATAAGAACCTGTACCGCTTGGCCCTACTCCTCCAAAAGGAAGTTCTTCTTGACCAATATGCCAAATAACATCGTTTAAAGTGACTCCGCCAGATGTAGTATTATCAAGAACTTTCTTCTCCTTATTTTTATCTTTGCTAAAAAGGTAAAGTCCTAAAGGTCTATCTTTAGAGTTAACATAATTAACAGTTTCATCGAAGTCTTCATATTCTTTGACAGGCAATACTGGTCCGAATATCTCTTCTTGCATAATTTTCATTTCATCAGTTGGATTTAAAACCAATGTTGGAGGAATTTTATGCAATTCTTGTTGTTCAAAGTCTTCATCTGCAGGGTTTATTTGAATGACTTCTGCGCCTTTATCTTTAGCATCTGAAACAAGTTCATTGATTCTTTCGTAATGTCTCTCGTTAATTACAGAAGTATAGTCTTCGTTATATTTAAGATCTGCAAACATCTCAGTAACAGCTTCATTTGAAGCTTTTGCGAACTCTTCACTTTTACCTTTAGGAAGCATTAAATAATCAGGAGCTAGACAAATTTGCCCAGCATTCATGGTTTTTCCTCGCATCACTTTTTTTGCAACTTCTGACAAATTTGCATCTTCATCAACTATTACTGGAGATTTTCCACCTAATTCTAAAGTTACTGGAACTAAGTTATCCGAAGCAGCTTTCATAACTTTTTTGCCAATTTGTGTTCCACCTGTGAATAGAAGGTGGTCAAATGGAAGAGCGCTAAATGCAGCTCCCACTTCAGCATCTCCAGTAAAGACTGCTGCTTCAGACTTATCAAAATAAGCTTCGAACATTTTTTTGGTAACTTCACTTGTTGCCGGAGTTAATTCAGAAGGCTTAATCATTGCTCTATTACCAGCAGCAAAAATTCCTCCTAAAGGAGCTAAAATCAAATTAACTGGAAAATTCCATGGGCTAATAACACCAACTGTGCCAAGGGGCTGATACTTAATATAAGATTTTGATCCTAATAATCCCATCAACATTCTAATAAAAAAAGGTCTATCTACGTTTGAGGGTCTTTTTTCATCTTTTGTCCACTTATCTACATTTTTTATAGCGTGTTCTAAAACACCAATAGTTGTAGCAATTTCAGTTAAAAAACTTGATTTTGGATCTCTGTTTCCAAAATCTTTTTGTAGAGCATCAATTATTTCATCACTGTATTCTTTAATCATCTTGATACAACGATTCAATCTATCTTTTCTAAGCTCTATGCTCGCAGGACCTTCTTCAATATGAAGCTTTTTTTGCAGCTTTAGGACGCTTTCCATTTCTTGTAATGTTTCTGTACTCATAATATTCTCCCTTTTAATTAAACTGATCTTTGTTTTTTATCCTTTTCATTAGATTTTTTAATTGTATTTCTTATGTTATCCCAATCTTCATCGGAAAGGCTATTTAGGTTAGCAAAAGTCCCTGAAGAAGATAAATATTGCGCCCCATCAATTGCTATGGTTTGTCCAGTAAGATACTCACAGCCATCTGCCATTAAAAATGTAGCAAGATTTCCAAGCTCTTCCATTTCCCCAGCTCTTTGCAATGGGATATTCATATATTGTCCAGTTACTTTTTCGTCTTTTTTACTGTCTCCGGTTTGGGGCATTAACCTTGACCAAGCTCCTTCTGTAGGAAAAGGACCTGGCGCTATTGCATTTAATCTAATTCCATATTGACCCCATTCAACTGCTAAAGATTTAGTCATTGCATTGATACCCGACTTAGACATTGCCGATGGAATCACATAGGGAGATCCAGTCCAAACCCAAGTAGCAAGGATTGACACAATACTTCCCTTTTGTTTATTTTCAATCCACCTTTTACCAATTGCATTTGTTATGTAGAAAGTACCGTGAAAAACGATACTTGCAATTGCATTAAATCCATTTGGCGATAAATCCTTTGTTCTGCTGATAAAGTTTCCGGCTGCGTTATTGATTAAACCTGTTATAGGTTTTTCAGCAAATAATTCCTCTATTGAAGATTCAATTGCCAAAGAATCTCTAATGTCTAAAGCAAAACAAGAAATATTTCCGCCCGTTTCATCCGTTAATTCTTTTACTGTGTCTTCTAAAACCGATTCTCTCCTTCCGCAAATAACTACTTCTGATCCATGTTTTAAAAAATGTCTGGACATTTCTTTTCCTAATCCAGAGCCTCCTCCAGTTACAAGAATTCTTTGCTCTTTCAATGCGTCTTTACTAAACATCCTCTCTTACCTCTGTTTTTATAAAATTAAAAAATAGCTTGTGATTATAGAACATATATAAGACAAGAAATAACCCCAAAAAAGAAATTAATAAATATGGATAACTTGGATTTAACATATACAACGGCATAATCGAAAATGGCGTAAGCAAGTGCCCTATTGGGAAAACATTTCCCATCAAGCCTGATGCAGAACCCTGCTCATTTTTATTTATTGATAAAGAAAGAATAGAAACATTAGCTGGTCTTGCAAGTCCACCTGCAAAACCATATACAGCCAATATTATATAAAAAGAAAATATCTGATTAACATTAGACAAAAGATAAAAAACCAAAGACATAAGAAATAATCCTATAAAAACCAAACCTTTTGGATTCAATGAATATTTATCAACAATTAAAAGCTGTGTAAGCAATCCTGATAAGGCGACTATTGCAAAACCTATTGAAACAAAAAAATATAAATCTTCAGTTGATTTTAAAATTACATCATTTACAAATAATGATGATGTAAAAACAATACAAGCATTTGATACTCCTAAAAAAGCCGCAATCATTAACGAAGGAAAAACTCTTCTATCGTTAAACTTTAGAGGTGAGATATCCTCATTATTCAAAAATAAAGAATCATCCTTTCTGAGTAACTTAAAATTAAAAAAACCTATCAATAGTCCTAATAAACTCAAAAAAATAAATGGCATCAATATATTATTTCCAGAAAGCAACATGATTAATCCAACCGCAACTGGTCCTAAAACAACGCCAAATTGCCAACCGGCATCTAATCTTGCAAATCCAGATGTTCTATTTGATGTATCAGTTATATCAGCAATTCTTCCACCTGCTGATGGTCTAACAGCACTGCCTAGAAGACCGTTTATAAGTCTTGCACCAATAAGCAATATAAATAGTAGAGAGAATGAAATTGGAAAAAGTTGTGCAAATTTAATAATCGCTGCAAAAAGAAATAAAGAAATGGCAAAGCCAATAATTCCGAGCATAAAAACTTTACTTCTTCCAATACGATCACTTAATCTACCCCAAAATGGACTAAAAAAAATCCAAGCTAATGCTGAAATAGAAAAAATTAATCCAACTTGAAATTCATTGAATCCCAATAATCGTATTTCTTGGGGCACAAGGATAAAAATTGTGGATTGTCCTGCCCCAATGCATGCCAAGGCAGCAGATAAAGCCCATATAGAATTTGGAGTTTTCTTTTTTTCAGTCATACGCTAATAAAAGACAAAAAATATTATTAGTTGAATAATTTAGTATAAGAAATTCATGATATTCAGTTAAAGCATGACTCCATTCGTGTTCAAACTTTTTCGGTTCATTTGATAGTTCTCTATCTAGAATAAAAAAATCTGTATCTTTCTTAGTCATTAATTCGATTTTTTCCATAAAAGCATCTTTACGACCATCTAAAATTGAAGGTGTATCCTTTCTTTCTTTTGTAATAACTTTATGGATTGATTCAAAAAAATTATTCTCATCAATTTTTTTAAAATCTGAATTTTTTAATAGTTTGCTTTTATAAGGACCATGAAATCCTTTCGCTCTATTAAACATAAAATCAGTTAACTGAAAATCAAGCATTCCTTTTTCTAAGATCTGCTTTATAAGAAAAGAACTTTGGATGGAACTTAGTTTTTCGTCAAAAGACAAATGTACAAAAATTGCTTGGCCATGTTCATGTAAGCGCATGGTATCAATCCCCGAAAGTTTAATGTTTAAATTGTCTGGGAAGGAAATAATATTGTTTTTGTTAGTCATAAAGATTTAATACCTACCAATGACCTTATCTCTTTAAGATTTTTGGAAGCAATCTTTAAAGCTTTAGCTTCACCCTCTTTCAAAAGCTTTTCTACTTTTTTCGGGTTATTTACTAAATCAAAATATTTGTTTCTTGCTGGAGATATTTCCATATTAATTAATTCAAATAATTCTTTTTTAAGATCTCCCCAGCCCATTCCCTCATTAAAATATGCATCAATTTGTTTTATATTTTTATCGCTGGAAAAACATTTAAAGTATTTATAGAGAGTTGAATCTTTAGGTTTCTTTTCTCCTGGTTCCAAAGAGTCAGTTTTGATTTGATTTATTTGTTTTTGTAGTTTTTTTTCTTCCGAGAAAAGATCAATATAATTTGAATAGCTTTTCGACATTTTATTTCCATCTAAACCAGGAAGATAAGAAGTTGTTTCATCGATTAGCGGTTCTGGAAGATTAAAGAAAGACCCATAGGTTAAATTAAATTTATTGGCAATATCTCTTGTCATTTCAATATGTTGTTTTTGGTCTCTACCAACAGGAATTAAGTCAGCATTAAAAATCAAAATATCAGACGACATTAAAATTGGGTAATTAAACAAACCCATTTGAACGTTTTTATCTTTATCTTTACCGCTAGTTATATCTTGTATTGCTTTATAGGCATGCGCTCTATTCATTAATCCCTTAGGCGTAATAGAAGTGAGTATCCAATTTAATTCCATAATTTGTGGAATACTAGACTGTCTATAGAAGATTGTATTTTTGAGATCCAAACCACATGCAATCCAAGCTGCAGCTATCGATAGAGTAGACTGATGAGTTAGCTTAGGGTCTTGCTGTTTTATCAACGAATGATAATCAGCTAAAAAAATAAAAGATTTTGATTTTTTAGATAATTCTATCGCTGGACGCATAGCTCCAACGTAATTTCCCAAATGTGGAGAACCATTTGTGGTAATACCGGTTAAAACAGAAGACATTTGAATAGTATAAAAAAAAACACCAACGAAGTGGTGTTTTTTAACCGAAGTTAAAGGGGTCTAGTGGGTTGACTAGCGCAGGCGAAAAACCCTTCTCCCTGCAGGTGGCGTAATTTCTTACGTCTTCTCACCCTTTTCCTTCTATTCTTTAGCTTCCTTTTTACCGTCTCGAGTTAGTAAATTTTTCACTAAAGCTTGTTAATAATTTTATGCAACTCAGACTTATTTGCAATAGCGAAAATCACTCTTTTAAGACTATGTTTTCATAAAAAAAAATTCTTTTATCTCTTAAAATTATGAGCAAGACTTTTTTAAAAAAAATGGCGGAGGGGGTGGGATTCGAACCCACGAGGCCATTGCTGACCTGCCGGTTTTCAAGACCGGTGCATTCAACCAAGCTCTGCCACCCCTCCATTAAACTTTGGATTATACATATCTCCCTAAGATATTGAATAAAGAAAAAAATTGTAGTCAAATCAATTTTCCTCTAATGATTTTTGAGGAAATTTATATTTAATTTTAAAAGGAGAAAAAATGAAATATATAAAAAAAATATCTTTAGTAATACTGCTTTTTGGATTTACATCTTTTGCAGTTAGCGATAACTTTGAGGCATGGGACATCAAACCTATAGATGGCAGTACTGCCCTTACCTTCTCTATATTCGATGAAGTAAAGGCCATACAGGAAAATCTAGGCGCCAAAGTAGAGTATTGGCAACATGATGTTATGGGAGATAATGTTGTCTCATATGTTATTAGATTCAATACCGGATCTGAATGGGCTTCATTTAAGGATAAGTTGGCGCAAAGTGAAGAATTTCAAAATTGGATTTCTGAGTACTGGTCAATTTTAGGACCTAATGTCCTCGCAAGTTATAGTTTAAATAATGTTTTAGAACCTTCTGCAGATAAGAATATTTGGAAAGATGCAAATGTAGTTCACTTTTCTGCTTGGGAAGCTTTTCCTGGTCGTGCAGTTGACATGATTGAAAGCATGCAAAAAAGTATAGCGATATCTAAAAAATATGATTTAGATGCTTACACTTATTCTTCAGGTTTAGGACAGGTATTTTTTGTAATGGCTGGAGAAAGTTGGTCAGACTTACAAAAGAAAATAGAAAAAAGAAATGCTTCTAAAGAATGGAATCAATACTGGACGGGTATAAATAAAGATCCTTCAGGAGATTTTATTCGAGCAGCCTACTCTGTAAGAGTTAATTAAAATTATAAAACCACTATGCCGAACTACATTGGCATAGTGGTTTTTATTTCATCCATCCAAATGGAACAAGTACATTTTCTACAAAATCTCCTGGAAATTTTTCAATTTCCTGAAACTTTCCGGTCAACACCTTCCCAGTAAGGATCTCTTAATTCACGTCTGAGGATTTTTCCTGAAGGGTTTCGTGGTAGTTCTTCAATGAATTCTATAGATTTGGGACATTTGTAAGCAGCGATTTGCGTTCTCGTATAACTAATAATTTCATCTTCTGATAAAGAAGTATTTTCTGCAATAACTACGAACCCTTTTACTGATTCACCCCATTTATCATCAGGAATACCCACAACAGCAGCATCTAGAATTAATTCATTACTCATCAAAGCATTTTCTACTTCAGCTGGATAAATATTTTCACCACCAGAAACAATCATGTCTTTAACTCTGTCATGGATAAATAAATATCCTTCATCATCAAAAAAACCTGCGTCTCCTGAATAAAACCATCCATCAACTATGGATTCTTTAGTTGCATCAGGTTTGTTCCAATAACCTTTCATGTTTAAGTCAGATTTAGAAATGACTTCTCCAATTTCACCAGTTTTTAAATCTTTTCCATCTTCATCTACTACTTTTAATTCAACGCCTTTGAGAGCTTTGCCACAGGACCTTAGCTTTCCTCTTTCTGGATTATGATCTTCTGGCATCATAATAGTAATTGCACCGGTAGTTTCAGTAAGGCCGTAAACTTGATACAAATCACACTGCATAATTTCTTTAGCCTTTATTATGGTGTCATCTGCAATTGGCGATGCACCATAAAGAACAAAATTTAGAGAAGAAAAATCCGTTGTTTCAGCATCAGGGTGACTGATTAAAAATAAAATTACTGCAGGAACAAAAAGAGTTGATCTAATTTTTTCTTGCTCAATAAGTTTTAAAATTAATCCTGGGTCAATATCGGCAATGATTATATTTCTGCAACCAAAGATATAACCCCAAATACCCCAATTAGTTCCAGCAACATGATATCCAGGCATACAAACTAAGTTTGTAGTTCCTTCTTCAAATGGAACAATTCCGTCTATAGATTCATTAGCTGCTGCAAAATTTCTATTAGTCAGCTGAACGCCTTTTGGGTGTCCTGTTGTTCCAGATGTATACAATTGAAGAATGTCATCTTGATCAGCAGATTTGAGACCAGTTTTAGAAGAGTTTTGAGAATTCCGCCAAGTCAAATAATCTTCATATTTATCGTGTCCCCCATCAACAGCAATAACTCTTTTAATGTTTGGTGAATCTTTAAGAATTTCATCTATAACTGGATAAAATTCCTCTCCAACAAACAAAACTTCGCTTTTCGAATCATTCAATACATAGCTAACCTCAGGAGGAGCCAATCTCCAGTTCACTCCAACTGCAACTGTATTGGATTTTAAGGTTCCAATTAAAAATTCAAAAAAATAATCAGAATTTTTTCCGTAATAGGCAATTCTTGAATCAGGTTTGCATCCAAGATTTATTAATCCATTTGCTATTTGATTTGAATATATATCTAACTCTTCATAGGTAGTTTCACGGTCTTGGAATTTATGGGCGATAGATTTTGGAGTTTTATCAAAGCGCCACTCAAATAATTCTTGTACTGTTTTATTTTCAGGAATTTTCATTTTTATACTTGTGTTATTTTTAAATTTAATTTCTGTTAACAATATAAGTTTGACAGAAATTGACTTAGATAGTAGCTAAAAAATTTAAAAAATTGAAGGACCAATTTCCCTGTGTTTTTATTAGTTAGCTAAATCACATATAAATGGGGAGGTACCTTATGGATAAAGCGTTTGATATGATTAGAGACTTAGTTTCTGGGTTAACTGGAATCTTAGTTGGTGTAATCGGTCTTGGTGTTGTTGCCGGTATTGTTTTTGATAATAATGCTTGGTTCTTCGGCGGAGTTCTTGGCAATCTTTTGGGAGTCATCCAACAATTGGGTGATGCAGGGATTGTAGGTCTTCTAGCTGCAGCACTGCTTTATAAATTACTTAAGTAATTTTAGCTTTGAGCCGGAGTTTTACTTCGGCTCAATTTAAGAGGTATAAATGGAAATATTTAAATTTAAAAAAATCAGGAAATTTCTTTATAAGTCTACCGAAGTCCTAGGTTTATTTATTGCTATATCTTTATTGATAGGACTTATCTTTGGTCCTGAAACCCCTGTCTTTGGAAATGTTTTAACAAATTTTTCTGAGGTAATGAATCTTTTTGGTGAAAATGGTCTTTTAGCTCTTGTTTCTTTGATAATAATTTTTGCAATCTTAAAGAAATAACTTAAAAAAATAATTTTTCAGATTCTTACTACCTATATTTATTCTTATTAAAAAAAGTTTCTAGAGAAGAAATTAGTCTTGTTAAGGTATTGGAAATAAAAAAGCTTAATTTATCTTGAAGATTCTGTTTTGTTATAAAGGAAATTTCAAATATTTCATGTTTTTTTGATAGATTTAAAAGATACTCGTCACTTGTTGAAATTTCATCGACTAATCCAACCTCAAGAGCTTTAATACCCTCCCAAGTTTCACCCGTAGCTATTTTTTTCATATCTAAAGACGGTCTAAATTTTTTAATGTGATCTTTAAATAGAATGTGTATATCTTCCAAATGTTCTTTAAACTTTTTCCTGCCAGCAGGAGTAGTTTCTCCAAACATAGTGATAGTTCTTTTATATTCTCCCGCGGTATGAAGTTCATAATCCACATTATTTTTCTTGAGTACTTTATGAAAGTTTGGAATAGCTGCAACTACTCCTATGGATCCGATAATTGCGAAAGGAGATGAAACTATTTTATTGCATACACATGCCATCATATATCCACCTGATGCAGCTACTTTATCTACACAGGCTGTTACTTTAATTCCTGCATCTCTTAATCTTTGTAATTGAGCAGCACACAAACCATATCCTATAACAGTCCCACCTGGGCTTTCTAATCTCAAAACTAGTTCTTGGCATTTAGTTTCACTTTTTAATATAGCTGTTATCTCTTCTTTAAGATTCTCAACACTTGAGGCCTCAATATCACCATTAAAATTCAAAACAAAAACTGGCTTTGAAATGGACTTATTTTTTTTAGCCTTTAAATTTCTTTTCTTTTCTTTTAGAAGCTTTTTTCTTTCATTTTTATTTAATGTTAAAGACTTAACCGCTCCAGCCATATTATCTAGCTTGTCTGATAAATTTGTAATTTTTAATGTGCCAGAAAGTGAAGCATCTTTCCCTTTTGATGAAAATAAAATTAGAAAAGGTATTGAGATTATAATAATAAAAGAGATGGTCTTAAGCAAAAAAGACCCATAATCAACTAAAAATTCCATAAGGCGAAAGAGTTTATCAGGAAAAATATAATTATCTAGACAGATTTAATTCTTTTATTCCACCCATATAATCAACTAGAACTTCAGGAATAATAACTGTCCCCTTCTCAGTCTGATTATTTTCCAAAATAGCAGCTAATGTTCTACCAACTGCTAAGCCAGAACCATTGATAGTATGACAAAAAATATTTTCTTTAGATTGTTTGATTCTGATTTTCATCCTTCTACTTTGAAAATCTTTAAAATTAGAACAAGATGAAATTTCTCTGTATGTATCTTGACTTGGAAACCAGACTTCTAAGTCAAAAGTTTTTGAAGACGCAAAGCCTGTATCACCGCTACACAAAATAACCTTTCGGTAAGGCAAATTTAAGTTAATCAAGATACTTTCAGCATCATTGGTTAAAGTATCAAGTTCTTTTTCAGAATCTTCAGGATGCACAAATTTTACGAGTTCGACCTTATCAAATTGATGTTGGCGAATTATTCCTTTTGTGTCTTTTCCATAACTGCCAGCTTCGCTTCTAAAACATGGAGTATGAGCAACGTAATTAAAAGGTAATTCTTCTGAATTTAAAATTTTATTTCTATAAATATTTGATACGGGAACTTCAGCCGTTGGTATGAGATACATTTCCTCCTTAGATATTTTAAATAAATCCTCTTCAAATTTTGGTAACTGTCCTGTTCCTTCTAATGAATTTTTGTTTACAAGATATGGCACATAAATTTCTTCATAGCCATTTTCTACATGAGTATCCAGCATGTATTGAGCTAGTGCTCTATGTAATTTAGCCATTTCTTTTCTCATAACTACAAATCTAGATTTTGCAATGGTTACAGATTCTTCAAAATTTATTCCATTAGATAGTTCTCCCAGCTCCTGATGATCTTTAATTTTGAAAGAAAATTCTGGAATAGTTCCTTTTTCGTATATGACTTTGTTATTTTCTTCAGAATTACCTTCTGGAACGTCTTTTGATAAGACGTTGGGTATTTCCAGTAGAAAGTTATTTAAATCTATTAAAGCTTTATCAAGCTTTGTTTTAATTTTTTTTAAATCATTTGAATTTTTTTTTGCATCTTCGAGATTTTGATTCTTAGTATTTTTATTTTTTTCTTGAGCAATTTCCTTGGCAACAATATTAGATTTTTCTTGAAGAGATTCTGTTTCTACTTGAAGTCTTTTTCTTTCTGAATCTAGACTTTCGAATAACTTTACGTCTAAGTCAAAACCTCTTCTTTGGAGATTTTTCCGTATTTCTTCAAGGTTGTTTCTTAAGAGATTAATATCAAGCATATTAGTTGAGAATTAAGAGAGTAGTTTTCTTATTATAGTCAAATATTTTCTTATCTAGCTCTTCATTTAAATTAATATTAATGAAATTTATTTGTGTATTTACTCCAAACTGATCTTTGTATGAAATCGTTTTTAAAATTTTATTTTTACTGATTAAATTCACATCAGATATGAATTCAGACCGTTCAGAATTTTTTAAAAAATTACAAAGCTTTTTTTTAGACTTTAATAACAATAAAGCAGGAATTTGCGATTCAATATTTTTTAGTTTGTATTTGATTGTTTCATTGAGTTCATAATCTGTCCTATAAACATCTTGATTATTTACAATCAACTCAGTTTTAGAAGGTTTTGAAGTTACTATTTTAAAGAAATTTGGTTTCTCAAAAAAAACTTGTCCTTTGATATTAGATTTATTTTTACCTTCAAAAGATTGAACATAATCTAATGATATTGTCTTGGTAGATTGACCATAAATATTAAGATTATTAAGTTCTGGGCAAGTAAAAACAAGAAATGGAAGAAATAAAAATACTAAGAAAAGCTTATTCAGCATTTGCGTTTGGCGCTAAGACCTCTCTGTTACCATTAGAATTCATTTCGCTTACCAAACCCGCATCTTCCATAGCCTCTATCAATCTAGCTGCCCTGTTGTAACCTATTCTGAATTTTCTTTGTACAGCAGATATGGATGCCCTTCTAGTTTCAAGAATAAAAGCAACGGCTTGATCATAAAACTCATCCTTTTCGGAATCTCCTTCTCCTCCAGAATTTACATCTAATGCTTCAGGAGCTTTAGTTACTTCATCAAGATAATTTACATCCTCTTTATTTTTCCAATCTTCAACCACTCTTAGGATTTCTTCTTCGCCAACATATGCACCATGCACCCTTAATGGAATAGAAGTTCCAGAACCAACATAGAGCATGTCTCCTTTTCCAAGAAGCTGTTCTGCACCCACTTGATCTAAGACAACTCTCGAATCCATAGATGAAGCAACATTGAATGCCATTCTTGCTGAAATATTTGCTTTTATAAGGCCTGTAATTACATCAACAGATGGTCTTTGAGTTGCAAGTAACATATGAATACCTGCAGCTCTTGCCTTTTGTGCTAGCCTAGCAATTAGGTGTTCGACTTTCTTTCCTACAACCATCATAAGATCAGCTAACTCGTCTACAGCAATTACTATGAGAGGTAATTCCGATAATAAAGGAATTTCCGATTCAATAACTTCTTCGCCATCTTTAGGTTTCCAAAGAGGGTCTTTTAAGGCATTGCCGCTTTTTATGGCTTGGGAAACTTTTGCATTAAAACCATTCAGGTTTCTGACTGATAAAGCTGCCATTAATTTATATCTTCTTTCCATTTCATTTACACACCATCTTAAACCATGAGCAGCCTCTGACATGTCAGTTATTACGGGTGTTAAAAGATGCGGTAGGTCCTCATAGACTGACAATTCGAGCATTTTTGGATCAATTAAAACTAATTTGACATCCTTTGGGGTGGCCTTATAAAGGATACTCATTAGCATTGAATTTAGGGCAACTGATTTACCAGAACCGGTAGTTCCTGCAATTAACAAATGGGGTAAGCTAGCTAGATCTTCTAATATTGGTTTTCCCTCAATATCTTTACCGTAAGCTAAAGTAATAGGGCTTTTAGATTCTTCAAATACCTTAGAAGCAATAACTTCCCCTAGCAAAACATCTTCTCTATCTGCATTTGGAATCTCAATTCCAATAGTTTCTCTGCCCTGAATTACCTCAACTATTCTTAAACTACCAACTCCAAGAGATCTAGCTAAATCTTTATTTAAGCTAGAAACTTGAGAGACTTTAATTCCTTTGGGTAATTCCACTTCAAATCTAGTTACCACGGGTCCTCGCATAGTTTCTTTAACTACTGCATATTCATTTTCCGGGCCAGTTATTTTAAATTCCGCAAGCTTAGTAATTAACGCGTTCTTAAGAATATCCAACTCATAAGCTTGCTGAGAGGTAAACTCTTTTGACTCGGAAATCTTTTCTTGCAGTAAAGATATCTTAGGCATTTCTCCAGGAAGAGATTTTTCAAATAATTCTTTTTGTTTCTCTAAGTGAACTTTTTTTCCTTGAGGAACTTCTTTAATAACTTCTTTAACCTCTGTCTTTGGCATTTTGCTCATTTTCTTTTTATGCTCATCTAAAAAAGATTGTCTATTCTTTTTATCGAGTCTATCTTTGTTTTTTTTCTTAAAATAATTAAACCCATCTGTTAAAAACTTAGATAGATAATAAGAAAGATTTAAAAATACATCTTGAAGATTTGATATTAGATTCTTCCAAGATAAATTTACTGCCAAAGTAAAACTAACTAAAAGAAAAAAGATAGTCACTATTGTTGATCCAATTGTTGACAAATATGGGATTAAAAAGTTTTTAATAGATAGTCCTATAAATCCAGATGAACTCTCTGGGTAAAAATTATTATAAGGATTAATATGAATTGAAATTAGTGTTGCCAAGGAAAAAGAAGTAAGAATAAAACCAGTTGAAAAAAATAAAATCTTTTTTAAATTAAAGCTAGTCTCTTCATTTCTTTCGCTAAAAAGATATTTTAACGGAATCCAAAAACATGGGATTAATATCAGCCAAGCTGTAATTCCTAACAGCCAATAGCCAATAAAAGATAAATAAGCTCCAATTAAACCTATGCTGTTAGTGAAATTACCTGAAGAAACTATTTCAAATTCTTTTTGATCTGAAGGGTTAAAAGTCCATAAAGATATAAGAAAAATAATTCCTATTAATAATAAAAATAAGACTGAAATGTCTGCAACTATTCTTTTGGCGGAAGAAGAAATGCTCAATGATTTAATGAGGTTAAAAAATGATGAAGATACTCGTTTGTCTGCCACGTTATCTTTGTATAATGAGCCCATTATAACTTCTACAACGATGACAGATACAAATAATTTAATAATTCTTGGGTCCGGACCAGCTGGATATAGTGCAGGAATTTATGCAGCTAGAGCAGGACTTAACCCAGTATTGATAACAGGATTAGAAATTGGCGGTCAACTTACTACAACTACAGAAGTAGAAAATTGGCCTGGTGACGCTCATGGATTGATGGGTCCTGATTTAATGGAAAGAATGAAAACTCATGCAGAAACTTTTGGGGTAAAAATAATAAACGATCATATCGATGAGGTATCTTTGTCATCTAAGCCTTTTAAATTAAAAGGCAATAATGAATATCTTACTAATTCTCTTATTATTGCTACAGGAGCATCGGCACTATATTTAGGTTTAGATTCTGAGCAAAAATATTTAGGAAGAGGAGTAAGCGCCTGTGCAACTTGTGATGGATTTTTTTATAAAGATAAAGAAGTTTGTGTTATTGGTGGAGGAAATACTGCTGCCGAAGAAGCTTTATATTTATCGAATATTTGCTCAAAAGTTCATCTTATCCACAGAAGAGATAAATTAAGGGCAGAACAAATCCTCCAAGATAGAATTTTTGAAAAAGAAAAAGATGGGAAAATTGAGATTCATTGGAACTCTCAACTTAAAGAAGTATTAGGAGACGAAAATTTAGTATCAGGCATATCTCTTGATTCTGGAAAAGAAATAAAATTAGAAGGAGTTTTTATTGCTATTGGACATAAACCAAATACAGATATTTTTAATTCTCAGCTAGACATGAAAAATGGGTACATAACTATCAATTCAGGTTTAAGTGGAAATGCAACACAAACTAGTGTTGAGGGAGTATTTGCTTCAGGAGACGTAGCAGATTCAGTTTATCGTCAAGCTGTTACTTCAGCGGGGTCCGGTTGTATGGCAGCACTTGATGCTCAAAAATATCTTGAAGAAAACTTTTAAATTTTTAATCACTTAATTAGATACATGAAATTTCTTAAACTGGAAAAAAGAAATAAAATTGCTTATGTCTCATTTTCAAGAACTAAATCATTAAATGCACTCAATAGACAAACACTCAAAGAATTAATTTCTGTAAATTATGAGCTTGAAAGTGATTCAAAGATAAAAGTTGTTGTATATAGGTCTGAAGGAAAAGATTTCTCTGCAGGCGCAGATATTAAAGAAAGTCAAAATAAATTATCTAAATTAGAAATTTGGAAATCAAATTTAGGAAAAGAAGCTATAGAATCAATTTTAAAATTAAATCAAATTACAATAGCTTCTTTGAGAGGATACTGTTTAGGAGGGGCAGCATGTATTGCATCAGCCTGTGATTTTAGGGTTGCCTCCAAAACCACTTTAGTTGCCTATCCTGAAATAGACCTAGGAATGAATCTTAATTGGTTTGGTCTCCCATTGCTTTTAAGGCTTATAGGCCCCTCAAAAACAAAAAGAATGGTAATAAGTGGTGATATTGAGAATGCTGATACCCTTTTTAATTGGGGTTTTATAGATGAGCTCCTTAAAGATGAGGATTTAGAAAAAAAGACTACTGAGTTTGCTAAAAAATATGCCTCAAAGCCTGCATTACCTGCACAAATGATAAAGAGAAGTGTTAATGCTCTAACCTATCAAAGCGATCAATCTATCATGCATATGGACTACGATCAATTTCTCTTATCCAGAGAATTTTTTAAAGATTAAATTAGCTAATTTTATTCAGTCTTTCTTTTGATGATTGATATTCAGAAACTAATTTATCAACAGTATCCTTTACAGAGGTTATTTCTTTTATAGATCCAATTCCTTGACCCGATCCCCAAATATCTTTCCAAGCTTTTTTTGAATTATCTCCTGAAAGGCCTGAACTACCAAAATTCATATCGTTCTTATCCGCATGAGGAAGATTATCTGGATCCAATCCAGCATTTACTACGCTAGGCTTTAAATAGTTTCCATTAACACCAGTAAAAGTTGGGCTATACATGATGTCGTTAGCAGCACTATCAACTATCATTTGCTTATACCCGGGAGAAGCATTAGCTTCCTTTGTAGCAATAAATCTTGTTCCAATGTATGCATAATCTGCACCTAAAGCTTGAGCAGATAAAACTGAAGAACCTTCAGAGATACTTCCAGATAAAGCAATTGGTCCATCAAAAAATTCTCTTACTTCTCTTACTAATGCAAACGGACTTAATGTTCCGGCATGACCACCGGCTCCAGCACAGACTAAAATTAATCCATCCGCGCCCTCATCTACTGCTTTCTTTGCGTGCCTAACGTTTATAACATCATGCATCACAACGCCTCCGTAACTATGAATAGAATCAACAACAAATTTGGGAGCTCTTAGACTAGTTATAACCATTGGCACTTTATGTTTAACACAAACATCTACATCATGCTCAAGCCTATCATTAGAACTATGACATATTTGGTTTACAGCAAATGGAGAAACAATTTCATTTGGATTATCTTTTTTGAATTGTTCTAATTCTGATGATATTTTAATAATCCATTTTTCAAGTTCTTCAGCCGGCCGTGCATTTAAAGCAGGAAATGAACCTATTACACCAGCTTTGCATTGGGCAATTACAAGTTCTGGATAAGAAATAATAAAAAGAGGTGCAGCCAACACCGGCAATCTAGTTTCTTTGAAAAGCTCTGAAACAGACATTACTGTGTAGCCACCCAAAAGACTATAATTCCTGTTATTGCAAGAATAATCAAAATAGACATAAGTGAATCTAACTTGCTATCTTCATTAGCTATTTTTTCGTTGAAATTATTTTCAGTCATACACAATCCTCACTCTGCCAATTTGGTTTCCCTTTAAAATTTTCTCTATTTCGTTCGGAAGTTCGTCCAAAGAAATATTTTTTATGTTTTCATCAATATTTTCTAATTTCCATGAAGATGAAAAGTTACTCCATATTTCTTTTTTAACATCTATTAAAGATTCTGCAGAGTCTATACCGAAAAGGCTTAAACCTCTAAGAATAAAAGGAAATATACTTGTATCTAAAGATAGTCCGCCTACCATTCCACAACATGCAATTGCCGCTCTTTGAGATGTAGAGCAAATTAAATTTGCAAGGATTTTTCCACCTACGGCATCAATTCCGCCAGAATATATAGGTTTTTGCAAAGGAGAAATTAAATCTAAATCTAAAGTATTTCTGTCAATTACTTGATTTGCACCTAAGTTTTTTAAAAATTCTTCCTGATCTAGTTTTCCAGTTATTGCTGTCACATTGAAACCTAATTTTTTAAAAAGCATCAAAGCAATAATTCCTACTCCGCCCGTAACCCCGGAAACAAAAACATCTCCATCCTCAGGCTTTAATCCATGAGCTAAAAGTTTTCTTAAGCATAAACCAGCTGTTAAACCTGCTGTTCCAAAAGCCATTGATTCAGAAAGAGAAAGATTATCAGGTTTTTTAACAATCCATTCTTGAGGAACTTTTATATACTCTCCAAAACCTCCAAAAGTATTCATACCCATGTCATAACCAGTAACGATGACTTCATCTCCTGGTTTAAATACATTTCCTGAAGTTTCTTCAATGATACCTGCTGCATCAATTCCTGGAGTATGTGGATAATTTCTAGTCACCCCTTTATTTCCAGAAGCAGAAAGTGCATCTTTATAATTTAAAGAAGAATATTTAACCTTAATTAGTGTGTCATTGTTGGGAAGATCTGTAATATTTCTTTTTTCAATTGAATTGATAAAAGTTTTATTATCTTCAGATGTAATTAGAGCTCGATAATCCATATCAAAAAACTTATTTAAACATAGACGGAACCTCTTAAAAAGGTTTTATGAATTATTAAAAAAACTATCAACAATATTGCACTGAAAATTATCATCAATTATTCTTTTTTTTTATAAAAAGCACTCTTATGTACCAAAAAGCAAGCTTTTGAAGGAAAGTACTGACTGAAATCCCTAATTTTTGCACTTGTATAATTATTTTTTTGAATTTTTAAAAAGGAGTATTCATGAATATTTTAAAAAAAATGTTTTTTACTTTATTTCTTTCATTAAGCAGTTTTAGTTTTGCAGAAGTTTCCTTATCTGGAAATATTGCATTAACAACTGATTATGTTTGGAGAGGAATGACACAAAATGCAGGTGACCCCTCTGTAAGTGGTGGTTTTGACCTAGAAGATGATAGTGGTTTTTACTTTGGTGCATGGGCAGCAAATGTTTTAGCTTCAGATGGTTCAGCTACAGGTTCTTTAGAACTTGATGGATATCTAGGGTACGCGGGTTCCTTAGGTGAAAATGCTGGATACGATGTTGGTTATATAGCTTATACATATCCTGGTGTTGATTCTTGGGATTTTGAAGAGGCTTACATATCTTTTGATTTTTATGGTGTATATGTGATGTATGCTGCGGGAGAAGGTCCTGCAAATAATTATGCTGAGATTGGTTATTCAGTTGATGCTGGTCCTGGTAGTTTCTCAATTTCTTATGGAGATTATGAAAATACAGGAACTAACTATTTAGTTGGTTATGATTGGACTGTTGGTGACTTTACTTTAGGTTTTTATTACTCAGACTTTAATCATGATACTACCTCTGCATCTGACGAAGATGGTGGGTATTTCACAATTAGTTACTAATTAAATAAATATTTAAATCCTCCCAGTTGCTTACTGGGGGGTCCCAAAAAAACTGAATAGTAAGTTTTATTCCCCTTTCTTAGAACTTACTTATTTAGTTTACAAACCTCTTAAAGTCTGAATTATTTTAAGAGGTTTGTTTGTTTTTTATTTTCTTTTGTGTTTTTTTTAATAAAAAAACTTAAAAAGTTCTTTTAACAGCCTTTTTTTTGATGTTTAATGCGTTTATCTTTTATAAATTTATAAACGGAGATGATATGAAAACAATAAAAATAGCTTTAACAAGCATGTTTTTAGTCTTGAGTTCTTATGCATCCGCAGTAGAAATTTCTGGAAATGTAGGCTTAAGTAGTGACTACATTTGGCGTGGAATGACTCAAACGTCCGGTGACATAGCAGTTAGCGGAGGATTTGATCTTTCTACAGATATGGGCTTCTACTTAGGAACCTGGGCATCTAATGCTAGTGCAGGCACTGCTTCTATGGAATTAGATGTATACCTTGGTTTCTCTGGAGAAATGGCAGAAAACATGACTTATAACGTAGGTTATATTTCTGTAATTTATCCTGGTAATGATGCGCTTGACTTTGAAGAAGCGTATGTTGGCTTTGATATTTATGGGTTAAGTATTCTTTACTCTGATGGTCAAAACAACGGACCTTCTTATAGTGAAATTGGATATTCTACTGAAGCTGGACCTGGTTCTTTTAGTATTTCACATGGTTCATACGAAGATACTGGTGACAACACACTTGTAGGATACGATTGGGGCGTTGGTGATTTCACCATTGGCTTCTATTACTATGACTTTGAAGCTGATACTGCTGGATCTATGTCTGATGACGATGGTGCTTATGTATCAATTGGTAGGTCATTTTAAGAACTTTTTTAAGTTAAAATTAAAGCCTCTCTCTGTGAGAGGCTTTTTTTTATGAAAATCTTTCATCTTTTAATCTTATTAATCTTTTCAAATTTATTGACTTCTGAAAGTGAAATTGAATTCTCGCTAAATAGCGATTCAATTTGGAGAGGTATTACACAAAATAATGGAAAGCCAACAGTAGGAGCTAATATTTATTTTTCCTTAGATAATGGATTTTTTTCTGGTGCATGGATTGAAAATTGCTGTTCAGGAAATTCCTCCTATCCAAATAGAGAAATAGGATACGAATTTGGATATGAAAAAAATTTAAATAAAGAGATTTATCTTTCTGTGAACTATGTAGGAACGAATTATCCAAATTCTAAAATCGATAATTATGATGAAATAAAAACAAATATTTCTTTTTTTAATTTTGAAATATCTTATTTTATAGGCTTGGATAGTTTTCCTGATTATTATGAAATTTCATATAACTATGATTTTCAAGATATTTCACTTTATTTGTCTTATGGTGATTTTGATTCATATAAAAATGATAATTTTTCTAATGGTTCAAATTATGCTTTAGGAATAAATACTTTACAGAAAGGTTTTTCAATATCGCTTGATTATTATTTTTATAATGCAAAAGCTTCTAGGGATTTAGATGATGACGGAATAGTATTCTCAATTTCTAAGAAGACATCTTTTTAAAAATTTTTTCACTTCCATAAGGTATTAGAATAAATGTAAGGATATTTTCTTCAATATTACTTAAATCTCTAATTTTCAATTTATTACAGTACTGTTTGAGATTTTCTTTAAAGTCTTCAAACCTATCTTTAAGTAAATCTGCAGGACGTTCATTAATATTGTTTTTTTGTTCTAAAGCTTTTTTAAATAAATTTGTATTTATTTCCCCTGGAAGTTTTCCATAATAACCCAGAATAAGATCAATTATTTCTATCGATAATGTTTCATATTTTTCATTAAGGATATTAGAAAGAGCCTGTGCACCTATGATTTGTGATGCTGGTGTTACCAATGGAACAAAGCCAACATCTTTTCGAACTTCATAAATCTCAGATACAACGTCATCTAGAAGCTCCTCCTTACCAAGATTTTTTAATTGAGTTTCTAAATTGGATAGCATTCCTCCTGGAACTTGATTGATAAGCATTTGTAAGTCAACGCCTTTCATACTTCCTTCAAATTCTCTGTATTTATCTCTTATGGTTTTGAAATATTCTGAGATTTTTAACAAGTCATTCAAATTAATATCCACATCTATATTTCTTTCATTTAGTAAATAAATCATGGTCTCTGTAGCGGAATGTCCATAACCCATACTCATTGATGAAATAGAGGTATCGATATTATCAACTCCTGCTTCAACTGCTCTCATATTTGTTAAATTAGACATGCCGGTTGTAGCATGAGTATGAAGATGAACGGGAATTGATATTTCTGTTTTTAATTTAGAAATTAAATCATAAGCAAATTCAGGGC
This sequence comes from uncultured SAR86 cluster bacterium, assembly GCA_902561325.1. Taxonomy (GTDB): domain Bacteria; phylum Pseudomonadota; class Gammaproteobacteria; order Magnimaribacterales; family AG-339-G14; genus MEDG-81. The sequence goes on along the minus strand of CACEOL010000002.1, from coordinate 142,186 downwards.
TTAATATTCCCGACATATCTTTTATACACAGAGAATTGCAATCTAAATCTTCAATTTCTTTAGCTAAATCAAGCCAAGTTTGAAGTGTGTGAACTGGACTTATTGTATAAGCAATTGTCCCCTGCGCATGCTTGCCATTCTTTTTAACTATTTCTACGCTATGTTTTATATTTCTCAGATCATTCAGTGCATCAAAAATTCTAAAAATATCAATTCCATTAAGAATAGACTTTTCAATAAATTTAGAGACTATCTCATCACTATAATGTTTATAACCAACCAAATTTTGGCCCCTTAAAAGCATTTGTTGTTTTGTTTTTGGCATAGCTTTTTTTAATTCTCTCAATCTTTCCCAAGGATCCTCATCCAAATAACGTACACAAGAATCAAAAATTGCCCCTCCCCAGCTCTCAATTGAGGAATAACCTATATCGTCCAATTTAGAAGCAATAGGAATTATGTCTTCTATCTTTAGGCGTGTAGAAAGCAGTGATTGATTTCCATCTCTAAGAACAACCTCCGTAATCCCTATTTTTTTATTCACTGTTTGAAAAACTTTGTAATTGTTGAGATAAAAATTTACCAACTATGCTTGGCAATGCATAAGTTAAATCATGATGACCTTTCTCAACTACTTTATAGTTTATCTCTGGATAATCTGATTTTAGATAACTCAAACCATCAAAAGGTACAATCTCATCTTCATCGCCCCATATAACAGAAGCATCTATCTTTTTCATTCCTAATTCTTGATACATCTTTTGAGTATTAAATAAATTAAAATTACTTGCTGTTGAAATAAGAGATCTTGTAAATCCCTCATACTTCATCTGTTCTTTGTAAACCTTATGTAATTCATTTTGAGATAACCTATTCTCATCTTCTTCAGTTGAAAGTTCGATAGATGAATTACCCCCATACATTAAAGATGGAAATACAATAGAAATATATTTGCTAACAAATGAAAAATTTAGAATCTTAAGATAAAAATTTGATTGAGATTTTCTTTTAAACATATATCCAGCAGGAGCTATAAAATTAACAGACCTTACTTTGTCTGGATTTTCATTAGCAAAATATCCAACAATTGGACCTCCCATAGAATAACCAACGAGATGAACTTTCTGTTCTATTTTTAGATAATCAATTAATTCTAAAAGTGTTGAGATATAAAAATCTTTTGTGTAATCAACTTTTGGTCTTGACGAATAACCTCTTCCATAATGATCATAGGCGACAACGTCATACCCGGCATCAGTCAAATAAGGGATAATTCCCTTCCAAACAATACTCGGAGTAGAAAAACCATGCACCAAAACAACAATCTGTCCTATTGGATTACTCGAAGTAAATTCTTGATAAAAAATATTCCCATTTTTTAATTCTGCAAATTTTCCATACTCAGGTTTAACAATTTTAGATGGATTTTTTAATTTAATTGACGAATAGATATATGGAACAAAGATGATAACTAGAATTAAAAAAACAGAAAATAAAAAATAATTCACCTATTCATATTAAATCCTAATATCATTTTTTTCTATATGAAAAATAGTTTTCAAAAAGATCTTTTTATTGGTTTATCTCATAGGGGTAATTCTAAAAAATTTATTGAAAATAGTTTCGAAGCTTTTAATTCTGTCATTCAAATGGGTTATAAATACATAGAAACTGATTTAAGAATGACTCTAGATAGAAAAGTTATAGCTTTTCATGATGCAGATTTAAAGAGGTTATTTGAGCTTGACTTGCAGGTAAGAGATCTTACATTCAAGGAAATAGATAATTTGTTTAAAGAAAAAAATTGTAGCTTACTTACTCTTGAGGATGCTTTGAAGAAATTTCCTGATACATATTTTAATATCGATTTAAAAGTTAAAGACGTAGTTCAAGATAGTATTAAAGTTGTTGCGGAATTAAATGCATTCGAAAGAGTTTGTTTTGCTTCCTTTCATTCAGGTCACACTAAAAAAGTATTGCATCATAATCAAAATGCAATCGTTTCAATGGGCATGAAAGATGTAGCTCTATTTAAGTTTTTTAAACTCTATAATAAAGGCATCAAAATTATACAAATCCCTCTTAGATGGAAAGGAATCAAAGTATTAACAAGAAATTTAATTCAAAAAGCAAATAAAAATAACTTACTTGTTCACGTATGGACAGTAAATGATAGAGATACAATTAATAACTTAATAGATGTTGGAGTTGATGGGATTGTTACTGATGAGCCAGAATTGCTTATGAAAGTAATGAAAGAAAGAGATCTAATCTCTGACTAAACTTGCTCTAGGCACATAAAATAAAATTAAGATTCCAGGAATGAATAGAATTAATAAACTTATAATTCCAGCTTTAGGGTTATTGAATATATAAGCCATCCAGCCTACTAGAGCTGGCCCAACTACAACAGCAGACTTTCCAATTAAATTGTAAAAGCCAAAAAATTCAGTTGCCTTTTCTTGAGGTATTAATCTGCTAAATATTGTCCTACTTACAGATTGAACACCTCCTTGTACTAATCCAACAAGACCAGCAAGAATAAAAAAATCCGTAGCACTCGTAATAAATAAACTGTAGATACAAATAAAAATATAAATCAAAATTCCAACTACTAGCATATTAAACAATCCAAATTTTTCAGCTAAATACCCATATCCAAAGGTTGCAGGAAAGCCAACAAATTGAGTAAAAATTAAGGCAGTTATTAATTTTGAAGAATCAAAACCCAAGTCTGTTCCATATGCAACAGCCATTCTCACAATAGTATCTATAGCATCAATATAAAACCAATATGCAATTAAAAATATTAATACAGCCTTGTATTTCTTAATTTCTTTAAAGGTATTAAAAACCCTTAAAAAAGATTCTTTAAAGGGATTTTTAAAATCTGTTATTTGCTCGAATTTTTGTTGTTTAACAAATAAAAATAAAGGAATTGAGAATACAAACCACCAGACAGCAACAGACAGGAAAGAATACAAAATTCCTTCAGTTTGAGAATTTAAATTAAAAAATGAAGGGTACAAATACATAGAAACATTAATTAAAAATAAGATTCCTCCCCCTAAGTATCCTAAGGCATATCCCATTGAGGAGACGTAATTCCTATCATCATTAGAGGAAACATCTATTAAAAGAGAATCATAAAAAATATTAGCTCCAGAAAAACCAATAACCGATAAGCCAAAAATTACTAAACTCCATTGCCAGAATCCATAAGAAATAAAAAAAAGAAAACTTGTTGAAATAATTCCTAACAAAGCAAAAATTGATAAAAAAAGCTTTTTCTTTCGAGATAAATCAGCCATTGCTCCTAGTAAGGGCGCAATCAAAACAATAATTAGCCCTGCTAGAGAGCTTGCAGTTCCCAGCAAAGCAGTTGAGGTAGCATCATCAAGGTCTCCTGCCCAATAGGATTTAAAAAAAAGAGGAAAAAAACCTGCCAAGACAGTAGTGGCAAAAACAGAATTTGCCCAATCATACAGAGACCAAGAAAATTTTTCTCTAAAGGTATATCTTTTTGTGACAATCATTCTTTGCGGAAGGGATTATTATGTATTATATCAGGATGAAAGACTCTGAAATCACCAAAAATTTAATCGTTTTTTTTCTTCTCATTGCCGGATTGACATTTCTTCTTGGCCTTCTCGGATACTTCATTCAAGAATCAGATTTCAGAAAAGAAATAGAAGAAGAAAGTAGAGCTAGCTATCTAGAATCTAAATAGTTTTCAACAATTTTTTTCTCATATCATTAAGAGATTCAGCCCATGGTTGTGCCCGCTCTAATTGACCTGCTAAAGAAAATAATAAATTTTCGTTTCCAAAAGATGCGGAAAACATAGATCCCACTGGTAAATTATCTTTTGTTCTAAATAAGGGAACAGACATGGAAGGTTGTCCAGACTGATTGAATATCCCTGTAAATGGAGAGTACTCCGTGAGTCTTTCTATGTATGTTTTCATATCATTAGTGTTCATATCTATAGTGCCAATTTTTACTGGAGGTAATGCCAAAACTGGCGATAAAAGTACGTCATATTGATCAAACATTTTTTCTAATTCTTGCCCTAATCTATGATTTACTTTAATTGCATTAATATAATCACTGGCGGAAAAATTGTTTCCATTTTCTGCCATTTGAAGAGTTACGTTTTCAAAGAATTCATTTGAAATTTTTCTTCCTGTTTGTTCAGACTGTGATTTAACCGCATAAGCTACATTAGAGGAGATAATTGTAACGATAGCTAAAGAAATTTCTTCAGAAGAAAAGTTAATTTTTGTACTCTCAACTGAATGTCCTAATTTTTGACATAAGTTTATTGTTGAGTTCATTACTTCTTTGACGTCCTCGTCGATAGAAATACTTGAATCTTCTAAATAGCCAATTTTAAGATTTCCTGGATCGATATTAATTTGCTCTAAAAATTTTTTTTCTTGATAGGCAGTTCTATATGGAGCTCCCTTTTCATGACCTGAAGTAACATCCAAAAGAGCAGCAGAATCTCTTACAGAAACAGAAACACAATGAAAAATTGACTGTCCTCCCCATCCTTCAAGAGATACTGGACCTAAAGGTGTTCTGGCTCTTGTAGGTTTAAGACCAAAAAGTCCACAACAAGAAGCAGGAATTCTGATAGAGCCGCCTCCATCACTTGCTTGAGCCATTGGAACAATCCCTGAAGCAACAGCAGATGAGGCTCCGCCGCTGGATCCTCCTGAAGATCTATCTAAATTCCAAGGATTTCTAGTTGGTCCGTACAACACTGGTTCTGTAGTAACAGTTAAGCCAAGTTCTGGAGAATTAGTTTTACCAAAAATATTTAATCCTGAATCTAATGTCCTTTTTACCAATTCACTCGAATGATCTGCATTGATATTTTCTAAAACTCTTGAACCGCCTGAGGTTACGGTTCCTTCTAGATAATTATTAAGATCCTTCAGTAAAAATGGAACGCCATTAAATATACCTGCATTATTTTGATTTTTTAAATTTTGTCTTGCTAGGTCAAAATGTTTAATTGGAATAGCGTTTAATTTGGGGTCTAATTTTTCTGTCAATCCTATTGCTACTTCTAAAAGCTCCGAAGATGATATTTGCTTTGTCCTTATTAGCTCAGCTAATCCAAGAGCATCATAAGAAAAATATTCTGAATTATTCATTATCTATTAAATGATATTTGTTCTGCAGAAGAATTCTCTGCTGTGAGTTTTCCATTAACCACAATAGGTTTTCCATTTATGATTGTTCCCAAGACAGATGAATTGAATGTACATCCATCAAAAGGAGTCCATCCACATTTAGTTTTTTCAGTCTTGTTTGATACAGATGTTGTTTTATCAAGGTCAAACATCATAAAGTCTGCCTTGTAACCCTCCCTTATATATCCTCTATCCTGAATAGAAAATCTATCGGCTACCTTGTGACTCATGTATGAAATAACTTCGCCAAGAGAATAATGTCCTTGTTTATAAAGCTCTATCATCATATGGAAAGAATGCTCAATCAAAGGTATGCCTGCTGGAGCTTTTCCATACGGGAGTTTTTTATCTTCAAAGGAATGAGGAGCATGATCAGTGGCTACATAATCTATAAAGCCATCTTTAAGACCTTTTCTAAGAGCATCTTTATCAGATACTTTTTTTATAGCGGGATTACAAACAATAAAATTTCCTAGCTTTTCATAATCTCTTTCATCAAACCACAGATGATGAACACAAACTTCACAGGTTATTTTTTTATTTTTTAAATCTATATTTTCAAAAAGCTCAATTTCTTTTTTAGTAGTTAAATGAAGTACATGCAAATCTGATGAATATTTTTTGGCTAAATCAATAACTTTAGATGATGATTTGTAACAACATTCATCGTCTCTAATGATAGGATGAAAACTTGCATCTAAAGTCTGATTTTGTAAATTAACTTTAACTGTATTATTTTTAATAGTTTCGTTATCTTCACAGTGAGTAACAATTGTTACGGGACAAAATTCAAAGATTTGCTCTAAAGCAAAATCGTCTTCTACCAATAAAGTTCCAGTAGAAGTACCCATAAAAACTTTTAAGCCGCAAGTTTCTTTGGGATTTAGTTTTTTTATTTCTTCTAAATTAGTTTCAGTAGCTCCAAAATAATAAGAATAATTAGTCCAGGATTTATTTGCTCCAAGCAAATTCCTATCATTTAATAAATCAATAGTAGTTGTGTTGGGATCGACATTTGGCATATCAAAGGTAGAAGTAACTCCTGAAAATACTGCTGCCAAAGATTCAGAACGTATATCCCCCTTTTCAGTTAGTCCTGGATCTCTAAAGTGGACTTGATCATCGATTATTCCAGGCGCTAAGTAATTACCTTCAAGATCAATAATTTCATTAGATTCTGAAGTAATTTGGGAAGCTATTTTTTCTATTCTGTCGCCTTTAATACCTATATCAACCGGCTCAATAGAATCTTCATTCACTAAATTACAATTTTTTAAAACCAAAGAAAAATTACTCATTTTTAAACTGACCTCACCATAATAGTCCCATAATTATTGCCTGAACCTAATTCAAAACTTGATTTAATTTCGACAAGAACTTCTTCAACTAAAGATATCATTTTTTGACTGTTTCCACAGATAATTAATATCGGACAATCCTCTTGATTTAAATAAAGATAATTTTCTACTTCAATTTTTACATCTGCATGTTTAACCCCATGCAAATCAAGAGTATTAAACTTCATTTGTAAAAATTGATATTTCCACGCCGTCAGGATGTGATTTTGAATATTCTCTTTTAGCAGGAATGAATTTACTTGTGTATTTTGGAGACGACCTTACATAATCTAAATAATCTTCAAGATTAAATAGAATTACGTTATCTGCAAAAATCCAAGCATTGCGTTCGATTAAATCATTTTCTTCTAAAGATTTTAAATCTTTTAGATATAAATCTTTCCAATGATCTATAAAAATGAAATCAAATTTTTCATTTAGATTTGGAATTATTTCGCTTGATCTTCCTATTATTAAATTATGTTTATCTGATAATCCAGCGATACTTATGATTTCAGATGAAATTTCAGCAAATTTGTTATTTGATTCTATTGAGGTGAGCTTAGAATTTTCATTTAAGTTTTTTAAAATTCTAATAGTCGAGTACCCTAAATAAACTCCCAACTCAAGTATATTTTTTGCCTTTGATTCACTAATTGCATTTTCTAATAGAAGTCCTTTTTCATCTCCAATATTCATAAGAAAAGTTTTTTTATATGCATAGTTATCAATTACGCTTAGAACAGAATTAGGATTATTTATCTCAGCCTTTAACCTCACATCAGATAGAACTTCTTCTTCTTTTGGTTTCTTGATTTTAAATTTTGTAGATATAGCTTCAATCAATTCTTGAGAAATTATGCTTAGCACTCCCAGGAAACTCTTTCTGTTAATCCTTAAGGGCATAGAACTTTTTTTTCTTTCCGATTGATTGTTTTTCATTAACCTAAGATAATTTATTTCCGATTATGATTTTATACAAATTACTTTTTAGGATAGCTATTATTGGATTTCTTTCAATATCTATTTTTTCCGATGAAGATACTAAAAAGGAAGAAAAAGAAGATGGGCTAGAAGCTTTTCTAAATGATTTAACACATTTTCCAGGACTAATTGATATTTATAGAAATGATGACGATGGAAAGGTTTATTTTTTATTAAAAAAAAATCAGTTAGAAAAAGAATTTATTTATTTTGCTCACATACTAGATGGAATTGTAGAAGCTGGAACTTGGAGAGGTAATTATTTAGATAATGGCATCATTAAATTCGTAAAGTATTTTGATCAAATTAGAATTGATAGAGTTAATACCGCATATGTATTTGATGAAACAAATCCATTGTCGAAATCAAAAAATGCAAATATATCTAACTCCTTAATAGATTCACTAAAAATTGAAAAAACATCTGAATCAGAAGATACATTCTTGATAGATGTAACTTCATTATTGCTAAGTGAAAATTTATCTAAAATAACTGCCGCTCCTTACAAGGAAAATCCTAAGGATGATTTTAAAATTGGTTCAATATCCAAGAATAAATCTAGTATCAACTCGGTATTGAATTATCCTGAAAATACCGACTTTGAAGTTAACTTTGTTTTTTCAAACTCATCTAATAAACCTATTGAAAATCAAGATTCTAGAAATAATTCAATATCTCTTAGATTCAGCTTTATTAATTATCCAGAAAATAATTTCGAAACTCGAATTGAAGATCAAAGAATTGGTTTTTTTTCTGAAAGAAAAACTAATTTAACTTCAACCGACATAACTCCTTATGAAGATTTGATAAATAAATGGCATCTAGAAAAAAAAGATAAAGATAAAGAAAAATCTGTCCCAATAAAACCTATTTTATTCTGGATAGAAAATACTACACCTTACGAACTTAGGCCAATAATAAAAAATGCCGTTTTAGCCTGGAATATTGCCTTTGAAGAGGCAGGTTTTATCGATGCAATAGAAGTTAAAATTCAACCTGATGATGCGAATTGGACCGCAGGCGATATAAGGTATAACGTTCTTAGATGGACTTCATCTCCCAACCCGCCATTTGGCGGATACGGTCCTAGTTTTACTAATCCTAGAACTGGAGAAATTCTTGGAGCGGATATCATGCTTGAATGGATTTACCTGACAAATAGAGTGAGATATTCCGAAATTTTTGATAATCAAGAAATTCATAATAAAGATTTTTGTCTTAATTCATTAATAAAACAAGAAAATAGAATATTTGGAAGATTAGCTAGTGAAGCATTAGATTTAAATGATAATGATGCAAGCAGATTATATGAGGAAGACTTATACCAACTAATCTTACATGAAGTTGGTCATACATTAGGGCTTAATCATAATTTTGCAGCCTCAACACTTCATAATAATTCCGATATACATAATCCTGAATTAACCTATAAGGAAGGTTTGAGTTCTTCTGTGATGGACTATCATGCTTTAAATATAGCTCCTCTTGGTGTAAAGCAAGGCCAATATGCCGATATAAAACCGGGCAAGTATGATATTTTGGCCATCAAATATGGATATACTCCAGAACTTTCAAAAAAAGAATTAAATAATATGCTAGATAAATATTCTTCTGATGAATATTTGTTTGGTAACGATGGAGATGACATGAGATCTCCCGGAAAAGGAATAGACCCAAGAATTAATACAGGAGATATGACAAATAATCCTGTTGGATATGCAAAAGATAGAATTATATTATCGCAAAATTTAATACCCAGTCTTTACGATACTTTAAAAGTTAATTCTGATAGTTGGGAAAGTATTTATCAAGGCTACAGGATACTATTGAGACAAATTCATACCTCTGCGGAAATAATTTCACGCCAAGTAGGAGGAATTTATATTAACAGAGGCTTTATGTCGGATCAAAAACAAAATCCATATGAAGTTGTGCCGTACGACATTCAAAAAGAGTCTATAAATATCCTTACAGAATATTATTTTGATAGTGATAAATTCTTTCTTCCTTCCAATATTGCAAGCAAAATGCAACGAGAAAGAAGAAGTTTTGATTTTTTTGGAAAAACTGAAGACCCAAAAATTCATAAGATGATTTTAAATGGGCAAAAGAAAGTACTAAAACACTTTACCAATTCTAGAGTTCTAAAAAGACTTACAGATTCATCGTTGTATGGAAACAAATATCTGCCACACGAATTATTTAGAGATTTAACATCGTCTATTTTTAATGAAAATAAATCTCGGAAATTAAATGGTATCGATCAAAATCTTCAGAACTATTATTTAAAAAGACTAATAATGATATTTAAAAGTGGGAGTTTTGATTCCCCTTCAATATCTGCAAGTTTAGCTTCTATGGAGAAAATAAAAGCATATACCTTTTCATCTTCTCATAACGAAGCTACAGAAAATCATAAGAAGTTGATAAGGTGGAAGATAGAAAATCTATTCAATAACTAGCTAAAAATTACAGTTTTGGTTTTATTTATGAATATTCTTCTTTCTATATGATATTTTACAGCTCTTGCTAAAGTAATAGATTCAAGATCTCTTCCTATCAATTCAAGGTCTTTTGGAGTTTTAGCATGGTCTACTCTTTCAACGCTTTGATCGATTATCGGACCTTCATCTAATTCTGAAGAAACATAGTGGGCGGTTGCTCCTAAAATTTTTACTCCTTTTTCGTAAGCTTGATGGTATGGTTTTGCTCCTTTAAAACTTGGTAAAAATGAATGGTGAATGTTAATTATTTTTCCATAAAAATCTTTACACATTTTGTTAGATAATATCTGCATGTATCTGGCGAGGATCATCAAGTCTATATCTAGCTCTTTGATAATTTTTCTCGTTTCTTGTTCTGACTTGTTTTTATTATTTTTATTTATTGGAATATAAAAGAAAGGAATGTCGTGCCAACTTGCTATTTTTTCATGATCTTTATGATTAGAGATAATGCAAGAAATATTCATAGGCAAAATTCCCGAATCAACTCTATACAATAAATCTTGTAAGCAATGTCCATACTTTGAAACAAAAATTGCCGTATTAGGTTTGTATCCTTCTTCTTTAATGGACCATTTCATGTTTAAGTTTTTACACTCTTTTTCAAAAAATTTAGAAAATTTATTTAAGTCTAATATTTTTTTTGAGTAAATTAATTTTGCTCGCATAAAGAAAATTTTATTTTCAGGATCTCCGTAATGAGCAGAATCTAAAATAAAAAGATTTGCTTTATTAAGCGTAGAAGATACTTTTGCAACAATGCCATATTTATCAGGACATTGAACCCTTAAAATATATTGATTCTTCATTTTAATCTGTACATAAATAATTAAATTTTACAGCTAGGCCCTCATTAGAACGTGAATATAGTCCAACAGTACTTTTATTATTTGAAAAAGTTACTCCAAAATCTGCATTCCAACACAAATCAATTATTTTGGTTAGACCAAATCTTAAGTTTAAGGATTTATCAGATCTCAATCCCAAAAAAGGGTCTTTCTCTTCATAATCCTTATATGAATAAGCAACGTTTGTGGTTGCAAAAGTTGTTGAATTTAACGCTCGTCTAGTACTCAAGTCGAAGGATCTTTTTATGTAAGTTTCAATAGGCGAAGTTGCATAAAAATGCTCATAATTTGTTTTATAACTTAAGAAAACACCGCTCTTAGGGAAAACTATACTTCTACTAAGTCCTACCCCGATAAAATCTCCTGTCTTATTCTGCGAACCAAGAAAGTCTCTTTCATCAAGATATACATTTAAGCCAAAAGATCCGGAATCTCTCAATGTTGTTTTCCAATCAACCTCAGCACGATGAGACCTAAGTAGTTCAGAGCCCTGTAAAAAAACTTTAAATGCTGTAAATGATGGTGTAAGTGATTGATTTGTTAGGCCAAGTTTTTCATCATCAAGCATATTAAACTCTCTATTTAAAGAGAACACGCCCGTAGATGAATCAAAATTAGAAAAATCTCTATAAGTTTGCCTCGATAGAGAAACGATATAATTGAGAGTGTCTCCTCTTGGGTGTCTTAAATCTTGTGTGATTTGAGAGGAAAATGCAGCTGTATAATATAAATCTGATTTTGGTTTGTTAGAAATCTGCAAGTCAATTGCTCCTAAATCTCCAACTATGGTAACAACATCTGTATCAAGACCTGCATTTGCATTGCCTGACATGCCCATTCCAAAAGAAACAACTGATTGAGTTTTGAATAGTTTTGTTTCGTTTTCTATTTGGTCTAAAAATACTTCTACTTTTTCTTTAACTTCTTTAGGCGGATCATAATTTTCAACATCATCTAAATACCGTTTAGCTGATGCAAAGGCTCCTAATCTAAAATATAAAACACCCAATTCTAACTTTATCCTTGGCAAATCTGGCTTATAGATTAACATTTGCTCAAAAACTCCAATCGCAGCCTCTAAATCACCAACTAAAATAGACAAATTTGCATAATTAAATAAATTTTCAAGATTAGTAGGATCATCGATTATCGAATCAAATACCTTTTCTCTTTCTATTTGTGTTGCTTTTAATTCTTCAGGATCGCTTATTGATGGTGGAACATTTTGAGTGAAAAGATTTATACTTAATATAAGGCATATAAATAGACTTATTTTTTTAAACAAAAGCTGAACGTTTTTCATGTAAAAGGCAATTTGAAAAAGGATTATATTAAAAATAAGACTAATATTGGATAAAAATAAAATTTTATTTAGCATGAATTTCTCAAGAATTGGAAAATATCTTTTAATACCCTTCTCATTATTTGTAAGCTTAATTCCAATTTTTGACCCTCTAAATACTTTTGCTAATCTTAGAAATAATGCGTTTGATTTCTTTCAAAATATTTCTCCAAGAGAGTCTATTTCTTCGGATGCTGTAATAGTTATTGATATTGATGAAAAATCACTTCAGGAAATAGGTCAATGGCCCTGGCCTAGAAGTGTTCTTGGAAAATTGGTAGACAAAACATATCTATCTGCTTCTTTAGGTTTTGATATTGTTTTTGCTGAGTTTGATAGAACAGGTTCAAAAGAACTAAAAAAACAATATAAAGATAATCCATCTCTTCAAAATATACTTAATGAAGTCCCTGATAATGACGATATATTTGCTAGGTCAATAAAAAATCATGGGAGAGTAGTTTTAGGATCTATACCAAGTAATTCTTTAGATAATTCATTTAAATCAAAATTTGGCTTAATAGAGCAAGGCGATAATCCTAGAAAATTTCTACAAAAATATTCAGGTATCCAAACTAATTTGAATATTTTAGACAATTCTGCCCAAGGCATAGGAAGCATGAGTATAGGAAATAATGACTCAATAATAAGAAGACTTCCTCTTTTTGAAAATATAAATGATTCTTTAGTTCCTTCTTTGGGATTAGAGATTTTAAGAGTTGCCATTGGCGCGTCTACTTATCAGATAAAATCATCAAATGCCTCTGGAGAGACGGCTTTTGGAGAAGAAACTGGGATAAATCATGTTAAATTAGGAAATCTAATCATTCCAACAAACGAAGATGGATCTGCATGGATTCATTATTCTAAAAAACCTATTAAAACCATTCCAATTTGGGAAGTCCTGAGCTCTAATTATTCAGCTGACTTCTTTGAAGGGAAAATTCTAATTGTCGGAACAAGTGCTCCTGGATTATTTGATTTAAGATCCACGCCTTTAGAAAATAACGTTCCTGGAGTTAATATAATTGCTAATTTAACTGATCAAATTCTTTCTGGACAATTTCTTAAAAGACCTGATTGGATTTTTGGTTTGGAACTGATAACTGGAATTATACTTGCTCTGTTGATTACTTTTTTTATCCAATCTTTAGGACCTATAGGAGGTTTATCTGTCTTTATTTTTGGGAATAGTATTTCAATTTTAGGAAGTTACTATATTTTTAATAATTATAGTTATCTTATAGATCCTATATCTCCACTGGTGATTTGTCTTTTATGTTATCTGGTAGTCACCTTTTTTAATTTTCTCTTTACCGAATTAGAAAGAAGCAAGGTAAGAAATGCCTTTTCTCAGTATATGTCGCCGGTAATGGTAGAAAAATTAGCAAAATCTAGTGAATCTCTCAAATTAGGGGGAGAACGAAAAGAAATGACATTTCTATTCTCTGATATAAGAGGTTTCACTTCAATTTCTGAAAAATATAAAAGTGATCCAGAAGCCTTAACCGACTTAATAAATAATTTATTAACTGTTCTGTCAAATGAAATTTTGAATAATCAAGGGACTATAGATAAATACATGGGTGATTGTATTATGGCATTTTGGAACGCTCCATCAGAAGATCCAGATCACAGAGAGAAATCTATAAATGCAGCTTTTGCAATGACTAAAGCTTTAGAGCAATTGAATATAGATTTAAATAGATTAAATGAAGATAAATTATCTGTTGGAATTGGTATTAATACAGGTGAATGTATTGTTGGTAATATGGGTTCGAATAAAAGATTTGATTATACGGTACTAGGAGATGCAGTTAACTTAGCTTCTCGTTTAGAAGGGCAATCTAGTAATTATGGAATGCAAATTATTCTTGGAGAAGGATCAATCAAGGGACTTTCAGAGGAAAAATATATAATTTATGAACTTGATTCAATTGCAGTAAAAGGGAAATCAGAACCCGTAACTATTTATACAGTATTTGATAAAACGGAAATCGATACCGATAAAGCCTTTTTTGAAGACCATCGAAATTTTTTGGTTAATTATAGAAGTCAAAATTGGAATAAAGCAAAAGAACACATTGATAAATATAGGTTTTCTAAACCTGAATTTAATTTATACTACACGCTATTTTTAGAAAGGATTGATGAATTATCCAAGCAAACTTTGCCTGAAAACTGGTCTGGAGTCTTTATTGCGGAAAACAAGTAAGTTATTTCTGCTTATTTTTATTTTGATTCCTTCTTTTATATATTCAGAAGCTATTGTAAATGTTGAAGATCTTAGAAGAGATGGAGAAAAAGGTTTTTTTGCAAACCTTTCTGGTTCTCTAAATTTCTCTAGAGGAAATCGAAATAGAGACAGTTTTTCTATTCAATCTTCCCTAGACTACAACATAGATAATTTAGAAACTTTTTTTGTTGTTAAAAGATCTCAAAAGAAAATAAATAAAAGTAATTATGACTCTGCAACATTAGCTCATCTAAGACTAAATTTTTTATTTGATAAAGATCCAAGTTTAGAGGCATTTATACAGTATTCTAAGAATCCCTTTAGAAAATTTAATAAAAGGGAATTGATTGGTTTAGGCGCAAGATTTAATTTAGAAAATAACTTTAAAATAGGAATAGGAATAATAAATGAAAATGAGGAAGATTTATCAGCAATTTCTGATAATACACTTAGATTGTCTTCTTATTTTCACAGCGAATTTTTAATTGATGAAAATATAGTATTTGATTTATCTGCTTTTTTGCAACCTGGAATAAGTTCATTTAATGACTATAAAGCAACATTGATAGGTCAATTTGATTTTCACGTAAATGACAATTTTAAAATTTCTCTTCAATACAATACATTTTATGACTCAAAACCCCCTTCAAATGCAGTAAAAAAAGAAGAGGGATTTGCTACAGTATTTTCGTATAATTTTAACTAGTAATTATGGATGGCTTCTTTAACTTAATCTCCAGTGTATGGAATCAAGATTTCCTAGGAATTTCTATTGGAAACGTTGTTATTTCAATAGTAATTATAGTTTTCTCCTTAGTTTTGAGAGCTTTGATTATTTCAAGAGTATTTAAATTTTTAGAAAATTTAGCAAAAGAAACAGAGACAGAGGCAGACGATATTCTTCTTGAAACTCTTGAAAAGCCCATTGGAAATGTTCCTCTAGCTTTAGGGCTTTACCTAATAATAGAGTTATTACCTTTATCTGGAATTGCAGATGTTTTTTTAACTAATTCAGTAAAAGCCTTAATTGCTTTTACAATATTTAGTGTTCTTACAAAAGCAATCGGACCAATCTTTGAACTTCTCGCAATAAAATCTTGGGTAACTGCAGCTTTGTCTATGTGGTTAGAAAGATTTACAAGAGTTCTAATTTGGATTTTAGCTATTGCTATTATTTTAGATATATTTGGAGTTGAAATAGGACCTATTATTGCTGGGTTAGGTCTTTTTTCTGTTGCCGTAGCTTTAGGAGCTCAAGATTTGTTTAAAAATCTTATTTCAGGAATCCTTATTATTGCAGAAAATAGATTTCAACCTGGAGACAGAATAGAGGTTGATGGTAAATTACACGGAATCGTGGAAACCATTGGATTTAGATCAACTATGATAAGACTTTTTAATACTTCGCCTATGATAATTCCTAATAAAGACCTTTCAGATGTCAATGTAACTAATCATGGAGAGTTAAGATATAGAAGAATTAAATGGCAGATTAATCTTTTATACTCAACTTCAGTAGAACAACTGAAATCAATATGTGATGAAATAGGCGAATACATAAATAATGACAAGGAAGGCTTTGCAATCAATCCTGGGCAAGAATCTTTTGCAAAAGCAGTTGAGTTTGGAGCAAGTTCAATTGATGTTGAAATTCTATGCTATTCAGCCGAGAGAGATTATTCTCACTACACTGACTTAAAGCAAAAGCTTGTGCATAAAGTAATGGAAATTGTTAGAGAAAATGGATCTGACTTCGCTTTCCCATCTAGATCAGTTTATGTTGAATCCAGCCACGAAATAGAATCATAAAATTATCCTGTCCTATCTTCAGAAGTTTTCTTTAAATCTTCAAACAAAATTGGATATTCATCAGTTAATTCATCTAAAGATTCCTTTGAAAGCTTTAACAGTTTAGCCTCCTCTAATACAGATATAGTTGCATTTCTTTCTGCTTGGCTTATTAAGCCAGTTTCTCCAAAATAATCTCCAGAACCTAATACAACTGGAGTTTCAATTTCTACTTGTACACTGCCAAATTCAATTATGTATAGAGCATCTGCAATATCCCCCTTTTCAAAAATAATTTGTTTTGCTGGTAAAACTAACGGTTCTAGTTTTGAATTTATTTTAGTAATTGCTCCTATAGGAAGAGTTGAAAATAAATTTATTTCTGTTATTGCCTCAAGTGAAACTAAAAAATTTCTTTTCTGAATATCCTCATAATAAGCTGAAGCAAGAATTGCTGCTGGCAAAGCAAACATAGCAATACCTAAAAACATTGCAAAACTGGAAATAAGTTTTCCTAAATCAGAGACAGGAGTGACATCGCCATATCCAACAGTAGTAAGAGTAGCTATTCCATACCACATTGAATCAAGTATATTTCCAAATGCTTCTGGCTGAAGATCCTTTTCAAGAAAATGGATAATTACTGAAAATATTAAGAGCAGAGAAAAGACAACGATTTGAGTTCCTAATATTGAAAGCCTTTGTTTCCATATTGTTTTTAACAATGTATTTGTTGGAAGTAAAATTCTGAATCGACTAAAAATTGAATAAGCTCTAAAAATTCTGAAGATTCTTAAATCAATGATACTAATAAATAGATGATTAAAAATAACAACAATATCAATTAAAAGTAAGGTTGAAAATTTTCTCTCTTTGTAAATTCTTAAAATTGCTTCAAATATATAAATGATGAAAGAAAATAAAATAAAGTTTTCTGATAAAGTTGATAGGTTGTCGGATAACGAATATCCAGAGACTAATATTTGATGGATAACATTTAGAAGAATTAAATATCCAATGAAATCATTAAAATACTTTTCAAAAAGTTTCATATTGGGGATTGATTCTATTAGAAAATTTACATAGAGTGAAATTTATATATTATTTAATTGAAATATAGGAGAGAAAATTGTTTGAGATATATAAAGATAAATCTGGAAAATTTAGATTTAGGTTAAAAGCTAAAAATGGGGAAATAATATGTGCTAGTCAGTCCTACACTACAAAAAGTGCATGCTCCAAAGGAGCGAAATCCTTAATATTAAATTCTAAAAAGAAAAAATCTTTTAGAATTTTAAAAAATAAAGCTGGAAAGTTCTTCTTTAATGTAATTGCAGGGAATAATAAGGTAATAGCTACTAGCCAAGGATATAAATCTGAGAATTCCTTAAAGAAAGGAATTGAAAGCGTTCAAAAAAATGCAACTAAAAAGAATTTATCTTAAAAATTAACCCCAATAAAAGATTATTGCGGGAACGCTTATTAAGATAATAAGAATTTCCAAAGGTAATCCTACTTTCCAATAATCGCCAAATTTATAATTTCCGGGAGCCATTACCAAGGTATTGCATTGATGTCCAATAGGTGAAAGGAATGCACAACTTGCTCCAATAGCTACTGACATCAAGAAAGGTTCAATTGGTTGATTAATTTTGTCTGCGAGAGATACAGCTAAAGGAGCCATAATCACTGCTGTTGCAGCATTGTTAATAATATCTGATAAAAACATTGTAATAATCATTATCAGAACTACCAGCCAAACGTAATCCACAACTGTAGATAGACCTGCTAAATAGGAAGATACAGAATCAGTAATTCCATAGGAAATTAAAGTATTTCCAATTGGAATCATTGCTGCCAATAAAATAACAACAGGCCAATCTATATGTCTATATACCCCCTCTCCAGTTAATAACTTAGAACTTACAAATCCAATAACACAGATTAGAAAAGCTACTACGATAGGCACATAGTTAAATATCACCAATAATAAACATATTGCAAATAATCCAAATGCAATAAATATTTTAGTTGGATCCCTTGCAACATCGAATTCTCTTTGCCATAAAGGCATCAAACCTGCTAATTCAAGTTTTTCTGAAATATTGTTTTTTTCACCCCTATTTGCAATTAATAAAACATCGCCAACTTTAAATATTTCATTTGATAATCTAAATCTAAATTTTAAACCTCTTCGCCATAATCCCAACAAAGATAAATCTCTGCCAATAAGTCGCTTGAAGTATTGATATTTTCGTCCAATCAATCTTGATTTAGGAACAATAATAGCTTCAATACCTCCTAAGTCTTCTATAGATGTAAGGTCATTTTCAGAATCAATGTCTAACCCAAATTCTTGTTGAATATCTGCAACCATATCAGGGTTTATTTTCATAATAAGAATTTGACCTTCATAAAGTTTTTGGTTTCCATGTATTTCTATTTTTTTTCCATTTTCATCAATTTGACCCATTAACGCAGTATCTGTATCCAATTCCTGACGAAAATCTAATGCTCTTTTGTCGATAAGCTTGCTATTTTTTGTAACAACCATTTCAACAAGATAATCTTCTAGTTCTATCAACGGATTATTTTCTGAATTTATTGGCCTTAATTTTATTAGTCTCCATCCAATAAGGGCCATAAATAAAATTCCTAATATGCTTACTGGAACTCCTGCAAAAGAAAAATCAAAAAAAGCAAAATCTTTGTCTGCAAAATCATTTCTAAATTCAGAAATAATTATATTTGGTGGAGTACCAATTTTTGTATTCATCCCTCCTAAAATAGAGGCGAAAGATAGAGGAATTAAAAATTTAGATGGATTCCAGTTCATTTTTTGGCAGATTCCGAGAGTGATCGGTAGAAGCATCGCCATAGCACCAATATTATTCATAAAAGATGAAAGAATTGCTGCAAAAAAAGTTATTGAAATCATAAATTGAATTTCATTATTTGCGTAAGCTTGTAATTTCCTTCCTATCACAGAAATAAACCCTGATCTTTCTAAACCCTTACTAATCAACAATACTAAAGCAACGGTAATTACAGCCGGATGAGAAAATCCTCTAAAAGCTTCTTCAGGTTGAATATATCCAAATAAAACAAAAATAGATAAGACACCTAGAGAAATAGCATCGTAACGCCATCTACCCCATATAAAAAGTCCAACCATTAGGATTAAAAGGCCTAATATGATTATTTGATCAAGCATTTACTTAAATAAAGTGGGAATTAAAGCAGGAGTTTTCTTCATATACTCCTCATAGTCTGGTCTTCTTTCAAGACTTCTATTATCCATCATCGGTATAGATGCAAAAATAAACATGGCAAACATAGATAAAGGACAAATAATAAGCCAAAAATTATTTAATGACTGAGATAAAGAGAATCCAAATAAACCAAACCAGAATAAAATCTCTCCTAAATAATTTGGATGGCGGCTGTATTTCCACAGTCCCTTATTCATGGTTAATGAAGCATTTCTTTGATCAGCTTTAAATGAGTGCATTTGTTCATCAGAAACGTGCTCCAGAAGAACTGCTAGAATTGTAAAAATACAAAAAAACCAATCTACAAAAGATACTGGCTGATCATTCATGGTGATTGCAAAATATAATGGGAACAAACAAATATTTACCATTAAAGTTGGAAAAAGATGTATTCCAAAGAAATTTATAAATAACTTAAATCGTCCAAAAGTTTGATAAAGATTAATGTAGCGAAAATCTTCTTTTTCTAGGCCCGGCCAGGTTTTTAACCAATTCCAAGTCAAACGAATTACATAATAACTAACAGGGATACCTATCAAAAGAAATCTTAATTTTGAAGACTCATCAACTTCAGGATACATTATTAAATATATGAATATTGGAAGTGGTATTACGGACCAAAAGGGATCATATAAACTTGAATTTTTATAGATAATGCTGAATATAAATATGACTACTGTAGCTACAATATGGGCTGATAGAATTTCAAACCAAAGATTGCCTAAGTCAAAATATACCAAAGAAAGATATCCAAATAATATTGAAAAAAAATAAGCAAAGAAACAAACAATTAAACTTTTTGCATACATAAGATTTATTTTTTAGGAGAAAAAGATACAGGCAGCTCCTGGATTGCATTTACAAAATTATTGGGCGTGTAAACTATATCCCCTGACTGTGTCATGTCCGGAAATCTTTCAAAAATCTTTTCATAAACTACTTCAAGTTGCATATTAGCAGTATGTTTGCCTAGACAGAGATGTCTTCCGTAACCAAAAGATAAATGTTTTTTTGCATTTTCTCTTCTAATGTCATACTTGTCAGGATTCTTAAATATTTCGGGATCTCTGTTAGCTGCTCCATACCATAAAGATATTTTTTCATTTGGGCCAATCTTTTGATCGCCAATCTGCGTGTCAACCTTAGTAGTTCTTCTCATGTAAGAAACAGGGTTTGCTACCCTAATAGACTCATGAACCATATTAGGAATTAAAGACCGATCATTTAATACCAATTCTTTTTGATCTTGATTCTCTGAAAGTAAATTCATGGTGCCACTGATAGAGTTTCTCGTAGTATCGTTTCCTGCAAATATTATTAGAAGCCAAGATCCATCTAAATATTCATTTGGAAGCTTTTCGCCTTCAATTTCAATGTTTGCAATTACTGAAAGTAAATCATCTTTTGGAGATTTTCTTCTTTCTTCTAATATATGCCTACCATAAGCAAACATCTCTTCTACCATATTAGTAAACATCTCAATTAGTGCAGGATCTGCAGCTCCTTCGCTCTGCTCTTCAGTTAAACTTAATTGATTATTTTGGGCAGCCTGTGTGGCAGCAATAACTTGAGCCATTTCTAGTAATTTCATCCATTCAATAATTTTAGGTCTATCTGCTTCAGGCACACCTAACATTTCACAGAGTGTAAACATAGGTAATTCAGCAGAGACAGACTCAACTAAATTACAACTTCCTCTTGGCGCTATGGCGTCAAGTAGCTTATCAACCTGTAATTCAACTTTTTTTCTTAAGGAGCTTACATATTTTGGATTAAAAAAAACCATGTGAGGATTTCTCATATTCAAGTGTAATAAACCATCCAAGCTCAACATATGATCCATTGTTGATCGATAAAGCGGCGAGTCATCCAAAGCTGTAAAGCCATGAGTCAAAGAAGTTCCTCCTGCAAGTTGAGAAGAAAAAATATCCTGATTTTTTGAAACAAATTCGATATCTTTATACCTTGTTAAAACCCAAAAACCTGGTTCTGTGTCTTCTGGTCCAGTCTTGTGAAAATATACGGGTGCTTTTTCTCTTAATTCTGCAAATTTTTGATAGGGTTGACCTTTTGTAAATAAAAAAAGATCTGTTAAATCAAAATCTCTGTCAAAAGAATAAATTTCCTCATATTTAGGAGAATTTATTTCTACAAAAGGTTGTGAATCACTATTTAGTTTTAAAGACATAATTTATTTTACTCAATTTTTATCTAATTGGCTCATCTTCTAAACTTAATCTTTTTATATAAATATATTGAAATTTTATCTAAAAATAATTTAGACGTACGAAGTAAACATTATTAAGTTGTATACTAATTAAGCAATTAATTTACTCATTACATTAGATGTATATATTAGATACTATTGAGAAAGAAAAAATTAGAAGAATCAAAGATTTACAAAACCCAAGTAAAAATTTTAGTTTGTTAATTGAAGACTTTTCAATATTAGGCAGTAAAGAAGATCAAAAAAAAATTTATGATTTTTATAACTTACTTCTTAGTTTTGAATACTCACATCCTGGATTAGATAAATTAGCCTACATGGCTCATCCGATTAGAGTAGCGCGTCTTTATATTTCTTATTGTCAAAATTTTAGTATGAAGACTTTAAAACTTGCTTTAGCTCATAATTTAGTTGAATTAACTGGAATACATAAGAAAGATGATTTACATATATCTCTGAAACCTATTTATCATATGATTCAAAAATTGACAGTTGATCGTAATAGACAATGGGATTGGGGTTATAAAGACAATTATTATAGAAAAATCTCAAACTCTAAAGAAATGTCGATTATAAAGGTACTTGATAAATTGGATAACCTCTACTTATTATCTGATAATCCTAGCAAAAAAATAAAATTACTTTATCTATATGAAATAGAAAAATTTGTTCTTCCTCTTGCAAGCACTTTCATTCCTAAATTAGTCGACAATATTAATTGTTTAGTTAGTTTTAATAGGCAAGAAATAAAAGGAGATTCTCATGAAATTTAAATTATCTAATAAAACAGCTTTAATTTGTGGTGGAAGCTCAGGTATTGGGTTAGCTATTGCTAAAGAACTTGAAAAGCATAAAAAACTTAAAATTATTTTGCTTTCAAACAACCAGAAAAAACTTGATGATGCAAAGTTATCTTTTAAAAAACCTGAAATGATTGATTCTTATAAGATTGATTTATCAAAATCTAATGAAGTCAAAAAATTTATAAATGAATTAAGTTCTTCAAAAATAGGAGTTGATATTTTGATTAATAATTCAGGTGGTCCTAAGGCTGGAGATATATTTAACTTAGAAAACGCTGATTGGAAAAATGCTATTCAAAATAATTTTTTAAGCCATTTATCCATTACAAAACACTGTCTCGATCATATGATGAAAAAAAAATGGGGAAGAATAATAAATATTACTTCTACACTTGCTGTTGAACCAAGCCCAAGTATGATTATTTCTGCTTCTGTAAGAGCTTCTGTGTCCGCATTTTCAAAAGCACTTTCTGATACCGTTTGTTCAAATGGGATATCTGTAAATACAATATGTCCAGGGGGTATTGAAACAGATAGATTGAGTCAATTAGTAAAGGATCAAGCAGAAGCTATAGGAAAATCATACCAAGAGGCTCTTGAACAAAATGCTTCAGGCATACCTATTGGACGCTTTGCAAAACCGGAAGAGATTGCGAGTTTAGCTGAGTACCTATGTTGTGAAGAAGCAGGATATATTACCGGAAGAGTTCATGCCTTTGATGGAAGCTTAATGAAAAGCTTCTAATGAGTTCTGAAACTAAAACTCTTTTTAAAAAGGATTCTTTTTCAGATAATAGAATGCTCTGGACAAATATAGAAAAAGATTCAAAGCTATATTCTGAAATTTCTGAAGTTTTAAAAAAATCATACCCAAATATTTATCATAAAGAATTAACTCTTAAAGTTTCAGGTATAGGAAAAATTAATTCGTCAAATCTTCTGATTAAAACCAAAATAGGTAACTATGTAATGAAAATTTATCCTTCTAAAAAAATAAATTCTGCAAAATATTTAGAAATGGTAAATAACAATTTAAAAAATAAATTCTATAATGCGCCTTTACTCATAGAAAACTTTAAAGGAAAAGGATACACAAAATATAATACTTCTGTATTTTTACTTTATGAAAAGGTTGGAAATCGTCATTACCTAGGAGAAAAAGGAGAATTTGAGTCATTTTTTGAAATTTATAAAAATTTTGCTAACAATTTTCCTATAAATACAGCCAATTATATAAAGCAACCTTTATTAAGTAAGAATGCTGTAGAAATATTAAAAAAATTTATTTCTTTAAATTGGGACTCAAACCCTTTAAAGAAACATCAAATAACTATTAAGAAAAATTCTAATTTTTTATTTAAGAAAATAAAATCTGTTCAAGAAAAATCTCTTTTATACAATTTTGATAGTTTGAGGCCGCTGCACATTGATCTTCATCCTCACAATATTTCAGTTGGTGAAAAAGGTATGTATTTTCTTGATTTAGAAGCAATTCATTTAACTTCAATAAGTCGATCTTTAGGATTTGCGATTTACAAACTTATAAGACAATCTGTTGCAAATGGCTTAGATGTAAAAATTTTTTATAAATTTTTTAAATCGACTGTATTTTTAGATTTTTTAGAAGAATTTAATTTAACCAAAGATGAATTAAAAATTGCAGCATCTCAGGAAGTTTTGCGAAGAATTTTTATTTTGATTGATTTTCTAAAACAAGGTAATTCTGATTGGGCATTTGTTTTACCAATGCATTTAAATGGCCTAAAAGAAATAGAAGTTATTTTTGAAACCTGATTTAACAATTTTTTTGTTATTTCAGATTTTAAAATTAAGTGTATTTCAAATATTTCGTTTTAACTTTTTATAAAAATTTATATCAAAGTTTTTTTTTGGGTATACTAAGCGGAATTTGCTACAAACTTAAGATTTCAAAAAGAAAATGACTCGTAACGAACAAGAAAAGTTTTGGACTGAAACTTATGAGGCTGAATATCAAGAAAGAAATAATACTTTTGATCAAAACTTGGGAGTTAAATGTTGGAAAAAAATGCTTTCTAAAGCAGATTCTATAAGCTCTTTTTTAGAGTGTGGATCTAATATAGGAAGAAATCTTGGTTTCTTTGAAATCCTTAATCCAAAAGCAAAGAAGTCTATTATAGAAATAAGCGATACCGCTTATAATCATGTCTTAAAAAAATATAACTTACACCAACATTTCCTTGGTTCAATAATAGATTCAGACTTTGAAAAACAATCATTTGATTTAGTATTTACAACTCAAGTTTTAATCCATATTCATCCTGATAATCTTTTGAAGAACATGGAAAAAATGTACGAATACTCAAATAAATACATACTGATAAATGAGTACTTCAATAGAACTCCTATTTCAATCGAATATAGAGGGGAAAAAGATAAATTATTTAAGAGAGATTTTGGTAAATTATTCATAGAAAATTTTGATGTCGAGCTGATAGATTATGGCTTTCATTGGGGATACATTAATGATCCTGCAGGTTTTGATGATACTACTTGGTGGCTTTTTAAGAGGTAAGTTTTGATTAAAGATCTTATATATTGCAATAGATGTTGTATGCCAGAAACAACTGAAGGAATTGAATTTGATGAATTAGGAATATGTAGAGCTTGCAATTCATCTGAACAAAAGATGCATATATCTTGGGAAGAAAGATCTAAAGATCTTTCAGAAATATTAGACAAAGCAAGAATTGAGGCTAAGAAAAAAAATTCTCCCTATGATTGTATGGTTCCTATTAGTGGTGGGAAAGATAGTATGTATCAATTGCATGTTATGGTTAAAGTTTACAAGATGAGAGTTTTAGCAGTGACAGCCTCTCATAATTGGTACTCTAAGATTGGATGGTATAACCTCATGAATGCAATAGAGGTCTTTGATGTTGACCATATGATGTACACTCCTTCTAGGTCAACAGTAAATACCGCTGCAAAAAATAGTCTTCAAGCAATAGGTGATGTTTGCTGGCACTGCCATTCTGGTATAGGAGCCTATTCTCTTCATGTGGCAACAAAATTTAATATTCCTCTTTTGATTTGGGGAGAATCAATAGCTGAGTCCTCTGGAAGAGCGTCTTATTTTAATCCTATAAGAAAGTTTGATAGGGATTATTTTAGAAAAGTTTCAGCAAAAATATCTCCAGAAGAATTTGCTAAGAATGAAGATGAAAAAAGAAGATATAAGCTTTTTGAGCCTCCCTCTCAGGAAGAATGTGAAAAAGCAGGTGTTTGGGGTATTCACCTAGGAGACTTCTTGTTTTGGGATGAAGAAAGACAAACTGAATTCATTAAAGAAAAATATAATTGGAAAGAAGACTTAATTGAGGGAACATACAAAGGTTATAAAAGTGCTGAATGTATTATGCCTGGACTACATGATTTTACGAACTATTTAAAAAGAGGTTATGGTAGAGCAACTTTTCATGCAAGTTTAGATGTTAGAACTGGTTTATTGAGTAGATCTGATGCAATGCTCCTAGCAGAAAAATATGACCAAATAGAACCTCAGGTACTTGAATACTATTTGGAAATAACAGGAATGAATAAAGATGAATTTTATGAAATTATTAAAAGTAAAAGAGAGGAAGCGATTAAAAATAAACAAATTCCTGTCAAAAATGTAACACATAATATTCACAAAAAGCCATTTGTTCTTGAATTTATTGATGAAATTCAATCTCAAGAATAAATATCAATTAAAAAAATGAAAGCAAAGGAAGCAAATACCAAAATTGCTCTTTTAATGAATAAGAATTCATATGCAGGTAGGCAATACCTATCTAAATTAACAAACTTAGATATTGACGTAATTACCTTTGGAAATTTTTCTGAAATAGATACTCTCGAAGAAGAGAGATGCGGTAACTTATGGAAGCCTCCTAAAGAAGATTATCTTAAAAAACATTTTAATTTTTTTAATTTTAAAAACCTTAAATCTAAAGATTTAAAGAATTTTCTTAATAAAAAAAAATATGAAATAGGCATACAGGGCGGAACTGGAATTTTAAAAAATGAAATTATTCAACTTTTTTCTCTAGGCATTTTAAATTTTCATCCAGGTGATTTACCTAGATATAGAGGATGTAGCGCTCCTGAGTGGCAAATTTTTGAAGGTAATAAAGTTGTATGCACATGTCATTTAATTGATGAGGGAATTGATACAGGGAACATCATTCTAAAGAAAACGCTTAAAGTTGATTTAGATTCTTACAATTCCTTTAGAGCTTCAATATATCCTGAAATATCTATATTTGTTAAAAAAGTTTTAATGAAAATTAAAAAAGATCAATCAATAATATCTAATGCAACTATACAGAGAGAAGATATTGCAATATATAGAAAATATATAAGCCAAAAAAAAATAATTAAAATTGATGAAAAATTAAAAGCACAATATAAAAAGAAAATTTAATGTATTAATTATCCTGAGAATACCTTTAAATAAAATCATATTTAAATTTATACAAATAATGAATAGTTTTAAAAAAAATAAAAAATCTTTGTATGAAATCTCAAAACCATCCAAATATAGAGAAAAAATTAGTGAAAGCTTATCTGTCTTGGTAACTAAATATCTAAGTAAGAACCCCGAGCTTGAAGAATCTAACTGCCCTTTCTGCCAAAGCAAGGAATCCAATATGTATTTTTCATTACAATCTATGATTTATTTAAGATGTGTTAATTGTAATTCTGTATATAACTCTCCAAGGCCGACATTAGAATCTCTAGATAATTTTTATAAATTACAACCTGCTGATCTAGTTGATAGCGAAATGCTGCCAGCTGTTAAAGAACTGAGAATTGAACAGATAATGAAACCAAGGTGGAATTT
The DNA here is from genome assembly GCA_902561325.1 of uncultured SAR86 cluster bacterium. Classification (GTDB taxonomy): domain Bacteria; phylum Pseudomonadota; class Gammaproteobacteria; order Magnimaribacterales; family AG-339-G14; genus MEDG-81. The sequence continues at coordinate 114,774 of CACEOL010000002.1, read as the reverse complement.
ATTACAAGAAAAATTAATGACAAACGGAATCAAAACTCCTGTAGATACAATTATGGAAGTTGGTGCGGGTCTTGGACACTTTATTCAAGTTCTTCAAACAACAAATACCGCTAGTAAATATATAGCTATAGAGCCGGCAAAAGCTTGTGAAGAATCTCTTAAAAAACTTAATAATACAGAAGTAATATGTAGTACTCTTGAAGAAGTTTCCACTTCTTACCATGAAACAGTAGACCTACTTTTCTTAAATAGCGTAATAGAACATCCACATTCACTAGATATTTTTTTTCAAAAAGCAAAGAATTTACTTAAAAATGAAGGAATTATCTCTTTAGTAGATATGCATAGTGGAGGAATGGATATTGAACTCCTCAGAGGAGACGCTCAAAATATTAATCCTTTTTTTATATTGCAAATTGGATCTATCAAGGGTATCAAAAGCTTATTTGAAAGAAATGGCTTTAAATTTATAGATGTTTTCTCAGTTGGTGAAATGGATGTCGATATAGTTTATGAATACTCATCTAAACTTGATGTTGACCATCCTTTATTTGGGTTATCTCATTTACTTAAGAATGAAGCTTTGAGAAAAAATCTTCAAGAGCTTTTAAAGAAAAACCTATCAACTGGATATAATGGATTTATATTTCAAAAATTAAAATAAAAATCTTTTCCACATGAAACTCTTCTGATGAAGTTAGATTGATAATACTTGGTGTTTTTTTAAAAGAAACTTATACGATATATAGATTAATGAATAACATAAAAGCAACTCTAAAGAAATTAGATGCTATTAAAGCCTCTAATAAAAAGTATAAACATATGGCGTATATTCCTAATAAAGATGAGCTAGAACAGTTTTACATTACTTCATCTAATTTTTTCTCTTCAGATAATCCTCTATCTACGGAAACTGAAACACCCTCCTTTACAGTTAAAGATATTTTTAATACTTATATATTTCCAACAGAGATGGGAAGTCCAATTTGGAAAGGATTTAAAGCTGGAAACAATGCAAGAGTTATAACTTCTATTTTAAATGCTGGCTATAATTTTATTGGTAAGACAGTTACTTCTGAATTTGCAGTTCATTCAGATACAACTACTCTTAACCCATTAAATAAAAAAAGAATTACAGGCACATCATCGTCTGGAAGCGCTGTAAGCGTGCTTTTGGGAGAATCGGATATTTCCTTAGCAACTCAATCTGGAGCTTCAATATCAAGGCCGGCATCGTATTGTGGTGTACTTGGTTTTAAACCATCTTTTGGATTGATGCCTAGAACAGGAATTTTAAAAACTTGCGATCCTTTCGATACGGTAGGCTTTTTTTTAAATGATCTAGACATTGCTATACAAACTCTTGAATCTACAGCCCTAATAGGAACTAATTATCCTAAAAATTCTTTATCTAAATATTCTTCATTTACTAATATTGGTTATCTTGAAGAAAATGATCTGAATTCAATTGTTGAGGTTAGTCCTCATATGATGGAAGCCTATTATGACTTTATTGAAAAAATTTCTTTAAAAGGGTTAAATGTAAAACCCATAAAAACTCCTAAATATTTCAAGTCAATTCATAAATCACATCATGTTATTTACACAAAATCACTTGAATATTATTTTAAAAACGAACTTAAAGAAAAAAGAAAAATTACTGAAAAGTTTATGGAATTTATTGAATCAGGTCAAAATTATTCAAAAGAAGATTTCATAAAAGAAATTAACAATCATCCGCTTTACATTAAATCATTTGATGATTTCTTTAAATCTTCAGAAATAGATTTATTAATAACCCCTGCTGTACATGGAATTGCTCCAGAAATTGGAAATAAAGAAGTTGATGATCTTTCATTATTTTGGACTTATCTTCATGTTCCATGTTTAACAGCCCCAATAAATAGAGTTTCAAATGGAATGCCAATGTCATTAAATTTTATTTCTTCAAAAAGTACTGATAAAAATCTTTTAGAATTTATAAAAAATAATTTCAGCGATCTTATATTAAAGATTAAAGTTGATTCTCATTAGAAAGATGCTCATTTAAAATCGATCCAACTTTAGTCCAGGTACTTGTGCTTGTATCAACGCTAAACTTATCTTTTAATTTTAAGTAATTTGAATTAGAAAATTTTCCTTCAAGAACAATTTTTATATGTTCTTTTAAATCATCCATATTTTTAAAAGAAAATGATCTTAAATCATCTAATATTGGTGTTCTAATAACAATGGTAGATAGATTGATATGGTCTTGAAAAGCAGATTCACTTATGCTTCCTGAGCCTTCTTCGGATACAAAAAAGTCAGCAAAAGCAATAAGTTCATGAGTAGAGAAATTATCTATTTCAAAGAAAATTTTATTTCTTTTTTCATATTCTTTTATTATGGGAAACATATTTCTAAAATCAGAAACAGCTTCGGTTCTTCGAGGTCTTAAAATTATATTTATATTAGGATTAAGATCACAAATTTTCCAAAAATTTTTATAACTTTTCCTCAATAACCATTCTGGAGAAATATATTCGTCAATTGGAGAAATAAGCATCACAATATTCAAATTTGGGTAATACTCTTTAAATTTTATCTTTAAATTCTTATCAGTTTTTGCTTTCTCGATTAAGTATCCTCTATGTGAACCAACGCTTATAATTTTTTTATTTTTATTCCAGTGTGGTGCCCATAATTCTTTAAAAAAGGGACCCATAGTAAAATAAAAATCAAAAAATGTGTGTGCTTGATTTGGATGATGTGAAGGTTTGGATAAAGCGCTATGCTGAATTCCAACATTTATTTTTCCAAGTGTATTTTGATTTATAGTTTTAATGATGTGATGAAATGAATAATCATTTTTACTTATTGATATGTCTATTTCTACATAGCTAGATAGTATCTTTTCTTCGAGAATGGATAAATTGATCTTATCAATAACATTTATCTCAAAAAGAGAAATTTTTATATTTTTAAATTTTAGGTTTAATAAATTAAATAATCTTTTAATAAAACCAAATAAAATAAAGCTTTTAAATAGACATCTAATAGGAATAGCAATTTTTGATTCATCTAATGAGCTTAAACCTAAACTTTTTAATTTTGAAACTAATGCTTTTTGCTGTTTGTTTGTTCTTCCAAATTTATGGCCTATTAGAAAAAGATTTTCTTTTATCTCTAGCAAAGATTCATCGAAGAGTTCAAAGTCATTTAATTCTTTATTAATACTATCTTTACTTAATTTTTCTAAACCCCAAACTACTTGAGAAGAAGTTTTAAATTTTTTTATTTGTGTAGTCTTAAATTTAATTCCTCTAAAAAAAATTTCTCTAAAAAACCTAGGCGAGAAGAGCGAATAGAACAAGAGTAAAATAAAGTCATATGATTTAGTTAAAATATTGGAAATAATTTTATGTTTAGATTTATTTATTGAAGCTGTTATTCCTTTGAATGATAGTAATTTTATATTCCTTATAAAAATTCTATTTATTAATAATTCTTTTTCTTGTGAAGATAGAATTTCATTAAACAAAGTTATAGAAAATAACTCCTCTAGGTAAAGCTTCTTAAAGGCAATTTCTATTCCTTCTTTATAGTTTTCTAATATTAGTCTTGAACTTATTTTTTTGACATATTGATTAAATTCTTTTGATTCCAAATAATCTAATAATATCTTATTAGTTTTTCTATAGATGTCCTCATCTGAAATTTTAATTTTTAGAAGAGGTAATTCAATTATCTCAAGATTGGATATAAAAAATTTAAATATTTTTTTTCTTTTTATAAATTTTTTTGGCCTGCTATTTCTAAAATTAAAACTATTTACTAAAAAAACCTTTTTCTTTCCTGAGTATCTTAAAAGAGAGAAAAAAACCTCAATAGACAATTCATTGCTCAATATTGAAAAAGTTTGATTTGGATACACTAATTTTTTTAAAGAAATATATTTTATAGGTAATTGATGAATTTTATCGTCATAGATATAAAAATAAAAACTTCTTTCTTTTGTAAACTATATCTGTAAATTTTAAAAAACTTTTTAAAAATTAACTTTTATTACTAAACTTCAAAAAAATTTAAAAAATAATTTGGCGCGCCCGGAAGGATTCGAACCTCCGACACCCTAGTTCGTAGCCAGGTGCTCTATCCAACTGAGCTACGGGCGCTTTTTTTAACTCTCTTCAATTACTTTAGCGTGGATTTCTCCTCTGTGAACCGGAACAGCTTTAGGAGCATTTATTCCTAAACGGACTTGGCCTCCTTTAATTTCTAATACTGTTACTTCTACATTATCGCCAATTACAAGAGTCTGATCTCTTCTTCGACTTAAAACTAACAAAATTTTTTCCCCTTTCTAATAAGATAGCAAAAAAACCATCCATGCTAAAGGAATTTAATTAAAGATCTAATCCGTATGGAGGTGCCTTAGAAATTTTAGGATTTAATAAATAGGTTTTGGTTCTTAGATAGTCTGCTAGTTCTCGATTCGATAATTCTGAATCAATATTTGAATATTTAAAAGGTTTTCCAACAATAAATTTAAAATCACTTCCAATTCGTCTTTTTACTTCATGAAAAAGCAATGAAGCTCTAAACATATCGCCAAGGTGGCTCGCCAATTGAAACTTTATAGAATTACATCCATAAAAATAAATAGGAACTATTGATGGGTCAGTTTGTTTAATGAGTCTCGAAGTAAATTTTTTCCATTCAGGATCAAAAGCCATTTTTGTATTTTCGTAAAATTTAGCTGTAGTAGATACAGTACCTGAAGGAAATATTATTATGGACCCCCCATTAGCAAGATGTTGTCTAGATTTTTTCCTGGTATCGAGATTTGTTAACAAAGCTTGTTTGTCTCCAGTGAAGTCTATTGGCAATAAATAACCTTTCGTCTCAGGTGCTCTCAATAGAAGTGAGTGTGTCAATACTTTAAAATCATCTCTGTATTTTGAAACAAAATAACTGATTACCAAACCATCTAAAACTCCATAAGGATGATTAGCTACAAAGATTGTAGGGCCATCCTTTGGAATATTTATATCGGAATTGAAGTCTAATTTTAATTTGAGCTGGTCTAAACACCCATGCCAAAAACTATCCCAATTATTAGGGTTTTCCTGATATTCACGATAAAGTTTAAATAAAGCAGGCTGACCTGCCAAAGATTCAATGGTTCTAATGATTAACTTACGATACCAAGGATCATCTGGATCCGCGTAGCTAAAATACTTTGACTCAATATATTCCATTAAATTTTTGGCGGAGAGAAAGGGATTCGAACCCTTGAAGGAGTTGCCCCCTTACCCGCTTTCCAAGCGAGCGCATTCGACCACTCTGCCATCTCTCCATTTTATTTAATATTAAAGCTAGCAATTCTGTCTCCGTGAAAAGTACCCAGCCAAATTTTATTTTTTTCTGGTAAGGCAACTGTAGCAGCTCCCATTTGTTTATTGGAAAACTGATAACTTTTTATTTCTCTTAAATCGGTTAATGAAAGTTGATGAATGGTAAATGGCAAAGGACATTGAACTATTGATTCATCACATTGAAGTCCTTCCACGCCTGAATAATTATGCGCCGCAACCCATAAACCGGTATCTGTAACTAAAAGATTATCTTTACCTCCACCAAAATGTTCATAATCGATTGAATTGTTAGATAGATTAAATTTTACGGTTAATCCAGAAAACCAATAATTAATGTAGAGAAATTTCTCATCAAAAGATAAATCTATTCCATTTGGAAAAGAACCGCTGGTATTTGAAACAACTTCAAAACCATTATCTTTACGCCAATAAAAAACTTCTCCCGTATTTGAGATAAATATACTTGCAGAAACTAACGACCATTCAGAAATATTAGAATCAAACATGCTTGTAACATAAAAAGAACCGTCTTTTTTTAAAGCAATATCATTAAAATATTTATTCTGTGGCGCATCTACACAACCTCTCCATATTAGTTTCAAGGTATTCGTTTCTACTAATTCAAATAACTCAATTGTCTCTCGCGGAAGATGGTTTACTACTGCAAGCATGTATTTTCCATCATCACGTTCAATAAGATCTATACCATGAGGCGACATTCTTTTGTCCTCAAGACTACAGGTATCATCTCCCCATTCATTAGATTCATACGAAATTGAAATAGATTCTATTTTATTTGTACTTAAATCAAAATATACCAAATCTCCAAATTTTGTATTTGGCGCAAGTGAACCAAATTCTGAAACAATTATTTTTGTCTCAGAGGGAGAAAGATATAAATCTTCAGGATTCTGAAATCCACAAACTATTTCAAATACTTCATCATTATCACAAGTAGAAATGTCATTAAATTCGCTAAAACCGAAAGAAGATAAAAAGAATACAATTGTTAAAAAAAAGTCGTATAGCATTAGGTCCTTATTCCATATCCTTTTTTAAGCAAATAATAAGCAAGAAAAAAAAAGATTAATATGAAAAAGGTTATCATCATCAATGCAAATTGAACATTGATATCGGATACGCCTATCATTCCATATCTAAATGCATTGACCATATATAGCAAAGGGTTTGCCTTTGAAACAATTTGCCAAGTATTTGATAAAAGGTCTACAGAATAAAAAACTCCTCCTAAATAAATTAAAGGAGTAAGGATAAATGTAGGCACGATATTAATATCATCAAAATTATCTGCAAACAAAGCGTTCAAAAAACCAGCTATTGAAAATAAAAAGGCTGTCATTACGACAACTAGAAGTGTTAAAGGGATGTTCTGAACTGTTATATCTGTGAATATCAAAGATGTAAGCAATACAAGAAACCCTACAATTATCCCCCTAACTACGCCGCCGAGAACAAATCCAATCAAAATCAAATAAGTTGGCATAGGAGAAACAAGTAATTCTTCAATACTTCTTTGAAACTTTACACCAAAAAATGATGAGACTACGTTTGAATAAGCATTTGTAATAACTGCCAACATTACCAATCCTGGTGCCATAAATTGCATGTAATCAAAACCTGACATTTTGCCTATTCTTTCACCAATGAATGTGCCAAATATTAAAAAATATAATATTGTTGTTAGTACCGAAGGAATCAAAGTCTGACTCCAAATTCTAAAAAATCTCAAAACTTCTTTTCTTAAAAGAATAAATAGGGATCTTAGTTGTTCATTAACGGTCATTATTAGTAAGTTTTAAAAATAATTCTTCAAGTCGATTGGTTTCATTTCTCATGCTTAAAATTTCAATTCCTTCTTGGTCAAAGAAATCAAAGATTAAATTTAAATTTATCCCCTTGGAAGCTTGAACTGAAAAAGTTGAATCATCTATTTTTTTTATATCAAAATTTTCTGAAGATAGGTTCTTGTTTGTTTTTTCTTTTAAATCAAAAATAAAAGTTTCTATTTCTATTTCTCTTAAAAAAGAATTCATGTCTGAGTTTCTTACGATTTTTCCGCGATCAATTATGGATATGTTTTTACAAAGTCTTTCTGCTTCTTCTAGATAGTGAGTTGTAAGAATTATAGTAGTTCCTTTTTTATTTATTTCTACTAAAAACTCCCACAATGATCTTCTTAATTCAGTATCTACGCCTGCTGTTGGTTCATCTAATATAAGAAGGTCAGGATTATTTACCAAAGCTTTGGCAACCATTAATCTTCGTTTCATACCCCCAGATAAATTCCTACCTTGCTCATTTCTTTTCTCCCATAGATCTAATCTTTTAAGATAAAACTCACAATTTTTTTTAATATCGGAAAATGGCATTCCAAAAAATCCTGCTTGGTGAAGCAAAATATTATGAACTGTTTCAAATTGATTAAAATTTACTTCCTGACCAACTATTCCAATTCTCTTCTTAGCTTGAGAATGATGGGTATCTATATCTAATCCTAAAATATTAACTTTTCCTGAAGATTTATTTACTAATGAACTGATAATACCAATCATCGTAGATTTACCTGCTCCATTTGGACCCAAAAGAGCATAGAAGTCACCTTGTTCAACTTCAAAGCTTATGTCGTCTAAGGCAACTAAATTATTATCGTAAATCTTTGTAAGATTCTTGATTTCTAATGCTTTCAAATTATTTTTTTGATAGAAATGACATGCCGTCTTCTAAACCCTTAAGTGTCAATGGAAACATATTGTCATCAATAAGGTGTCTTGAAATTTCAATTGAAGACGAGTAATCCCAATGCTCTTCTGGAACTGGATTTAACCAGATTAATTTATCATAAGTGGTCATGATTTTTTTCATCCAAACAGATCCTGCCTCTTCATTCCAGTGTTCAATACTCCCCCCAGGATTAGTAATTTCATAAGGAGCCATAGTTGCATCACCAACAAAAATTATTTTGTAATCTGACGCGTATTTATGTATCACATCTTCGGTCTTTATCCTTTCGTTGTGTCTCCTTCTATTGTCCTTCCATACAGTTTCATAGATGAAATTGTGAAAATAAAAATACTCTAAATTTTTAAATTCTGTTTTGCATGCAGAAAATAATTCTTCACATATTTTAATGTGGGGATCCATTGATCCGCCCACATCAAAAAATACAAGAACTTTTACTGCATTAGTTTTTTCTGGGACCATTTTTATATCTAATAAGCCAGCATTTTTTGCAGTACTTCTAATGGTATCGTCTAAATCAAGCTCCTCTTCATTAGATTGTCTAATGAATTTTCTTAATCTTCTAAGAGCGACTTTAATGTTTCTTGTGCCTAGTTCAACAGAATCATCTAAATTTTTAAAATCTCTTTGTTGCCAAACTTTAACGGCTTTATTTTGTTTTCCTTCTCCATCAACCCTAATACCTTCGGGGTGAGACCCTGCATTACCAAAAGGTGATGTACCGCCAGTGCCAACCCATTTATCGCCTTTTTGGTGCTTGCCTTTTTGCTCTTCTAATCTTTTTTTAAATTCTGAAAGAAGTTTCTCAAGACCTCCCATCGTTTCAATTTTTTTTAGCTCATCTTCTGTTAAAAACTTTTCAAATTCTTTCCTTAACCATTCTTCTGGAACCAAAGCTTGAAGGACGTCATCTAAAGTTTCCAGGCCTTTGAAGTAAATATCAAAAGCTCTGTCAAACTTATCGTAATGTTTTTCATCTTTAACAAGAACCGATCTTGATAAATAATAAAAATCATTAATGTCTGCAAAAATTACTTGTTTCTCTAGACCAGATATCAAATCTAAAAGTTCTCTTAGAGTGCAAGGTACTCCAACTTCTTTTAGAGTTTTAAAAAGATTAATTAACATTCAATTAATTTTGGTTATTTCCTTCTCTTCTGGTCATAAAAGCTAATCTTTCAAGTAATTGCACATCTTGTTCATTTTTAACCAAAGCTCCATACAATGGAGGAATAGCTTTTGAAGGATCTCTATTTTTTAAGATTTCATCGGGCAAATCATCTGCCATTAAAAGTTTTAACCAATCTACTAACTCAGAAGTAGATGGTTTCTTTTTCAATCCAGGGACTTTCCTGACGTCAAAGAAGATATCTAAAGCTTCTTTAACGAGCTTTTCTTTAACTTTTGGATGATGAACTTTAATGATTTCTTTCATTGTTTCTCTATCTGGAAATGATATGTAATGAAAAAAACATCTTCTCAAGAAAGCATCAGGCAATTCTTTTTCATTGTTACTTGAAATTATAACGATTGGTCTTGTTGTGGCTTTTATGGTTTCTTTTGTTTCATAAACATAGAATTCCATTCTGTCTAATTCTTGTAAAAGATCATTTGGAAACTCAATATCAGCTTTATCTATTTCATCAATTAGAAGAACTACTTGCTTTTCTGCAGTAAATGCCTCCCAAAGTTTTCCTTTTTGAATATAATTTGAAATATCTTTAACCCTTTCATCTCCTAATTGAGAATCTCTTAATCTTGTAACAGCATCATATTCATATAATCCTTGTTGGGCTTTTGTAGTGGATTTTATGTGCCATTCAATTAACGGAAGATCTAGAGATTTAGCCACTTCTAATGCAAGCATGGTTTTTCCTGTTCCTGGTTCTCCTTTTATCAATAATGGTCTTTCGAGTGCTATTGCTGCATTCACTGAAAGACTTAAATCTTCAGTAGCTATGTATGATTTTGTTCCTGTAAATTTCATATATTTTCCTAAATTAAGTATTTTTTAAAAATCTATAATACCAATATTTTAAGTATTATTTCTTAATTCTTATTTTTGCTAATTGTTTTGATTGACCAACTAAATTGCCTTTGGAATCCCAAATCTCTCTATCTTCTTCGATGTAGTTATTTGTAATAAATTCTGTTTTCGCAATAACTTTTAGGGGTCCAGGCTCAGGTATATTTCTAATGTGAGATGTTAACGTAAGCGTTGGAACCCACCCTACTGTTCCTAATTTGTTATAGATTGGTGGAGTTGTTGCATCTAAAAAAAGAATAAGGCCAAAGAGATCTACTGGACCACCATCTTTCCATCCCATGTATAAGTTTAAAGTGGCTTGATTACTTTCTTTAGGATTTTCCCACCATATTGAGTCTGAACAATATTTTTTTTCTAAATTTTTATCTAATTTAGGACTAAAACCCTCTTTATAAGGAACTTGTATACATGACTCATAATCATCAAAATTAGGCTCACTTCTTAAATTTTCTTTAAGACCTTTCATTTTTGAAAAATCTGTAAAAGTAACGGTAGAAAAAATCTTCAGACTTCCTTTTTGCTTCAATGAGACATATGCAGTTGAGGTGCTTTTAGTAGCTGATATTTTTGATACTTCTATATCTGCAGATCCAAATTCAACTCTATCTATATAGTTTGCAGATAATACCAAAGGGTCTTTATGATCTAGGTACTCAGAACAAGCCTTTGCTAATAAAGACATTGAATATCCGCCATTGGCGGTTTGCCCGATACTCCAGTTATCTGAAATATTTGCTGTAAAATTACCATTTGAAGTATTTATTACTTTTATAGCATCTTCAAAGTTCTTAGATATACTCATATGAAGTTTTAATTATAAATTTTAATGAAACAAAATTCTTATTTTGACATAGGAGCGAACTTAACTCATGAATCTTTTGATAATGATTTCATGACAGTTATTGAATTAGCCAAGCTAAATAACGTAAAAAAAATTTGTATAACTAGTACTTCAATAGAAGATACAAAGGTATCTTTAAAATTATTAGAAAATGACCAAGAGTTTTTCATAACAACTTGTGGTGTACATCCTCATTATGCAGATACATTTGAGGAGTCTAATATTGATGAAATAAAAAAATTAAGTAAACATCCTGCTGTAAAAGCTATAGGAGAAACAGGATTAGATTTAAATAGAAACTACTCAAGGAAAGAAAATCAAATCTTTTGTTTTAAGTCGCATATTGAAGTAGCTCAAGAACTAAACTTGCCTCTTTTCTTGCATCAAAGAGATGCGCATAAAGACTTTATGAACTGTTTTAATCACATCAATCTTAAAGTAAATGCAGTGGTTCATTGTTTTACAGGAGATAAAAAAGAATTTTACGAGTATCTTGATAAGGGTTTTTGGATTGGTTTTACTGGTTGGATATGTGACCCCATTAGAGGTAAACACATGATTGATTTAATTGCTAACATGCCATTAGACAGAATAATGATTGAAACGGATTCACCTTATTTATTACCTAAAAATCTTAAAGTTAAAGGAAGAAGAAACGAGCCTCAGTTTATTGTAGAAGTTGCTAAGAAAATAGCTTGTTTACAAAAAAAAAGCTTGGAAGAAATATCTCAAATATTCTATGAAAACAGTCAAAGGTTCTTTAATCTTTAAGTTTCAGAAATTATTTGTTGAGAAATTAAATCAGTAAATTTTTCCTCTAAACCAATAGAAGCAATGATTTCTTTGGTGTGTGTCCCTATTTTAACTGGAGGATGACTTACTTCACTTTTAGAATAGGAAAACTTTGGTGCTGGAGATGGTTGGGTTACATTATCCAATTCAAAGAAAGATTTTCTTTCAACATTATGTTCATGATTTATTGCTTCACTCATAGAAAGAACAGGAGCAAAGCAAATATCAGTTCCTTCCATTATTTGACACCATTCATCACGTGTCTTTTCTTTAAATCTGATTTCTAAATTTTCCCTTAAAGCTGGCCATGAATTTTTATCCATTTGGTTATCAAAAATATCCTCATCAATATTCATTTTTTCTCTTAATAATGAATAAAATTGTGGCTCTATTGAACCTATAGAAATAAACTTTTCATCTTTGCATTCATAACATCCATAAAAATGTGCAGCGCCATCGAGCAAGTTAGAATCCCTTGAATCGGTCCAAATACCTGAATTCAGCATTCCATACATCATACTCATTAATAGAGCCGATCCTTCAGTCATGGCAGCATCAATGACTTGTCCTTTTCCTTCTTTATTTACAGTATTTAAAGCAGCACATACCCCAAGAGCAAGTAACATCCCCCCTCCTCCAAAATCACCAATTAAATTTAATGGAGGTGGAGGTGGGTTATCTTTCTTTCCAATTGCCCCAAGAACGCCGCTTAAAGCAATGTAATTTATATCGTGTCCTGCAGCATTAGCTAATGGCCCACTTTGACCCCAACCAGTCATTCTCCCAAAAATTAACTTAGGGTTTATATTTAAAAGTTCATCTGGGCCAAGATTATTCTTCTCCATGACGCCAGGTCTAAACCCTTCAATCAAAACATCTGCAGACTCAACTAATTTTTTAATTATGTCTTGGCCTTCTGGTTTTCTAATATCTACTGCTATTGATTTTTTTCCTCTAGAAGCAATATCTGCACTAGAACCTCTTCCAGCAGCCGTAATTCTTTCCACAGAAATTACTTCTGCTCCCATATCAGCCAAAATCATTCCGCAGAATGGTGCTGGACCAATTCCTGCCATTTCAATAACTTTTATATCTTTAAGTGGACCCATTTATATTTCTCCCAAACGGTTTTAAATGCCTTATTAGAACAGGTAATAACATTAATGCTGCTAATATCGCTACGATCATAGAAAATGAAGTGAATATCCCAAAAAATACACTGGGATTAAAGTTAGAACTAACTAAAATCATAAAGCCTAATACTATAGTGAGAGAAGTGTAAAACATTGCTCTTCCAATTGTCGCATGACTATTTTTTATTGCTAAATCATAATTTTTTTGAAGTTCGTATTCTTTTAAAAACCTATGAACGTAATGAATTGTATTATCTACTCCGATTCCAATACTAATTGCTGCAACAGTTACGGTCATAATATCCAGTGGAATGCCAGACCAACCTATTATTCCTAGGACACTTGCAGCAGATAATAAGTTAGGAATCATGGCTATTAGAGCCATATAGAAAGACCTAAATAAAATAATAAACATTATAAAAATTGCACTAAAAACAATTGTTAAACTTCCAATTAAGGATTGAAATAAACTTTGAAGAAGATTGTTATAAATTACAGAGATACCAGATAAATAAAATTGATTTTCACTGAGGTCATAATTTTGAATTAAATCATTTTTGACTTCCTCGATAAGATTTTTTCTATTTAGTCCATCCATAGATTCAATAACTCTTGCAGATAATCTAACTTGATTGTCGTCTTCTGATATATATGAACTAAGAAGTTGATTATTAATATCTTCTGGAAGAACTTTTCTTAGTAACGCGAGTTCAAGATCATCTAATGCTTCTCCTTTAGCTATTTCAGCTAGTTTTATTGCACTGGAAACAGAAAGGACTTTTCCAATTTCAGGTCTACCTTCTAAATAATCGTGAATTTCTTCTAAATAAGATAAATTTTGGGAATTGAACCAGTAACCATATTCTTCGGTCTCTATTCCAAAATCATCAAAGTCTTCTTCAAATTCATCATTAGTTTTTAAATCGCTTTCTGGGGCAGAAATAATAATGTCTAAAGGTGCAGTACCGCCTAACTTTTTATCAATCAATGAAAGTCCTTGATAGATTTCAGTTGTAGGTTTGAAATAATCAATAAACTTATTTTCAACGCTTAGTTTATTAATACCAACTAGCGCAAAAACGAAACCAAGTAAGGATATTAATAAAATCACATTTTTAAATCTAACTACCAAAGAATTTATCCAAGTGGTAAATCCAGAGGAATAATCAACTTTAGTATCTTTAATATTTTTCTTCATTAATGAAGCAAGAGAACCAAAGAATATAAAAGATACTGTAAAGGCAATAAAAATACTCAATACCATTAACAATCCAAAATCAATTATTGGTCTTATGTCGCTGATTATTAATGATGCAAAAGCGACCATTGTTGTAAGAGCTGTATAAAGACAAGGAAGAAACATTTGTGAAAGAGTTTTTTTAAGAGCTTCATTATGAGAAAGCTCACTAAATCTTGAAGTAATTTCTCTATATCTAACAACCAAATGAACTGTAAGAGAAATTCCAATTATCATTAATAAAGCAATAAAATTAGCTGAAACCACTGTTACTTTCCAGCCCATCCAGCTTATAAGTCCAGTAGTAAAAAGCGCAGACAAACAAGCAGAAATCAATGGAATTACCACCCATCTAAATTGTCTAAAAATAAGAGAGAGAATTAAGACAAACATAAAAAAAACAGCTATGCCAAAAGTAAGTAAGTCTTGTTGAATCATTTTTATAGTATCGTGAGCAATCATTGCTCCCCCACCTAAGAAAATTTCTCCTTTATCTTTATAGTCATTTGTAATGTCTCTTACTTTCTTGATAAGAATTGCCTCGTTGGACAAATTTATTTTTTTTTGTTCATCTATTCTTAAATCAAGAATTTCTAAATTTGTTTTGAAAATTTCCTTGTCTAAAGAATTTTTTTGATCCAACAAGTCATATCTTTCAGAAATTAATTTTTGGTACTCTTTGTTTTGATTTAAAGACATTTGAAACGCAATAGTTTTTAAATCTCCACTAATTAATAACCCTCTATAAACTTCATTGGTTTCAAATTCACTTTTTGCTTTGTTTAAATTGACATTTTCAGTTGATAAGGTGACGACATTTTCAGCAAGTTCACTAATAGATTGCTCTGAATATGTAAGGAGAGGTACGTCAAATAAACTTAAAACGTTTTTAATACCATTAACTTTCTTAAGATCTTCAACAAGATTTTTCAAAAGGGAGACAGTTTCAATAGTGAAAATATCTTTGTATGGTGTAAAAGCAATGACGAGAAAATCACTAGAACCATATTTTCTTGAATTTTCTCGATACGTCTTTAAATCAGGATCATTGTCTAGAAGCAAGGTATCCGATGATGCGTCTAATTGAAACTTAGGCAGCCCTAAAAGACTTATTAAGGACAATACTATTAAGAGAAAAATAAAAAGTTTTGACTTATCTACTAAAAAATTAAAAAAAATATTCATGATTTTTTCATGTCAAATTGTTTTTGACGTTCTGCGTATCTAATTCTATCTGAATCGGATTTTTCTAAAAAACAATTATGACAAGAAATACCTTTTTTATATTCGCTTCTTTTTAAATCTTCCTTAGAGAGAGGCCTTCTGCAAGCATAGCATTGTCTAAAATCTCCAGGTGTAAGATCCTCTGTTACAGTAACTCTTTCATCAAAGACAAAACAATCTCCTTGCCAAGATGATTTATCCTTAGATTCTGAAAGAAAATTTAATATCCCCCCCTTGAGTTGATAGATATCTGTTAATCCTTCTTTTTCAAATGAATACAAGGCCTTTTCACAACGTATCCCACCAGTACAAAAAATTCCAATATTTTTACCTTTAAAATTCTGTTTATTTTTTTTTAGAAAATATTTAAATTCTCTAAAATTTTTTGTATCTGGAGAAATAGAATTTCTGAAACTTCCTACCTTATTTTCATAGTCATTTCTTACGTCAATGATAATGTTCTTTGAATCTTGAACAAAGTTGTGCCATTCTGCTGGAGTTAGATATTTTCCCTTGTGATTAAAGCATTTTCCGTTAGTACCTGATGGTACAAGCTCTTTTCTAGTTTTAATTTTTAATCTTTTAAAAGGTGATGTATTTGAAAAAGAAAATCGGAACATTACCTCTCCAACTAAGTTGTTTAAATATAAATTTAAATCTTCTAAGGCTTTATCTTTATCAGAAGAAACAGTGGCATTTATTCCTTCTGGAGTAAGAATAATAGTTCCTTTTATCTGTCTTTTAATGCAATGATCTCTTAAGCCATCTTCTAGTTCTTGGTATTTACTAAATTTAAAACATTTATAAAAAGTTCCTATTTTGAACACGAGATATTCTAAAGTTAACTAGATCCGCCCAAACAATCAGGGGAATCTGAGCTGGATTGATTGTTGTTCTCCCATTCAGTTTTAGTGAAAGGATGGATTGCTATTGCATGAATAAGCTTCATTTCATGACTAAGTACTTTATATATTAATTGGTGTCTTTGAACCGGTCGCAAATTCTCAAATTCATCAGATACAACAGTTACCTTAAAATGTGATTCAGCTCCATCTGGAACATTGTGATTGGGACTTTCGTTTATAACTTCTACAAAAAGTGAAGATATTTCAGTATTTAACTTTTCTTCTATTTTATCTTTAATCATTTTTGCTAAGAATTATCTGAGTAGTTTAATTCATTTAGTTTCTCTTGATGACTTTCTTTGGTAGTAGTTACAAATGAGATAGTAAATAATGAAATTGCCCATAAAATGACTGAAGCAGTTACTGCTGTTACGCCAAAAGTAAATAAAACTTCAGGATCGACCTTTCCTGGAACTGCATTTTCAGGCCATGCAGCAAAAGTCAAAATCATCCCCGCAGCAAAAGCTCCTGCTCCGCTCATGCATTTTTGTGCAAATGATCTTGCTGCCAGAAGTGTTCCTTCCATTCTTCTTCCAGTTTTGATTTCAACTTCTTCCACTGTATCCCAAACCATTGAATTTAAAGTTGTAAAAGAAATGACAGAAGTGGCAACTCCAATGAAATGAAAAACTAAAACTCCAGCAAGAACAATAGGAGATCCATTTTCTGGTAACAAGCCTAGAAGTCTTAAAATAATTATTCCATTTTCTACTGTTAAGGAAATTGCAAATAAGACTAATGCTCCATTTTTCTTACCAAACCTATTGGCTAAAAAAGGAGATACCACAATACCTACAAGAGGAGCTAAAAATAAGCTTAATCCAATTGTAAGTATATTAAGAGGGGTAAATTCCCAAAAAAAACTATAGTAATAAAGAGTTAAATTAGTGGCAATTCCACTTGCTACTCCCATCATAATCATTGCAATGAACAGGATTATATAGTTTCTGCTGACGGTCATAGTTTCATATAATTCTCTAATAATAATCCCTAAGGTTTTTCTTTCCATTTCAGGAGCATGGAGATCTTTAATATGTCTGTGAGTACCTGTAGCTGTTACCACAATTGCAATAAACATTATTGGACTGCAAACGAGACCATAAGTTATCCAAGTATCAGAGACGAATCTTGCATCTTGAGTGCCTGTAAGAGTGCTGTAGACAACAAATATCCATAAAGAATTCCAAACCGCTAATCCACCCCACCAGCCAAACCAATATCGATAAGATAAAAGAGAACTTCTTTCTACATAATCCTTTGAAAGCTCAGGTCCTAAAGCATTACTTGGAATTTCATAAATTGTAATTGCTGTTCTTATGAAAGCACCCACAATCAACAAAAACCAAAACAGTTCCATTTGACTCATATTCTCTGGAGGATCCCAAATCAAAAAAAAGGATACTGCAACAGGAATGGCGGAACCATACATCCAAGGATGTCTTCTGCCCCATTTTGATTGGGTTTTATCAGAAAAATATCCAATCAAGGGATCGGATATAGCATCAATAACAAGCATCAATAATATTGCTAATCCTGCTAGGTTTGGTGCCAATCCAAAAACTTGAACGTAAACAAATAATAAAAAATAATTAAATGCATTATCCTTTATTCCATATGCTAAAGATCCAAACCCATAAAAGAATTTGGTAAGGAAAGGTAATTTATCTCTCATTCAATCAATCTAGTAAATCAGGAAACAAGTATTACACATTTATTTAGAAATTTACTGTTGGTGGTATTAATTTAAATTTAGGAATTATCGATAGTTTATATAAATTGGGGATGACCAAGCTCTTTCTTCAGACATCATCGTGCAATTGTCTTCTCTAGAAGTTTTGTAATTTCCATAACAAATGTTCACTTTTTTACAATTACCCTGTTCATCAAAATCACATCTCAAGTTTCCTGCATTAATTCTAAGAGACGGCTCCTCAATTGCTCGGACGTAATAAACTGAATCCCTTTTATCTGAAGAATAATCCTTATCCGAAAAACGAACTCGACAACCATTTCCTTCTTTAGGACAATCTATTGTTTTCCAGGGATCCATGATTAATTTATCGATTTCTTCATTGTTTGAATTCTGTGGAGTAATTTTTATTACTTCAATTCTGGTAATTACATTCCTCTCTTCGGAAGGGTTATAACATTCGTTTTTACATAAAGTTTTTATTTTTTCAGTAGATAGATTTCCTAACTTATAATCAGGACATCCGGGTTTTTGTTTAAAAGAACCTAAGGCTTTTACTTCAAAAATTGGGTTTTCTTTTTTTGAAGTCTCAGTTCCCATTGGAAAAGTTTCAGTGGTATCTATTAAGTTGAACCAAAGAAGAATTCTTGGACCACTAGTTGCATAAGTTTCCCTTCTTTTGAAACTATTCCAAATCCCCTCTCTTGATCTATTTTCTACGTGTACTGCAGCCAATCCTCCTGTAGTAAAAAATGATGACTGTCTAATAGGCTCCCATAGAGAAAATGGGTCTGGGATATCTAGTTCTTCTAAATTTACTTTTCTAGGCTGATCTGATTTTTCTTCTTGAGGAGTTAAATTATCTTCAACAAATTTAAAAGCTGGGCCGTTTGCTTCGGTAGTAACCATCCTATCTATAGGTTTATAACCTGTTCCTGGTCTTGATCGATGATTATCACTCGATGCAATAAAACCAAATTTAAATCTTTGTTCTATCCCATCTTGGGAATTTCTTAAAGCTAAAGCATATTGAGCTGAACCTCTTGGTCGATAATTAAATGCAGGAATAAAACAATCTTTGCATTGTCCAGAATCTAACCATTCTTCAGGAGTGATGCCTTTGACAGCAAACTTTCCAGATAATCCTCCCTCAATGTATAACTGTCTTGCTAAAGCGGCCCGTTTATCACAAATTGCTTCGCTATTTTGATTTTCAAGACATCTTTCCTTGATAATTTCTCCAGCCTGCCAACAAGAAGGTAAGTAATTCTTAGAAGGTTCTGGACAAAACTGCGCGTTGTTTTCTGTAAGACTGGCAGTCCATGGTCGATATTCTTCAGAATTACCGTGTCCTGACATGATTTCAAATGAAATTTGTTTGTCAGCATTATTGTGTTCATTAGACAATTGTTTATCCCAGCTTGATTCGCTAGGCGTATAAAAACCCCAAGTGTTTCCATGAGGTATGACAATGGAGTCGGATTCTATTTTATCTAATGCAGTAAAAAGGTCTTTAGGGGTTAATGCTGAAAAGTAACAAGAATTTTCAGAGTTATAAAAATCATCATCGCAATCTTCAGTTTTTACTATATGCTCACTAAATGTAATTAAATCTGCGTATCTATTTCTATTTTTAAAATCAACTAGAGCCATAGATAGCATGTTTGATCTCACAACTGGAAGTCTATCTACGCTTCGCATTCCATCGGTAGCAACCCCGCCTGAACCAATTGGCATCACTGGGACAGATTCTTCATCTGTTTCCAAAAACATGACATTTTTATGCCCATAATGATTTTCTTTATCAGGATCAATTTGAGTCCATTCAAAACCCAGAAAAGATATCAAATCAGGAGTTTCGCTATTTTCATGAATTGCATTACATTGTCTTACTGCCTTTTTTGCTTCCATCCACTTTGTAGGAGTAGCAGCTTCTGCATGATCAGAAATAACCCAAAAATCCAATGCAGAACAAAATCTTGCGTAATCGCATGCGTCTGATACAGGATGAGGACCTTCGCCATTATTCAAAGGGAGACTCCATAGAAAAGCGTCTGAAGAATACGTTGAGTGAACATGAGTATCACCAAAAAGAATTTGTTTATTCGATGGGTTATGTTCCAGTTGAGATTGTATCTTTTTAGTTAGTAATTCCTTTGGATAGGAAGAATTAATGTTGGGTTCAGCTTTTTCAAGAACTCCAAAAAAACCAAAATAAAAGGCTAATAAATAAATACCTATGATTGATACAATCGTAAATATTGTTCCAAAAACCCAAAAAATAACTTTTAGAATTAAATTCAATGTTTTCTCCGATTTATTTCTTCTTCTGATTTTTTTATGAAATCCACTACGACTCTGTCATTCTTTTGAAATGAAAATTCTTTAGAGTCTCTATTGAAAACCTGCCATGATGAAGTATTTTGTTCATGAAATAATTTTACATCTTTGTTTTTAAAGAAAGGGATTAAGATCATTCCAGCTAAAAAACCTCCAATGTGTGCAAAATAAGCTGTTCCACCATCCATATCTATGGAACCCGGAATACTGAAAAATTGTAAGACAAGCCAAAAACCTAAAACCAAAAAAGCAGGTACTCTTATCATTTGAATAATTATGATGATAAATACTAAACACTTAACATTAGCCTTTGGGAATAGCATTAGATAGGCCCCTAAAACACCGGCTATTGCTCCACTTGCACCAACCATAGGAATTTGGGATGTAGGATCTACCAGCCCCTGACACAACGCAGCAATTGTTCCGCAAAGAAGATAAAAAATAATGAATTTTACTGTCCCCATAGAGTCTTCTACATTGTCACCAAAGATCCATAGATAAAGCATATTACCAGCAATGTGGAATAACCCTCCGTGTAAAAACATAGAGGTATAAATGGTAAAAGACGAATAATTAGAAAAAAAATCAGCTGGAATGAATCCAAAATTAAAAAAAATTGAAGGATTCATTTGACTTAAGTATTGAAGTACAAAGACAAAACTACAAAGTCCGATTAATAAATAAGTTACATAAGGAGTAGAAGAGCTTGGATTATCGTCTGATATCGGAAAAAACATTATTAGTAGCCTAAATCTTTAACAGCAGACTCGTATTCGTCTCTCGTAATAGTATAAAAGTAAATGAAAGTAAGTCCGCCAATATTTAAAATTGGACCAATCATACAAATAAAAAGTACTAAGTTATTTACTGGCTCTTTCATTTCTTGAATGGTTGCTTCCGTATTGCTAAAACCTAAAAATTGAAGGACAAAACCGAGAATGAATACGCCTAGGCCAGAAAATACTTTTTGAAACAATCCTGGGCCAGCAAGAAATAAACCTTCATCTCTTCTTCCGGTTTTTTTCTGAGAATCTTCAACTACGTCAAAAACCATTGAAATTAATATTACCCACCCCATTACGGATAAAACGTCAGTGACGCACTGATGAGAAATCATAATCCACCACAATGCATTCGATCCATTGCTAGGGAAAGTTTGAACTTCGAAAAGAGGATCTATCAATCTCAACACAAAAGGAATATACGAAATCAATACTGTGGCTGATAAAGCAAAAAGTGCAATGTTCTTTTTTTCTCTACCCTGTGATATGGCAACTGCAATAATTGCACCAATGATTGCAGAAACACCTCCTGCTAGAGGAAATACAGAAATATCAGAAGGAGTCCATTCCCAAAAATAAATACTTATGTAGTTGCCTACGCCGGTATTAAGGCCCAGAAATAATGCGTAAAGACAACCTCCAAAAAAAATCATAAGCCAAGACTTATTTGATAATGTTTCTATCACTTCTCTAAAGACTTGTTTTATATCAACATTTAAATTGTCAGATACAACATGAAGATCATTGATATGTTTATGCGTGCTTGAAGCGGCAACAAAACCAAGTAATAAGGTAAGAAAGCCAGCAAAATATGCTAATTTTTCATATCCTTCAGGATTAAGATATGCTCTTGACCCCATATATTCAGATGTCTCAGGAAGGAAAAACTCTAACATTACATAGCCTATAAGAATCGCTCCTCCGTACCCAAAAAATAAGCCCATAGCGTTTAAAGTATTTCTGCGATCGTAATCTTTAGTAAGTTCTGGACCTAAAGCAGCTCTAGGTGTTTCAAAGAAGGTAATTGCTAGTCTTATGCAAACCGTCAAAGTTAATAGTTTTAAAAACAGATAGGTTTGATCATAAGATGAAGGCGGAACAAAAAGTAACCAAATACAAAATGCTAAAGGGAAAATGCTTGCGTATATGAAAGGATGTCTTCTGCCTAATTTTGATTTAAATCTATCTGACCAAACACCCACTAAAGGGTCTGAAATAGCATCAAAAAAAAGAGAAACTCCTAGAGCAATAGATGCCAAATAAGGTTCTAGACCTAGAACTTGATTGTAATAAAGTAATACCCAAGTTCCAAAAATTACATTTTTAATACCAACAACCCCAGAACCGGCTGAATGTAAAAAAAGTGTTATGTTAGAAACATTGATGTTCTTATTTTCTGACATTTAAAAATTTTTAAAAATAATATACTCTAGATAAAAGCAATTATGCACTAATACTTGGGGTGAAAACATGGGAGTACTTAATAATAAAGTTGCAATAATTACAGGAGCCGGTAGAGGCATAGGTATGGAAACAGCTCTACTATTTGCTAAAGAAGGCGCCAAGGTAGTGGTCAATGATTTGGGCGCCAATCCTGATGGTTCTGGTCATGAAAAAATAGCTGATGAAGTTGTAGCTAAAATTAAAGCTCTAGGTGGAGATGCAGTTGCCAATTATGATTCTGTAGATTCATATGAGGGCGGAATCAATATCTTTAACACAGCAATGAATGCTTTTGGTGCAGTAGATATTGTTATAAATAACGCTGGAATTTTAAGAGATAAAACTTTATTCAATATGGAAGAGTCTGATTGGGATGCAATCATGGCCGTTCACTTGAAAGGACACTTCAACTGTACTCAACCATTTGTTAGATACATAAGAGAAACCAATAGATTGAATTGTAGAATCATTAACATGTCTTCAGTTTCTGGTCTTATTGGAAACTTTGGGCAGACAAACTATGGAGCGGCTAAAGCAGGTATTGCTGGCTTTAGTAGATCCTTGTCTATGGAAATGGCTAAATACAAATGTACTGTTAATACGATTTCGCCAGGAGCAGCGACAAGACTAACTATTGATTTAATGAAAGCAGCAGGTAGAGATGTTGACCCTGATGATTGGAGTCAAGGACCACAACAAATTGCTCCTATCATTGCCTGGATATGTTCTGATGAGGCAAGTGATATCACCAATCAGATATTTCATGTATCTTCAGGAACAGTAGGAATCATGCAACAGCCAGCGGTAATAAAATCTTTTAAAAGTGATGAGCTTTGGTCTATGGATCAGTTAAATCAAGTAATGCCAGACCTAATTGAGGCTAAAAAAACTCACGATAAGGAAGTTGAGGAAAAAGGAAAACCTTCTTAACTAGGCTTCAGCTTTATAAATTGATTTTTTAGTCTGAGATAAGACGTTTTTAAGCATCGGCATAAAAGTTTCAATAGGAAGACTCTCATACTCAGGATCAAATGAATTTTGATCGTATTTAGCACAAAACTCTACACAATCTTTCCAGTGTTCACTGTCTTTAAATTTATCACGCATATGTCTATCAAGACCAAGGAAATGAAAAAAGTAGTAACCCTGAAAAATTCCATGATGTTTCAAAATCCAATAGTTCTTTTCAGAAATATAAGGCTCCAATAAAGTAGCTGCAAAATCTGCATGATTTGCAGGGGCTAAAATATCGCCAATGTCATGTAAAAGAGCGCAAACAACATATTCTTCATCTCTACCATCTCGATAAGCTCTAGAGGCTGTTTGCAAACAATGCTCATATCTATCTACTGCAAAACCTCCAAAATCGTCTTTTAACATATTTAGATGTTCGATAATTCTTTCTGGAAGATTCTCTGAATGAACCATCGCTGCTTCTACTATAGGCACATAATCTTCTTGAGTACCTTGAGTCATTTTTGTAAATGTTGCTTTCTTCATATTGCTATTTTCTCTAAATTTTATTCTTCATTCAAATCTTTTTATGCAAATAATTCTCATTGTTATCTTATTTCTCATCAAGAGATAAAGCTTATTAAGCTGATAAAATATAAAAAAAGGAGTTTAAAATGCAAAATGAATTAAATCTAAAACAAGTTTGTACAACTTTAAATGAAATTATGGAGTATGAATTAGCCGGTGTAGTTAGATATACTCACTCTGCATTAATGGTAGTTGGACCTCACAGAATACCTATTGTAAGTTTTCTGCAAGAGCAAGCTAATGAGTCTCTACAACATGCTCAACAAGCTGGAGAACTTCTTACTGGTCTAGACGGACACCCCAGTCAAAAAATAGCTAAAATCGTCGAAACTAACAATCATTCCATAAAAGATATTTTGGAAGAAAGTTTAGAACATGAACTTCATGCTTTAGGTTTATACAAAAAACTTCTCGCAATGGTTGAGGGAGCATCTATATATTTAGAGGAATACACTAGAGATTTAATAGGTCAAGAAGAGCAGCATCAGCTTGAGCTAAGAAAAATGTTGAAAGACTTTAGTTAGAATCTTGAAGTTTTCTTTTATACCAGTCTAAATAAGTTCCGATAACTGAAGAAAATTCTTCCACTTCAGAAAGATTCATTAAATGATTAAATGTTTTTGGATATTCTGTGACAAAGTTCTCTGAAACAAGATTAAAGCCCTTCTCTTTTAAATCATCTACATAATGTCCTTCTCTCAAAAATTGAGAGAAATCACAAAAAAATGATATATCTACAATAGTTAGATAATCAAAGCCGATAAATTTAGAATTTTTTAAAGACTCTTCGATTCCATTGAGGAAAAATTCATAAGCTGATTTCATCCTTTGATACAAAGCTTCATTCATATCATTAAGGCCAAATAAGTATTCTTGATGTTCTCTAGAAAAAACGAGACCTGAGTCTAAGAAACTATCTACTCTTGACGCTTCAAAAGCATCTTTTCCATACAAATGATTAATATCATCTTGTCTAGCAATCGCCCTTAAAATACTATTTGATTCAAATATTCCTATTTTTCCATCTGGACTAAATGCTGCTGGAACAGTCCCAAAAGGGATTAATTTTAAAAAGTCATCAGTTTTATATAGAGCTGAACTAAAACCTCTTTTACCAGTTCTTTCAAATTGTTTTAATTCTTTTTTATCAGAATCTGATAATTTTTTTGGTTTAGAATCCCAGAGCCAATTGGGAATCTCGGTAGGTTTATCACCAATAACTTCAACTGGAATACCAGCAATCTTTGCAGCAATCTCAGCTTTCCAAACTCTTGGATTGGGTAGATAAGAAAAGATTTTGAGTCCCTTTTCCATAGACTCAATCTAAATTAATGAGGCGAATCTTACCCACATCCAAATTACGATCAACCAGCTTGGTAACCATAACAAAGCTCTTAGAGGCATGTCTCCAATAAAGCCATTAATAAAGATGTGATACAAGGAATGTGCAACTCTTAGACCTACAAACCAATATGCTAAAAGTACGAAATATGCATCTACTTTTCCTGTGACATACAAGACAACACAAATAGCGTAAAACAAAATAGGAAACTCAAAGAGATTTATCAAATTTCTGTCTGCTTGTTTAGTTATTTGTGCTGCAGATGCTGGCAAAGGTATTTTCATGAGTTCACTTCCAGTATGACTTTTATCTACCAGTACGTTTTTAAATCTAATCAGCGTACTTAATAAAAATACTGAAGCAGTTAGCAAAACCATATAATACATAGGTATAAATATCTCAGCGTTCATTTATTTCTCCCAAAAAAATTTTATTCTTTATCTTGTTCTCGAGCTCTTAATTTTTCAAGGCTTAATTTATCTTTAAGACTCATTAAATATGCGGCACCTGCAAGAATAACAACTGCGGCAGCTTCAGCGATAATCATCAAAGCATCCATTTCTTTGTTTTGCATGACTATCAAACGACACAAGGCAGTGATTGCAATAATAATTGGTAGAGTTACAGGTATCCTTGAAGTTGAATAAAAAGCCCCAACCATGCCCAGTATCTCTGCGTAGATAAATAGCATAAATAAGTCAGGTAAGGTAATTTCTCTTGCTAAAAACATCTCATAACAATACAAAGCTGAAGCAATGCAAGTTGATATTCCGATAATCGCTAGTAAAACTTTTTCACTGGCGATAGTGGTCCAATGCAGTCCCTTATTAACTGATTTATCATTAAGTCTCTCGAACATAAAATAAGTTTATCTAGTTCTAAACTTCTAGCAAATAAAAATTATATTGAATTATTATTTTTAAAAATTTTTCAAGTACTAAAACTAAGGGATTTAAAATGTTTGTATGTATGAAAAAGCAATTAAAGATAAATCAAAGTTCATTCAAAAAGGATTAAGAGATTACTCCTCTCAAAGAAATTATGATTTTGGTCCTGAATCTAGAGAAAATATTTCAAATTTATCAAAGTATATTTCTCACAGAATTATTAACGAATATGACCTCATCAGGGAAATTCTCTCTCATTACAGTCTCCACAAGGTAGATAAATTCGTACAAGAAGTCTTTTGGCGAGTTTACTGGAAAGGCTGGCTAGAACACAGGCCAGATGTTTGGACAGATTTTGTAAACTCAATGCCAAATTATCATGAAGAAGTCTACAAGAAAGCAATTGATGGAGAGACTGGAATAGAATGTTTCGATGATTGGGTGAAAGAATTAAAATCAGAAAACTACTTACACAACCACACTAGAATGTGGTTTGCGAGTATTTGGATATTTACTTTAAATTTACCATGGGAGCTTGGTGCTAGATTTTTTATGAAATATTTATTTGATGGTGATGCTGCGTCAAATACTTTGAGTTGGAGATGGGTTGCAGGCATTCAAACACAAGGTAAAAATTACGTTGCAAGAGAATCCAACATAAGAAAATTTACCAATCAAAGATATATGAATACTGCTCTTAATGAAAACGCCCTGCCCTTGGAAAATCATAAAATCTACTCCTTAAATGAAGTCAGACAATTACACACCAAACAAAAATACAAAAATATTGTTTTATTCGAATCAGACCTGAATGTAAATGTAAGACAATCTTTTTTTAAAAATTACGAAAATGTTTATTTGCTTTTACTTGAAAATACCAATAGAAATTTAAAGTTAGATGACGCAGTCCTAAATTTTAAGAAGACCTTACAAGAAGCATTTAAGAGCGAAATAACTAATTCTAAAATTATTAGTGAAGACGACATTAAAAATTTAAATGAAGGTTTTGATGTGTTGTACCCTGCCATTGGAGAAAATATGGATTTTTTGAATCGTGAAATAAAAGATATTAATAAATTGCATTTTATAGGTGCAAAAGAAGATATTTTTTGTTGGCAATACTCAAAAAAAGGTTTCTTCAATTTTAAAAAAAACATTCCCCAAGTTATAAATTTTTTACTTCACGAAGATGATCTTTTTAATTAAAAAATTAATTTATCTTATTATTCTTTGATACTATTTTTTAATGTATACAAGAAAATACTCCCAAGATATAAATATCAATAATCCTGAAAAATATCATTTAACTGAAAATATAGTTTGGTCCTCTCCTCAAGGCTTCGACTTAACTCTGGATATATATTCACCAAAAGATGTTCCTGAGAATTGTCCTGTCGTGGTGATGTTTCATGGTGGAGGTTTTCTCATTCGAAGAAAGGAAATTTTGAATAACATGTCGCAATTCATAGCAACAAATCATGATTACGTTGTCTGCAATGTCAATTACCGATTGCTTAAAGATCAAGGCAATTCAGTTATGTTTTACGATTTAATTGGTGACGCTTTTGGATCTATTTTATGGATCAAAGAAAATATTCATAAATTTAATGGAGACAAAAATAGAATAGGAATTACTGGAGATAGTGCCGGAGCCTACATCTGTGCAATGATTTTAAATCTTGGAAATAAAACAGGCAAAAGAAAGAATTTTGCAAAAGATTTTGCTTTTGAACCAACCTATGTACCCGAAAATATGTCTTTAGATGAGATCTCAAAAGAGAATCTCTTGGATGTTAAAGCAGCTGTATTGAGTTATGGAGGTTATGATTTTTATAGATATGCCCTCCAAAATGCAGAAACTTATAAAAATATTTTTTGGTGGCTCGCCTTAGCTAAACCACGAGGCGTGTTAGGAAAAGAATTTAATCCAATTGATCATCCCGAAATATATAAAGCTATTTCTCCTATCTATAATATCCCAGATGTATCAGAACGAAAGTTGCCTCCCCAATTATTAACTGCAGCAACTAGAGATAGGATTACTCCTGTTCATATGATTGAAGAATATGGAAAAGCTTTGGAAGAAAAGGATCAAGAATTTGAATTCTGGGAGCATTTGGATAGGAATCATGCTTATTTAGATTCAGGAAGAACATTGATTGCTGGAAATGATTTCGTTAGAGATGGAATTCCTGCGTTAAAAGTTATGATGAGTTTTTTTGATAAACATCTCTAAATTATTTAAAGAAACTTACCGCATCAAGATGTAAAGCTTGCCAGCCCGATCTCTCTGCCATCACAGCAAACATCTCATCCCCTCGTTCTGTTCTTTCTACAATCATGGCAGACATAACAGCCATTAAGAATCCCACAAAAGAACCTCGACGATAATCATTCCATGCCTGTTCAAAAGAATAACTTTCTTCCACATTAAGCAATGAGTGATATTCCTTCACTAAACTTTCTTCAGTGTCAGCCCGATCATTAGGATTATCAAAACTTGTAGAAATACAATAAGCAACATCGTTAAGAGGTAATCCTACTGCAGCAGTTTGCCAGTCAAGAAGAATCGCCCTATTGTTTTGATCAACAAATAAAATATTATCCAATCTCAAATCTCCTTGGACTAAGGTCATAGGACCCTCTCGAACTTCAGAGTATTTATCGTAATTTGCAATTAATGCATCGCCCATTTCAAATATATCTTCAGAAATCCTTCCTTGATAACGCTGTTTCCATTCTGGATAAACAGCAGGCAGCAAATTAGCAACGAACTCTTTTCGTTCTTCGCTAACGCCATAAGTTAGCCAAGGATAAGACAAAAGTTTCTCATCGTTCCAATAGCTTTTGTGTAAAGCTGCTGCTTCTTTTAAAACTTGAGAGACTTCTTTAGATGTACAGCCATCCATTTGCGGAATTTGTTTTGCCGGATGCATGTCTTCTAAAAGCAAAATTCCATCATCTGAATTGGAATCAAAATCCGAATAATATAATTCTGGCACCCTTGCTGAACATTTATTTGATAAATACTTATAAAAAGAAGTCTCAATTTCGTAGAGGTGCAAATTTCTTGCAGTGTCTCTGCTAGATTGATCGGCAGCAGGACATTTAGCTATAAACGATGTAGGAAGATTATTTTTTTCTTTCCAGTCTAAATTTACTCTAAAACAATCTCCAACTTGGCCTGAACCTACTGGTACAAAGTCAAAGGTTATTAAATTTGCTTCTAGAGAATTGAATAAGCTTGCAATGAATTTTTTAGAAAACTGACTTGGGTGATCTAACATTCGATACAAATTATGAGGAATTTTTCATTTCCTTCCAAAGAATACGTAAACCAAAATAAGCTGGTACATAACACATCAACGAAAAAATAATAATTTGTCCTATTATTGGTGACTCTCTAAACATTTGAAATGCTGGAAAATCAATCAGATCGATAATTAACCTTACTAAAATCAAGATGAAAAGCATTGATGCATTTCTCAAATAAATAGCAAAAAGAAAAGCCACTCCAATAGCAAGATTTCGTGCAACAAATAGAGTGGATCCCAAACTTAAATCGTTATCTCCAAGTCCTTCAAAAAATTCTGGATTCAATAGAGCAATAAGAGGGCCAAAAAACATGGGAGAAATTAATAGAAATAAGATTAATGACAATTGCCATGAGAAGTTAATTTTTTGATCTAATAAATTCATTGCAAGCTTATTCAATTCTCTAAAATAGTTTCTGTCAATCAAATCGTTTGTACATACTCGACCCTGAAACCCTTGTATTTATTGAGTTAATTTGGTGGAGCTAGTCGGGCTTGAACCGACGACCTCTTGCATGCCATCGCCCTCTTCCTTTAACTCTCTCCTATCTCAACTTTGTATTCCGCGATTGCTTTCTCTACGACATTAACCAAATATTCTTTTCTCTGTTTTAAATGCTCTTCAAGGTCTTCTTTGTGAGTAATTTCTTTATCAGTCAAATAATCCTTTGCTTTATAATTATCAATAATTTGTTGTATTTCTTTGGTTTGTTCTTCCAAGTTTTTAATAAGTTGAAGAATGCGTTCGTATTGGGCGTTGTCTTTAATCTTATCCACGATTTTAGAACCAGTATTGTTTTGAAAATCAGTGTTAACTAGTAATTCAATTTTATATTCCGCAATTGCTTTGTCATAACCTGCCACTAATTTTTCTCTATTTGCTAAAAACTCTATAAGCTGATTTCTCATATCTTCCATTTCATCAGGCAAATCGTCATAGCTGTTGTATTCATCAAGAACTTTTTGCATTTCTTTGGTTTGTTCTTCAAGAGCTTTTAACTCTTTAAGAGTATCTTCGTAATGTCCATTATCTTTTATCTTAACCATTATTCTCGGAAAGAACTTCGACTAATTCCTTATGAAGCCCTTTTTCATTAGTTTTAGATTCAATTTTTTCTAGCATTTCATAAATATTTTTTTTTGCTAGATTAGGAGCTTTTGAAATAAAAATTATAATCGACTCTAAAAATTTACTTTTAAGGACTTTAATTGTCTCTTCTTTGCTATTAATTCCTTTTACCATAGAAATTAACTTCTTACTTTTTTTCTCACCAAAATTTTCATAGAGAAATTTTTGATCTTCTTTTACATAATTTCCTTTCTTTGAGAAAGCATATGCATAACCCCAGAATAGGACCGATTGCTGACTTGTTTCTATATTGTGTCTTAACTCCTTATCAACATATAAAGATAAATCCTTTTCAATCATTTGATCTATTTCATTAATATTTGTGCCCGATGAAGAATTAATAAACTTTTGATAAGGGTCACTCAAAGAGAATCTTAGTAAGGATTTTGTTCTTAAAATAAATGACGGGTGAGTGGAAAATTGTTCAAAATTGATATTTTCAGATGATTTTTGCTCCAATTGATTAATAAAAGCTTTTAAATCGAATTTAAGATAATTTTCATCTAAACCAGACAAGCATTTAATTATTGCTTTAGTTGCTACATTTATATCCTTACAGGCAAGTAACCCTATTCTATCAACAGATATTTCTTGAGCTCTTTTTTTGATATAACTTTCCAGAGAGGAAGATTGAGTTTCTAAATTATGACCAAGTAAAAAGTGTCCTAATTCGTGACCCATAACAAATTTAATTTCGTCAAAATTTAATAGATTTATTATTTTTGAAGTTAAGGTTAGGATGCAATTATCTCTACTGAAAGCTACACATGAGGCCTGAATTTCTGGCGAAGACGTAATGTAAGCTTTCACACTATTTATATCAACATTCAAGGAATTACAGGCTTCCAAGAGACTATTATAAATTTCTGGAGTTATTTCTTTAGAAACTTTTAGAGAACTCATAGCTAAATGAGACTCATATTCTTTTGAATGATCAAATTTTAAGTCTATGTAAGGTAATTTGACATCTTCTGAATACCTTACGGACTCTGCAAATTCGAAAGGGTTCATAATTAAGAATATTTTTTTCTGGCTTCGCCTAATAAATCAAGCATTGCCTGAGCATTATTCTTTTCTTTGCCATCTTGTAAACTGTTGTATCTACCATTCCATTTTGCGTATTGTTTGATGATATGTTGATTTATTTCATGACTTGTCCATCCAGGCATAATTCCTATTTTTTCTTCCATGGCATTAGAAGAATAAGAGGAAGGATCTAACAATAAAATTTTTTTATCTTTCATTTTTACGATTTCTTCATAATCTATTCCTATCATATCGGCAATTTTATAGATTTGATTTAGTTCATTTTTATCTGCCTTGCCGTCTGAAGCCATTACATCTAAACACAACTCTAGTAATTCATATTTATCGTTTTCGGAACCAATATTTCTTATGTCATCGCAAATTAATCCTATATTTAGTAGACCAGACTTTGCATCTTTATATGAAAGTTCAAGCGCCATATTAAACTTTTCTTTAAGGCTTGGTTTTGATGATGGAGATGATTTATCTAAAATTGATTGAGTCCATTTTTTTATAGTGCTTCCTTCCATATTATCAAAACTACCATCAGCATAAGCTATGGACACAGCTAGTTTGATTGCAGCTTCTTGAACTTTTATTTTTTCTTCATTTGCCTCTTTATATCCAGTATTTTTAATATCTAATTCAAAACGAGCACTCTTATATAAACAATTATATGGAGATTTGGGTCTATTACTTATATCTGAAAAAAAAGATTTTTTTTCAAGTGACTCCCAAATCCATAATCTCAGCATTATTAATTTCTTTCCTTTGTAGGCACATGTTAAAAAATCAGGAAAAATAATTCCGACTTGAGACCATTCAGGCCAAAGTTTTCGATACATGTTGCCAATATCTTGTTCTTGATAAAAGTTTCTTCGATTTATTGGGTCTGTATGACTTTCGATACCATAAAGTATTGGCATCATATTATTTGCGTCAGTAGCATCTATAAGACTCATAAGAACTGTATGATTTACATTAGATGTTACCCATGGGTCACCTTTTATAAATATTCCGTAAGACTCAAAAGAAATCTCATCATTTTGAGGTAATAATTCAACTTTTATTTGGAATTCTGTATTTTGAACTTGCTGAGTTTCAGTTTTTAAAAAATCAAAAAATCCCATCTTATAAAATAATAAATTTAATCTATTTTAAATTGATCAATGTCTATCTCATCTTCTGAAGTTGCGCTTATTGATAAATTAATAACAACATCATCTCCGTCATCACCAGCAGAAAAGACAGCACGCATTTTTCCATCTTCCGTATAAGAATAAGTAATATCAACAGGTGTTTGTCTTGGTAAATTAGGTTTTAATTTTAAATTTTCGGTTTTTACTATCGTTACCCATTCAGGATCTTTTTCTTCAGTAGAAGATTGGGTTACTTCACATAAAACGCTTTCTTGGTTATCAATTATCGTATAAAAAGTTTTTGTAATAGAGCAAGGAACTTTTTGATCTTTAGAAATTAACACGGCGTTTTCTAAAGTTTGAGTTGTTGAATTTACAAAAGTAGTGCCAAAGTAATAAGGAGCAACTTCAGCCAAATTTACTTCAGACATTGCTTTTTTTTGTAACTGATTTAAATCTTCTGGATTAGCTTTATATGCAGCATAAATCGCAGCGCCTAAAGCAACTGCTTCATCAGGATTTCCAAAAATTTTTGGTTCTTTGCCAAAAATTTTTGTAACACTTTCTTGAATAGCTGGGATTCTTGTCGTTCCGCCAACTAAAATTACCTCTTCAATATCTTCTTTTGTTAGACCAGCCCTTTCTAAAGCTATATCAATTGCAAGGTCGGCTTGAACTATAAAACTAGAAATACCTGTCAAGAATTCATCTTTTGTAATAGTTACATCATCTAAGCCGATTTGGACATTAGTTTCATCTCTGCTTGATAGAGTAATTTTAATATTTTCTGCTTGATTAGAACTAAAAAGCTTATCATCAAGATCTTTATTAAATTTTTTCTTATACTTTTCAGAGACTATATTTTTAACAACACTGTCGAAATCTTTCCCGCCAAGTTTAGAAACTCCATATGAAGTCAATATTTCGACATCTTGATTTTTTATTTTTGCAATGGTGCAGTCAAAAGTTCCTCCTCCAAAATCATAAATTACATAATTTCCAGATAATGACTCGCCTGATTGGAAGGCATAATTTAAAGCTGCTGCTGTTGGTTCATTTATTATGAAATCGACCGGCAAACCTGCACGTTCAGCTGCTCTTTGTGTTGCTTCTCGAGCTTCATTCGAGAAATTTGCAGGAACTGTAACTACTGCAGATTTAATGATTTCAGAAGATTTTTCTATTTCTTTCTTAAGATACTTTAAAATAATAGAACTTATTGTAGTTGGAGTAAGCTCTTCTCCATTAAAATTGAAGAAAACATCTTTTTTACCCATAGATCGTTTAATCTCTTGAGCTATATTATCTCTAGGTCCATGATCTAAAGCTTTTTTTGCTTCCAGCCCAACTAAAGTTTTTTCAGGTGAAAATTCTACTACTGATGGAGTAATATTTGCTCCATTTATCGAGATAATGTTTGGCCTGCCCAAATCATCTAATTGTGCAACTGCACAATAAGTTGTTCCTAAATCAATCCCTATAATACTCATTATGATTTCTCCAATCTATAAACAATTATTCTTGCTTTTTTTAAAACTCGTTTACCGCCTTCAAAGAAAAAGTAATATCCACATTCTTCTGTTTTATTGATTAATTCGTCAAGATCTTTATCTTGTATTATTTCTGTGTCACAAATCTCAAATTCATCTATTGGAAGGTTCCTAAAAGATTGACCCTGTTCGAATACAAATTCTTTAACATCATGGTTTTCTAAATGACTTTCTACAAACCTTATAATCCTTTTTAAAAAATCTGGATCTTTTATTTCCGAAGTATCAACAGCTTTTAATGTCTCAAAAATTGATACCAATGACAATAAAACATTTTTCTTTATCGAGAAATCATAACCCTCCCTGTATCTATCTAATTCTGTAGATTGGTCAGATATATATGAAGTAATCTTTTGCAGAGACTCTAAAGTTTCCTTTTGAAAATTCATGGAAACATTTTGATTTTCGTTGATTACCCCTGTAGTTTTTTTTATCCACTTCTCTAGATGTTCAAGGAAATCTAGATGGGTATCTTTAAATACAACTGACTCACTATTTGTGTATCTCCTTCTCCACTTAATCTGAAGATACAACATATAAATTACAACTGCTAAAGCTAAAATTAAAAACAAAAGTAAAACGAATAAAATAAAAAGATAACTATCTGTTATTGCTTGCTCAACGGTTGTAGGTAACTCTCTAATTAAAATATCTAAACTTTTATTTGCAAGACTATCTTCATCTTTAATAAAATTTTCAACCTCGTCTAACTCCACCTCTTCTATATTTTCTGCAGCTTCAGGCTTTGGCTCTTCGATGACTTCAATGTCAACCAGCCCTACCTCTTCTATATTTTCTGCAACTTCAGGCTTTGGCTCTTCGATGACTTCAATGTCAACCAGCCCTACCTCTTCTATATTTTCTGCATCTTCAGGCTTTGGCTCTTCGATGACTTCAATGTCAACCAGCCCTACCTCTTCTATATTTTCTGCAACTTCAGGCTTTGGCTCTTCGATGACTTCAATGTCAACCAGCCCTACCTCTTCTATATTTTCTGCAACTTCAGGCTTTGGCTCTTCGATGACTTCAATGTCAACCAGCCCTACCTCTTCTATATTTTCTGCATCTTCAGGCTTTGGCTCTTCGATGACTTCAGATATTTCTGTTTGTGTCTCTTCAAAGATTTGTGAAGGTGTGTCATCTAAATTTTCTAGATAGATATTTAATGAGAAAAAATAAATGAATAAAATTAATAACTTAAAAAACATGATGATTCATTATAAAAAAAATACTTATAAACTAAAGTTTTTATTAATTTTACCCATTAATACAAAGGTACTGTCTAGCAAGCTCTAATGAATCCTTTCTTTGATGACAGAAGATTCATTCAATCATTGAATGCAATCTTTACATTCGATGCTGTGGCTATTCACCCAACTGCATTCTGCTTAATGACTAAAGCGTAATTCTTCAGTCGCTTTACTGAAGGACAGACCTTTCTATATTCTCCTATGCCGGTCTGTCCTTCTTTTAAATTTTTTGTCTGCTCTTAAGTTCTATTTCTAACTCAATCTCTTTTTCATAGGCTTCTTCCGCTTTTTGTAAAATTGGCAATACTTCATCAAATGTTTCATCAAGTTTAGATTGAGCAATTTCTAGGAACTTTACTTTTTCGATAATCTCGCAAGTACCATTAAATTCATTAAACCAATCAGGTTTAGGATATTCATAATTATTACCGTCACCAATCCATTTGGTTACAAATGATAAATTCATTCTATTTAATACATATTGGCTTTGTGTAAAAAATCCGCTTCTGTATATCTGGTTAAATCTTTTATATTCTTCTTTCGTATCTTCTTCTTTCATAACGTCAGAATTGGCAAGAGATACAGGAATATATATTCCTTCTATGTCACCTGCTTTCTTTTTCACCAAATATCTAGGCAAATATCCTTTTATACTATTTCTAAAACCATCACTATTTTTGAAACTTACTTGGTAGAAGGTATCACTGGTTAGGAGTTTCGGTTCTTCTTGTAATGCTTTTACGTGCCAGAAGAGTTCGTATTTATTTTTATACTTATCTATCTCTATTGTTCTAGTTCCATCGTTCAGCTCCCATCTAGTTTCACTATCAAGAGTTCCAAATTTTCTTTCTTTATTTGTAATTGCAAATGAATATCTATATTCGTAAAAAAAATCCTTTTCTTCAAAGATGTCGTAACTATAATTGAGTATTCTTTCTTTTGCTCTAACTAATAAGCGAACTTCTTTGGTTTGAGTATCTTCACACTTCAGAAAGGTTGATAAATCTTCAGACTCTTGCGAAATTGAAAAATCTTCAGACTCTGAACAAGAGATAAAGAGAATGAAGAAAATTAGTAATAAAAGAAATCTCATGTCCTAGATTGTAAAGGTACTGTCTAACAATATCTATTGTGGGTGATTCGAAGCTCGTTATTTTGTTAGGCACAGAGCCTAAATATTGAGTTTATTTAGCAAAATGACGATATATAACTAAATATTCTAGGTTTTCAGAAATCCCCAGAATTAAGGCTTTTTTAAAGTGGGACTCAAAGTGGGACTCAATTATTAAGACAAGATAGGTAGAAAATCCACCTTCCTTGAAAGCCTTATGTTTATTGGTTTATTTGGTGGAGCTAGGCGGGTTCGAACCGCCGACCTCTTGCATGCCATGCAAGCGCTCTCCCAGCTGAGCTATAGCCCCTTTAATTTCTTTTTATACAATCAAAGTAAGAATAAGAATTTACACTGATTGCCTTATTATCCCAAACGTTTTTATTCAAAGACGACTGAAGAGTCTTTTTATCTATGACGAGTTTATTTTCAATAGCAAAGGTTCTTTTATTCCCTTTGAAATACCTGCCTTCATATACTCTAAGCTTGTTTCTTAATTTGTAAGGAATTGCTTCAGAACCAAAAAAAATAGTTTTTGCTTTAAGGTTAATATCAATTACCTCAGTATCGTTTGATGCTTTATCCTTTCCTTCAATACCAACCAAAGTTACATCGCAATCTAGAATAATATTTCTCGAAAATGCTTGAGATGAAAACAAGATACTTATCAAAAGTATCTTAAGAAGAAAAACTACTACCGGCTTCATAAAAAATTTCAATATTATCCTCTATGAAATCATTATCAAGTTTATTTAGTTTTAAAAAATAATTTACGATTCCAGTATTTTTCAAAGGATTAGATCCAGTTATAAATAACTTTTTTGCATCCAATAAATTACAAGCGATTATTGTATTTTTTAAGTTCATACTTAAAGTAAGCAATCCAAAAAACTTAACTTCTTCAGCAGTAAGAATAGCAATATCAGCTTTGATATTATTATTTTGGATAATTTTTTTATTAACCACGTGGCCTTCGTGAAAGACAGCAAAACCCTCTTTATTCATAATGTGAAGACAGTAAGCTGTTGTGTTATAGGGAAATCCTGCAGGATATGCTCTAACTTCTAAATTTCCAATTGAATTTGATGATGAAAGTTCATAAATTTTATTTTGGAGATTTTTTTTCAATAGAATTGAATTAACCTGAGGTGAACACCAAATATTAGCAGTTGAAAATTCTTTTAAGGTATTCAAATGAAGATGATCTGCAAATGGCGCAGTAATAATGATGTTTTTAACAAGAGAAATTTCTTCTTCTGTTAAGCATGATTTTTTTTCTTTTTTTCTTTGTAAAAACCAACCCTTTCCATCTACTAATGATAAATCAAACCACGGATCTATTAGGAGAGCTTCATCGCCCTCTTTGATAAACCAAGATTGATAGTCGTCTGCTTTTTTTACTTTCATTAATCTATGAATTAAGGGTATTCTATCTTTTTTATGGGAGAAAAAATGATAAGTGGATACTGCGATGAAAAATTCTCTTCAGCAAGGGAACTATTTGAAAATAATCTTAATTCAGGCTTTGAAAGAGGAGCTGCTATTACTGTTGAAATCGAAGGTGAAAAAGTTATAGATCTTTGGGGCGGAATTGATTCTGAAGAAGAAAATACAACTTGGCAGGAAGATACAATCGTTAATGTCTTTTCTACTACTAAAGGTTTAGCAGCTGTATGTCTCTTACAGCTAGTCGAAGAAGGCAAAGTTAATTTAGATGACCCAGTTGCAAAATATTGGCCCGAGTTTGCGCAAGAAGGAAAAGACAAAATTCCAGTAAGGTATTTATTCTGTCATAAATCTGGCTTATGTGGAGTAACAACCCCTTTACCAGATGACGCCTATTACAACTGGGACGTTATGGTAAATGCATTAGCTGCTCAAAAGCCACAATGGCAACCAGGTACAAGACATGGCTATCATGCTCTAACTTACGGGCACTTGATTGGAGAGATGGTAAGACGAGTTTCCGGTCAATCCATAGGACAATACTTTAATGAAAAAATTGCAGAACCTTTAAATCTAGATTTCTGGATTGGTTTGCCAGATGAACAATTCGACAAGGTAACTGATATTCAACCCAGTTTGTTCCCTTTATGGACTAGAATTGTATCTCCACTTTTTAAGATTATTCCGAAAAGTATGCTACGAGGAGATCTTGCTCTTATAAAGGATTTTGAAGACCCTAAAACCATAGCAGGCTCGGCCTTTAATAATCCCAAAATGGAAATTAAAAATCCTTTTTATGCAAATACCAGAGAATGGCGTAAAGCAGAGATACCAGCTGCAAATGGACACGGAAGCGCAAGAGCGATAGCAAAATTTTATGGAGTTTTGTCCAATGGTGGAAACCGTGATGGAGTTCATTTACTTAGTCCAGAAACAATAGATATGGCGCGTCAAACCGAGTCCGAAGGTTCTGACTTAGTTTTAGCCAATCTCCAAACTCGTTTTGGATTGGGTTTCATGCTTGGCTCCAAAGACGTCTCAATGGGTCCCGCGGAAGGTGCATTCGGTCATGGAGGAGCTGGTGGGTCTCTGGGTTTTGGAGATCCAGATAATCATGTTTCAATAGGATTTGTGATGAATCAAATGCATCCTGGAATAACTGCTTGGGAAACAGCAACTTCATTCATAGAAAAAGTGTATGAGAGTAAGTGAGAATTTATCTAAAAACGGTATTGGAGTTGAAGTCTCTGACTTTTCTCTGGCTGATTTAACTGAAGAAAACATCTCCTTTCTAAGGTCTAAATGGGTAGAGTATGGATTGATAGTCTTTCCTAAACTCCCTTTATCTCATGATGAATTTAAAGACTTTGCATTAAGCTTTGGTAACTTTGGGGATGATCCTTTTATTTCCTCTCTTCCAGATTATCCAAATATTGCAGAAATAAAGAGAAGTGCCAATGAAAAAGCTACGCCTTTTGGAGGAACCTGGCACTCTGATTGGTCTTTCATGAAGAAACCCCCTTCTGCAACCTTATTACACTCAAAAGTTATTCCGCCAATAGGTGGAAATACTTTTTTTGCTAATACTGAAAAAGCTTTCTCTTCTTTACCAGAAGAGATGAAAAATAAATTAAGAAGCCTTAAAGTAATTCATTCTGCAAAAATTCCCTATGCTGATGATGGTTTTTATGCCCTTGAAAAAGAAGAGCGCTCAATGAAAATCCTTCCGTCTAAGGAAGCTAAAGCTACCTTCACTCATCCAATGGTCAAAATTCATCCTGAAACTAATAAAGAGTGTTTGTTCATTAATCCTGTGTATACCATCAATATCAAAGGTTTTTCAGAAGACGAATCCCAACAACTTTTATGGGAGCTTTACGAACATATGATTCAAGATCAATTTGTTTATGAGCATGTATGGAATGAAGATATGTTAATCATGTGGGACAATCGGACTGTTATGCATCAAGCAACGGGTGGTTACGACGGATATGATAGATTATTGCATCGCATAACTCTTGCTGCAGTTTAAATACTAATTACCCGTCTCTAGATATCTTAGATCTTGCGTTGATAACTCAATGTTTGTTGCCTCAATGCAACTATCTAGCTCGAAAAAATTTCTTGGCCCAACTAAAGGGTAAGCAGATATTTCAAGGTTTACTACATAAGAAAGAGCTATTTGGATTGGTTGACAGCCCTTTTCTTTAGCTAACTCAATAGCCCTATCTCTTCGAGCAAGATTTAGCTCATCATGCCAAACTCTTTTTTCTTCTTCATCCGTTGGGTTAGCAAAGTGCTCGTTGGCAGCAAATTCAACTTGATTCACAAAAAATCCTCTTGCTTGAGAAGACCAAGGAAAAAGATGGATATTGTTTTCTTTAAGATATTTCAGATAAGTCTCGTCACAAGAAAAACAACCAGGCCAAACGGGTTCAATCATTCTAGCTAAACTAAAATTATTACTTAAGACTTTGAAGCCAACCTTTTCTTGTTCTTTTGCATAATCGTTTGCTGACTTAAAACGGTCCAGATCCCAGTTAGACGCACCTAACACATCTATTAAGCCGTCTTTTTTACAATCATTCAAAGCATCGATAAATTCATTCACAGGAACGTCAAGATTATCTCGATGAAGGCAGTAAATGTCTAATTTATCAATATTGCCTCTTGATAGAGATTCTTCAATTTGAGGTTTAATTTTATCTGGAAAACAATCTGGAGTGTGCGCCCCTTTACCCAAAACGACTACGTCTTTTAAGTTTCTAGAGTTTATCCAATCGCCTAGATATTTATCGCTTAACCCATGATTATAAATATAGGCAGTATCAAAAACCTTGCCGCCTTTACTGTAGTAATAATCAAACATGGCAAACGCATGAACTTCATTTATTTGGTTGTCACATCCAAACACTATTGGAGAAATTTCTTTATCCAATTCAGGAATTTTTATTGAATTTAAGTCTTTTGATGGTTTTAAAAACACTGAGCTTTTCAATGATGATGTATTTATTGAGTTTGCAGGATAAATAACTTTCAATTCGTTCAGCCATTTATCAAGCCAAATCGAATTACTCAAAGAATCGGCATGAGACATAAATGTAGATTCAATTTTTCCTGCCTTAATACAAGAACTAGCTTCGTCAATTTCTCGAGTAAATAAACCCACATCATCAGTTACTTCGATTATTTTCTCTTGATTATTTTCTAAAATTTTAATTTCTGCTTTTTGTCCTTGAAATTGGCCGCAATGCCATGGTTCTTTGATAAAAAATTGTTTGTTTCTAGATGATACTCTTAA
Organism: uncultured SAR86 cluster bacterium; assembly: GCA_902561325.1. GTDB lineage: Bacteria > Pseudomonadota > Gammaproteobacteria > Magnimaribacterales > AG-339-G14 > MEDG-81. The sequence continues at coordinate 73,183 of CACEOL010000002.1, read as the reverse complement.
TGAATTTTCGTATTCTTCATTAATTGCTGCTTTGATTGAAGCTTTAATTTTTGGACTAAATTCAAGCTCTGCTTTTGCGTTTAAATCTATATTATCTGAAGAAAGTTCTCCAGAAGCAGATATTTTAAGAGGGTCTGCAAAAGACTTTTCAACTAAACTGCCTGCTATCAATCTAACCATGGATAGAGGGTAACAGCCTATATCTAAGATTGACCCTCCACCTAATTCAGGATTTTTGAGTCGATGTTTTTCATCAACATCAGCAGTAAATCCAAAAGAAGCCTCAATTAGTACTACTTCATTGGTAATCTCTTGTTTAACTAATTCAAGCATTTTATGAGTAAGCGGATGGCATCTATACATAAAAGCTTCCATAAAAAATAAATTTAGGCTTCTTGCTTCATTAAGTAGAATCATTGCTTCAGTTGAGTTCATTGTCATAGGTTTTTCGCAAAGAAGGTGCTTACCGCTTCTTAGAGTTTTTAGGCTCAAATTAAAATGACTGTTATGAGGAGTACCGATATAGATTGCATCGATTGAAGAATCATTTAATAAAGCGTCATACGAGTCGTAAGTTTTTACGCCATATTTGTCAGAAAAGTGTTTTAGATTTTTAGAAGATCTACTCGCAACTGCAGCCAATTTACCTTCTTTAGAATATCTAATCGAGTCGCAGAAAGCCTTAGAAATTGTTCCTGTACTGATAACTCCCCATTTAACCATTTTTTCTTGCCTCAATATTGATAAGTAATTCTTTGTGATATTCAGAATTAATTGGATAAAAATACATTAAGAAGATTGAAATAGCGATACCAGATGCAGGTATTAAAGACATAATATTTTTTAAGCCAGAAAGAGTTTCAGGACTTTGAACTTCATTCGGCGAAAAGTTTATTAAGGTTAATAAAACTCCTAATATTAGAGCAGCAACTGCAATAGATGATTTTTGAGCAAACGTCATAAACCCATATAAAGAGGATTCACTTCTAATACCTGATTTCCACTCGCCGTATTCAATGGTATCGGGCAACATTGACCAAAATAACACACCCCCTGCACCTGAAGCTAAGCCAATCAAGCAAACAATGATAATGAGTTCTTGTAGTGAATTAATTTGATAAAAATAAAATAGTGCAAATGCAAGAAACAACAAAGACATAGAAATTTGCCAAGTATTTCTTTTCCCAATTTTTAAAGAAACGTATGACCAAAAAGGTATTGATGCAAAACTACTCAGCCCGCTTAAGCCTAAAACCAATCCTTGATAGTTATGTAAATCCAAAGCATATTTGATGTAATAAATTAAATTTTTATTAAACATTATCGTGGTTGATCCCAAGATAAGGATTGAAGAAAACACAATCCAAAAGGGGTAATTTTTTAGAATTGATAAAATTAGTTTTGATATCGAAGGATAAACTTCCTTTTCTTCCTCGGTCGAGGATTCTTTAACGTTTGCATATGTAATATAAAGAATTATGACAGCAAAAAAAGCAGCTAAACTTGATAAATAAATTATTCCGAGAGATTCATCATTTTGACCAAAGTAATTAATTATTGGAAACCCCAAAGATGACATTAATAATGTTCCAAAAGATGCTCCTATCATTCTTGCGGTAGTCAACTTTGTTCTTTCTTCGCTATCAGAAGTTATTCTTGGAGTTAAAGAAGAATAAGGAACACTTACAATCGTAAAGCATGTTCGATGAAAAACATTAACCAGCAATAAGCATAAAAATAGAGATAATCCAGTAAAAGGAGGTACCCAAAATAATAAAACAAAAGATAGAGCTAATGGTATCGATCCAAAAAATATATATGGTCGATATTTACCTCTTTTTGAAGAAGTTCTTTCTGCTAAATAACCCATAAATGGGTCTGTAACTGCATCCCAGGTAATACCAAGTGCATATATCCAACCAGCCAAATACGGACTGATACCTACAATATCCGTATAAAAATATAAAAGGTAAAGACCAACCCCTGACCAATAAAAACAAATAGCAATATCGCCTACTCCGTAGCCGATTCTTTGTCTATTGGGTAATGGACTCAATTACTTAAAGATTCAATAATCTCTTGTTTGTGTTCGCCCAATACTGGAGCAGGTTTATCATTGAACATTTCATTACCATTAAATTTAGTTGGATATCTTAGTGCTCGAACCTTGCCTTGCGCAGCGCTACTTATAGATTGGAAAAGATTATTTGCTTCGATTTGAGGATGTGTCATCAATTCATCTAATGTAATTGTTTTAGAGCATGGCACATCTTCATTCTGTAATTTTTGAAGAGCATCATCCACGGTTAATGATTCAAAAATTGTTAAAGATTTAACCAATTCAACCATATTCTCACTTCTGGCAAATGCGTTATTAAACCTTTCATCTTCAATATACTCTGGCAAACCTAAGGCTCTGAAAATTCCAAACCATTGAGCATCAGATAAAGCAGCAATTGAAAGGAAGCCATCTTTGCATTTATAAAGACTGTAAGACTTTGTTAATGGTGGTAACGTAACCACATCATCGTCTAATAAAGTGTGATTCATCATGCCATCTGGCCATAGAAAAAAAACTGCTGAATCAATCATGGATAGGTTGAGACGATCAGCAATTCTAGTTCTTTCTCTTTTAAAAAGTGCAGATGATAAAGACTGACAAACTGTATAAGCAGTAATCTTGTCGCACAAAAGCGTTTTTATATATGCTGGTTCATCAAGATCAGATTGAATATCTGTGGCTCCTGCCATAGCCTGCACAACGTGATCGTATGCAGGTGCAGTGGAGTAAGGGCCAGACTCACCAAAGCCATTTATGGAAGCATAAATCAATTGATCATTTATTTTTTTACAATCTTTCTCGCCAAGACCTAATTTATCCATGACGCCGGGCCTAAAATTATTGATTAAAATATCTGCATTGGAAATTAGTTTTTTTACTATTTCTAAATCATCTTTCTCTTTTAAATTTAAATCTATTGATTTTTTACCTCTATTACAGTTTGCAAATAAAGCAGACACTCCGCCTTTTTGGGTTCCCAAATAACGCATAGGATCTCCAATACCTGACTGCTCTATTTTTATTACTTCAGCGCCTTGATCAGCCATCATCATAGTCGCCAATGAAGCTGTAACGATTGTAGAAATTTCAACAATTTTTACTCCTTCTAAGGGTTTGTTATAACTCATTCTCTATCTCCCAAAAAATTATCTATAATTAAGATACTTCGTCTTGTAGACATATTCAATGGGAAAAAAATGAACAATTTAAAAGAATTATCTGAACTTGCATGGCAAGGAGAATTAGATACCAAATTTGAGCATCATCCAGTACACACCTTCTATGAAGGTTCCACTGAACTTGCTGATAACTTGTTAGGACTGAAAGGAATTGGAGGATTTTACGTTGTTGACACAAATGATGGGCTAGTAATGATAGATGCTGGAAGTCACTTAGATATTGATTCTGCATATTCTGAAATAAAGAAATGGAGACCAAAAAGCAATGTTAAAGCAGCTGTTTTCACTCACCATCATGTAGATCATATATTCGCTACTAAAAAATTTGATGAAGATGCCGATAAATCTAATCAAAAAAGACCAGTAGTTTATAGTCATAAATTATTGCCTGATCATTTTGATAGATACAAGAAAACACTTGGATGGAACACAGCAATAAATAAAAGACAATTTGCGATTAATGTTCCTCATTTTAAATGGCCAGAAGAATATCGCTATCCAGATATAACCTTTGAAGATGATTATACTTTTAAAGTTGGAGATTGTACTTTTGAGCTCTTTCATGGTCGTGGTGAAACTGATGATCATACTTGGGTGTATATTCCCGAAAGAAAAATTTTAGCTCCAGGAGATTTATTCATTTGGGCAGTGCCTAATGGAGGTAATCCTCAAAAAGTTCAGAGGTATATAAGTGATTGGTCAGATGCTTTGAAATTGATGATGAAGAAGGATGCTGAGATTATGATTCCAGGTCACGGTCTACCCATATACGGAAAAGATAGAATTCAGGAGGCTTTATCAACTACGGCAAACTTTTTAGAAGATATTGAAGAACAAACTCTTCAACTGATGAATCTAGGTAAATCCCTAAACGAAGTTTTTCATCAGGTAAAAATTTCATCTGAGATTCAAAATAAACCTTGGTTAAGACCAGTTTATGACGATCCTAAGTTTTTAATTAGAATGATTTGGAGACGATATGGTGGATGGTGGGATGGTGAATACGATAGATTGTTACCAGATACTAGAGAAAATGAAGCTAAAGAATGGGTTGAGCTGAGCGGCGGAATCGATGCAATTATTAACAAAGCTTTGGATAATTTAAATAATAAAAAATATAAATTGGCAGCTCATTTAATTGAGGTTGCTTATTATGCTGATAAAAAAAATAAAAAACTGCACGAGGCTAGAAAAGAAATATATGCAGCCCTCTCCAAAGAGCAAGATTCTTCAATGGCTAGAAATATTTTTAATCACGCAAATTTAGCTTCTAATGATTTGAAAAGAGATTTAGCTTCAGAGGATTAAAGCTTCTCTATTTCTTCTTGTGATAATTCTCGAGCTTCTTCTATGAGCATGACGGGAATGCCATCTCTAATGGGGTAAGCTAATCTAGCATCTTTACTAATCAATTCATCTCCATGTAAAACAAGAGATGAGTGTGTTTTTGGACAGACTAAAATTTCTAATAATTTTTGATTAATCATCTAAGGTATATTCTATCCTTTTTAAAGAAGTTTCTTTGCCCAATATAAACAAAAGTTCTGAAATGGAAGGCGCATTCTCTTTCCCAGTCAAAATTACTCTTAAGGGTTTACCTAATTCAGGAAACTTAAGATTATTTGCTTGTAAAAATTCTTTGATATATTTTTCTATCTTGCTTTTTTCAAAATCTATCTCATTTAATTGCTTACTAAATTCAGAAAATAATAATTTTTTATTAGTGTCAATATTAAGCGCATTAAACTTGATTTGAGGTTCTTCAAAAAAGTAAATTGACTCTTCGGCAATTTGATTTATGGAATTTGCTCCTTTGGCTAATAAAGAGATTGCTAGATTTCCATTATCTATTTCGCTGAAATCAATCCCTGAATTTTCTTTGACTTTTATTGATAATTCTTCAGCGGACAAAAAATTTAAATATTTATTGTTGTACCAATTTAATAAATCTTGAGAGTATTTTGATGGAGAAGAATTCACATCACTTAAATCAAAAATTTTTTTAAGCTTTTCTAAAGAAAATATTTCTTCTTCTCCGTAGGACCATCCTAATCGTACTAAGTAATTTATTAAGGCATCACTCAAATATCCTTTCTTTTTATAATCCAAAATATCTTCTGCTCCGTCTCTTTTGGAAAGTCTTTTGCCTGATTCAGCTAAAACCATTGGAAGATGAGCATAACTAGGAATTTTTGAACCTAATGCATCTAAAACATTAATTTGTTTGAGAGTATTAGTAATATGATCATCTCCTCTAATAACTGTTGTAATCATCATATCCATATCGTCCACAGCAGCAGAAAAATTATAAGTTGGAGAGCCATCGCTCCTAAGGATTATAAAATCATCAAATTCTTTATTATTTATAGTAATGTCGCCCAAAATTAAGTCTTTAAATTTTGATTCTCCTTCCAAAGGAAATTTAAATCTTAAAACCATACCTTCTGCAAATTCGATATTTTTATTTCTGTTTAACCCGTTGTACTTAGGCTTTTGTTTTTTAGCTATTTGTTCTTCTCTCATTTTCGTTAGAGTTTCTTCGCTACAATCGCAAGCATAGGCAAAACCTTTTTTGTACAGCTCAATTGCGAGTTCTTTGTGTCTTGCAATATTTCTTGATTGATATATGGGTTCAGAATCAAGCTTAATTTTCATCCAATCAAGAGAATTGAGAATAGAATCAACATATTCTTCTTTGGAACGCTCTTGATCAGTATCTTCAAATCTTAGAAGAAACTTTCCTTTATTTGCTTTTGCAAATAAATAAGAAAATAATGCAGTTCTTGCCCCGCCTATGTGCAAATGTCCTGTTGGGCTGGGTGCAAATCTAGTTATTTCCACGATCTATCTTTAAGGAATTTAGGTAATTTTGATGCTGATTAACATCAGATTCTGAAGCTTTAATTTTAACTAAATTGAAATCGTTTGAGACATTATTAGAAAATCTTGATTGAAGTTCTTTTGACGAGTTGTCATCAAATCCTAGATCTCTTTGTCCTCCCGTCATAGCAAGATATACATCAGCTAAAATTTCAGAATCAATCAAAGCACCATGATAGCTTCTGTCATAACCAGTTATTTGATATCTATCTGTTAAAACTTCTAAGCTGTTTCTTTGACCTGGATGTTTTTCTCTTGCAATTGATAAGGTATCGGTAATTTTACTCACGTAATCTTCAATTTTTATATCAAGATCAGCGAGTAAGAGTTCGTGATTCAAAAATCCAATATCGAACTCAGCATTATGAATTAATAATTCTGAGTCTTTAATAAATTCTAAAAAATCTTGATAAATATCTTTAAATGAAGGTTTATCAGACAGGAAATCATCAGATAATCCGTGAATCTTGAAGGATTGTCCAACTGTTCTTTCTGGATTCAAGTAAACTTGATAAGAATTTTTTGTTAATTTTCTATTAACTAGTTCTACTCCAGCAATTTCAATAATTCTATGGTCGTTAGCTATATCTAAGCCAGTAGTTTCAGTATCAAGAACAACTTGTCTCATGTCAGTTCATCTATACCTTTATTAGCCAAAGCATCAGCAATATCATTTTCTCTATGATTGCTATGACCTTTAACCCAAAACCAACTTACTTGATGGTGATTTGTCATTTGATCTAGCTCAATCCATAGTTCTGAATTTTTTACTGGCTTCTTTGAGGAATTTTTCCAGCCATTTTTTTTCCAATTGATAATCCATTCAGTTATACCGTCTTTTACATATTTTGAATCTGTATAAAGTTCAATGGTTTTAGGGTCCTTATAAAATTTTAATGCCTCTATGGTTGCTGTCAGCTCCATCTTATTATTTGTTGTATTAAAGCTACCGCCGTAAATCTCTTTTTCTTCACCATTTTCAATAATAAGTGCGCCCCAACCACCTAATCCAGGATTGCCTTTACAGGCGCCATCTGTAAAAATCTTAATTGTATTTTCAGACATCTATAAGAAAAGAGATAGATGTTAATATTACTTTAAAAATGATTTCTAATATAGAAGCTATCCCAGCATTTTCAGATAATTATATTTGGACATTGATAAAAGGTAACTCAGCAGCTGTTGTTGATCCTGGTGATGCCTCCGCGGTAGAGAGTTTTTTAAACAAAAATAATCTTACTCTTGAGGCAATATTAATCACTCACCATCATTTTGATCATACCGGAGGAATATCGGAACTTTCTTCTAAATGGAAAACGAAAGTATATGGACCTAAGGGAGGTCACATAAAAGGTATTGACTTAGAATTATCCGAAAATTCAAATATTACGATTTTAGATACACAATTTCATATTTTTGAAACTCCAGGACATACTCTTGATCACATTGCCTACTATTCTAAAGGTATTGATTCCCTATTTTGTGGTGATACTCTTTTCTCTGGTGGATGTGGGAGACTGTTTGAAGGAACTCCACTACAAATGTTTGATTCATTGAATAAATTTTCTAATCTACCTAAAGAAACCAAAGTTTATTGCACACATGAATATACTCTAAGTAATTTAACTTTTGCATTAGAAGTAGAACCCGACAATGTCGATTTAAGGAAATATTTTGAGGAAGTCAGTTCTCTAAGAGACTCCAATCTAATGTCTCTTCCATCAAGCATTAACTTAGAAAATAGAATTAATCCTTTTTTAAGAACTTCTGTTGACCAAGTTAAAGAAAATGCTGAAAATTATGCTAACAAACAAAACTTACAACCCGTGGAAATATTAGCGGCAATCCGAGATTGGAAAGATAATTTTTAGAATGAATAAGTATCTTCTCCTTTGTTTTGGATTTCTTTTGAGTTTTGTATCTCTAACCCAATCATCTAATGATTTATGGGGTGAAATCAGAGATAGAATGATGTTTAACCATGCATTGGAACAGCCATCTGTTGTATATGAGCTTGAGAAATACAACGACAATCAATATGTCATCAACAGACTTGCAAAAAATGGTCAGCGATATCTTTACTACACAGTAACTGAGTCAATTAAAAGAAACTTGCCTGTAGAACTTGCATTACTTCCTTTTATCGAGAGCCAATTTGATCCTTACGCACAATCTTCTACTGGAGCATCAGGAATTTGGCAATTTATTCTTAGTACCGCTCGCGAACAAAAACTTAAAAAAAATTGGTGGTACGACGGGAGAAGAGACATTGTTGCCTCAACGGATGCTGCATTTAATTATCTAACCAAACTTTATAATAAATACGATGACTGGTTACTTGCAATTGCAGCTTACAATGCTGGTCCCAATAGAATTTTAAAAGAAATTAAAAAAAATAAAGCCAAAGGATTGCCTATAGATTTTTGGTCATTAAAACTTCCCAAAGAGACAAAAGCTTATGTTCCAAAACTTTTAGCTTTGCTTGAGGTCATTAAAAGCCCAGAAAAATTTAGTGTTGTTATTCCAAATTTACCAAATAGGCCCTATTTTCAATTGGTTACTCTTCCTTCTCAAGTAGATCTAATGCAGGTAGCCAATATTTCTGGTTTAAAACTAGAAGTAATTTACGAACTAAATCCTGGTTTCAATCAGTGGGCAACAGATCCAAATGGCCCATTTCATATTCTTCTGCCTGTAGGTATAGCTGATAGATTTCAAGTAATTCTAGATAATACCGATCCTTCTGAATTGGTTCAGTGGGATAAGTATTTAGTTAAAAAAGGAGATACGCTAACTTCTATTGCAAAAAAATATCTTATTGATTTTGCTCTATTAAAAGAAATCAATGGTTTTAAGGACGATACCATATATGAAAACGAAGAGTTGATTGTCCCAAGAGGTCCAAGTTGGATTAAAGATTATCTAAATAAACCTGATATTTATTATGTTAAAGCAGGAGATAGCATGTGGTCCATTGCAAAGAAATTTAATGTGACCATAAGAGATTTATCAATTTGGAATGATCTAAATCCAGAAAAATTTCTTCTAACAGATACTAAAATACTGATTTATCCAAAATATTTTAAAGAGATTAAGCCAAAACCTGTTCCTAAAAATGACATCGCATATCCTGTCAAAAGAGGCGATAGTATTATTAAGATATCTAATAAGTTTGGCATCCCTAAAGAATGGATTTTGAAGTGGAATGATATACCAGATGAAACCTTAATTTATCCTGGTCAAATAATTGAATTGAAACTATCTGAAATCAATTAATTTTCTAATTTCTGAGTATCCCTTGGATCTAAAATATCTCTTAAACCATCGCCTAAGAAATTTAACGCAAATAAGGTTAAAGAAAATAAAAAAGCTGGAAAAATAAGTAACCACCAATACTCCTCCATAGTATTAGCTCCCTCTCTGATTAAGATTCCCCAAGAACTATCAGGTGGTTGAACCCCCAAACCTAAAAAACTTAAAAAAGCTTCTAAAAGCATAAATTGGGGCACCAGCAAGGTCGAATAAATTATTACCGTGCCTAAAACATTAGGAATGATATGTTTAAACAAGATTCTGAAAGAGCTGGCGCCCATAATTTGTGCAGATATTACAAACTCTTTTTTTCTTAATCCTAAAACTTGTAAACGAACAATTCTTGCCATGGAAAGCCAACCAAAAGCTCCAATTGAAATAAATAAAAAATAAATGTCTCTACCAAAAATGACGAGAATAAGAATTATAAAAATAACAAAAGGCAGTCCATCCAATATATCTACCAACCTCATCATCAATGAGTCTATTTTCCCTCCAAAATAGCCAGATACTGCTCCATATGAAAGACCAATAGTTATTGCTACAAAAGTAGCTAAAAAGCCAACCAGTAAAGATATTCTACTTCCGTAAAGTATTCTCGAAAAAAGGTCTCTACCAAGAACATCGGTACCTAAAATGTATTGCAAAGATGGAGCAGAAGCTCCTAGAGATAAATTCTGCTCAGATACTTCATAAGGAGAGATTATAGGCGCGATGAGAGCAATACAAATTAGAAACAAGGTATACAAAAGAGAAATCAAAAGAATTTTTCTTTGTTTAATCTCTTGAAATAATTCTAACCACATCTATTCAAGACCACCTGAATCTCTCAAAGTTGGATTTAAAAAGGAAGCTACAATATCTGAGATCAACACAAAAGTTAAAGTCATAAAAGTAAATAAAATAGAGGTTCCTAAAATCATCGTGTAATCTCTATTAAAGGCTGCTTGAACATAAAATCGACCTACTCCATTTATTTGGAATATAGTTTCAACTACAAATGAACCTGCAAGAAGTCCGGCGATTGCAGGACCCAAAAAACTTATGACCGGTAAAATTCCACCTCTTAAAGCATGAACAATAACAATCCTAATCTCTGAAAGACCCTTTGCCCTTGCAGTTCTTATATAATCCTGACCGAGAATTTCTAACATTCCTCCTCGAGTAAGTCTTGCAAAAATAGCAGCATAGGCAGTTCCAAGGGTTATTGTAGGCAGAATTTTATCGCCGGGATTATCGCCCCATCCATAAACAGGTAAAACTTCATACCAAATTCCAAAAATTAAAACCAATACTGGTCCTAGAATAATTGAAGGAATACAAATGCCTAGTAACGAGATGGACATCGGCACAATATCTAAAATTTTTCCTGGATTTAATGAAGCTACAAGTCCAGAAATTACTCCTAAAAAGATTGCGAAAAGAATTGAGTAAATTGCTAATTCAATAGTTGTCGGTAATCCTGACATAATGAGTTCTGTGACTGTTCTGCCAGGATATTTAAAGGACGGTCCAAAATCTCCTTGAATAGCATTAAATAAATAATTATAAATTTGAACATGAATTGGTTTATCTAGATTATAAGCTTCATTTAATTTCTCAATTATTTCAGGTGAAGCCACCCTTTCAGCGTCAAAGGGTCCTCCCGGTGCAGCATGGATCATTAAGAATGTAATAATGACTACAACTAATAAAACAGGGATGTAAGTGAATAATCTTTTTAAGATTAATTGAATCAAAATATTATTCCAAACTTAGAAATTGATATGGGTTGGTATCTAAAATATTGTTTTGCCAATTTTTAACCCTTTCACTTAAGAGATATGTTCTGGTGTAAGTATATAAAGGAATGACAGGCAGTTCATCTATGAGAATTTTTTCTGCTTCTTCATACAGTTCATATCTCTTTGTTGTTGAAATTTTTGAAGCTGCATTATTTAAAATTTCATCATATTTAGCATTACTCCAGCCAGTTTTATTATTTCCTCTATCTGTCACCATCATATCAAGGAAAGTAAAGGGGTCTGGATAATCGCCAATCCAACCAGCTCTAGATATATCAAATTCTCCTTGAGTTTCTCTTGCTAAATAAACTTTCCAATCAACATTAGTTAAAATTACATTCAATCCTAAATATTTTTTCCACATTTCTTGAATAGCTTGGGCAATTTTCTGATGGCCTTCGGAGGTATTATAGAGCACCTCAAGAGGTTGATTATTTATGTCATATCCTGATTGTTTAAAAAGTAGTTTTGCTTTAACTGGATTAAATTCTAGTTTGGTATTTGGGTTATAGCTATTTTCATCTGGAGGAGTGAAAGAATAAGATACTTTTTGATTACCTTTTAAAATACTTTTTACAATTAGGTCACGATCTATAGATAAAGATAATGCCTTTCTAAAATTTACATCATTCAGTGGAAATTTATTTGTATTGATTCTGTAGTAATAGGTTCCAAAATAATTATGTTCAACTAATTCCTTTGGTCTTTCTTCTCTATATCTAATTATTTTTTCTGTTGGAACAGTATTTGCTAAATGAATTCCACCAGATCTAAATAAACGATCTTGAGTTAATTCATTATCAATAGGCAGAAATTCTATACCATTAATTTTATTTAAATCGTTACCCCAATAAAAATCATTTCTTGATACCTTAAGAGATTTATTTATTTCCCATGAATCTAATTTAAAAGGACCATTACCGATAAAATTATTTACCCTAGTCCATTTATTATTTCTACTAGTCATTCCACCAAATTTTTCAACAGTTTCAGGGTGAACTGGCCACGTCGAATAATGAGTTAAAATATTTAAAAAATAAGGGGTTGGGTTTTCCAATGTAACCACAAGCTTATTTTCAAAGATAGAAACCCCGACCATGGAAAAATCTTTAATTTGTCCTTTATGAAAACTCTCAGCATTTTTGATGACATATAGCATGTCTGCATATTGCGCTCCTAGTTCAGGTGAAAGAATTCTTTTCCAAGAATAAACAAAATGTTCAGGTTTCACTGATTCGCCGTTTGTCCATTTCGCCTCTGGATTAAAAATAAAAGTATAAGTTAAGCCATCCTCACTTATCATCCATTCTGATGCTACTCCAGGAAGCACCCCGTTGTTTTGTGGATTAAAAATAACTAGCCCTTCCAAAAGAGCTAACAATATTTTATGTTCTGGAACTCCTGTAACAATATGAGGATCTATTCCAGAAGGTTCTGTACCATTTCCAAGAAGTAAAATTCCTTGCTCTGTATAAAGATCAACTTTTGATTTCTGATCAGTGTTTCCTGAGCAACCAGCAAGAAATAAAAAAAATATTATTAGCCAATGCATCAATAAATTCTCTTTGAAATATTTAGGTAAATAAATCTTCCTAGTGGATCATAATAAGATGGATAAGTATTTGCGTTCCCGGGTACATAATTGATTGATTTACCATTTAAAGGCGGATTCTTATCTTGAATATTATTAATACCAAAAGAAAAAATTAAATCGTCAATCAAATTTATTGAAAAATTCGTATCTAAATAATAAAAACTACTGAAATCAATAGGGTTGGTCGTGTTTGAATCTTCAACACTATCAATGTAGCGGATTGTGAGATTTGTTGAAGTATCAAATTGTAAAATTTTATAAATAAATTCCATGTTAAATACATTTTGAAGTTTTGGTGATGGCAGTCCACAGGTATTTTCATACTTACCTTTACAATCTTCAATCGGAAGTGATGATCTAAGCTGAATGTCATTTTTAAGTAAGTAAGAAAGAAAATTATTAATTCTTAATTCGCCAAAATCCATGAAAAGTCTCTTAACAATATTTATATCTAAACCGGAAATTTTTTGACTGGATACATTTAAAAGAGGTGAAGCAATTTTTCCTGTTCCTTCATAAAAAGTTCCTGTTGTTGAATTTCTCTCAATTAGATTGCAAAAATAAGGTTCTCCAGAATCCAAACATCTATTTAAAATAAATGAAGCATCTGCTGACCCAATTTTATCTTTAAGAGAAATTGAATAAAAATCAATTTCCAAATCAATTTCATCAGAAAAAAGGTAACTTAAGCTGTTTGTATGTGCAGTTTCAGGACGTAAATTTAGATTGCCGCCTACAAGAGAATTGACTTGATCTTCAGTATTTGAAATTGTTCCGTATAAAGATTGAGTTACCCCAGTTCTCGAGCAATCAGAAAAAGATCTTTGAGGATTTGCACCGGAACAAGGATCATTGTCTAGAAAAGTTTGTTGTACTTTTGCAGGACTATAAAGATCATTAATATCCGGCATTCTTATAGCTTTTTGCTGTGAAAATTTAAATGTATGTTTATCATTAAACAGATGTACCAGTCCTAAGTCATAAGTCAAGGCATCTTCCTCTAATGAATAATCAGAATACCTTATACTTAAGTTTAAATTGGTGTCTGTTACAAAAGGAAAATAAATTTCTGAAAAGAATTCTTTGACCTTTAAGTCTCCATACAAGCTTGAATGAGGATATTGTTGACCTGCTCCGTCAGAGAAATCTTCCGCATTTTTCTTTAAATTTAAATCTCTATATTCAATACCTAAGGCTAAATCCAAAGAAGGTAAAATTGAATTCTTTAATGTAAAAGATTTTGAGGTTACAAACCTATACTGTTTTTCAGTTAATTCGGCATCTACATTTAAATTCGTTGATATGTAGTCTAGAGCTTCTTGAGTGACGCCTAATGCTGCTGAATTCTGTACATTACCATTTGTTAATCTAAAAATATTCCAAGGTTTACAATTCCCTCCTAATATACAAGCTGGATTTGATGCCGATCCTGTTACATTTAATGCATTTGTTGCTCTAGATTTAGAAATATCATTGAAGTAAGTAAAATCAGTATTTGTTCTTGAACTTTGAAGGCTAAAATTATAAAACCAGTCATTGTTAATTTTACCTTCAACATCGAAGACTACCCTATCCGTGGAATGCTTAAAGCTCTGTCTTCTTGGATTGCCTTCTATGTTTCTTCTGCTTATATATAGAGGAGTAGTATCTGATGATGTCAAACCGTTATTTGTACAAATTGTATTAAATTGTTGATTTGATAAGAAAGGATTGTTACAAGGAAGATCTACAGAAAGTCGAAAAACCCCAGAATAATCTAATTGGCCAGTAGTTTTGTGAGATGTCTTAAAATAATCTAAATTGAAAATATGATTCTTAAGATTTTCAAAAGTCAGTAAGATTCCTATATCATTTTTTTTATCGGGTCTAAGTAAATGGTTTTTAGACGCAAAATTATATCGAGTTGTACCTTCAACAAAGGTATCGTTTTGTACGTAAAAGTTTTTCCCGCCAACTCTATTTTCACTAAATTTGCCCTCGGGTGATGTACTTGAGCCCCTACAAGTATCATTTCCACTCAAAGCACAGACGCTTATGTCTCTTTGAGACCAAGTAACTTCATCAACAGACCTATAATTAAAGAAAGAGGTAAGATGAATATCTTGAAAAATTTCATATCCCAAAGAAATTTGTATAGCATTTTTATGACCATCGGATACAGATTTTGGAGACAAATCATAATTGTTAGAAATATGCAGAGTTCTCAAATTACTATCATCATTTTGATGGTTATAAAAAGAGTGTTGATAAGAGATATCTATGCCTGAAAATTTTCTATCTAATTGAAAATTAATTACTCCACCTATTGCATCAGAACCATAAATCGTTGACTTGCCTCCAGTAAGAACATCAACTTTCTTAATCAGCGAGAAAGGAATTTGGCTTAAATCTTGCTCTGCTGTTCCATTCATTGGTGTACCAGGAGAAAGTCTTTTCCCATTCAAGAGAACTAAGGTCCTAGTGCCGCCTAGACCTCTTAAACTCACAGATGCAGTTCCAGTTGCTTTATTAGAATGAAAAGATGAGTTACTTGGATTTATTTGAGGTAAAAAACTAAGAAAGTTTTCAATATGAAGAGTTCCTCTATTTTTAATATCATCTAAATCAAATGAAGATATAGGATTGGCAACCAATAATGAAGATTTCTTAATTGAACTACCAGTTACGTAAACATCCTCAGTAACTTCTCCAAATAAAGTTCCAAAAAAAGAAAAAATTAAAAAAAATAGTAAAAAATTTTTCATGAGAAAAAAACGATTATATTTGATTTAAATTACGATAAAAAATCTTTTTTACTAATTGCAATGCTAAAATTATTTTTATGTCATTTCTTAAAGATAAAAAGTTTTTAATTGTTGGTGTAGCAAACAAATTTTCAATTGCAGCTGGTATAGCAAAATCTATGTCCGATCAAGGAGCTGATTTATTTTTATCTTATCAAAGCGAGAGATTATTAAAAAAAGTCTCTCAGGTTGGAGATCCTTTAGGATGTAAAAATTATTTTGAGTGCGATGTAAGTGATGATGATTCAATAGATTCTCTAATTAAAGAAGTTGAAATTAAATGGGGATATTTAGACGGAATTGTTCATGCTGTTGGATTTGCCCCAGCAAACGAGCTAGATGGAAATTTTGTGGATGTTGCCACCAGAGAAGGGTTTAAGATTGCCCACGATATTAGTGTTTTTAGCTTTACTGCTCTTGCCCAAAAAGCTAAGTATTTAATGAAAAATAGAAATGCCTCATTATTGACTCTCTCTTATCTTGGAGCGCAAAGAACTTTACCAAACTACAATGTCATGGGCGTTGCAAAAGCAGCTTTAGAATCTACTACAAGATATCTTGCAAATAGCATGGGTGCTGACCAGATTAGAGTAAATGCAATTTCTGCTGGACCAGTAAAAACATTGGCTGCATCAGGTGTGAAAAGCTTCAAAAAAATGCTCTCTTATAATGAATCCAGAGCCCCGCTGAAAAGAAACATCACTTCTGAAGAAGTAGGTAATGCAGCTGCTTTTCTTTGTTCAGATTTAGCAAGCGGAATAACAGGTGAAATACTTTATGTTGATGCAGGATTTAATATCACTGCTATGGGCGATTTATCTGAAGTTAATTAATATAAGAACTTGACTCTAATTCTTTAAAAAAAGTATCGAGATAAGATCTTGAATTCAATGCTTTCAAGGAATTCTTAGCCGCTTCTATATCTTCTTTCTTGGCAAGATTTTTAGAGTTTTTAATTTTAGTTAATCTGACTACATAGATATCCCCATTTTCTTGGGAAGAGATAAACACAGGATTTTCAAGACTGACTGTAAATAAATCACTGAGTAAGTTATCTGGTAAAAGACTACTATCCCTTTTAATTAATGAATATGAATTAAATTCTGACAACCTGTTATCAATTGCTTTAGTTTCATATTTTTCTAACTCTTGCATAATAGTGTCTTGTGCTTGCTCAAGTTGAAGTATCTTTTTAATTTCAGGCTGCGCAACAGATTGAGAGAGTAAAGTTTCTTGCTTCACATCGTTAATTTCAAATAAAAGAAAATTTCCTGTTTCGTCTTCATAAGGACCAAAAAATTCTGTACTTACATCATCTTGATTGAAGATTTCATCTGAAACATTAAAGGAGAGAAGCTCTTCAGGTAAATTATCCTTATCAAATTGCTTTGATTTTTGAATTTGAAGACCTAAATCAGAATTGAGAACATCCAAGGTAAGACCTAAATAGTTATCTTCAATATTTAAAAGAGTTTTATTAAGAATTTCTTGAGATTTATTAGATAGAATCATTTCCTTAATTTCATCATCAGAAAATAGAAATTCATTCTTTTCTGTAACTTTTAAAATATGAATTGAACTCGGCATTTCTATAATTTGAGAAATATCATTAACAGATAAACTCTTTATTTCCGATTCAAATTCTTCGGGAAGTATTGTTCCATCTGTATAACCTAAATCTCCTCCATTATTATTACTTCCAAAATCGTCAGAATACTCCTCAACTAATAACTCAAAAGTAATTGAGTCTGAAAGTTTCTCAAGAATTATATTAGCTATACTTAATTGTTCTTCCTTTTCTTCTTCGGAAGAAAAACTTAGTTGAATATGACTTACTCTTGTTTGAGAATTGTCATCGCTCTCTTCTTTAAGATTTCTCTCATCTAATATTTCTTGAGAAGAAACTTCCAAAGAATCTCTATAAAGATTCTCATTCAAAACAATATAGTTAACAGAGATTTTTTTTGGTTCAATAAATTTAAACTGATTTTGTTGATAATAATTCAAGATTTCTGAATCTGGGATTATTTCTTTTTCAGAAATTTCAATAAGATCTAATTTATAAAAACTTAAAGATCTTTGTTGATTTGTAGCTTGAATAAAATTCAATGCTGAAGAATCTAAAGAAAATTCAGAACGAGATATGAAATCGCTTAAAGCATTCGCTAAATATTTTGATTTAACTAGTTCTCTATAATCATTAACTGTTAAACCAAGTCTTGCCATATATCCTGCAAATAAGGCTGTATCGAATACATCATTAGTTTGGAATGAGATGTCATTTGCAATTAAGGTATTTACATAATCATCGGAAACATTCATTTGTAAATCTAAAGCTTTTTGATATACCAACTCTTTTGAAATTATTGAGTTTCTAGTTATTTCATCAATTAATTCCTCTGATATGTCACCTTCAGAAAATAATGAGGATATCCTACTAAATTCTAAATTATATTCTCCAAAAGAAATGTTTTTGCCGTTTATCTTTAATGGTGTATTTGAAGGAGCAGATGGATCAGTTAAAAATCCACCAAATGTTGCAACCAAACCAAAAATTAATACCGCCACAATGATAGATGAGCCAGTCGATGATAATCCTTTTCTTATGTTTTGAAGTGCAGACATTTTTTGATTATAAAATAAAAACGCGCCCTATAAATATAGGACGCGTTTTAAAAAATAAGTTTATAAACTATCTTTGAGACTTTTACCGGCTTTAAAGCCCACGCCTTTAGAAGCGGCAATTTGGATAGTTTCGCCAGTTGCTGGGTTTCTTCCCATTCTTGCTGCTCTTTCTCTTACGTTGAAAGTTCCAAATCCAACAAGCGCAACGGAATCTCCATTACTTAAAGCTCCTGCGATTGAATCTAGCACAGCATCTAAAGTTCTGCTGGCTTCTGCTTTTGAGGTATCAGTCGCGTCTGCAACTGCTTCTATTAATTCGGCTTTATTCACTAGTCTCTCTCCTAAATAAAGTTGTTAAAATCCTTAGACACAATGTCAATAAAGTGATTTAGACATGTAGATATATTTCTGTCAAGCGAGATTTAAAGCTTAAAACACCTTTTTTAATGGGTTTCAAGCTTATCTTTTTTTGTTTTTCTTCTTCTTGCAGATTTAGAGGAATTTTCGCCTTTTTCTTCCCAGATTTTAGGTTTTTCAGTCAAAACTAGATCAAAAACTTCATCAATCCATTTGACAGGTCTGATTTCTATTTTATTTTTTATTTTGTCAGGAATTTCTCTTAAGTCTCCAACGTTGCCTTCAGGAATTAGTACTGTCTTAATACCGCCTCTTTTTGCGGCTAATAACTTCTCTTTCAAGCCTCCGATTTTTAGAACTTCGCCTCGTAAGGTAATTTCACCTGTCATGGCTACGTCAGCCCTAACTGGAATTTCAGACAAGACTGATGCTACAGCGGTACACATGCCTATACCTGCACTAGGTCCATCTTTTGGAGTTGCTCCTTCAGGAACATGAATATGAAGATCATTTAATTCATGAAAATCTGGATTAATCCCTAAAGATTCTGCTCTAGCTCGAATCACTGAAATTGCTGCTTGAATAGATTCCTGCATAACATCTCCAAGTTTTCCAGTTTTAATTATTTTACCCTTACCTTTAAATGCTGATGCTTCTATGGTTAAAAGTTCTCCACCAACTTGAGTCCATGCTAATCCGGTTACTTGGCCGATTCGGTCTTTATCTTTAGCTTCGCCATAATCAAATTTTTTAACACCTAAGATATCTTCAAGTATTTTTGGAGTGACTTTTATTAATTTTTTTTCTTTGAGATCGGCTATCTTTTTAATTGTTTTTCTACAAATTTTTGCAATCTCTCTTTCTAAAGATCTAACACCTGCTTCTCTTGTGTAATATCGAATTACATCTAATATGGAATTATCTGAAATATTAATTTCAGATTCATCCAATCCATTATTCTTGAGTTGTTTTTTTACAAGATAGTCTTTAGCAATACTTAATTTTTCATCTTCTGTATAGCCAGGTAGCCTAATTATCTCCATTCTATCTAATAAAGGAGCAGGAATATCCAACGAGTTTGCTGTACAAACAAACATAACATCAGATAAATCATAATCAACTTCTAGGTAATGATCATTAAATGTATGGTTTTGCTCAGGGTCTAAAACTTCAAGAAGCGCAGACGATGGATCGCCTCTATAATCCATTCCAATTTTGTCAATTTCATCAAGAAGAAATAAAGGGTTTTTCACGCCTACTTTAGACATTTTCTGAAGTATTTTCCCAGGCATAGAACCAATATAAGTTCTTCTATGCCCTCTTATTTCTGCTTCATCTCTTACTCCACCTAGGGAAACTCTAGTGAATTTTCTCCCAGTTGCCCTTGCAATGGATTCTCCTAATGAAGTTTTTCCTACTCCTGGCGGTCCAACTAAACATAAAACAGGACCTTTAAGTTTTGATACTCTTTTTTGAACTGCAAGGTATTCAAGAATTCTTTCTTTTACTTCTTCAAGACCATGATGATCTGTTTCTAAAACTTTACTTGCATTTTCAATATTTTTTTGAATTTTAGATTTCTTTTTCCAAGGAATACTTGTCATCCAATCGATATATCCTCTCACCACTGAAGCCTCAGCCGACATAGGAGGCATAAGCTTAAATTTATTTAATTCTGTATTAACTTTTTCTTTAGCATCATCAGGCATTCCAGAGTCTTTGATTTTCTTTTCTAGAATCTCCACCTCATCATCAAGGTCATCACCTTCACCCATTTCTTTTTTTAGAGCCTTCATCTGTTCGCTTAAGTAATATTCTTTTTGGCTCTTTTCCATTTGTTTCTTAACTCTATTACGAATCTTTTTTTCCATTTGCGTAAGGTCAAGCTGGGTTTCAAGAAGATTAACTAAATTTTTAGCTCTTTCCTCTAAATCAAGTTCCTCAAGTAAGATTTGTCTATCCGCTATAGAGATGGATAAATGGCCGACTAGGGTGTCAATTAATTTTTCTAATCTTTCTACCGATCTGACTTGATTAGCAATTTCAGGTCTAATTTTTTGAGACGTTTTTGAAAGCTCTCTAAATTGAGACTGCAAAGTATTTACATAACTTTTCTTAAGATCTTCTTCCATTTCAGAATCTTCAAGAATATCAACCTCGGCATCTAAAACATCTTTTCCAGAAATTAAATTTTGTAATTTTGCCCTTTTTATTCCCTCAACCAATACTTTGTAAGTACCGTCAGGAAGTTTAATTAACTGCAGTATGGTAGAAACCGTTCCAATTTCATATAAATCTTTTTGATTGGGGTTCTCTGTATTTGCTTCTCTTTGAGCAATTAGCATTACGGATTTATCATCTGACATAGCCTTTTGTAGAGAATTAATTGATGATTCTCTACCAACGAAAAGAGGTGTGACTACACCTGGAAAAATTACTACATCTCTAAGGGGGACCAATGGAATATTCATAATAACCTCTAACTTTTATATAGGGTCTGAAGAAAAAAAAACAAGTTATTGTAATTTTTTTGAATCTAAATCAGTTTCGTAAACTAATAAAGGCTTGGAATCGCCCTTGATACAAGAAGCATCCAATACAACTTTTTCAAGATTTTCTAAAGACGGAACCTCGTACATAGTATCTAGAAGAGATTTTTCTAAAATCGACCTTAGACCTCTAGCGCCAGTTTTCATTTCTATTGCAAGTTTGGCTATTTCCAATAAAGCATCATCTCTTATATCAAGATCAACTTCTTCCATTTCAAAAAGTTTTTTGAATTGTTTTGTCAAAGAGTTTTTTGGTTCTGTAAGTATTGTAACTAGAGCATCTTCATCTAGTTCATCTAAAGTAGCCATTACTGGTAGCCTACCCACAAACTCGGGAATTAGACCATATTTAATCAAATCTTCTGGTTGAGAATTTTTAATTACTTTCGAGTCAAAGCCTTGTGATTTTTTCTTCACAGATGCTTCAAATCCCATACCTCTTTCTTCAGATCTTGCTTTAATTATTTCCTCTAACCCAGAAAAAGCTCCGCCACAAATAAATAAAATATTTGAAGTATCAACTTGAAGAAATTCTTGTTGAGGATGTTTTCTACCGCCTTGAGGAGGAACAGATGCTGTAGTTCCTTCTACAAGCTTTAGTAATGCTTGTTGAACTCCCTCTCCAGAAACATCTCGAGTGATTGAAGGGTTATCTGATTTTCTCGCAATTTTGTCTATCTCATCAATATAAACAATTCCAACCTGAGCCTTTTCAACATCGTAATCACATTTTTGAAGAAGTTTTTGAATAATGTTTTCGACATCTTCACCAACATATCCAGCTTCAGTTAAAGTCGTTGCATCTGCAATGGTAAATGGAACATCTAAAAGTCTAGCTAAAGTTTGTGCTAATAAAGTCTTACCACTGCCTGTAGGTCCTAATAGAAGAATATTACTTTTTCCTAATTCCACATCTTCATTGGAAGATTGGGAACTCTTTAGTTTTTTATAATGGTTATAAACTGCAACTGCTAATGTCTTTTTTGCAGATTCTTGACCAATAACATAATCATCAAGAATTGCTTTAATTTCTTCTGGAACAGGTAATTTTTCTTCAGAAGATTCTTGGTTTGCTTCAGCTAAATCTTCTTTAATTATGTCGTTACAAAGAGATACACATTCATCACATATGTAAACAGACGGTCCAGCGATAAGTTTTTTTACCTCAGATTGATTCTTTCCACAGAAAGAACAAAATAACTTTTTATCTGCTTCTTGATTTTCGGACATGTCTATTTATCTCTTTTATCAATAACTTTATCTATTAAACCATATTTTACAGCTTCTTCGCCGCTCATAAAATTATCTCTTTCAGTATCTTGACTTACTTTGTCAATATCTTTTCCACTATGATGAGACAGAATTTCATTCAATTTAGTTCTAATTTTGAGTATTTCTTGAGCATGAATTTCTATATCTGTTGCCTGCCCTTGAAATCCTCCTAAAGGTTGATGAATCATTATTCTAGAATTAGGGAGAGCAAATCTTTTTCCTTTTGTGCCGCCTGTAAGTAAGATTGCCCCCATACTGGAAGCTTGACCTATACATAAAGTACTTATGTCTGGCTTGATGTAAGACATTGTGTCGTAGATTGACATGCCTGAAGTTACTGAGCCGCCTGGTGAATTTATATAAATATTAATATCTTTTTCAGGATTTTCAGCTTCGAGAAAAAGTAGCTGTGCCACAACCAAATTTGCCATATGGTCTTCAATAGGACCTGTAATAAAAATAACTCTTTCTTTGAGAAGTCTAGAGTAGATGTCAAAAGCCCTCTCTCCTCTTGGTGTTTGTTCCACAACCATTGGAACAAGCTGATTTTTTATATTTGTCATAACCTTAATTTAACCCATAGAAACTACTTCTTCAAAACTTAACAACTCCTCTTCTACTTTAGATTTAACTTCTAAATATTCTGCTACTTTATCTTCTAAAACGAGAGACTCAATATTTTTTAGTTGTTCTTCATTACCATATATCCAATTGACATATTGTTCAGGATCTTTGAATGACTTTGATTTGTCTTCAATTTCTTTCTTCAAAGTATCTTTATCAACAGATATATTGTTTTCTTCAATTAATTTATTTATCAAGACGCCCAACCTAACTCTTTTAAGTGCGTTATCTTTGAAATTATCAATAGGGAATTGATCGTCTTCTAATTTACTAATATCCAATCCCATTTGTTGAGCTGTATTGTTTCTTAAATTATTTGCCTCAGAAATAATCATGCTTTGGGGTATATCAATTTGATTAGAACTTTCAAACGCATCAAATATTCTTTGTTTGGTTTTTGTTTTTAAATTTGCTTTTAAATCAGTTTGAAGTTGTTCTTCTATTTTTTTCTTAAATTCTTCTTGTGTTTTTACATCCATATTAATTGATTTAAAAAATTCCTCATCAAGATTAGGAAGTTTTACCTCTGAAACTTCTTTCATATTTATTTTAAAAACTACCTTTTTGCCTTTTAAATTTTCTGCTTGATAGTCTTCTGGAAAAGTTACCTCAATTTCTTTAGTTTCTGCGGCTTTCATACCAACAATTTGTTCTTCAAAACCTGGAATCATAGTATTTGATCCTAGTTCAAGAGAATAATCTTGGGCTTCACCGCCTTCAAACTTTTCACCATCTAAAAAACCATCAAAATCAATTTTTACAAAATTGCCTTCCTTACTTTTTTCATCTATTGGCTCTGCTTTTCCATATCTCTTTAAAACCAAATCAGTAGCTTTTTTAACATCTTGATCTGTAACTTTTGATACTGGCTTTTTAAATGATAGAGAACCCATTTTGGTTAGAGAAAACTCTGGATAAATTTCATATGAGACTTCAAATTTAATATCTTTTTTTATATCAAAAGATTCTGGAGCAAAACTAGGCTGGCCAACTACAGGTATATTTTCTTCAGAAATCTTCTTATAAAAGATATCTCCCATTTTATCCATGATTAGTCGTTGTTTAATTTGATCTCCATAGTATTTTTCAATAACGTCCAAAGGAGCTTTACCTTTTCTAAATCCCTTCAAGTCAGAGGAAGATTGCTGAGATAAAAGCCTCTTTTTAAAGTCTCTTTCAAGATCTTTAGATGGAATATTTAATTTTATTTTTTTCTCTAGATTATTTTTTTTACCGAACATATTATCCTTCTGTTTAATTGGGGTGGGCGATGGGGCTCGAACCCACGACAACCGGTACCACAAACCAGTGCTCTACCAACTGAGCTACGCCCACCATTAGTGGCCTCCCGGGCAGGATTCGAACCTGCGACCCTCTGCTTAGAAGGCAGATGCTCTATCCAGCTGAGCTACCGGGAGTAAATTTTTGCTATTGTATAAAAATACTTGCGATTAGTCTTTATTTACCAAAATTGACTAATGAGCCAAAGAGAAATCTTAAAACTTTATTTGGTATGAATTTAGATATAAAAATCATCGTTTTGTTAAAACCACCTTTAACAACATAAATTTCTTTTCCTTTTAAACATGCATCTACACCTTGCACTGCCACTTGTTTAGCAGACATCAAGAATAATGAAGGAACATCTGAATATTGCATATTAAATCCTGCTCTTTCGTTGAAGCCTGTTTCTGTAAAACCTGGGCAAAGAGCACAAACATGAACATTGTATTTGTTGTAAGTGCTATTTAGCGTGATAGTGAATTCATTAACAAAATTCTTTATATTCCCATAAATACCAATTGCCCCACTTCCACTTGGAATTATTCCTGCAATTGAAGATACCTGAAGAATCTTTCCAGATTTTCTTTCTTTCATATCTTTGATAAAAAGACGCGTTAATTTAACTAAAGAGTTTAATAAAACATTTAAAAAATCATCAAGTTTTTCAAGATCATATGAATCAAAGTCTTCAGTAAATCCATATCCTGCATTATTTACTAGAAAATCAACTTTATAGTTATTTTTTTGACAGAAATCATAAATCTCCTGAGGACTTTCAGTTTTAGCCAAGTCTTTTGGTAAAACTATTACTTTTGAGTTTGACTTAGACTCTACTTCTTCTTTAAGTTCCAATAATTTGTCTTCTCTTCTAGCTGTAACAATAATTTGCATATCAAAGCTTGAAAGATATTTCACTATTTCAAGACCAATACCAGAAGAGGCGCCTGTTATTAAGGCTGTTTTATTTATTAAATAAGTCATTATTTCTTGGTCGGGGTGGAGGGATTTGAACCCCCGACATCCTGCTCCCAAAGCAGGCGCGCTACCAGACTGCGCTACACCCCGTTAATTTTTAAATAAGGGGTGGTATGATAACAAATAACCATGGCTATAGTACTCGACGGAAAAAAATTGTCCTTGAAATCGGAAAAAGATTTTTCCAAACGCGTTGAAAAAATAAAAGCTAAAAATCATTCCACGCCTATATTGGCAACAATTTTAGTTGGCAGCGATCCTGCTTCAGCAACCTATGTCAAAATGAAAGGGAATGCTTGTAAAAGGGTTGGAATGGACTCTATGAAAATTGAACTTGATGAAGCTACAACTACCTCGGAATTAATTGAAAAAATTAAAGAGCTAAATGCTAATGAAGATGTTCATGGAATATTATTGCAGCATCCTGTTCCAGAACATATCGATGAAAGATCTTGTTTTGACGCAATAGATATAAAGAAAGATGTTGATGGAGTGACTAGTTTGGGATTTGGAAGAATGTCTATGCAAGAAAAAGCTTTTGGTTCTTGTACCCCTTATGGAATCATGCGTCTCTTGAAAGAATATAAAATTCCTATTGAAGGAAGGTCAGCGGTTGTTGTTGGAAGAAGTCCTATATTGGGGAAGCCTATGGCGATGATGTTATTAAATGAAAATGCGACAGTAACAATCTGTCATTCTAGAACAAAAAATTTGCCTGAAATTATATCTTCAGCAGATATAGTAGTGGGTGCAGTCGGAATTCCAAAGTTCATTAAAAGTGACTGGATAAAAGATAATGCTGTTGTTGTTGATGCGGGATATCATCCTGAGAAATGTGGTGATATCGATCTTGAGGGAGTCATTTCAAGATCATCTGCTTACACTCCTGTTCCTGGTGGTGTTGGACCAATGACAATTAATACCTTAATTATGCAAACTTTAGAAAGTTGTGAAGCTCACCTAGGTCTTGATTAATTTTTCCAGTACTCGTCTTTAAGAAGTCTTTTATAAAGTTTCCCAGTTGGGTGTCTAGGTAACTCTTCTCTGAAATCTATTGATTTGGGACACTTCACATGAGATATATTTTCCCGACAATACGCCATAAGTTCAGCCTCTAAATCTGCTCCAGCAAGATTCATATCTTCTGGTTGAACTACGGCTTTAACCTCTTCACCCATTTCTTCATTGGGTACACCAAAAACAGCAACATCAGCAACTTTAGGATGCATGATTAATGTGTCTTCTGTCTCTTTTGGGTAAATGTTCACACCTCCAGAAATTATCATGAAAGCTTTTCTATCTGTTAAGTATAGAAAACCTTCTTCATCTAAATAGCCTATATCTCCTAAGGTTGTATAGCCTTGTTTTGAAGTAGCGCCTTTGGTTTTTTCTTTGTCATTGTGATATGAAAATCCATTCGCAGTAGGTCCTTCAAAGTAAATTGTGCCCTCTTCTCCAACAGGTACTTCATTTTGATCATCATCTAAAATATGTATTGGGCCAAGTAAGGATTGACCAACTGTACCCTTATGAGATAGCCATTGTTCTGAATTGCATGCAACGAAACCATTGAATTCAGTTCCTGCGTAGTATTCATGAATGATAGGACCCCACCAATCTATCATTTTTTCTTTCACTTCTACTGGACATGGTGCTGCAGCATGAATAGCTATTCTATGTGATGACAAATCATATTTATTTAGAATCTCCGGATCACTTTTTAAAAATCTGATGAACATTGTTGGAACCCATTGACTATGAGTAATTTTGTATTTTTCTATAGCAGCTAACGCAGCTTCAGGATCAAATTTTTCTAAAATAATGCTGGTTGCTCCTAAGGCAAGAAATCCTGTATTGAAGCCCATTGGTGCTGAGTGATAAAGAGGAGCTGGAGAAAGATAAACAGAATCTTCATCAGCAGAATATAAACCTTGAACAACGCGAGTAAGTCCTAAGTCATCTTCATCGGCTTTATAGGGAAGAGGACTTAAATTTATTTCACGACTGACACCTTTAGGCTTTCCAGTTGTTCCTGAAGAATACAACATAGCAGCTCCCTGACACTCATCCTCTATAGGAGTATCTGGCATATTTTTTATCTCTTCCTCATAAGACTTGAAGTCATCTGTTGTACCATCAAGCATGAATTTATGAACTCCTTCTAAAGAATTTGCTAAAGACTTTGCAGATTCTTCAAGGAATTTACTAGTGATGAAAACTTTCGCACCACAATCCTTAACAATATACTCAACCTCACTTGCCTGCAGTCTCCAACTTATAGCTGTATATTTCAATCCGCTTCGATAAGCTGCAAAAGCGATTGGAAAAAATAACTTATGGTTTTCCATCATAAAAGCCATACTATCTCCTGGTTTAAGACCTAAAGATCTAAATAATTGGGCTCCTTGATTTGATAATTCATTTAATTCTTGATGAGTAATTACGTCTCCACTACCCGCCATGATAAGGGCTGGTTTATCTTTTAATTTAGGTCCGTTTATTCCTGGATGCATGTCCTCTCCTATAAATAATGTAAAATTAAAGTTATAAGTTAATTTAAATAAAATTTACATGCAAGATTTTAAAAGATTTCCAGTAATTTGTAGTGTTGGAGGCATAAACTCAGCAGGAAGATCTTCTTTTGACTTTTCTTATAAACGACTAGTTATTGACAATCTTGATGCAAATTCTAAAAAATCTCTACTGAAAGACTTAAATTCACTAACGAATTCTGAAATTTCATCAGAAAAAGATATTTTTGAGAAAACCTTAGTAAGAAAAGTGAATTCAGATCTTTTTGATCCAGATTTATTAATGAAAGATGTCATGAATGTGAATGCCGCTGGACAATTACCTGAAGGAATAAATCTTTCAAAGATGTATAACTCCAGACAACATCCCAAAGGAATTCAAATGACTATTTTTGGTGTTACTGATTGCTTGAGAAATATGGGCAAGGACTGGGATACTGAAATAAAACCATTATTGGATCCAAAAAAAATAGGTGTTTTTTCTGGTCCTGCAATAGGGCAACTAGACTACGAAGGAATGGGAGGCCTTTTACAGTCAAGAAAGATTGGTAAAAGAGCCAGTTCCAAACACTTATCAATGTCTTTGATTGGTATGTCAGCAGATTTCATAAATGCTTATGTACTTGGATCCTTGGGAAAGACAGGGACTGTAGCTGGAGCTTGTGCAACTTTTCTCTACAACTTAGATTTGGCTTTGAAAGGAATCAAAAATAATGAATTAGACTTTTCAATCGTTGGATCTGCAGAAGCACCTATAAATCCAGAAATAACAGATGGCTTTTTAGCTACTACAGGAATTGCTGATGATAAAAAAATTCTAGAAATGCAGATTAGAAATAACGATGATAACTCTGAAGAAGTAGACCATAAAAATGCTTGTCGGCCCTTTGGTGATAATGCTGGAATGATTTTGGGAGAAGCAGCTCAATTTGTAGCTGTTACGACTTTGGAATTTGCTATAAAAAACGGTCTAAAGATACTTGGTGGTTTTACAGACGTTGCAATAAATGCCGATGGCTTCAAAAAATCTATCAGTTCTCCAGGAATTGGTAACTACATAACAATGGCTCAAGCTCTTTCAAATACTTTAAAAATAGGCTGTTCCATTAAAGAGAGTATTGTTATCGCTCATGGCACAGGGACCTTTCAAAATCGAAGTACCGAATCTGATGTACTAAATAGAGTCGCCGAAGGATTTAAATTAAAAAATTGGAAGGTAACTGCTTTGAAAGGTATGTTAGGTCATACCATGGGTCCTGCTGCTGGAGATGAATTAATAACAGCT
This sequence comes from uncultured SAR86 cluster bacterium, assembly GCA_902561325.1. Lineage (GTDB taxonomy): Bacteria > Pseudomonadota > Gammaproteobacteria > Magnimaribacterales > AG-339-G14 > MEDG-81. The sequence continues at coordinate 44,088 of CACEOL010000002.1, read as the reverse complement.
TTAGGAATTTGGAATCATGGTTTGATTCCAGGAATAAATACAACTAAGAAATTAGCTGATGATGTGTTATCGGATAATTTAGATTTTTGTCTTAATACTCAAGAAGTAGATACAGAAAAAGTAGATGCTATCTATTTAAATGCTAAAGGTTTTGGGGGCAATAATGGTTCTTGCGGCGTGGTAAGTCCAAGCTTCATCAAATCAAAAATCGATAAAAAAGATTTAAAAGATTATGAGGAAAAACTTTCTGATACTGAAGCGAAAAGAAAGATTTATTTAGAAGAAAGTAATAATGGAAATTACGATTTAATTTATCGCTTCAAAGAAGAAATTCTTGACCCTTCAGGGGATATGAAAATAACTAAAGATAAAATTTCTATCTCTGATTACAAAGATATAGATTTATAAACTACCTATCTAAAAGCTTGTCCTTAGGAAATAGTCTTCCAATTAGAGGTATAAGTGGTAACAAGTAAATATATTTTTTTGGGAAAAATCTTTGAATTCTGTCATACCAATGAGCATCTCCCCCAACCAGTATTCTTTTATTTTTTTTCTTGATGTTTTTTAAAATAATTTTTGCTGCTGTATTGGCATTAATTGGAGCTTGATTTTTAAAAATCTCTCCTACCTCTTCTTTAGTTTTGGCTTTTGGACCAAACAAATTAGGTCTTTCATCTTCTTTTTCAAGATCTATTTCTAACTTATTGTTTTTAACACCATAATTAGCAATGTTAGTACCGATATGACCTGGATGAACCGAATACACCTCTACTGGAGAATTTTCCATTTTCATTTCAAGGGCTAAAGTTTCTGTAAAAGCTCTTACCCCATATTTGCCTACATGATAAATGGATTGTGTAGGAACAGATAAAAGTCCAAAAATAGAAGAAGTGTTTATTATAGCTGCTTCGGGTCTTTTTTTAAGATGAGGTAAAAAAGCCCTTGTACCATTTATTACTCCATGGAGAAGAATCCCCAAACCCCAGTCCCAATCCTCGTCAGTCGAATCCTCTATAGTTTGTGATAAAGCCACTCCTGCATTGTTAAAAACCATATCAACAGCGCCATGTTCATCAATCACTTTCTGTGGCAAAGCGAAAACTGCTTCTTTGTCGCTGACATCTATTACATGTTTTGAAACACCTACGTTGTAATTTTTTAAAAGTTCAGCAGTTTCATTAAGCGTATCTTCATTCCACTCAGCTAAGGCTATATTAGCTCCAGATTTAGCTAGTTCTATAGCTAGTTCTCTACCCATACCAGAACCTGCTCCAGTAATAACGGCAACTTTGCCTTCAAAATTCTTCATACTTTCCTCCGCTTAATCAATATAATTTATGACTGTAGGACTGTCCAATTTTTAATAAATGTTTTAGTTGGCTATAACCTTTTTAGAACCTAAGAATTTTAATATTGGATTTAAAGTCAATCCTTGAATAGTGGTTTCATCGCCCTGGGTAGATGAAAATAAATTTTTTCCTAGAGATTCAAATCTATAGGCTCCACAAGCCATGAAAGGCTCATCCTTATCAATGTAATCTTTAATTTCTAAATCTGATAACAACTTCATTGTAAGAGCTGCTTGAGCATAATGTGACCAAATTTCTTTTCCATCCTTGCAGATACTTATACCGCAATTTTGGTAATGAGTATTTCCAGATAATTTAGATAATGTTTTGAAGCAGTTTTCCTTTGTTAAAGGCTTGCTAAAAATTTCGTCTTCATAACAGCATATTTGATCTGAACCAATTACATATGCATTTTTCTTCTTATTGCTTACGTCTAAAGCTTTAGCTCTAGCCAGAGCAAGACAGTAATCTTTGACATTTTTACTAGAAAAAGATTTCTTCAGCTCTTCTTCGTCTACTTCTGATGCTATAACTTCAAAAGTTATTCCAGCATCTTCTAAAATTTTTTTTCTTATAGAAGAATATGATGCAAGGATAACTTTGTGTGCAGGTATTGATTCTGAACTCAAGATTGGTTGGAGTTAGAATGTATGAGATTCATAAATTCTGTACGAGTGATAGCATTTTCTTTAAAAACACCCAACATTCTACTTGTTACAGTGCTGGTTTCAGTTTTATGAATTCCTCTTGTGGTCATACATTGGTGCGCAGCATCAATTACGACGGCAACTCCTTTTGGTTTTAAAACATTATTGATAGTGTCAGCAACTTGGGCTGTCATAGTTTCTTGGGTTTGTAATCTTTTACCAAAGATATCAATTATTCTAGCTAATTTACTTATGCCTACTACCCTTTGGTCAGGTATATAGCCGACATGAGCAACGCCTAATATAGGGACCATATGATGCTCGCAATGAGACTCAACTCTAATACCCTTAACTATGACCATTTCATCATAACCTTCAACTTGTTCAAAAGTTTTAGATAGCACTTCTTCAGGATCTTCATCATAGCCAGCAAAGAATTCACCATATGCTTTGATAACTCTCTTAGGAGTCTCTACTAATCCTTCCCTAGAAGGATCATCTCCAGCAAAAGCTAAAAGAGTTTTTACAGCTTCCATTGCTTCTTCAGGCGATGGTCTAGAAATTGGTATAGCTTTTTTGGCAAAATTTTTCTTACTCATTATTAATTCTTTAAAACAGTTATATTTTACAGACTTTTTTATAACTTTTAATCATTATCTTCTTCAGGTAAGGGATTAAAAGGAAAAGGTCTTTCTTGGCTACTATATGTTACAAAATCTACTATTTGAACAATATAATTTCTTAATTTAATCGAAAAATTTGATAAATGCGAATTTGGTTCTTTTTTAAACAAGGTAAATAAGAATTGTGTCCCTGCGATAATCCATAAGACAAAGTCCAAGAATCCTAATAGGAAAAGGTAGAAAACAACTAGCCCAGCTGTAATCCACGTAGAAGGATGCTTTACCTTTTCAGGTATGACATCTTTAAAATTCTTCTTTTCTTCTGTTTCAACTTCGGCAATTTCCGAAGAATCATCGTTTTTTTCAGTCATATGCGGTGTCAATATTACCACTTTCGTGGATAAACTTTAAAAAACATTTTTTAGGGTCTTTTTTTAAATAAACAATCTTGTATAAAGCATCAATTATAGGCATATTCAAAGAGAGCTTATTCTTTTCTAAATAAAGTACTTTTAAGGTTCTATACCCTTCTACAGACTGCTTTACCATCGATAAAGCCTTATTAGGACTATTTCCTTTGCCTAAAAGCTTTCCAAAAGAATAATTTCTACTTTTTTCAGAGCTACTTGTGGCTATTAAATCTCCAACTCCAGATAAACCTAGAAGAGTTAAAGGATTAGCATTGATTTTCTTAAAAAGTTCAGACATCTCTGATAAAGATCTTGTTAGCAACATAGCTTTTGTATTTGATTCAAAACCTAATCCATCAGATAAGCCAGAGCATATTGCATACAAATTTTTTAAAGCTCCGGCCATTTCTATACCTTTAGTATCGTTTGATAAAAATATTTTAAAAAAATCACTATTAAAGAAATCTGATACTTGTTTTAAAGATTTTTTATCACTTCCTGCAATTACTGATGCAGATATGTTTTTTCTCATAATTTCATCTGCAATATTTGGACCTGAGAGAACCATGATATTTTTTTTTGAATGATTTGTTTCGTCTAAGAATACTTCACTCATGGTCATAAATGATTTATTTTCTATGCCTTTTGTTGCTATCAAAATTTTTTGATTATTTAAGTATTTAGATATTTTTGAAGAAATTTTCCTAAAATCTTTGGAAGGAATTGCAATAATAATTAAGTTAGCACTTAAAACAGCTTCTTTGATATCTTCTTGAATTTTTAATTTTGAAGAAAGTTTGTATTTAGGGAGATATTTTTTATTAATAAGAGTGTTTTTATTTTTAATAAAGATCTTAGGATTTCTTGCCCAGATAGAAACATTTAAGTCTTTTGTAGCTAACAAATTAGCAAGCGTAGTTCCCCAAGAACCCCCACCTAGCACTGAAATTTTATCCATGAAATAGTTACAAAATAAATTCTTTGGATTTTTCACCAAATCTTTCCCACCAACTTTCTCCCAATTTTTTTATTGAGTCTAAATTTCTTTTAGAGGTGTTATCAAATGACGATCTAATGCCAACAAGTGAAGAATCTACTCTTAAATAATTATCATTAAATAGAGATTGTGCAATAACATGTTCTATATTAGATTCCATTAAGATCTGGATTATTCCGGCATTAAGCCAGGAAATTGAACCCCATTTTCTTGCTTTCCTTCCATCTAATCTTCTTTCATTATAGCCTGTACCAACACTTAGAATTTTTATTTCTTCATTTGGCCATAAAGCTTTTGATTCTGCATGAGCTATAAGAACAGGATTATTAGTTGATACTGCGCCATCAAGATACCATTGGCCTTCTATTGATTCGGCTGGAAAGTAAGTTGGTGCTGCTGAGGTTGCGGCAGCTACTCTTCTAGCTGGCAAGTAACCCTCTTTCCAAGATTTGAACATTTTTACCCGTCTTCTTTCCAGATCGAATGCAGTTATAATCAATGGTGTTTTTGCAGAACTCAGTGTTTCAGCTTTGAAATATTCTTCGAAAGTTTTTCTCTTTATTTTGCCCGCATATTTCGATCCCAAAAATCTATACCTCAAAGGGGAAAAAATTTTTTTAAGATTTTCTTTTGAATAAATTTTTACCAGATCGTCACCTTCAAGACCTAAAATTGAAATTGCCATGGCTATTATGCCTCCTGTAGATGTGCCTACAATTAGATCAAAGCTCTCTGAGAGTTTTTTATTGGTTGACTTATCCAGTTCACTTAAAAATGTTGCCGAAGCTAAACCCCTTACTCCACCACCATCAATGGATAAAACATATTTAGTCATTGTTATTTTTAGATAAATTCAGCATATTATGGAAGAAACTATACTAAGTATTTCAAATGAATTCATTTAATGCCAAAAAAATCGGTTTTTGGATTGGAATTGCAATTTTTGTTTGTATTTATTTCATGCCTGTCCCAGATGGATTATCAAACGAAGGTAAGCTTACTGCAGCTATTTTTTTACTGATGGGAATTTGGTGGGCTACTGAGGCAATGCCACTTTATGCAACGGCTCTATTACCTTTAATTTTCTTTCCTTTGTTAGGAATAGATCCAATTGGAGTAATCAGTAGAGAATACATGAATAAGGTTCAGTTCCTTTTTGCTGGTGGATTTATGATAGGAATTGCTATGCAAAAGTGGAATTTACACAAAAGAATTGCACTTAATATCCTGAAATATAGTGGCATGCAGGCAAAAAATATCGTGGCTGCTTTTATGCTAACAAGTGCAATTTTAAGTATGTGGGTTATGAATACCTCTACAGCAATAATGCTCTTGCCAATTGGAGTGTCAGTCATATCTGTAATAAATGAGACAGTAAAAGATTTGCTTCCAAGTGAGAGTAAAAATTTTCAATTTGCTCTACTCCTTGGAATTGCATATTCAGCTTCTCTGGGAGGAATATCTACTCCAATTGGAACTTCTCCAAATGGCTATCTTATTCAATATGCAAATGATAATTTTAATCAAGATATAGGTTTCATAAGTTGGCTTGCAATAGGGTTGCCTGTGACACTAGTTTTGGTTCCTCTTGTTTGGTTTATTTTAACCTCTTTAATTTTTCCAATAAATTTTAAGGCTTCTCCGGAAACAAATTCAAAACTAAGAACAATGCTTGAAGATTTAGGAAAGATTACTTCAGAGCAAAAAATGGTTGCAATAATTTTCTCGATAACTGCCTTTTGTTGGGTATTTAGAAAATTATTAGACGATTTGCCAGGATTAGGTTTTTTAGAAGATGCAGTTATTGCAATGATAGGAGGCATCTCACTATTTTTTGTTAGTTCTAAAAATAGAGAAGATTATTTGCTTAATTGGGATGACTTACAGCAAAAATTTCCATGGGGGCTTATCTTTTTATTTGGTGGAGGTATGGCTTTAGCCTATGAAGTAAATTCCACCGGCCTTGCTTCATGGTTAGCTAATTTGATACCTGCAGACGTCAATCCCATTATAGTAGTTGCTTTGATTATATTGTTGGTCTTATTCCTTACAGAGTTAACGAGCAATCTAACAACGACAATAACTTTTATGCCCGTAATTGCTAGCGTAGGTTTCAATTTAGATATAAACCCTTTGCTGCTTACATTGCCGCTAACAATTGTTGCTAGCTGTGCTTTCATGTTGCCAGTTGCAACTCCTCCCAACTCTATAGTCTTTGCTTCAAACTTAGTTCCCATTCAGCAAATGGTAAGAGCAGGAATTTTTATTAATTTAATTTCATTTCTATATATCCTTCTTTTATCGGTCTTTTATTACCCTCTCGTCTTATAGTAAAATAAACACAAGTGTTGCACTTAGGTTCAATATCAGGGGTTCCTAGTAAAGTGCGTTTTATTCTTACCCTGTGAAGGAGGTGGTCCAAATTAGTATTAACGAATTAGCAGGAATTTCAGGGGGTGCCTCTTGACAACGGGTTAACCCGATTCCGACCTTTTGCCGGTTCGCCCGCTTAAGGTAAGAATTAAGTTGAAATACTTATTCTTAAGCCCCGTCAGAAATGACGGGGTTTTTTTATTCACTCAAATCGTGACCAGTTGCAGAGATGGTTCCTCCATCGCAAGTAATGGTTTCTCCTACAGTGTAAGAACCAGCCTTTGATGAAAGATATAAAGCTAAACCGCCGACATCTTCGGCTCTACCCATTCTATGGACCGGATTTCTAGAAATAATGCCATCATAGTTATGGGCTACTGCTGAACCCAACATATCGCTAGGAAAAGGTCCTGGTGCAATGGCATTCACTAAAATGTCTTCTCTAACAAGTCTTGCAGCGAGCACTCTTGTCATGTGATGAACAGAGGCTTTTGACGCACTGTAAGGGTATGTTTCAAAAACAGGAGTTCCAATACCATCAATTGAACCTATGTTGATAACCCGAGAAGGATCTTCTCTTGTAGCTTTTTTCTTCAACAGTGGAAGAAACTTTTGCGTAGAGAAGAATACACTTTTGACATTCAGATCCATCACCTTATCCCAGCCTTTTTCTGAGAAAACATCTATAGGTTCCGCCCATGCTGCTCCAGCATTATTTACCAAAATATCAATCCCAGATTCTAACGCCTCTACTTCTTTTACAAACTTCTCTATTCCTTCTAGAGAAGATAAGTCAGATGGAAGGGATGTACATTGAGCATTATATTTTTCCGAGAGTTCTATTGCCTTTGCATCACAAACATCGGCCTTTCTGGACGTAATATATACAGTAGCGCCATTTGCTAAATACGCTGATGCAATCATTTCACCTATCCCTCGAGATCCTCCAGTGACAACAGCAACCTTGTCTTTTACTGAAAACAAATCTTCAATTTTCATCATTATCTCCTAATCTTCAATTTTTAAAATTTTTGGTTCTTGAAATTTATCATCTTTACTACCCATCATGTAGGTACATACGATTATTAAATCTCCGGTATCTGCTTTATGGGCAGCAGCACCATTTAGAGAAATCTTTTTGCTTCCGGCATCTTCAGAAAAGGCATAGGTAACAAATCTATTTCCATTTGAAATATTATAGATATGAACTTGTTCGTATTCTTTGATATCAAGAGCATCCATCCAGTCCTTGTCAATTCCGCAAGATCCATCGTAGTCAATGTTTGTAGAAGTAACCTTTACTCTATGTAACTTAGATTTAAGAACAGTAATGTACATTTTTTAATGGCGGACCGGACGGGGCTCGAACCCGCGACCTCCGCCGTGACAGGGCGGCGTTCTAACCAGAACTGAACTACCGGTCCAATTTAGGAAAACAATTATACATAGTATGAAACGAAAGTAACTTACAAAAACAATATAAAAACCTAATCTAAGTGATTGCTTCGCTATGATTAACTTTAAAAGTTATTGGTTTTAAATTCTTATAATTTTTAGATTTAACCGAGGAAACAAAATTGAATTTTACGTCTACATATTCTGAAAAAACATTAAGTTCTACATAACCCTTGCTCCTTCCATTAGTCCAAATAAGATCTTTATTTGAATCAATAAATGATTTATCCAATGCTTCTGTAAAATCTCCAAAAGTATCAACAAAATTTGGAGATGTGATAGAGGGAGCTCCTATCTCAACGCCAACAAATTTATTATTTTTATCGAATAGATTTGAAAGCCAAGAATTGTGTGAATCACCCGCAAGAATGAGGCTGGATTGAGAATTGCTTATAGTTTTATAAAACTTTTCCCTTTCCTTTGGATATCCGTCCCACTGATCTGTGTTGTAAGGAATCTCAGTACCAGCTAAAGAAAGATATTTATGGAGAAATTTTGGAAAGTTTTCTTTGTCAACAGCCTTAAAAATTGTTGGTAAATATTTTGGTCCAATTAGAATTTGTTGTCCAAAAATGGACCATTTAAAAGAACTATCTACTTTAGTTCTTATCCAGTTGAACTGTTCCTTACCAAGAAGTTTTCTTGGTTTATTAATATCTTTTAGATAAGAAATTTTATTAAAAGAATTACCATCGAAGTATTTTTCTATATCTAATTGTTTGTCTCTTTCATATGATCTGGTATCCAACATCATCAAATTTATAAGATTTCCTACCCTGAAATTTCTCCAAATTTTATCTTTTCTGCCTTTCTCACGGATTGGCATCCATTCGTAATAAGCTTGAAGAGCACTCTTTTTTCTATTAGCAAAAGTACCTTCATCTTTAGAATGGTTTTGAGCTCCTTTTTGCCAACTATCATTAGTAAATTCATGATCATCCCAAACAGAAATCATAGGTTTTTTTTGATGTAATAATTTTAGATCAGGATCAGACCTATATGTCGCATACCTTTTTCGATAATCATCCAATGAAACCATTTCGTGTTTCGGATTTACAACTCTGCCCATTCTTTCTGCATCCTTTGACGCATAACCGCCATGACCATATTCATAGAGATAATCTCCAAGATGCAAAACCAAGTCTATTTTTTTATTTTTTGCTATCTCTTTATAAGCATTAAAATATCCTGCAGGATAATTTGAGCAGCTGCAAAAAGCGATATTAAAATTATTTGGATTTTCATAAGGTAATGTTGATGTCATTCCAATATCAGAGGTTTTGCCATCTGCTAGAAATCTGTAATAAATTTTTTTACCGTTAAACTGTTTTGGAATTTTTGCATCAACTTTAACTGAAAAGTCTTTTCTAGAATTTGTCCTAACATACCCATAGGTAATAAGATTTGAAAAATCTTTGGAACTTGAAACTTCCCACCTCACTCGAATTTCTGGATTGCCCATTGGCAAGATTTTTGTCCATAAAATTACATTAGTATTTGTAGGATCTCCACTTGCCACACCATACTTAAAAGAAATAACCGATTCTTTATTTAGTGAGGGAAAAATACGTATGGGTAAAAAAAGTAAAAGTAAGGCTAAGCTTTTTAGAAATTTTCTTCTATTTTTATTCATGAAGATTAATTTAACACTCAAAAAAAATATGCCAATTAAAAAATGATTTTTTTAGATGGTGGGCGACACAGGACTTGAACCTGTAACTTCCACCTTGTAAGGGTGGCACTCTACCAATTGAGTTAGTCGCCCAAAAGAGAAAGCATTATACCGAAATTAAATATAATCAAATGGACATTCTGAAAAAATTAGTGCATATTTTTTTCTTTATAAAGAAGTAATGAAACAACTAGAATCTCAACCCTTTCAATCAAAACTAAATTTAAATTCTGAAGAATTTGAAAAAAACAAGTCGTCCATGCTTGAGATGATTTCTGAATTAAATGAACTATTAGATGAAGCCGAAGCTGGTGGTGGTCCAGACCATCATAAAAGATTAGCAGCAAGGGGAAAACTTCCAGTTCGAGAAAGGGTTTTCCACTTCTTGGATCCAGATAGTCCTTTTTTAGAAATTAGTGGTTTAGCGGCCTATAAATCTGAATATCCTATCGGTGGCGGTGCTTTTGCTGGTATTGGAGTTTCCTCAGGAATCGAGTGTGTAATTTTTGCAAATGATCCTACTGTTCTTGCAGGAGCAATGCATTTTTACTCTGTAAAAAAATGGATGAGATGTATGCAAATTGCTCGAGATTGTCGAATTCCTTTCATTCAATTTGTTGAATCTGCAGGAGGTGATTTGCGTCCAAGAGCCGGAGCTGCTGTTGGTGGAATGGGTCATTTTGCTGAATCAGGTAGACAATTTTATGAAATTACGGAGCTTTCAAAACTAAACATTCCAACTGTAACTGTTGCTTTCGGAACTGCTACCGCCGGTGGAGCTTATCAACCTGGAATGTCCGACTATAATATTTTTGTTAAAAACCAAGCAGATGTTGCGCTTGCAGGTCCGCCTCTAGTTCAAATGGCAACTGGTGAAATTTCTTCAAGAGAAGATATTGGAGGAGCAAAAATGCATGCCGAAAAATCAGGTTTAGCTGAATACTTGGCTGAAGATGATTTAGATGGCATAAGAATTGCTCGAGAAGTAATGTCCCATCTAAATTGGGACAAAGAAGGAAATAATCCTCGATTTGAAATAACTCCTCCAAAATACAGTCAAGAAGACTTATTGGGAATTATAGAGCCAAGTCTAAAGACTCCTTTTGATATCAGAGAAATAATCGGTCGTATTGCTGACGAATCTAAGTTCGAAGAATTCAAACCGCTTTTTGGACCAACTATAATTTGTGGTTTTATTTCCATTCATGGATACCCAGTTGGTGTGCTAGGTAATAACGGTATGCTTTTTCCTGATGCTTCTCAAAAAGCAGCCCACTTCATACAACTATGTAATAAAAGAAATTTGCCTTTGGTTTTTCTTCAAAATATCACTGGATTTATGGTCGGAAAAGATTACGAGCAAGATGGTTCCATTAAAAAAGGAGCTCAAATGTTAAATGCTGTTTCAAACTCAAATGTTCCGCATCTTACAGTGATAGTAGGTAATTCATATGGGGCTGGAACTTATGCAATGTCTGGAAGAGAATTTGGGAATTCTTTCACTTTTCTATGGCCAACTGCAAAAATTGCGGTCATGGGTGGAGAAGTTATCGCAGGAGTGATGTCTATCGTAAGAAGAGGCCAAGCTGCAAGAAAAGGTCTTAAATTTGATGAAAAAGCTGATGCAGAAATTGTTAAAAATCAACAAATCTCTCATGACAAGGGTTCCAAAGCTTTGAGAGCTACAAGCGTTATCAGTGATGACGGAATTATAGATCCCCGAGATACAAGAAATGTATTGGGAATGTGTTTATCGATTGTTAATAATAAAGAAGTTAAAGGATCAGAAGGGTTTGGAGTATTTAGGTTATGACAATTAAAAAATTGTTGATTTCAAACAGAGGAGAAATCGCAAGTAGAATTATAAAAAGCGCTCATGACATGGGAATAAGCTGTGTAGCCGTTTATACAGAGGCTGATAAAAATACTCCTTATGTCAGAGAGGCTGATCAATCTTTTAAACTTTCAGATTCATATCTAAATGCTAAAGAAATTCTAGAAATTGCTAAAAAAAATAATGTAGATGCAATTCATCCTGGATATGGATTTTTATCTGAAAATGCTAATTTTGCAAATAATGTAAAAAAGGCAGGAATCAAGTGGGTTGGTCCTTCTGCAAATGCCATAAAAAAAATGGGAGATAAAATTACTGCAAAAACTTTAGCAGAAAAAGCTGGTGTTCCCACCCTGCCTTCGGGTTCTTCAGCTAAAGATGCAAATAAAATTGGTTATCCTATCCTTGTAAAAGCTGCTGCAGGAGGTGGTGGTAAAGGCATGCGTATTGTCAAAACTTCAAAGGATTTAAAAGAATCTATTGCTTCTGCAGAGAGAGAAGCTGAAGGTGGCTTTGGCGATAAGAGAGTTTTCTTAGAGAGATACATTGAAAAGTCTAGACACATAGAAGTACAAATTCTAGGCGATTCCTATGGTAATTTGGTTCATTTAGGAGAAAGAGAATGTTCAATTCAAAGGAGACATCAAAAGGTAGTTGAAGAATCGCCCTCGCCCATGGTTGATGATTCTATGAGAGAAAAAATGGGAGATGCTGCCAAAAAGTTGGCTTCCAAATTAAAGTATGAATCAGCTGGGACTGTTGAATTTCTTGTTGATGAAAAGACGAAAGAATTTTGGTTTCTCGAGGTTAATACGAGGCTTCAAGTTGAACATCCTGTTACTGAAGAAGTTACCGGAATTGATCTTGTAAAAGAACAGCTCAGAATAGCCGAAGGTGAGTCTCTAGGTTATGACCAATCTGATATAGATTGGTATGGAAGTTCTATAGAAGTGAGACTATATGCCGAAGATCCAAATAATGATTTTTTACCTGTAACTGGAAAAATGATTTCTTTTGTGCCGGCAGATGATCCACTCGTTAGATGGGATGTAGGAATTGAATCAGGGTCAATCATTACTCCTGATTTTGATCCGATGTTAGCTAAAGTTATTTCTTATGGAGAAAACAGAATAGAAGCAGCAAAAAAATTAGCTCTTGCTTTAGAAAATAGTCACTTTGGGGGGATGCAAACAAATCGAGAATTCTTAATAGCTATTTTAAGATCTGAGAAATTTCTAAATGGTGCTACCACAACTGATTTCATCGAGAAAGAAAAACTAAGTGGAGAAATCGACCTTTCCGAAGAAGAAATAAAAAATTACGCAAAAGCAGCAAGTTTATGGATTCAAGGGTTAAATAGGAAAAATGCGTCTGTTTTAACCAATATGGATTCAGGATGGAATAATGCAAGATTACCTTTTCAGGAAGTTAAGCTTTCTTTAAAGGATACAAATTTCGTTATTAATTATAAAAAATCTAGAGATGGTAAGTTTGAATTTTCTGATTCAGTATTGGCAACCGTCTACGAATGGCAAGATAATTTTATAGATGTAGAAATATCAGGATCTAGACTGAGATCAAAAATATCTTTTGAAAATAATTCTTTATTGATTCATACCTATAAGGGTGATTTACTTTTTAACGTTTTGCCTAAATTTGAAGTTAAAGATTCAGGAACAATTGAAGGCGGTCTAAATGCCCCAATGCCTGGAAAGGTAGTGGAAGTTCAAATTAAAAAAGGTTCTTCCGTTAAAAAAGGAGATACTTTGATTATCTTAGAAGCAATGAAAATGGAACATAAAGTAAGTGCTCCGTCTTCTGGAAAGATTACAAATATTTTAGTTTCAAAAGGTGAGCAAGTGGAAAATGGTCAAACTTTGGTTGTTTTGGATTAATCCCACTTAGGTTCTCTTTTCTCCAAAAAAGCAGAAATTCCTTCTTTTGCATCAGGACCAGCAAAAGTTTCAGCGCTTTTTTTTCCTAAATATGGTAGTGCTTCATCAAAATTCATGTTGTCTTGATTTACATATGCCTCAAGACCAAATTGCATAGTGCCAGGAGCAAGACTAGCTAAATCCTTTGCTAATTTACCGACAGTTTGATCTAAAGCTTCTGATGATACGGATTCATTAATTAATCCCCACTCTTGAGCTTTTATCGCATCTATTGCCTGACCACGCATACAAAAATCCAATCCAACTCTCTTAGGCATAACTCTAAATAATCCAGCCATAACCATATGAGGCCAAACCCCGCGTAGAATTTCAGGAGCTGAAAATTTTGCAGATTCAACAGCAATTGCATGAGTGCAATTTGTAACCATTAATAAAGCGCCAGCGTGAACTGATCCTTGAATCTTACAAATAACAGGTTTATATAAATGCCTAATTGAGAGACTTATGTCGTCTGAACCCTCTAGCCTAGGAACGTTAGATTCTTCCTGTTTTCTATTTAAGTCTGCTCCTGCACAAAAAACATCTCCTTCCGCTGCAATAATTACAACTCTTATAGCTCTTTCTTGTTTGGCATATGCAAGAGCATAATTTATTTCATTCATCATTACATTGTTTAGTGCATTTTTCTTTTCGGGTCTGTTCAACGTAATAGTTAAAATGTGGTTAGAAACATCTATTTTAGTTGCTTGAAAGGTTAGATTTTCTATTGAAAGTTTTTTACTTGTCATTTCGTCTTATTTTAAAATAATTTTAGGCACATTAATTTTTTTAGCTCTTAAATATTCCCCTAGCGATTTTGCCTGCCCGTCCATTCTTGTTGACGAAGAAACTCCATCTTGCAAAATTCCGTGAATATAAAAATTTAAAGATAAAATATTAGGTAATTCAAATCTATCAATTTCAAAAGATTTTAAATCTGGGAGCAATTCTTTCAATTTATCAACTGTTAAATAATCAAATAAAAATCCATAAGCTTCCGGATTTTTACTCCATACACCAAGATTAGCGCAACCCCCTTTATCTCCAGATCTGGTGCCAAAGATATCTCCAAAAAATATTTCCGTATCAGGATTTTCAGTTATTTGTTTTACTTCAGCTGGTTCCTTTTGGTAATAAACTTCTTCAAAGTCCAGTTGGCTGGTTGGAATAACTTCCTTGATCTTACCGTCTAAATGGACCTTTTCTTTTATAAATTTACTATCAACCAATGCTGGCCAATACTCAATATAAGGTCCGCTAGGGACAACTCCACTTCTTCCTGTCCAGCCAGGAAAGTTTGCTAAGGCTAATTCAATTATTTTAGCGCTGAATAATCGCCCAACTAAGTCAGGATTTTGAGACATCACATCAATTCTTAGAAAGGCTTGTGCCTGTTCATTGCTTTCTGGATTTTCTTTATCAGTTCTGTGTAACTGTATATCTACCTTATCAAACTGCTCTTTACCGCCAACTGAATCAAAAATAGTTTCAGTAATTAATTTAGCTTTTTCTTCAATATCTAAACCTGTAAGAAGTAACTCAGTCCCATTTCTGAAACCTCCCGCAAGATTAATACAAACTTTATGATCTTTAGGTGGACTACTTCCTCTGCAACCAGAAACAAATACTCTATCTTCGGCCTCTTGTTCAATTTTTAGAGTATCAAAATGAGAAATAACATCTGGATTTACATAAGCAGGAGAACCTATCTCATAGAGAAGCTGTGCTGTGACGGTACCAACCGAAACCAATCCTCCGGTATTTGGGTGTTTGGTAATTATAAAGCTACCATCTTGGTTTATTTCAGCTATTGGATAACCAATATCTTTAAAAGTAGGAACTTCTTTAAAAAAAGAATAATTACCGCCAGTGGCTTGAGCACCGCATTCGATTATATGGCCAGCTGCAAGGGCTCCGGCAAGCTGATCATAATCATTTCTTGACCAATTAAATTTCCATGCTGCAGGACCTATAACTACAGCAGCATCCGTTACTCTCGGGCAAATGACCACATCAGCGCCGTTATCTAAAGCCTCTTTAATACCCCAAGCTCCTAAGTAAGCGTTTGCAGTAAGTGGTTTTTTCTCATAAGAAAAAAGATCGTTATTCTTATCAATATTTTTTAGTTTTTCACCAGACGAACTTAATTCATCTAGTCTAGGCATCAAATCGTCTCCATCAATATAAGCGACCTTCAAATCAAGATTCAATTCTTTGATTATATTTTCAACTTCGGCTGCCATTGAAGCAGGATTCAAGCCTCCTGCGTTAGAAACAATTTTAATTTTTTGATCATTGCAGAGTTTTGCTACATCTCTAAACTGTTTCAGAAAGGTTCCTACATATCCTAGATTTTCTCCCCTTTTCATTTTCTGGTTATACAAAATAGTCATCGTCAATTCAGCAAGATAATCTCCTGTTAAAACATCTATTGGTCCACCTTCAACCATTTTTTTTGCTATGGATAGATTGTCTCCATAAAATCCACTGCAATTTGCTATCTTTATTACTTCTGACATTTAATTCTTTATAGTTTTTTGATCGGAAATTCCTGCTAAATAAATCCCGATTAAAAGAATAATAGCACCGAAAATCTGCTGGATTAAGAATATTTCTTGAAATAGTAAAAAGGCCAGAAAAGCTGCTGTGAGCGGCTGGATTAAGAGTATTAATGACGAAAATTGTACTCTTATTAGAGACAGCCCATAAATAATTAATCCTTGTCCTGCAATTTGAATGAATAAGCCTTGGAACAAAATATTTGACCACCCCAAGGCTGTTTCAGGAAAGGCATGACCAATCTCTAAAAGACTTCCCAAATAAAGCGGAATGCATCCAAATAATGCAGAAAAAAACATTAAATGAAAAGTTTCATAAGTTTCCGAAAACTTTTTAACTGAAATTAAATATCCTGAATAAAAGACCGCAGCGACTAAAGATAATAAATCTCCGGAAAAGGTTTGATATTCATTTTGTTCAAATAAGATTAAAAACACTCCTCCAAGACAACAAAAACCAGCAAAATAAAAAAATAAATCTAATTTATCTTTAAATAAAAAATAAGAAATTATGGCCACATAAATGGGAGCTGTATTAACAAAAAGAGCGGCATTAGCAACTGATGTTTGATTTATTGACCAATGCCATAAAGTAATGTCACTTCCAAAAAATAGTCCTGGTATTGCAAGAATCAGAATATCTTTGTACTTGAGATTGATAAATTTATTTTTTGCAATCCCATAAACAAACAAAATGAACGTCGCGCAGAGAAATCTATAAAATCCTGTCAAAGAAGGAGTGATTTCACTTGTTCTCACTAAAATTGGAGCAACGCCAATAAGTATGGCTCCAATAGATGTTGATAATATTCCTATTGTTCTTGAATTTAGATTTGTCATTTTTATGGGAAGTATAGATATACTGTAACAATGTTAAGTAAAGAACAAAAAAATTCTCCTGAAATTTTTTCTGTCTCTCAACTCAATAAAAACGCTAAGTTTACTCTTGAAAAAAAATTCAATGATGTTTGGGTAAAAGGAGAAATTTCTGAATTTACCAATTATCGTCAATCTGGACATTGGTACTTCACCTTAAAGGATGAGAATTCATCCATTAGTTGTGTGATGTTTAAATTTAAAAACTCATATCTTAAAAATATTCCTGAAATCGGTGACGAGATAGTCCTAAAAGGAAAATTATCCTTATTTGAGGCGCAAGGTAGATATCAATTTATAGCAGAAAGCTTAGAGTATTCAGGTGAAGGAGATTTGTTAAAGGCTTTTGAAAATTTAAAAAATAAACTTTTAAAAGAAGGTCTCTTCGATGAATCTTTTAAAAAAGAAATTCCTGAATTACCGATGAATATCGGTGTAGTAACTTCGCCATCAGGCGCCGTAATTCAAGATATTAGAAACATATTGGAAAGAAGAGCGCCCTTATCAAAACTTATTTTAGCCCCTTCTTTGGTGCAGGGAGACAAAGCAGAGAACGAAATAATAAATGCATTAAACATGCTTCGAGAATTTAATAAAACAGAAAAATTAGATCTAATAATAGTTGCTAGAGGCGGTGGCTCCCTAGAAGATCTTTGGTGCTTCAATAGCGAAAATATTGCAAGAGAGATTTATGCTCTTGAAATTCCTGTAATAAGCGCGGTTGGTCACGAAACGGATTTTACAATTTGCGATTTAGTTTCTGACTTAAGGGCTCCAACTCCTTCAGCAGCAGCTGAAATAGCAAGCCAAGCTCACTCACAAATTATTGATAAAATTGAGATTCTAGAAAAATCAATCTCAATATCAATAAAAAATTATCTCGAAACTAAAAATGAAAATTTTAGTGATGCATCCAATGTTCTAAAAAAAATTAATTTTAATCTAGATCAAAAGATTTTTAAAATTGATGAAAGCTTCAATAAAATTGTTTTTTTACAAAAGGATAGGTTTTCATCTAAAAGGTTAAACCTCATTAAAAAAAGAACTTCTTTAAGAGATAGAAATCCACTCATAAAGCTTTCAAATCAAAAAGCAGATTTAAAGAGTAAAAAATTAATTTTTAAAAATGTATTTAATAAAGTTCTTTTCAGCAAAAAAAATTCTTTTGATACTTCTTCATCAAAATTACAAGCTTTTAGTCCTCTGTCAGTTTTATCGAGGGGCTATACCGTTTCCACCAAAGATGGTGAGCTCTTAGATAACACGAAGTTAACTGAGGGAGATGAAATTCTCACTAGAACTGAACGAAATCTCATTTCTTCAGAAATAACTAAAATAGATGAAATTAAATAATTTTTTAATATTTTTTTGTCTGACTTTTTTATTTAGTTGTACAAACTTCAAATTAGCTGAGGTATCTCCTTGTTCATTTCCAAATGAAACACTTGAAAAAGGAGGCCTTCTAAATAGATTTATTAGCAAAGAAAATCTAGACAATTCTTATAAAAAATATATTTGTAACGACATTGCTGGTCATCGACTTGTATACCCCATTTCTTATTCTTCAAAAATGAAATTCACAATTATGGGAGAGACCATAATTCTTTCTGAAAAAGAATTCAGAGAATCTAGAATTACAATTAAAGATAATAAGTTCAACCAAATCTCTAATGAAAATCTAACAAGAATTAAGACCGAAAGAGAAATTTATGGAAGAAAGATATCTGTAAAATCAGTAAAAAAATATCAGGATACTAAGTTCAATTTCCCTGCTAAAGGGATAATTTCCAGTGAATATGGAGTGAAACGTTTTATAAATGGTTCCCCTAGAAATCCCCACTTAGGACTAGATATAGCGGCGGAAACTGGAACGTCAGTAGTCGCTCCAGAAAATGGCAAAGTTATTTTTGTTGGTGAATTTTTTTATAGAGGCAATCTAATAATCATTGACCATGGTAATGGTATTATCTCTACCTATTCCCATTTAAACGAAACTTTTGTTTCTGAAGGAGATAATGTTCTTAAAAATTCTAAAATTGGAACAGTTGGTTCTTCTGGAAGAGTCACTGGGCCTCATCTCCACTTTGAAATTATTTTATTAGGAACAAAAGTAAATCCAATGCTGTTTCTTTAAAGAGATAACAATTTAATAATTTCTTCTTCTGTTTGCGGTCCAACTAACGTAAGTTCCAATTCTCCTTTTCTATTAACAATAAATGTAACAGGAAGGTTCTCTGGTATGACCCAATCATAAATAATAGAAGGGTCTGTTAATAAAGAGTCTACTTGTACATTAAATTTTTCTAACTGTTGTTTTAATTCCTCTCCTTCCAACATATCAAAGTTAATTAAAAAAACTTTTAAATCATCAGAGAAATTAGACTGAAGATTATTTAATTCAGGAATTTCTTTTATACAAGGAGGACACCAATCTGCCCAATAGTTAAAAACTATCCATTTACCTTTTAAATCATCAAGAAAAACTCCTTTTCCTTCAAAAACATTGAAATCCGGTTTTGAGCAAGAGAGCAGAAGAAAAATTATCAAAAAATTATTAAAAATAGACTTCATAATCTTTATATAATACTTCTTTAAATGAGCTTCTTAAGAAAATTTTTCAACTTCATTGACCTAACAAGAAAAGTTATTTTGAATCTATTTTTCATTTTGGCTTTGTTGTTCATTGCAATCACTTTTTTGGTTAGCGACGTCAAGGAAGACCTAAGTCCTGTAATAACCTTTGCCCCAAAAAAAATAAACGAAACAACGAATTCAAATCTTTCTTTTTTTGAGAGGGAAACCTATGAATTGAATTTGTTTGAAATAATTTCGGCTATTGAAACGGCTGGTACAGAAGAAGAAGTAAAGATACTATTTATGGATTTAACCTATTTAGACATTTCATTCACTGGTATCTTAGAAATTGGTCAAGCCATAGATAGTTTCAAAAGCCAGGGCAAAAAAGTAATTGCTTATTCTGATTTTTACGACAAGAAAAACTATCTTTTGGCTTCTTATGCTGATTCTATTTTATTGAATCAGAATGGTTTAGTTCTTTTAGATGGATTTTCTTCACAGAAACCTTTTATTAAACAATTATTGGAAAAACTTAATATTGGCGTATCAACTTTTGTTTCTGGAAAATATAAATCAGCATTGGACACTTTTACTCGAGATAATTTATCTGAAGAAGATAGACTCCAAACATCTTCTTATCTTTCTGAAGTCTGGGATTCTTGGAAAGAAATAATTACAAAAAATAGAAGTAAAATTTCAGATTTAAAAATAGATAATTACATAAATAATCTCGGAAAATTAACGGAAAAATTTGATGGTGACACTGCAAAGCTAGCCAAAAGCGAAGCTTTAATTGACACTTTAATTGTAAGAACGAACTTAAATGACTATCTATCTTCGCTCGTTGAGGAAAAAATAATATCTTTTAAAGATAACCTAGCGCTCTTGAAAAATGAAAATTCTTCAGATAATAAATTTGCTGTCTTAGTAGCCTCTGGAGAAATAATAGATGGTGAATATGCAGAAGGAGCGATCTCCAGTGAAAACTTTTCAAAAACTCTCGATAAAATTGATAAAGATATGTCAATTAAAGGTTTATTTCTGAGAGTAAATTCTCCAGGAGGAAGTGGTTTTGCCTCAGAAATAATCAGACAAAGATTAGAACTTCTCAATAAAAAAATTCCAATAGTAATCTCAATGGGAGATATTGCTGCATCGGGAGGTTATTGGATTTCTATGAATCAAAATACAATAATTGCAAACCCATTTACTCTTACTGGGTCCATTGGTGTCTGGGCAGCCTTACCTAATTTTAAAGATTCCTTTGAAAATGTTGGAATACTCTTTGATAAGGTTTCTACCAACGAATTAAATTTTTCGTTATTGGAACCTCCTAATGATAACTTATCTTCGTTTATGCAAAGTTATGTTGATGGTTCTTACAATAAATTTATCAAGCTTGTGTCAAAGAACCGACAGTTAACTATCGATAATACTGAAAAGATTGCCCAAGGAAGAATATGGTCTGGCAAATCAGCTCTTCAAAATAATCTTGTCGACTCTCTTGGGGTATTTCAAGATGGTATTAAAATTCTTGAAGAGAAATCAGGAATTTCAGATTTCAAAATAAAATATATATCTACTTCTCCAGGAATTGTTGATGATTTATTTGCATCTTTTAATTCTTTTTTGAATTCAACTTATAGCCTTTTTGGCTTTATAGAATCAATAGATATTCAAAGACTTGTCAGTAAGAAAAAAATTGAAACGAACTTAATTTGTTTAGTTTGTCCTGAATTAAGATAGTTTTTAAATAATTTTCTTTATTAAATTTATTGAAATAGATTTTTTTTCTTGATGGGAGATTTCATCAAGTTTTTCTGCCAAATTTAATAAACTATTTAAATCTCGAGAATGATGCGTAAATATGTATTTCATTTCTTTGTCATTGATTTCTAAGCCCCTTTGCTGAAGTTCAAAGTTAATTAAGTTCATTTTTTCTTCATCAGGAGGATTTAAAATCTCAACAGGTAAAACGGTATTCAATCTTGATTCAAGATCTGCCAATTTAATATCTAAATTTTTAATGAAATCATTACTTGAAAATAAGATTTTGGTATTTTTGTTCAAACAATAATTAAATCCATTAAACAGAAAAATCTCTGATTCTTCATTTAAAGTATCGCTTGATAAGTTTTTTATAAACACCATTGGATTTTTAAATTCTTCCGGGTTGAAAATATTTTCATTTAGATCGATTATTTTGGGTTGTTTTTTGTAGGTATTTAAAGAAGCATGAAATAAATAATTTCTAATTAAATCTTCTTTAATATTTAGTAATAAAAAATTTTCGTCATTATTAAAAAATAACTCAATTTCAGAGATCATTTTTTTTAAAAATGAAAAGTTTTTCAACTGCTCCAATGATCTCTCTTTGGGCAAGAAAATATCTAAAACTTTTTGATTCATTAAAAGAATATTTGGGAAATTACTTTTCTACCTGGATAGTTTAAGTATTCAATTACGCTATAAAGAGAAGTTATTAAGAGCGCTACCATCAGAAAATTTAAGAAGACTATAGGAACAAGACCAAATGAGACCTCAATAATTACGAATCCTAGGTAAGTCATCAAAACAAAACTATTAAATTTTCCAGAGAAATAGGGCTTTATTTCGTAGTTATCAATTAGAAGAGATGACAAAATAACGCCAACAACAATAAATAAATCTCTACTAAGAAGAAACATAGTTAAATAAATATTTATTTCTCCTACTAAAGAAAGAGAAATAAGTGTGGCAATGACAAGGACTTTATCTGAAATAGGATCGAATATTTTGCCAAATCTACTTTCCCAAGAAAACTTTCTAGCAAGATATCCATCTAAAAAATCAGATATACCTGCCAGAAAAAAGAAAAAAAGGGTAATTTGATAATTTTCTTCTAAGATACTTATTACAATCGGGTAAACCAAAAAAAAACGAAAAACGGTTAAGAAATTTGGTATTGAAGATACAATCATTGTTCACCTAAGGCTAAGAAAACTTTATCCTTTTCTTTGTTTATTAGAATTAATTTTTCAATTTCACCAAAGTAATTCAAAAGATTCATTTCCTCTGATAGTAGATTGAAACTATAAGTAGCTGAATTATTTCTTAATGACAATAACCTCAGATTATTAATAAATAAAATGTTTTTTAAAATACTTTCAAAGTCTGCATAATCAGAAAACTTTTTTAACCCTCTTATTTCTAAATAGTATGGAAAATTAGATTGTGATGCCGCTTTAAGTCTTCGGTTGCTAAACAAGTTATCAATTAAAATATTTATTCCAATTGTTGGCTTATACTTAGATTCAAGATCTAATTGAGAAAATTTCTTCTCAATCTCTTCTGGAAGAAAACACCATTCACTAAAACTTGAAATCTCACAAAACAACCATCCGTCGGAAGGATAACGGTCATTAAAAATAGTTAAGTTCTCTAAATTAGAATCATTATCAAAACTAAATAAACTAATATCTTTAGAGTCTAAAATAGGATAAATAATTGTTATCCCCCTTTCATTAGCAACCTTATCAAATTCTTTTTTTACAAACTTACATTTCTGCTCTAAAGATTTAGCAGCTTGAAGAGATGAAAAATCTGATTTACACAAAACCCAAGCTGTAACTTTAGGATTTTTTAGAAAAGAAATTCCAAGATTAAGTTCTAGAAGCTTTTCTTGAAGTTCTTTTAAATCAATCGTAACCTCAAGAGCTTCTTCATCATTAAATTTAATAAATTTATACTCTCTAACAAAATTGTCAGGATTTAATTTTTTGAATTTTTTTTGATTAAGATTGAAGTCTCTTTGACTGCCTAAAACTTTTAGTATTGACTGATTTAAAGCCCTTTGAAGTAATTCTGAAACATCGTCATCATTTCCCTGAACAATTGTAGAGTAATCCTCACTTAATAAATTTAAAGCAGATAAAATAAGTGTGATAAAAAAAATAACTTTAATAATTTTTAACATTAAAAATGATTATAATATGTTTTTTTAATAGAACTTAAATTCAAAGTCCTTTGTCTAAATCAAACAAAACTTCCTATGCTTCTTCTGGAGTAAGCATAAAAAGAGGTGATCAATTAGTTGATATCATCAAACCTTTGGCTAAGACAACCTTTAGAAAAGAAATTATTGGCTCTATAGGAGGTTTTGCTGCTGCCTCTGTTCTTCCTAAAAAATATAAAAATCCTGTTTTGATAAGTTGTACCGATGGAGTAGGCACAAAAATTGAAATCGCTGACGCATTGAAAATTTATGATTCCATTGGTATTGATTTAGTTGCAATGTGTGTAAATGATTTAATTACTTTGCAAGCTGAGCCACTTTTTTTTCTGGATTACCTTGTTACAGATAAAATAAATCTTAAAGTTTCAAAAGAAATAATTAAAGGAATAACAAAAGGATGTAGAGATTCTCGCTGTTCTTTAATTGGCGGAGAGACAGCAGAACACCCTAATGCTTTTCCTAAAGGCAAATTTGACTTAGCGGGCTTTTGTGTTGGAGTACTAGAAAAAGATTCAAAGAAGCTAAGTAATCAGGTAAAAAAGGGAGATGTTTTGATAGGTTTAAAATCTAATGGATTGCATTCAAATGGCTTTTCTTTAATTAGAAAACTTATTGAAAAAAAGAAGATTAAATTGAATCAAAAGTTTAAAAGGTCGACTCTTGGAAAAGCTCTTTTACACCCTACAAAAATCTATGTAAATGAAATTTTATCCTTAAAGAAAAAAATTAAATTGAATGCCTTAAGTCATATTACTGGAGGCGGACTTACGGGAAATCTTGAAAGGATAATTCCAAATAATTTATCTGCATATATTTCTTTAGAATCTAAATATCCTTTTAATGATGATCTTTTTCGTTTAATCGAGTCAAAATCAAGTCTATCTAAAATGGAGATGCTGTCTACGTTTAACTGTGGCATTGGCATGATACTTTCTATTAGTAAAAGTGATCTTGCACAATGCAAGAATCATTTAAAAAAATTAAAAATGCCTCATTTTGAATTAGGTTTTATAGGTCCAAAAAAATCTAATACAAAAATCATTTTCTAAATGAGTAAAAAGTTATCTTTAGCAGTTCTTTTGTCAGGAAATGGTACAAATTTTCAAGCAATAATTGATAGCATTGAAAAAGGACAGTTAAAAGCTGCTATAAAAATTGTAATTTCTAATAACAAAGATGCTTTTGGTTTACAGAGAGCAAAAAAACATAACATAAAAAATTTATGTATAGATCATAGAGATTTTGAAGATAGGGAATCCTATGATCTGAGACTTATGGAAACATTAGAACAAGAAAGTGTTGATTATATTGTTCTTGCAGGTTTTATGAGAATACTAGGACCAAATTTTATAAGAAATTTTCCAAAAAAAATCATTAATATTCACCCTTCTCTTTTACCAAAATATCCAGGTCTAAATACTCATAAAAAAGTTCTTGAAAATAAAGATAAAGAACATGGAGTTACGGTTCACATTGTAGATGAGGGGTTAGATAGTGGTCCGATTATCGGCTTCATAAAAGTTAAAGTCGAAGATGGAGAAAAAGAAAGCAATCTTGAAAACAGAATTCATAAATTAGAACATTATATTTATCCAAAAATATTATCTGAATTTCAGGAAGGTAGAATATCTACTATTGATAATAAAATAAAAATAGATGACGTCTTTCATAAAAATGGCAAAGAATATTTTATTTAATTTTTTGTTTTATTTTTTTTGTAATCAAATATTCTTATTTGATTTGCATCCTTATGAAAATTATTATTCTTCAAAATCAAATGCATCGGTAAAGGAAACTTTAGTAAAAATATCTGAAAATAGTTGGAAAATTTCATCCTTTGGTAAACATCCCCTCTTTACTTTGAAACAAGAATCTATTTTTAGTATAGATAATGGTACTGTTTATTTAGAATCTGGTTATAGAAAACTAGATATTTTAGGAGGCCTAAGAAAAGATCATCAAACTTATAGAGTTGAAAAAAAAGGAAATAAAAAAGTTGTTATCTTCTCTTTTGGAAAGTCGAAAGGTTCAATTGAAATTGAAGAAAATTTTTATGATAACTTGACTCTTCAAATTCAAATTAAAATGAATTTTCTTAAAAATGACCAATTTAAAATAAATTATTTTGATAAAGGAAAAATTAAAATAAAGTCCTTTCTTAACAAAAGAGATGAAATTATTTATAAATCAGAACCTGTTGAAGTATTTGAATTCACAGAGCAAAGAGAAGATAAAAGATACTTTAAATTTTTGATTAAAAATGACTCTAATAAGGAAACAATAAAAGTTTTCCAAGGCGGAAGAGGATTTAATATTGATTGGGAATTAGATTGAATTACGCTTTAGGAAGAGTTACTCCTTTTTGACCTTGATACTTCCCGCCCCTATCTTTATAACTGGTCTCACAAATTTCATCTGATTGAAAAAATAACATTTGAGCTACGCCTTCATTTGCATAAATTTTAGCTGGAAGGCTAGTAGTATTAGAAAATTCTAAGGTAACATGCCCTTCCCATTCAGGCTCAAGAGGAGTTACATTTACAATAATTCCACATCTTGCATAAGTTGATTTACCAAGACAGATAGTAAGAACATCTCTTGGAATTTTAAAATACTCAATCGTTCTTGCTAAAGCGAATGAATTAGGTGGAATTACGCACTCATCTTGCACAACGTCAATAAAACTAGAACTATCAAATTTTTTTGGATCAACTGTTGCTGAATGGATATTTGTGAATACTTTAAATTCATTTGCACATCTCACATCATAACCATAGCTAGAAAGACCGTAGGATATTAATTTTTCATTATTTTCTTCATTAGTTTTAACTTGATTAGGTTGAAAAGGAGAAATCATGTCATTTTCAAGAGACATTTTTTTTATCCAATTATCTGATTTGATAGACATGGTTTTATTTTAATTCAGTTCTAAAAGAAATTGCTCTTCTAAGAGTATTATTATCAACATAGTTTAAGTCTCCACCTGCTGGAACTCCTTGTGCGATTCTTGTAACAGTCACATCTTTCTTTTTTAATTTTTCTAATAAAAAATAAGCCGTAGCCTCGCCTTCTAATGTTGAATTCAATGCAAGAATGACTTCTTTTGAATTGAATTCCTCTATGAGATTTAATAATTTTTCTATTCTTAGTTCTTCTGCGCCGATATTATCAATTGGAGAAAGAAGGCCATTAAGAACAAAATACCTGCCATCAAATTCAGATGTTTCTTCAATTGAGTAAAGATCTGAAGTTGATTCTACAACACATATTGAATTGTTATTTCTATTTGTTGAATTACAAATTTCACAAAGCTCTTGGTCATTTAAAACATAGCATTTTTGGCACAATTGAATATTTAAAATTGCATCTTCGATAGATTTGGAAAGCGATAAGCCAATTTCTTTATCTGAACTCAATAATGAAAGAGCCATTCTTTTAGCAGATTTTGGACCAATTCCAGGAAGAGATTTTAATGAATCAATTAATTCAGAAATTTTAGGACTAAGTTTCATTTTTTTTATTAAATTTTACAGATTCAACTTTTAGTCCACCCACAATTTCATTGAAGTTTTTATCTTTTTCCATGGTTTTTTTAATATTTTTTCTTATTCCTTTATCTGTATTTTTTAACTCATATTCCGGAGTAAGTTTTGAATCAACTTCATCGTCATAGATGAAAACCAGTTCCATTTTTAGATAATCTTCAAAACTTTTTTCAATATCTTTTTTTTGGTCTTCATTAAGTATAGAAAGAACGTTTTTTGGAAAAGATAGTTTTAGGTTATTTTCTTGTCGAATAATACTTGCTTGCTTGAGTAGATTTTTTGAAATGCCATTTAGATTTAAATCAGAGAATATTCCTGGCCAATGAATTTCAAAGTTATCTTGTTTTTTAATTCTTAAAGAATTTTTTTTTTGACTTTCAGGAGAAAAGGCAACCATTTTTAATAAAGTCATTTTCAGTATTGAAAACGAATCGTAGCCCAAACTAAAGTGCTTTAAATTGGAAAGTCCTAACTGATAAAGAAACTGCAATTTAGAAGGGTCGGTTTTTAAAAAATCATCGATATTATTTTTAGCTCCTTTTTTTTCAAACTGACTAATTGCAATGTCTTGAATTAGATTCATTAAAGACTTTAATAAATATTCATGATCTTCATATTCGCCATAATTTTCAAGAATTGATAGGACCTCTGTTACGTCTTCATCTAAAATTGATTTCAATAGATTCGCAATAATTTCAGGCTCTGGAATTCCCAAAATATCTCTCACTTCTTTCTCTTTAAGGTCTCTATTGCAAAAGGATATAACTTTTTCAGAAATAGACAGAGCATCTCTAATACTACCTTGAGCAGCTTCGGCAATAAGCTTCAAGGAATTTTCATCATATTTTATTTTTTCTTTTGAAAAAATTTCTCCCAATTGATTCGAAATAACATTTATAGAGACAGAACTTAAGTTTACTTGCAGGCATCTAGAAATTATTGTGGGAAAAATCTTTTTATATTCTGTAGTTGCAAACATAAATATGACATGCGGAGGCGGTTCTTCTAAGTTTTTTAGCAAAGCATTAAAACTTTCAGGAGTCAGCATATGAACTTCATCAATCAAATAGATTTTATATTTTGATGATGAAGGCAAATAAGAAATAGTTTCTAAAAGATTTTTAGTGTCTTCAATACCTCTTCTGGATGCCGCATCAATCTCAATAAAATCAATTGCAGCTCCTTCATTTATTGATGTACATGATTCACAAGCATTACAAGGTTCTGAGTTATCGATTAAGTCAGAACAATTCAGTGCTTTTGCTAAGATTCTGGCAATAGACGTTTTTCCGATGCCTCTGGTACCTGTAAATAAATATGCGTGGTGAATATTTTTTGAAGAAACGGAATTTTTTAAAGCTGCAACAGCATGATCTTGACCAACAACTTCTGAAAAATTAGATGGTCTCCATTTTCTTGCTAATACTAAATAACTCATTATTTGAATAATTTGTTTATTTGATCAAATTCAAAACCTCTTTGTAAGAGAAATTTTTTTGCACGAGAAATATCTTCTTCATCAAAATCGTTATCAACTATAAATTTTTTTCTAAACTCTTTTTTAATAATTTCCATCCAGTTTATTTCATCAGAATACACTATCTTGCTTATGAGGTTTTCACTTATTCCCTTGGATTTAAGCTCATAAGAAATTTTTTCAGGACCAAAACCTTTTACGCTTCTTGATCGAGTATAGGATTCAGCAAATCTCTCATCTGACTGCAGATTTTCTTCTTTTAACTTTATTAACTCTTCAAAAAGCTTTTGTTCTGAATCTACCCTATCCTTTAATTTATTGATTAATTCTCTAAAGGAATGTTCTCTCCTAGATAAGAGATCTAGTATTTTAAATCTAATCTTATCTTCGGTGATGAATGTTTTTTTAAATCCCAAGCGCTTTGTATAATAATCTTTCTAATTTTCTATCTATATTTGGGCTACCTAGAACTTGAGACATGCTCACGAAAATAAGGTCATTCTCAGGATCTACCCAGAAATCTGTACTTGCAGCTCCGCCCCAAAAAAAAGAATTATCGCCTCTTTTCATTCTCATTTTTTTTGCATTCAATGCGACTCCTATTGTGACTCCCTGACCAAATGCATCTACTTTGAAAGGTTTGGCTTTTTTTTCTGATTGATTAGAGGTCATTACCTCAACAGTTTCTGGGTTCAAAATTTTTCTCCCATTATAAGAACCTTTATTTAGCAACATAGTAGCGAATTTAAGATAATCATTTGCTGTTGAAACAAGACCAGAACCGCCATCTTCAATAGAAACTTTTTGAAAAAAGAAACTGTCTTCTTTAGGATCTAAAAGAAATAAATTTTTATTCTTAATGTTTCTGATATCGGGTGCTTCAACACCATACCTTTTGAATCCTTTTTTATGAGCATATAAATCAATCATCCTATTTTGTTTTGAGTTAGGTACTTGAAAAAAAGTATCTTCCATGTCCAATGGATCAAAGATATTTTTCTTTAAAAACTCTCCAAAAGATAATTTCGATACCCTTTCTATAACACAGCCAAGAATGTCCATTCCAATAGAATATGTCCATTTTTCACCAGGTTGATGAACTAAAGGTAAAGTTGCTACTTTTTCAGAAAGAGTGCAAATGTCTGGATAGCTCTTTTTTGCTGGTCTCTCTAAAGATACATTATCTAAGAAATAGTAAGGATAAATTTTTTCTTGGTCATATATTTCTTTGATTTTTCCCCTATCAACAAATGAGTACGTAAGCCCTGAAGAGTGTGTGGCTAAATCTATTAAGGTGACTTCTCTATCAAGCTTTTCAAGCTGATTAGTTTTGCTATTAAGAACCTTTGTGTTTTTGAATTCTGGAATGTATTTGGCTACAGGATCATTTAGGGATACTTTCCCCTGCTCAACTAGAATCATCAAGGCAGCGCCAGTGATTGGTTTGGTCATGGAATAAATTCTAAAAAGAGAATCTTCATTGAGAGCAACGCTGTCTTCTATATCTGCAAAGCCTCTACTATCGGAAAAAATGACCTTTCCATCTTTATAAATTAGAGTTACAAAACCAGGAAAGTTCCCCTTATTAATTTCTTTATCTAAATATTTGGTGTATCCGGAGAAGTCGTAATCTGCGGAAAAGCTAAAAATTGAGAAAGATAAAAGACTTAAGTAAAAATATTTTTTCAAAGTTAGACCTCAGTTAATCGATGGTGTAAGTATTAAATAATAAACTATTTGCAGAGTAATTTTCATATTCTTCACAAGCATTATCCAGTCCATTCTTCTTTACAAGATTAAGATTATTCATGACGAAATTTGTTTCTAAATAAATCAAAAAATTAAAATCTATCATGTTGAAATCAGGAGTAAGGACTACTTGATTATAGGGTTTATCCACAAAAATAGAATTGCTCCTAATTTCAGATATTAAGTAATTAAAATCAAATCCATCTTTTAATTGACAAAATCCTACATAAGTCTGATCACCATCTAAAAAATCATAATTATTCGTAATTTTAGTTTCATAAAATGTCTGTTTTTGAGTATCACAAATAATTATTTCATCTTTGCTACTCAACCAATTTTTATGAATTTCAGAGTTTTCTGCGAACTCATAAAACGCTTTCTTTTCTAATTCATTTTCAAAAATATCTAGCCAAGAAAAATCATATTTTTTTTGCTTGAAAGATGGATCTAAGTATTTAGTTTCCTTATAAAGTCCATGTTGATCCTTGAGATTTTTTAAGAATCCTAAATAAGATATTAATTCATTATTTAAATCTTGGGCTTTGAAACCATCCTTATAACTACACCAGGAAAATTCGTAAATTTTTTTGTCTTGCATAGAAGTATTTTCATTTTGTTGAGAACAGCCAAAAAGAATTAATAAAAACAAACAAACAACTACTATCGGCTTCATGAAATATTTAGAGAAAAATCTATAGATTCAATATTTTTTGTAAGATCTCCTAGAGAAATATAATGGATAGGTAGATCTTTATATTTTTTAATGTCTTCAGGCTTCTTTATTCCTGAAACTTCAATCAAACATTTATTATCAATTAGAGAAATTGCCTTTTTTATTTCACTAAGATTTAAATTATCCAGCAATAAAATATCTGGTTTGCTTTTCAACGCTGCTTTGATTTGAGAGAGCTTTTCGATCTCGATCTCTAAAAAATCTCCTTTTTTTAAAAATTTAATATTTTTTATTTTTTTAATACCGCCGAAAGCTTTTAGGTGATTATCTTTAAGCATAATTGCATCAAAAAGGCCGAATCTATGATTTTTAGCTCCTCCAACAAAGGTTGAATACTTTTGTTCGTATCTAAGTCCGGGCAGAGTTTTTCTGGTGTCTAATAATTCGATATTGCTGTTTTTAAGGAGTTTTGAATATTTATTTGTTTTGGTAGATATTCCAGACATCATTTGTAAAAAATTTAAAGCTGTTCTCTCTCCTGAAAGAATTGATTGTGAGCTAGCATTTATTTCGGCAATTATATTATCTTTTTTAAAAGTCTCTCCTTCAGTTACGCTCCATTTTATTTTTGCTTTCTTATCAATTTGCTTGAAGGATTCTTCGAACCATAGACTACCGCTTAAAATTCCATTTTCCCTAGATATGAGGGACGCTTTTAAAATATTCTTTGGATTGATGTTTTTTGCTTTTAAAGAAAGATCGCTTTTAAAGCCATCCTCAAGTAAAGCTCTCTTTACACTATCACTGACTATGCTTTTTTTTAATTTCAATTTATTTAAAGTTGACCATGCGATTAAGAGAAATCTGGGCTTTTTTTACAATTTCGTTATCTACATTAATTTCGTCTCCTTCGTCGGAAACTGCATCTAATAAATTTTCAAGAGAGTTCATGCCCATCCAAGGACACCTTGAACAACTATTACATGTAGCGCCGTTTCCTGCGGTTGGAGCTTCAAAAAATTCTTTATTTGGATTATTTTTCATTAATTGATAGAAAATTCCTTTGTCCGTTGCGACTATAAATTTCTGAGAAGAAGAAGTATTGGCATATTCTATTATTTGTGAAGTTGAGCCAACACAGTCTGCTAAATCTATCACGTCATGTGGTGACTCTGGATGTACTAAAACTTCTGCATCTTGATGCAATTCCATAAGAGATTTAAGACCATCATATTTAAATTCTTCATGAACAACGCAAGCTCCATCCCATAAAACCATATCGGCTTTGGTTTTTTGTTGAATATATCTTCCTAAATGTTTATCAGGGCCCCAAATGATTTTTTTTCCTTCGGAATCCAGATAGTCGACAACATCTAAAGCAATGCTAGAGGTTACAACCCAATCTGAAATAGCTTTAACTTCAGCTGAAGTATTTGCATAAACTACTATTTCTCTATCGGGAAAGTCTTCACAAAATTTTTTGAACTCTTTTGCGGGACACCCTAAATCTAAAGAACAAGTAGCCTCTAAAGTAGGCATATAAACCTTTTTTTCTGGACTTAAAATTTTGGCAGTCTCACCCATAAACTTCACACCTGAGACAACAAGGATATTTGATTTCGATTCTTTTCCAAACTTAGCCATTTGTAAAGAATCAGAGACACATCCATTAAGTTCTTCGGTAATTTTTTGAATTTTTGTATCTGTGTAATAGTGAGATATAAGAGATATATTTTTCTTTAAAACTTTATCTTTAATTTTTTCCACTAATTCAAGTTCATCTGGAGTAATTTTGTCTTCGGCATAAAGCTTTCTTTTATGCGAAGCTAATAAATTCTCAGGAACTAGTTCAATAGAAGAAGATTTCATAAGTTTTAAAAATATATTGTGAATTCTAATGAATATAAGCAATATATTGAAATAATAATGATTACTGAACTAGAAAATAGTTTCTTATATTTTTGTCAAACGGATGAAGAAGAAAGCTACTTTAAAAATGCTCTGATTTACTTATGTAAAAATGATAAAGAAGGTTCGTTTGGAATTATTATAAATAAAAAGGTAAAAATAAATTTAAAAGATTTTGCCTTGAAACCTGACAAAGAACTAGAAACGATTCTCAATGACGATAAAGTATTTTTAGGAGGTCCTGTTACCCCTTTTTCACCATTTGTGCTGCATAGTTTAGAAAAGAAATATGATGAAACTCATGAAATTACCTCTGAAATTGGCGTTTCATCAAAGCCAGATATAATCCAATCAATTCTAAACAAAAATTTTCCTGAAAAATTTATAGTCTCATTTGGATATACCGGCTGGAGTTCTGGCCAACTTGAAAATGAAATAAATCAAGGTTCTTGGATAATAATTCCTGCTAATGAGCAAATAATCTTTTCAACTAAGAGCGATAAAAAGATAGAAGAAGCAAGTAAACTTGCAGGATTTAATCTCAATTTGGTAAGTAGTAATCATGGCAAGGCGTAGAAATTATCCAATCCTACTATTTCTAACGTTAATTCTTTTGAGCTCTAAAGCTTTCTTGGAAAACAAATACGTTGCTTCAAACTCTTCCTTTGAAGTCATACCTGAAAAAAATTTAATTGGTAATGAGAACGAAATCTTCTTAATAGTCAGATTCAATTTAGATAAGGATTGGCATACTTATTGGATTAATCCTGGAGATTCAGGAGAGCCTGCATCTTTCAACTGGAATCTTCCCGAAGGATTTAATGTTTCTCAGCCAATTTGGCCTACTCCTGAGCTGATACCTTACCCCCCACTAACTACCTTTGGTTATACAGATGAACTAAATCTTCTCTTCAAACTTGCTCTTCCGAAACAACTTAATGAAATAAATAAATTTTCTGTAATATCTAAATGGTTAGTTTGTGCAGATGTTTGTATCCCTCAAGAAGGCAAAGTAAGCTTTGTTCTTTCTAAGGGAAGTGATACTGGCTTTTCAATAAATAAAATATTATTTAATGAAGTTAAGTCATCTATTCCGAAAGCAATAAAACAGAAGGTAAGCTCTAATGTTAATGGTGGAATACTTACATTAAATTTAAGTAATTTTGATTCTAATATAAAAGACGCTTATTTTTTTCCTTTCAAGGAAAATGTTATTGATTATTCAACCAATCAAAAATTAGATAAAAATCTTGATGGATTAAAGCTAAATATAAATCTCCTTGATAAGAACATAGCATCAGGTGTGTCAGGTGGAGTTTTGAAAACAAATGTTGGTGATTACGAAATTGAGTTGGATTCAAATTTCATCAATACTCAATCAACATTAAATCCTGAATTCATATCTCTTTCAGCTGCAATTTTATTTTCTTTAATTGGAGGTCTTTTACTGAACTTAATGCCTTGTGTTTTTCCTGTAATCTCTTTGAAAATTTTAAATTTTGTAAATCACTCCGAAAATAAGACACAAACATCATTGCATGGTTTTGCTTTTTCATCTGGATCAATCCTAATGTTTGTTTTGATTGGCCTCTCCGTAGTTCTCTTAAAAGGATTGGGCATGGATATTGGATGGGGATATCAACTCCAATCGCCCTTGGTTGTGAGTTTGTTAATTTTCCTTTTCATTTTCTTAGCTGGGTTCTTTTTATTAAATGTAAATTTCTTGAATTCTTTACTTAGTATAGGTTCCTCTGGAATCACTACCCCTAGCTATATGAATTCTTTTGGTACTGGCTTTCTAGCAGTGATTGTTGCTACCCCTTGTACTGCACCGTTTATGGGATCTGCATTGGGTTTTGCTATCCTTCAGCCAGGTTTTTCATCATTTTTAATATTTCTTTCTTTGGGAATTGGATTTGCTTTGCCTTATATTCTTTTATCAATTTTTCCGAGCATGCTGTCCTTACTTCCAAAACCTGGAACTTGGATGGAAACTTTTAAGCAGTTTATGGCATTTCCAATGATTCTTACTGCTTTGTGGCTGGTATGGGTCTTGAGTAGTCAGATAGATTCGTTTCAGCTTATTTTGGTACTTTTAGGGATTTCTTTAATTGTATTTTTTTATTGGTTAAATCAACTCAAAATCTCTTCTAAAGCAGGATTGCAATTTAGAAACTTTATTTACCTAGCGGTCTTAATTTCCTTATTCTTTACTTTGCCTATGCAGAGAACTTCTATTCAGCAAGAAGGCAATGCTTTTAGTGATGAAGAATTGTCTAAAAGGCTGGCTGAAGGTCCAGTTTTTTTAAATTTTACAGCTGATTGGTGCATTACTTGTAAAGTGAATGAAAGAGTTGCTCTTAAGACTGAAGAAACTATAAAATTTTTTAAGAAAAAAAATATCTTTTATATAGAAGCAGATTGGACAAATAAAAATGAATTAATTTCAAAAAAACTTGCTAGTTTTGGAAGATCAAGCATCCCGCTTTATGTTTACTATCCAGATAAAAAAAGCGTACCAATTATTTTGCCGGAAATCTTAACCGAATCAGTAATTCAAGATTACTTAAATTGATTTAAGCAACTATATATTCCTGCCAATCGGTTTCTATTTTTTTTCTTTCTAAAGATTCTTGGCCTTTTATAAGATCTCTTAAAGAGGGAGTTCTTACTTCTGGGGAAGGATCAATAATTTTGTCTGCCTTTGATAAATTACAAGATTTGCAGCAAGTAGTTACATTTAACCAATTGGTTTCTCCACCCTTACTTTTAGGAATTATATGATCAATAGTTAAATCTTTCTTTTCAAAAACATTTTTACAGTATTGGCAAGTAAACATGTCTCTCAAAAATACATTGGATCTTGAAAACTTAACTTTTTTTGAAAATTTATAATACTTTCTTAGCATGACAATACTGGGTACTTTGAAAGATTGTGATGGTGATCTTACTTCCCAGTCATCATGCTCTTTGATAACAATAACATTTCTTGTAAATACTAATTTGACAGCAGTTTTCCAATCTACTGCAGATAAAGGAAAATAACTTAGAGGTTTTCCGTTTCCGTTAAGTATCAAACAATCATTAGACATTGATTTATCATACAAGAATTTAGAACAATTATTAATTCCATAAAATAAATAATTTAATGCTAGAATGGCTCGCCATGGAGTTCTTAGGAAGCCACATTCTCTCCATAGATCAGTTTGAAAGAACTGATATAGAAAAAATATTCACCACTTCTGACTCTTTAGTTCCTTATGCTAAAAGAGAAAGAATTACTCGTGTACTTCAAGGAGCGATACTTTCTAATATGTTTTTTGAACCAAGTACCAGAACTAGAATAAGCTTTGGGAGTGCATTTAATATTCTAGGCGGAGAAGTAAGAGAGACAACTGGAATTGAAGCAACCTCATTGGCCAAAGGAGAATCCCTTTATGACACATCAAGAGTTTTAAGTGGCTACAGCGACATAATTGTCATGCGGCACCATGAAGCGGGGTCAGTAAATGAATTTGCAGAAGCTTCTAGGGTTCCTGTTATAAATGGAGGCGATGGTGACAATGAACATCCAAGTCAGGCTTTGTTGGACCTTTACACAATTAAAAAAGAGCTAGAATCAAAGAATAAATCAATTGATGGTTTAAGAATTGCTCTGATTGGTGATCTAAAATACGGAAGAGCTGTACATTCTTTATGTAAAGTTCTTTGTCTGTATAAAAATGTAACCATCAACTTAATTTCACCAAAAAAATTAAAACTTCCGTCCTCTATTAAAGAAACTTTTAAAGAGTCCTCCGTAAGTTTTTTTGAAACCGATGACATTACAAAAGGAATTTCTGAAGTAGATATTATCTATATGACGCGAATACAAGAAGAAAGGTTTTCTAGTAAATCTGAATCTGGAAAGTACAAAGGACTCATGTCTTTAAACCAAGAAATTTATACGAAAAATTGTGAACCCAATACCATAATTATGCATCCTCTTCCTCGAGATTCTCGTCCAGACGCAAATGAATTAGATTCTGATCTTAATCAGAACCCTAATTTAGCTATTTATAGACAAACAGATAATGGACTTTTAATTAGAATGGCGCTCTTTTCTTTAGTCTTAGGGGTTCAAAATAAAATAGAAGAGTCTACTTCCAATGTTGCTTGGTTCTCTAATAAGTAAGTTTTAATTAACCGCTAAAATATCTTGTAAGTTGGTCGTATATCGAGGAGATTGTAATTCTCTTTTCATTGACCATTCTTTTTTAATTCCTTGTGCAAGAAAACTCACAGGTCCTAAATTACTTTGGTTGATTTGGTCGACTAAGCTCATCATCTTAAAGTCTTGAATATTTCTGTCCTTTTTCTTGAATAAATCTAGTTGATATACAGTTTCATCAAAAAAATCACTCAGCATAATGCCAGCTTTATTGTAGTTAAAGTCTTTTCGATATAAATCCTTTAGTAAAAGTTTTGCAGACTTAATCAAGTCTCTTGTGTCATTAGTTGGATATAAAAGAGAAGTTGATCTAATTTCTCTATGCTGTATATCTTGTTTTCTAAAAGGATTAGTTCTAATAAAGACAGAAATAATTTTACAAGCCTTCCCTTCTTTTCTTAATTTTTCAGCTGCCCGGGCTGCGTAATCACTAACTGCTTCTTCTAAAAAATCTAACTCTGTTACGCGTTTACTAAAAGTCCGACTAACTACTATTTGTTTTTTTGGTGCAGGTGCATTGTCCAACGGAATGCAAGTTTCTCCTCGTAACTCCCTAATGGTATTAACCAGCATAATACTAAATTGTTTTCTTACTTGTCCTATATCCATTTGGCTTAAATTAAATGCGGTTGAAACTCTTTGGGAAAGAAGGCGCTTATTTAATCTCCGCCCCACTCCCCATATTTCATTTACTGGCATTAGCTTCATAAGTTTTGTTCTTTTGTGTAATGCAGTGATGTCTAGCACTCCTTGAGTAGTTGGATAACGCTTAGCGCCATAACTTGCAACCTTAGCTAAGGTCTTAGTGGGACC
This sequence comes from uncultured SAR86 cluster bacterium, assembly GCA_902561325.1. Classification (GTDB taxonomy): domain Bacteria; phylum Pseudomonadota; class Gammaproteobacteria; order Magnimaribacterales; family AG-339-G14; genus MEDG-81. Next base: position 6,411 of record CACEOL010000002.1, on the reverse strand, counting down.
TATACCGACACGAACTGGCATCCCGGTATACTGCATGATTTGTTTTTGACAGGCTCTACCGAACTCTTCTAAGTCCATGCAATTAGCTATACCGGTTAAATCAAGAAATGCTTCGTCGATACTATAAATTTCTACTTTAGGAGAAAGCTCTTCTAAAATACTCATGATTCGAGATGAAATATCGCCATACAGCTCATAATTAGATGAGAATGCAATTCCGCCTTTTTGTTTGAATGTCTTTTCGATTTTGAACCAAGGATCGCACATCTTGATTCCAAGATTTTTTGCTTCCTTAGTTAAAGCAACGACACAACCATCATTATTTGATAAAACAACTACTGGTTTTGTTCTAAGATCTGGTCTAAAAACTCTTTCGCATGAAGCGTAAAAACTATTGCAGTCTACTAAAGCAAACATTTTAAAACTGATTTATTGCTGCAGTGACAACTCCCATTATGTCTAGTTCTTCTCCATTCTTTAAAAAAATTGGCGGGTATTTAATGTTCTCCGACAATAAGCCTACCTTAGGTGTTAACTGAAGACGCTTACAAGCATAAGCGCCATCGATGGAAGCAATAACAATGTCACCATGTTTAGGCTCCAGACTCCTATCAACTATAAGTATTGCGCCATTATTGATTCCTGCATTTAACATGGAATCTCCATTTGCCCTCACAAGATAAGTAGCAGCTGGAGCTTTTATTAAGAGTTGGTGTAAATCAATTGATTTTTCTATGTAGTCATCTGCGGGACTTGGCCAACCTACTTGAACATATTCAGAAAACAAAGGTGTTTCTGAGTTTCTGTCAGAGTCTGCAATCTGCCCTAAATGTTTTAAATTCATAAATATTAAGGTTGAATAATTAATACTGTATATATATATAGTATATTACAAACTACTTCCAAAACTAGCAAGTAAAAAAAACATTAGTACAATCTTTTTATATGGAAAGTGAATATGACAGCCTTAGTGAAAAGTCGATACTCAAATTTGCTAAAAGACTAGAAGGTACAACTTTAAGAAACATCTTAAGCGAACAACAAGTAAAAGAATTCAACGATAAATATTATCCAAATAGAGAAAAGCAGAATAAAGGAAGGTTTGGTCAAAAAGTAGAAGAATTTTATTTTTTAATAAAAAATAATTCTAGATCAGAGCCTGATTTTACAGATGCAGAAATCGAGTTAAAAGTTACACCGCTGAAAAAATTAAAAAATGGCAATTTGGCTCCTAAAGAAAGATTAGTGTGTAACATTATAAATTTCAATGAAATTGTTTCGGAAAAATTTGAAACATCTAGCTTCATGAAAAAGAATAAGAGAACTTTAATCATAAGATACATAGATCCAATGGATAAAGAAGTGCATGAACTTGATTATCAATTTCATAGTGTAGAATTTTTAGAATTAAAAAAAAGTAAATACTATTCGCAATTTAAAAAGGACTGGAACAAGATTATTGGGAAAATTACAGAAGGCAAAGCTCATGAACTAAGTGAAAGCGATACATGTTATTTGGGAGCATGTACAAAAGGAGCTGATAGTAATAGTTTGAGAAATCAACCTTTTTCAAAGGAACCTGCAATGCAAAGAGCTTTTTCTTTTAAATCTCAATTTATGAAAAAACTTTTGAATCAAGATTAGTCTAAGACATCTTGAATAAGGCCTTGCCAAGCTTCTCAACTATTCCCACCACAAGAGCATTGCCCATAAAAAAAGAACGCTTTGTGTCGTTTGCCTCTTCAGTGAAGTTGTCAGGAAACATATTAGCTCTTTCTAACTCAACTGGAGTCAATCTCCTAAGCCTGCCCTGCTGCTCTACGACATGCTTAAATCTACTTGGGGTTATTCCGCCCTCGCTTGTAATTATGGTTCGAGCTGGTTTATCGAGACTATCAGGGAAACTTAAAGGACCTTCTTTGTAGTAAAAAACTTCTCCATTAGATTTTTTTCGCTTTTCATTTTTTGAGCCTTTTAAATATTTCCATTTCTCTAAGTCTTCTCCTAAATAGAAATCCTCTGATACTTCATTATGACTAATTAAAATATCCGAAAGAGTTTGTGTTTTTCCTTCATAATCTGGTTCGGTTTTGATAGTTTTAATATTTCTATCAAACATGATTCCAGTATTTTCAAAAACTCCTTTAGTTCCATTCTTTTTATTGAATTTTTTTGTAATTTCGGTCAAGTCTCCCTCAAGCATGACTTCTGAAAAATCTATGTTGCCAAATAAAGTAAGTTGCTTATTTTGTGTTTTCTTTACTTTGAAAGCTTTTGCAAAAATTCCTTTTTTTAAAACCCATTCTTCAATATTATTTAAATTTTTATAAATGTTAGTTTTTTTATGGGCTGCAAAAATAAAAACCCTCCTTCGTCTTTGTGGCATTCCATAGTCGGCGGCATTAATTACTCGCCACTCTGCCATGTAACCTAAGTCTGATAGAGAGGCTAAAATTATTGCAAAGTCTCTACCTCTTTGCTTCGCTGGTGATTTAATCAATCGATCGACATTTTCTAATAAGATATATTTAGGTCTTTTTACTTCTAAAATATTTCTAATATCCCACCAAAGAACACCTTTTTTACCCTCTATACCTTTAGATTTGCTCATTTGCTTTGCAACAGAATAGTCTTGGCAAGGAAAACCACCTACTAATAAATCATGACTAGGGATCTTTTTTGGGTCTACCGAATGAATATCTTCATTGCTATGATTTTCTTCTCCAAATCTTTTGACATAGATATCGCTTGCATGCTGTGTTTTTGTAGAAGGCTCCCATTGATTGCTCCATACAACTTCATAATTTTTTTTTAATCTTTTTGTATATTGACTTAATGACGATTTACCTTTCCAGCCTTCCAAACCGAGTCTAAATCCGCCAACTCCTGCAAAGAGCTCAACTACTTTTAACTTTGATTTGTTTTTCATAAGGGAATTTCTTTAATTATACGTTATTGATTTTTTTGATCAATAGCTAATTAAAGAAATTATATGATTTTTGCTACTTTAACTGCGAAAGCTGAACCGCCGCCTACTATTTTGGTCCAGAGGTTGATAAAAATTCCTGGTGTTAAATTTTTCTTTTCAGCTGATTCAAGTTTATGATCAATTTCGTCATCCTGACATGACTGAAGAAGATTTATTAATTCTTGGTTTGGATTTGGTTGAGCTCGAAGATATTTGAGTTGTTCTTCGTAGTGATCTTCTACGAAGGCTTCAACAGCTTCAATAGTGGCGAAGACAATTTTTGGACCAAATAACGTAGGAAGGAAACCGAGTAAAAAGCCTGCTACCTTCCATAACCAAACTAATTTGCTTCTATCTTTTTTTGGAAGCACTTCCTCAATTTTTTGAAGGTGAGATTCTTCAGTTATTAAATGCCTTTTAGAAAAATTAACTAAATCAGGGTCCTTAGCAATTTTAAGAATTCCTCTATAAATATAAACAGCTCCTACCTCCCCAGCATGATCTGATCTCAAGAAAGCTTTTAATAAGTTATCCATAAGAAAAATGTACCCAGAAACTTAGTTATAAAAAAATATCTTTTAAGCAACTTTAGTTTTTTTATATTCTCTGTAGTTATTAACTATTCCAATATAGTTGATATAAGCCCATATTGGCATGCATGCTAATAGCCACCAGAGTTCAGTAACAATTAATAAATAAACTCCAGGAATAAACCCGATAGTACCAACAATAAAACCATAGAAACGAGTTTTAGCATTAAGGCTAGTTAGTAAATAAACACAGATGAATGCAAAAATTTGATCGAAAATTTGTGCAGAATTGAAAATATTTAATTCAAGCATTTTTACCTCGGTGGTTTGGTAGACACGCCCGGATTCGAACCGGGGACCCCTACCATGTCAAGGTAGTACTCTAACCAACTGAGCTACGTGTCTAAATTCGGAACGAATTCTAACACAGTCGCATTAATACAATACCTTGGTTTGCCATTTGGACCATCATTGAATACATGTCCTAAGTGAATGCCTGATGACTTAGATCTTATCTCAACTCGAACCATGCCATAACTGTAATCCATATGCTCAGTTACAGAATCTTTCACTGCTTCAGTAAAAGAAAGCCATCCTGTTTTAGAGTTGAATCTGTATTTAGTACTAAATAGTGGAGCTCCACTTAATTTATCAATGAAAACTCCGTCTGGAGTATTTTTAAAAAGTTCGTACTCTTTACAATATGTAGGATCAGTTCCTTGATTGAAAGCTACATTGTAAGCCTCAGATTTACCAAGTTTAAATTTTCCCAATGACTTATAAAACTTTTTATTAGATAAATAACCTTGATGAGACGAAACCTCCTTGCCATTTTCTAAAAAATAAATTGTTGGTGTAGCCCAAGTAGGAGTTTTCAAATCAACGCCATCTAATTCATCTGATTTCCTAAAATATAAATCTATTGAACCCGAATAGTCATCAAGGACATCTTTTCTCAATTTATAACAATAAGGACATCCGTCTGCTTCGAGAACAATAATTTTCTTTCCAGTCAGTAAATTTTTGTTATCAACAGATTTCTTTGATTTTTTAGTAAAAACTACTCCTGTTGAATAATCCGGACAATACCCATTTGGATTTTTTCTTAGATAGTCTTGATGATAATTTTCAGCCAAGTAAAAATTAGTTAATTCTTTAATGTTAGTTTTTATAGGTCCGAATCCTTTTTCACTCAAAAGACTTTGATATATATTTTTTACTTTGTTTGAAAGTAAAATCTCTTCTTTTGACGAGGTAAGAACGACTGATCGGTATTGAACACCAATATCATTCCCTTGACGATTTTCTTGAGTTGGGTCATGCATTTCAAAAAAAGTTTTTAAAAGATTTTCAAGATTTGTTTTATTACTGTTGTAAGTTACTTTGACAACCTCTACGTAATTATCTGGATTAAATCTATTTTCTCTTTTGATGATTTCTTTATAAATAGGCTTAATATTTTTTCCATCTGCATAACCCGATTCAACATTTATAACGCCATAGGTCTCTTGAAACTTTTTTTCTACACTCCAGAAACAACCTGCTCCAAAAACTATAGTTTTTATGTGATTGGTAGAGTTTTCTATATTTGAAGAAAAACTTAAAGAGCTTTGTAAAACTAAAAATACTATTACTAATTTAAATGATTTCAGTATTCTGTACATGTCTAATATGGCCTATTAATTTTTTTGCTTCTGTTTCAATCGAAAAGTTTTGTTTAATATATTCTGCAGCATTTTCTCCCATGATTTTTGTTTTAGAACTATTTTTTATTAATAAATCTAATTTTTCAGAAGTTTGTTTAACATCATTAGTATCTACAACGTAACCATCAACTCCATCTCTAATAATTTCATCCCAAACACCCTCTGAACTGGTTAATACTGCTGCACCCGATGCCATTCCTTCAAAAGGAGTAAGGCCATAACCTTCATTTCTACTTAAAGCTGCAACGATTGTCATTCCTTGAAATAAGTTTGGCAGTTCCTCAAAGGTTTTTTTACCTAAAAAAATAATTCTGTCTTCTAAATTAGCTTTCTTAATTTTAGAAATTATTTTTTTCTTATAAGGCTGATCTTCTATTTGCGTTTCCCCACAGATGATTACTGTAGCGGAGGGATAATTTGGCAAAATATTTATTGCAGCATCAACAAGAATATCTATACCTTTTGAATGTCTTACTCTTCCAAAAATACCAATTCCTAATGTCCCGGGAAAATTCAACTTATCCCATGAATCTTCTTTATTAATTGGCGCAGAAAATCTTTTCAAATCAACTCCATGAGGAATAATTGCGTCAGGTTCTTTTACTAAATAACTTGCTGCTTTTTTTGAAGTTGAGATGACACTATCCATCTTAGAGATTAACCATTTGGTAAATCTTGTATGGTTTCTCTGAGCGGTCGATAAAAAAATTATCTTTATTTTAGAGCCAAAAACATACTTGGCTATTAAGCCTTGAATCATTTCATCATTTCTGCGAGTAAAAAAAATCCTATATTTTCCGTTAGATAATTTATTTTTGGTGAGTTTAATAAACTGATAAAAATTTATTGTATTAAATTCATCTGGGATAAAAGAAGAACCTAAGACTGCTAAATTTATTTCTTTATATTGATAACTGAGTAGCTGAATAGTAATTGAAGTAACTCCAGAGAAATTTTTTCCAGAGTTTCCTATAATCAACTCAACCTCTTCAAGATTATGCATTTTGTCCTTTGTTTCTAATAACTAAGTTAATTTTATCTTACAATTTGTTTATTAAGACTATTTAAAAATGAGAATATATATAAGCCTAATTTTTATATTTTTACTTGTATTAACTCTTGTTCTTTTAACCAGTAAAAATCCTTTTACAAAAATAGATGATAGTTTTTCTAAAAATGAAATTACTGAGTCTGAAAATCAAAAAAA
>CACEOL010000001.1 GCA_902561325.1 uncultured SAR86 cluster bacterium | reverse complement strand
ATGCGAGGGAATATTTAAAGAGGAAAAATTCTTATCGATGAAATCTATATCAACTGAGTTGGATACCTTATTAAGAAGTCCTAAAAATTCAGTCTCATTAACTACTAAAATATCTGTTTGCTCCAGTAATAATTTTGATGGTTCTTTATATGGAGCTAAATTGAGTATTGTTAAACAATTGTTTTGTTTCGCGCGCTTGAATAAATCTGAAGTCTCAACTCCTTCCAGCTCCATCGTACCAATAACAATTGAGCAAGCTTGTAATTCCTTATTGCTTACTTGTTCGCTTTTGGAATTCTTATTTATGCCTGGAAAAGCCACGACTTCATTTCTGCCATCCTACGATGAGGTTGTAAATAAACTTTAAATTTTTTAATCTATATTTAATGAAAAATTTGAATTTTGAAAATTTTGAAAAATTGGATTTACCTTTCAAAGTTAATCGATTGTCCCCAAATATTGGAGCAGAGCTTCTAGAAATTGATCTAAGAGAAGATTTTAATAAGGAAACTTATGAATTTATTTACCAAGCTCTTCTCACTTATAAAGTAATTTTTTTCCGCAAGCAGAATCTCAGTACCGATGATCATTTGAGATTTGCAAAAAAATTTGGCGAACTGGAAGTTCATCCTTTTGCGCCGCACAAAGAAGGATACCCAGAGGTTCTCAGCATAACTCACAACGAAAAGAGCAAAGGTAGAGAAAACACTTGGCACTCTGATGTTACTTGGAGGGAGGAACCTTCCCTAGGATCTATTTTGCGCATGATTGAGGGCCCTCAAGTTGGAGGCGATACTTTATTTTCTGATATGTGTATGGCCTATGATGGGCTGTCTGAGGAAGTGAAGAAAAAGTTAGAAGGAGCAATTGCTGTTCATGATTTTGCTGGTTTTAGACAAAGATTAATCAAACAAGGCAAAAGTGAAGCAGAAATAGAAGCTTTTAATCAAAAGTATCCAAGCCCTGAACATCCTGTGATTCGCACGCATCCGGATACAAAACAAAAAGTTATATACGTAAACAAAGCTTTTACGCAATATATAAAAGACTGGGATGCTACAGAATCTTCCATTATGCTAGATTTTTTATATGCTCAAGCAGCAATACCTGAGTATCAATGTCGATTTATCTGGGAAAAGGATTCGATTGCTTTTTGGGATAATAGAGCGTGCCAACACTACGCTGTATCAGATTATTGGCCGCAAGTAAGAAAAGTTGAAAGGGTTACAGTCGTAGGCGACAGACCCTACTAAAAATTGAAAATAAATTACAGGGGAAATTATGTTTAGTCACATTATGGTTGGAGCAAATGATATTGAGGAATCTAAAACTTTTTACGACCATGTCTTAGGAGTTTTAGGTGCAAAACCAGGACTCATGGTTCCAAATCTTACTGGTCAAACTCGTTACTTTTATTTTTTAGAGGGAATGACTTTTTGTATTTCAGAGCCTATTGACGGAGAGCCAGCTTCTGCAGGAAATGGCTCAACTATTGGATTCAATATAGAAGATGAAGCTCAGGGAGATAAATGGCATGCAGCAGGCCTTGAAGTTGGTGGAGTCTCCATTGAAGATGCGCCTGGTATTAGAGAATTTGAAGGCATGAAAATGTATTTGGCTTATTTGAGAGATCCATCTGGCAACAAGCTTTGTGCAATTAAACAACTATAGAATTAATGGATTATGTTCCTTATGCAGTTCCGTTTTTCTTATTAGCCATCCTAATAGAACTTTCTTATGGTTGGTTAAAAAATAATAATACTTACCGAGCCAATGATGCTTTGTCTAGTATGTTTATGGGAGCTCTTCGCTCTACTAGTTCGGCATTAAAAATAGGTTTAGGAGGAGCAGTTTTCTACTTGGTGGAAACACATTTCTCATTGCCAAGATGGGATTCAAGTTCAATTCTTACTTGGATTGTTGCGTTTATTGCCTATGACTTCTTTTATTATTGGTTTCATAGAATTAGTCACGAGAGACAAATTTTTTGGGCGTCGCATGTGGCTCATCACCAAAGCGAGGATTACAATTTATCTACGGCATTAAGACAGACCGGCACAGGTTTCTTTTTGACTTGGGTATTTTATATTCCGCTTTTCATTATCGGCGTGCCTTCATATGTTTTTGTTTCGGTAGCTTCCATTAATTTGATTTATCAATTTTGGGTTCACACAGAACATGTTCCTAAATTAGGATGGTTCGAGTTATTTTTCGTCTCTCCCTCTAATCACAGAGTTCATCATGCTCAAAATGAGGAATACATAGATAAGAATTATGGCGGGGTATTTATTATTTGGGATAGATTGTTCGGAACTTTCAAGGAGGAGGATGACAATGTTTCTCCTATCTATGGCATTAGAGGTCCTTTAAAAACCTTTAATCCTATTTGGGCAAATCTTCATATTTATGTGAAGATGCTAAGAGAAATATTCCATACAAAAAATCTTAAAGATAAGCTATATGTCTTGGTTGCACCTACCAGATGGATTCCAACTGATTCAGGTCATTTATCCCCAAAAACAGATTTTGATGTTCACAATTTTGAAAAATACAATCCTAATTCCTCTTTTGCGTCCAAAAGTTATGCTTTTTTTCAACTGATATTCGTATCTATTATCAGCACAGTATTTATTGAATTGGGTGAAATGAACCTCCTACAAGGTATTGTTGTTGCTATAGCAATGGTTTCAACAGCATATTGTGTTTCTTTGTGGCTGGACAGTAAGAAGGCTTTACTGGTAGACGCTTTCAGAATAGTTTTTTTAATAGGAGTTTTCTTAACTTCTTTTTTCTTTCCTGAAGCGAACAAATACATTCTTCCTTTGGCAGGATACTTATCGATAAACTTATTATTTTTATTTTTCTTGCATACTTCATTGCAGAAAAAACATCTTTTGACACGACAAATGTCATAAGTTATATTTTTTTTAAATTTATTAAGGTAATTAAATATGGCAGCAAATCTAGAAAAATTTGATTTTAATCCGGAAAAACTTCGTCAAAAGTACAAAGAGGAAAGAGATAAACGTGTTCGTTCTGATGGTAACGACCAATATAAAGAAGTAAAAGGAGAGTTCTCCTATTTTGTAGAAGATCCATATGTTGAAGAAAAAAAAGAAAGGGAATCTTTGAAACTTCATACTGAAATTGCAATTATCGGCGGTGGTTTTGGCGGAATGCTGGCTGCTGCAAGAATCAGAGAAGCAGGTTTTGATGATTTTAAAATAATTGAAAAAGGGGGAGATTTTGGTGGGACTTGGTATTGGAACAGATATCCTGGAGCTTCCTGTGATATCGAATCTTATATTTACTTTCCCTTACTTGAAGAAACTGGATTTGTCCCAAAAAGAAAATATACGAATGCTCCTGAGACTCTAGAGTACTGTGGAGTTATCGCAGAAAAGTTTAATCTTTATGAAAACTCTATTTTGCAAACAGAAGTCACCGAAACAAAATGGTCTGATGATTCTGGATTGTGGACAATAAGAACTAACAAAGGCGATGAAATAACTGCAAATTTTGTGGTTCATTCAAATGGGCCTTTGAACAGACCAAAGCTGCCTGCAATAGATGGAATTAACGACTACAAAGGACATACTTTTCATACAAGTCGTTGGGACTATGAATACACCGGAGGATCTTCTCACGGAGACTTGAAAAATCTTTCCGACAAAAAAGTAGCCATCATTGGTACAGGAGCAACTGCAGTGCAGTGTATTCCGCATTTGGGAGCATCTGCAAAAGAGCTTTATGTTTTTCAAAGAACTCCTTCATCAATAGATGTGAGGGCAAATAAAGAAACCGACGAAGACTGGTTTACTTCTATGAAGCCAGGATGGCATGAAAAAAGAAGAGCTAACTTTGAAGGATTTTTAGCAGGAGAATTCAGCGGAGAAGATTTAGTAAACGACGGTTGGACTGAAATTTTTAGAACCATATTGTCAGCATTTAGGGCATCAGGACCATCTAAACTCAGAATGGCTTCGTGGGCATTACTTGCGCCATTCAATAAAGATTTTTATAAAAAAGGCCTTAAGCCATATATGGCTGATAAATTCATGAACTTTGTTGGGAAAGAAAATATCTCGAATAAAGTTGAAATGGTAGATTTTGCAAAAATGGAGCAAATCAGAGCTAGAGCTGAAGAGATTGTAAAAGATCCAAACGTAGCAGAATCTTTAAAGCCCTATTACCGACAATTTTGTAAACGCCCATGTTTCCACGATGAATACTTAGATACTTACAATCGTACAAATGTGACTTTGGTTGATACTGAAGGTAAGGGCCTAGAAAAAATCACCGAAAAAGGCATTTTCTTTGACGGCAAAGAATATGAAGTTGATTGCATCATATTTGCTACAGGCTTTGAGGTGGGAACCGACTACACCAGAAGAAGTGGTTATGAAATTTATGGCAGAAAAGGTCTTTCAATAATGGATAAATGGAAAGATGGTCTTTCTACTATGCACGGTATGCATAGTCGCGGATTCCCAAATAGTTTTTTCTTTGGACCACAGCAAGCTGGCTTCACAGCAAACTATACTCACTCTCTTGATGAACAGAGTATCCACCTTGCATATATTTTAAAATCCATGAGAGAAAAGAATATGTCTCTAGTTGAGGCTTCAAAAGAAGGTGAGGAAAATTGGGTAAAAACTATCATAGATAACTCAAGAGACATGTTGAGTTTTCAAGAAAGTTGCACCCCTGGTTATTACAATAATGAAGGTAAGCCTATGCAGGCTCCACAAAATAATCCTTACGGCGGAGGAGCTCTGAATTTTTTCAAGCTAATGAAAAAGTGGCGAGAAAAAGGAGATCTCAAAGGTCTTGAGCTTAGCAGCAACAACTATAATTAAATTTAAATGATAAGTTTATTTTATGCAGGAGCGCTAGGCTTCTTTGGAATTGTGTTATCTTTTCTCACTGTCAGGCAGAGATTCAAAACTCAAATTAGTTTAGGCTCTGGAGATAGCGAAGAATTACTTTCTACTCAAAGAGCGCATGGAAACTTTATTGAGTATGCTCTTCTCTTTCTAGCCTTATCATTTGCACTAGAAATTATTGGCCAGATACCTGATTTAGCAGTTGTAATATTTGGAGATGTATTTATCTTGGCTAGAATTTCGCATGCCTATACCTTGATTGGAGGAGGAAATATTATTTTTAGACAAATGGGAATTTTACTTTCTTGGCTAGTGATTTTAGCTCAGGCAATTTGGGCTATGTTTATTTCTGGTAATTGGTTAATTTCCAATAATTTTGGTTTAAATATTTAGCCTCCTTTTATGAATTCCACAGAACTTTTTGAATTAACACTTGCCCTTAAGATAGTCCTTTGGGTAGAAGCGATAGTTTATTTGGGTTTAGGCATATTTGAAATTTTTGATGATTTTTTTCGAAAACTTCCTTCATGGACAAATCTGAATGGAAAATTGAATGCATACTTATTCATGGAAGACAAAATGCAGCATAAGTTCCATGCCATAGTATGTTTTTTTCTGGGTTTTATTGCTTTAAATGGCATCTTGGAAGGCGCAGTAACTAGATTTGAAATTGAATTACTATTTATTGGTCTAGCATTAGTCATGATGTTGTTATGGATGATTTTACCCCCTGGGAAAATGGCAATAGCAATGTTGTTAACTAAACCGGAGACTTATCTTTCAGTGATTATGTTTTTACTATTTTCTAATCTCATAAGAATAGAAATTTTCGCTGTTTGTATTTTATTTAACATTTGGGGGATGGCAGTATTTATTTTTAATACTAGAAAACTGATGAATCCATACACATATAAAAGATTTCGTGATGATGTAATTGAGGCTGGAATTCCAGAATATAGAATTCAAGCATGGGACAAAATGACCGGCTATAAGGAAAAGTAACGCTAAATGAACGAAGCCCTAAAAAACATTCTTACCAGAAATTCTCCAAGAGAACTTTCCAAGCCTTATCCTTCTGAAGAGGAAATGGAAATAATTTATCAGGCAGCATTAAGAGCTCCTGATCATGCTTGGCAAAGACCTTCAAGGTTTATTCAAATAACTGGAAAAGGTTTAGAGAAGTTATCATCTGTCTTTGTAGATTTCGCAAAAGATAACATTGAAGGCGTTACAGATGAGACTTTACAAAAATACAAGGATGCACCTTTTCGTGCACCAATGATTATTATCTTAGTCTCTGAAATAAAAATTCATCCCAAGGTTCCTGAAATAGAACAAATGCTTTCAACTGCTGCAGCTGCGGAAAATATATTACTTGCTTTAAATGCTCTTAACTATGCAGGTATGTGGAGAACCGGAGTATTTGCATTAAATGAAAAAATTTCAAAATATCTTGAACTGGATCATAACCAAAAAGTGATTGGCTATCTTTATGTTGGCACGGCTATAGGAAAACAAAAAAAAATTCCTGAAATGGATACTTCTGAATTTGTTACCGAGTGGATATAAAACTTAGATGTTTAAAACTTTTAAAAATCTTGAAGGAAAAGATATTGCCGCTTCTGTATTTGGCCTAAAGTCGAATCCGTTAGTAGTTTTTTTGCATGGCGGAGGGCAAACAAGATTTGCTTGGGACAAAGCTGCTGAAAGTATCTCTCAAAAAGGATTTTTCGTTATCACTTACGATTTAAGAGGGCACGGTGATAGTTTTTGGTCAGATGAAGGAAATTATAGAATTCATCATCATAAAGAAGATTTAGTATCAATCATAAAAAACTTTGATCAACCTGCTAATTTGGTTGGGGCTTCTTTAGGAGGAATGACTTCTCTATCATTAGCTGGAGATCCAAACTATTCTAATTTATGTAAAACCTTAATCATGGTTGATATAGGCATTTATCCGAATCAAGAAGGATCGGACAAAATTGTAGAATTTATGCGCTCAGCAGCAGATGGATTCTCTTCACTGGAAGAGGCTGCAAATTACATATCTGATTTTTTACCTCATAGAGAAAAACCAAAAGACTTGTCTGGGCTCAATAAAAACTTAAGAAAAAAGGACGATAAATTTTATTGGCACTGGGATCCAAAATTCCTAAAAGGAAGGCAAGATCAAGATATAAAAGAATATTTTGGCCATCTAGAAGATGCTGCCAAATCTTTAGATAAACCGACTTTGCTCATTAGGGGCGGCCTAAGTGATGTTTTGACAGAAGAAGATAAAAATTATTTTTTGAATATTGTTTCTCATGCAGAATTTGAGGAAATCAATAATGCTGCCCATATGGTTGCAGGTGACAAAAATGACATTTTTTCTGAGGCGGTTGAAAATTTTTTAGTAAAAAATAACTAACTTTTGTTAACATATTTTTTGGAGTTAAATATGTTGTTGCTAAAAACTTTCTTCGGAATTCTTTTTCAAACTTTATTAATAGGTATTTTTTTATATTTGCCAGCATTTACTTTGAATTGGAATGACGCATTTTTGCTTCTATGCGTTCATTTCTCTATAGCTTTCATCGCTTCTATTTACCTCGTTATATACAAGCCGGCAAGCATAGAAGCTAGAATGAATTATGATTCGGAGGCTCAGCCTCAAGAAGATAAGCTGGCAACCGCTTTTATGTTTTCTGCATTAACCTTGGGTTTTTGTTTGGCGCCAATAGATATTTTTCACTTAAATTTGTCTTCATCATTTGATGGCATCCTAAAAAATATTGGGCTTGCTGTTTATGTTTTTGGCATCCTTTTGGCTATGGCCTCCATGATTGCAAATGAATTTGCGGAAACTACAGTTAGTATTCAAGAAGACAGAGGCCAAAGGGTAATAGATACTGGCATTTATTCTTTAGTTCGACATCCTATGTATACAGGATTTATTTTTTTAATAATCGGAGTAAATATTTGGTTAGGAACTTTCCTATCTTTAACATTAAGTCTGATATTTTTAGCTGTAGCACTAAAATTAAGAATTAGCATCGAAGAAAAAACTCTTCTAAATGATTTAGAAGGATATGAAGATTATTGTAAAAAAGTTAAAGCTAGACTCATTCCATATTTATTTTAAGCTTACTTGTGCTTGATTGTTCAAATGTATCAATAGTAATTGTAAGTTTTAAAAGCGAAGAAGCACTTTCAAATTTACTGCCATCAATTCCCCTAGAGTGCGAAACAATTATTGTAAATAATGATTCTCCTTTGCCTGAAAAAATAAAAGAGATAAGAAATTTTTCTGAAATTTTGAATTCTGAAAATAAAGGTTTTGGTTCAGCATGCAATATTGGGGTAAAAGCAGCCAGAAAAGATTATGTTTTTATTGTTAATCCAGATACTGTTTTTGAAAATAATACTGTTATTAAGCTTTTAGAATTATCAGAAAAGATGCCTGAAGCCTCAGCTTTTACTCCAAAAATATTAAATCAAAAAAAAACAGAGAGCTTTAAAAGACGTTCAATACTGTTAGACAAAAATAAATGGTTAAAAACTCCTCCAAGTAAGATAAGCGAAATTCCAGTAATGGGAGGCGCCGCTATTTTTATTAAGAAAGAGGTTTTTATTAGAGTTGGAGGCTTTGATGAAAGAATTTTTCTTTATCACGAAGATGATGACTTATCTTTAAGGCTTAAAAATGAAATTGGACCTTTAATTTATTGTCCTGATACATCTATCATTCATGTTGGAGGTAATTCTTCCTTAAGGAGTCCAGAGATTGCAAAACTAAAAGGATTTCACATGGGCAGATCAAGGGTTTATGCTATGAAAAAACATATGATTAAAAACTATCGTTTTAAGTGCTTATTTCTAGCATTAATTCAATTATTTTCATTGCAAATGTTATTTTCTAAAAGAAAAAGATTTAAGTATTTTGCCTTCTATCAAGGAGTCTTGAGCGGCCTTAACGAGAATTAAAGATGATTTTAGTTACAGGTGGATGTGGTTTTATAGGAGCTAACTTTATTATCAAATGGCTTCAAAAAAATGACTTGCCTATAGTAAATTTAGACAATCTTACCTATGCTGCAAATCAAAAAAATTTAGATTCAATTAGAGATAACAAAAATTACTTTTTCGAGAAAGGCTCTATAGAAGACTTTTCCCTAGTTTCTTCCCTTTTACAAAAATACCAGCCTCAAACTGTAATTAACTTTGCTGCTGAATCCCACGTTGACAGGTCTATAGTTGATTCTAATGAATTTATATCAACGAATATAATTGGAACCCACATCTTGCTTAAAGCATCTTATGATTTTTTTAATAAACTAGAACAATCTAAAAAAGATAATTTTAAATATATTCAAATATCAACTGATGAAGTTTACGGTTCGCTCTTGGATTCTGATCCACAATCTTCTGAAGACAGTGCCTATTTCCCAAATAGTCCTTATTCAGCATCAAAAGCATCAGGAGATCATTTAGTGCGAGCTTGGCATGAGACATATGGTTTGCCTACCATCACTACAAACTGCACAAATAACTATGGTCCTTTCCAACACAAGGAAAAATTAATTCCATTATTAATCCATAATTGTTTAGAAAATAAACAATTACCTATTTATGGTGATGGATTAAATATAAGAGATTGGCTATTTGTTGAAGACCATTGCGATGCTCTAACAGTTGTTCTCGAAAAAGGAATTAATGGAGAAACTTACAACATTGGAGGAAAAAACGAAATAAAAAATATCGAAGTTGTCAAAAAAGTATGTGATTTGATGGATGAGTTAAGTCCTAAAAAAGATGGTGATTCTTATCACGAATTAATCACTTTTGTTGATGATAGATTAGGACATGATTATAGATATGGGCTAAATATTTCAAAAATTGAAAAAGAACTTAATTGGACTCCAAAAGAAAACTTTGAATCAGGATTGAAAAAAACAGTAGAGTGGTATCTAAATATTCTAGAGTAGAAACCTATGAGCAAAGAGAATAGAAAAGGAATTATCTTAGCCGGAGGATCGGGTACTCGTTTATATCCGATTACGAAAAGCATCTCTAAGCAATTATTACCTGTCTATGATAAGCCCATGATCTACTATCCAATAAGTACTTTAATGCTTGCAGGAATAAGAGACATCCTAATAATTACAACGCCTGAAGATAACGATAAGTTTGTAGAATTATTGGGAAATGGGAACCAATGGGGCATAGACATTTCCTACGAAATTCAAAAAAAACCTGAAGGAATAGCACAAGCTTTCATAATTTCAGAAAAGTTTATTTCTGGTGAGAACTGTGCCCTTATTTTGGGAGATAATTTATTTTTTGGCTCTGAACTTGAACATAAACTTTTGTCTGTTTCTTCTCAATCAGAGCCTACGGTATTTGCATACCATGTAAATGATCCGGAAAGATATGGAGTAGTAGAGATAGACAGTCAAAAAAAAGCACTAAGCATTGAAGAGAAACCCAAAAAACCCAAAAGCAACTTTGTCATAACCGGGCTTTATTTTTATGACAGTACAGTAGTTGATATAGCAAAATCATTAAAGCCTTCAAAACGAGGAGAATTAGAAATTACTGATGTTAATAAGCATTATCTTGATCAAGGAAATTTAAAAGTTGAAGTTTTAGATAGAGGATTTGCTTGGCTTGACACTGGAACACATGAGAGCCTTCTTGAGGCAAGTTCTTTTATAGAAACTATTCAGAAAAGGCAGGGACAAATGATTTGTTGTCCTGAAGAAATAGCTTTTAAAGGAAAGTTGATAAGCAAAAAAGATTTAGAAGATTTAGCTCAGCCTTTATTAAAGAATTATTACGGACAATATTTACTCAATTTATTGAATGATTAATTTTCTATTAAAATTTTGTCTTTCAAGCTTTTATCTTTCTTGGATATAGTTATTTTTCTGTTAGGGAACTTCTCCTTAATAAAAGAATTAGCGTTAAAACCGCTATAGTTTTTGGCAGAAAATTTATTGTCCAATAAATATTGAATAATTACATTATTCGTTAAAGACAAAAATCCATGAGCATAATCATGTGGGATGGCTATGACGTCTCCGGCAGTTAATTCAAAACTTTTAACCTGAGAACTTAAAGGCGAGTCAATTTGAACAACAAAATCTAGGATTTTACCGCTATGCACGATTACTATTTTATTTTGGGCTTTAGGTTTCTTTTGAAAGTGAAATCCCCTGAAGGTATGTTTTTTTTCACTTAAGGAAACCAATTGATATTTAAATTTAATTTGAAGTTTTTTTTCTAAATTCTCAAGATCTATAGCTGAAAGAAATCCTCTTGGGTCAAGAAAGGAATTGAAGTATTTTTTAAAGACCTTCGGTTTTTTTAATTTCATCTATCCTATTTCTCAGTTGGTCATCAAAAGAAAGATTATTAATACTTTCATAAATATTTTCAGGTTCGTTGTTTATTTTACTTATTAAATTGATTATTTTCCCTTTCTCAATAATTTTAGAGTTCGAGTTAGTAAATTCAATTAATTTTCTGGCAAGGTCTACAAGAGCTATATTATTTTCCGATTTTAAAGAATAACTTCCGCTGGGAAGATCTATAGATTTCATAATTCCATTTGCAATCTCAGAAACTTCAGTAAGATTAATTTCTACATTAGTTTCAGGTATAAATAAATCTTTTGATTCAATAGAATTTTTAATAAAAACATCTACGACTTTATTTCTTGTATCCCCATAACCAAAAGAATCAAAAAGATAAATTTTTATAAATTGATCAACCTTTGATTGACACCATTCATTAAATTCCGTTTTAGTTTCTGAGTACAAATTTTGATACTTTTCACCTAAAAGCTGTTGATAACTACATATAGAAATGACTTTGCTGAAATTAGCAGCAATATTTTTTGGAAAAAAATAGTTTGCCTCTCTTATTTCTTTTTCTTCCTCAATACTTTTAGGATTTGGATTATAGTTCGTTGCTAAATGAAGAAGAATAGGCGAAGGATCACAAAAATTAATTTCTTCTATTCCATCTGAAGTATAAAGAGTATATGTAGTTTTTTTAGATTTCCTATTATGGTTTATGACCTTTCTGTATTTTTTTAATAAGAGCGGAAGAAGGTTTCTTCCGATAAAGCCAGTAATTCCGGTGGTATGAATTATTTCAGACAACTTTCTGCTTCAAATAGCTTTTCTAAAGTGTAATCAAGTTTTTCTTTTGTTTGTCTATTGTGACAACCTAAAAGAATTCCAGATTTCATGATTTCGTCACTTACATGAAAGTCATCAAAACTTTCCCATTTGAATTTCTTAGCAACAGGCTGTCTCAAAATATTTCCAGTAAATATAGTTCTGGTTTGTATCCCAGCTTTTTCTAAAAATATTTGAATGTCTTTTCTTTTGTCTGCAAGTTCATTTTGAAAAATTACTGGGAACGCTAGCCATCCTGTTTTAGCATTCTCATAAGAAGAGGGCACATAAAAATCTGATGATTTTTCAAGACCCTTTTTGAGATAATTATAATTATCTAATCGGTTTTTGACATTTTGATCAAGTTTATTTATTTGAATTAGTGCAAAAGCAGCTGAGATTTCTGAAGGTAAAAAATTGTAAGCGATATCATCAAAAATATATTTGTCATCGTAATCTAACCCATCAATCTTTGCACTGAATCTTCTTTCATAGTCTTCAGATTCTCCGTACAAAGAAGATCTTCTTCCCCATCCTCTCAGAGATAATCCAAGTTCATAATTTTTTTTCTCATTAAAACAAACCATTCCGCCAAATCCAGCTCCGGTTACAACATGCGAGGCATAAAAGCTTGTGGTTGTTACATCAGCCCAATTCTCAAAGTCACTTTTGTATTCATAGCCAATTGTGTCTGCTGAATCTTCTATTACTTTTAGATTATTTTCAGAGGCAAAATTGTATATTTCATTCCAATTTGCAATATTGCCAATCAAGTTTGGCACACATATAGCAGATACATCCTCCAAAGGCATTTCCTTCATTTTTTTCGTGTCAATTTGAAGAGTTTCTTTTTCTACGTCTACAAAAAAGGGAATTAAATTACTTTGTACTAAGGGAGAGATGGTGGTTGAAAAGGTTAGCGCGGGCGTAATAACTTTTGAGCCCTCTTTTAATTCTAATGATTGGACTGCTAAAAGATTTGCAGACGATCCGCTATTTACCATCAGCCCAAATTCTTTATTAAAAAGTTTAGCTACTTTTTTCTCAAGTTCTTTTACATTAGGACCCGCCATCAAGGCTAATCTATTTTCATTTAGAACTTTTAAAACTGCATTTATTTCTTCTTCAGAATAATTTGCTTCTGCATAAAATACTTTTTTTTCAGTTTCAGACATTTTAGATACGGGTTTTTTTAAATTTTACAATATTTCAACTATGTAACTTACTATAAAGTTTAAATTTAAGAAAAGTTAATAAAATTATTTAAATTATTTGGCAAAACAATTAAGCTTATCACTCTCAAATTTTTAGAACGAAATATGGAATTTTTAATTGAGTACTTTAATAGCATTGTTACAGCGTTGGCAGCAATTGGTGCTATAGCTTCAATTTATTATTTAATTCAAGAAATGAGAGAGCAGAATAGAGTCGCAAGAGCAAATGCTAGGCAGAATGTTGCTGATAGTCATCAAGAAATTGCATTAGAAGGGATGAAGAAAAGCATGGTTAAAATTAAGCTTAAGCTTCGAAATGATGAGGATTTGACTCCGGAAGAAGATGCTAAATATACGTCGTATTTCAGCATAATGTTAAGGTCTAGAGAAAACCAACATTATCAATACACAATAGGCATGATTGATAAGGGGGAATGGGATAATTACAAAAGATCTTTTAAAACGCTTTTCAAATCAGAATATCATTTGAAGCTATGGTCTTTTATGAAAAATACATTTAATGATAGCTTCGTTGAAGTTGTAGAGGAACTAATTGAAGATGACAATAATTGAAGACCAACAAGCTAAATATTTAATTAAATCCCTGGAACATCATCCCAGTCCATATCTAATTTTTTGTAAAGATGTTGGAGTAGAATGGATGAATAAATCCGCTCAATATGTTTTTGATACGTCTGAAATAAATGATATCGGCATCGCTCCAATATTGTCTCACGGTACGTCTAAGAAAATAGAAGCCATTGGCTCGTCTTTTCAATCGGACCTAGAACTTTCCTTAAGAGAAATAAAATTTTTATTAAGATCAAGAATCCATGAAATCCCTTTAGACAAAGAAGAATCTTTCTTTTTAATAGAGGTATTAGCACAGTCTGAGGCGGCTTTAAACGCTTTAAAAAATACTATTTCTTGTCTAGAAAATAATCGAATAGATATGGCTTACCAAAAACAATATGACCTTGCTACGGGAGATTTGGTTAGCGTAGAAACCCTTCTAAGACTAAAAGACGAAAACGGAGACATCATTCCAAACGATCAATTAATTCCTTTAGTTGAGGGAGAAAGCTTATTCTCTCTGGTAGTTCTTGCATCAATGCAGAAATTAAAGGAAATCTTTGTATTCAAGAAAGACAAAAAATTAGATTTTACAGTTTATTTAAACGTCTCTGCTTATACTGTTATGCAAGAAAACTTTTGTAACTTGATTTTAGATTTTGTAAAAGAAAATGATCTTAATCCAGGTGACTTAGGCTTAGAAATAACCGAAACTGCAGAGCTTGAAGACAGATCAAGAGCATCAGAGTATTTTGAAAAACTAAAAAAACATGGGATACCTCTTGCGCTGGATGATTTTGGAGCCGGTTACTCTTCATTGAGTTATTTAAGAGACTTGCCGATTACTCTTGTAAAGCTTGACAAGGATTTTTCTAGAACAGTTTCCGAACA
Organism: uncultured SAR86 cluster bacterium; assembly: GCA_902561325.1. Classification (GTDB taxonomy): domain Bacteria; phylum Pseudomonadota; class Gammaproteobacteria; order Magnimaribacterales; family AG-339-G14; genus MEDG-81. Next base: position 256,917 of record CACEOL010000001.1, on the reverse strand, counting down.
AGATACTCAAGAGCTTGTTAGATTTGTTGTGACAATTTGTAACAACATGGAGCTAGGGATGTTGGCCGAAGGAATTGAAACTGAGGAACAAGAAAAAACATTTTTAGAGCTTGGGTGTCATAAAGGACAAGGATATTTTCATCATAGACCCCAGTTTTTGAAAGATTTTAAGGAGGGATTTTAATGACTGGTCTGGAAAAGCCTTCAAAAGGTGCAGAAAAAATATTATTAGCACAAATAAAACAAGAGTTCGCTGCTCCAGCTGAAGCTATCGAACAGTACATTGATTTGGTTGAAGAGTTTGGAGTTAAAAATAATCTTGATATCAGTTCAGAGATTAACCAAATCAAAGAGGCTGAAGATAAGCTTTTAAGTCAGTACGAAGAAGCCTTTAGAGAAAACACAGCTGTAGATAAGCAAGCTAAAACATCGCAAGAATACTCAGAATTAAGGCACAACCTGCGAACACCTTTAAATGCAATTATTGGTTATAGCGAGATACTCATGGAAGATTTTGAGGACGATTTATCGGAAGAATGCATTAAAGATTTAAATACAATTCTTTCCTTATCAAGAGAAACAGAAACTGCTATAGAAAGGTTTGTAGATTTTATTAAAGGTGATCTTAATGAAAAGGCAGCTGAAGATTCCGAACAAGGCCAAATTCAAAATGCTGAGTCGCTATTCAGATCTTTAGGCGATATTGACTATAGCTTGGATATAGATGATTACCTGAAAGGGTCCGATGTGTTAATTGTTGATGATAATAAAACGAATTGCGAGGTTTTAGAGAGAAGGCTTTCTCAAAATGGACTTTCATGCAGAGTGGCTATAGATGGCACTTCAGCAATTGCTGAAGTAGAAACTAAAACTCCTGATTTAATATTATTAGATGTAATGTTACCGGATATTAATGGATTAGAGCTCCTCAAAAGATTTAGAAAGAATCACGATAGAGATGAGCTACCAATCATCATGGTTTCGGCATTCAATGATGTTGATAGCACAGCTAAATGTATAAAATTAGGTGCCTCAGATTATCTCCCTAAACCATTGAATGGAACAATTTTAATGGCGAAATCAATTGCCAGCTTAGAGGCAAAATATTTCAGAGCAAGAGAACAAGAATTATTAAAAGAATTAAATCTTAAAGCAACAACTTGCCCTTTAACTGGAATTTATAATAGGCAGGTTGTTTTTGATAAAATCGAGGAATGTTTTGAGAAATTGAATAAAGAAAAAGATTATGAATTTTCTTTACTTTCAATGGATATAGATTTTTTTAAGTCCATAAATGATACATACGGGCATCCAGGAGGCGATGAAGTTCTGAAAGCTGTTGCTAGTGGTTTAAGAGATGCATGCGGTGAAAATGTTATTGGCAGAGTAGGCGGGGAAGAATTTATTGCAGTTTTAGAAAATAAAGAAGGAATGAGCTTAAACGATTACTGTGAGAATATTAGAAAAGCTGTAGTTGAATTATCAATACCCTTTCAAGATGTTGAAATAAATATTACTATAAGTGGAGGAGTAATTAATTCATCTGAGGTTAAGGATCAAGAAGAACTTGTTAATCTTGCAGATGAAAGGCTCTACAAAGCAAAAGAAGGGGGAAGAAATCAGTTTATTTATAACTGAGGGAGAGTGTTATGAAAAAGATTCTTTACGTTGAAGATAATGAAATGAATCGTGATATGTTAGGCAGAAGACTAACTAGAAGAGAATACGATGTTATTTTTGCTTTTGATGGTCAGGAAGGGCTTGATAAGATGAAATCGGAAAGCCCAGACTTAGTTTTAATGGATATGGGTCTTCCTGTCCTAGATGGTTGGGAGGCTACCACTCAGGCAAAAGCGGATCCAGAAATTTCAAATATTCCGATTATTGCCTTAACTGCTCACGCAATGGAGCACGATAGACAAAAAGCTTTGGAATGCGGGGCAGATGATTTTGATACAAAGCCAGTTGATTTTAAGAGGCTTTTGGAAAAGATTGAGTCAAATTTAGGAGCTTAGCTCTTAGAACCTAATATTTTAGTAACCATTCCTGGAAGTTGATTAATAGAAACTTCATCCTTTTTAACCAGACCAGAAACATTTTTTCTAAGAAGTTCTTCTTGTACTTCTGATAGATCTTTTCCTGAATAAACAAGAATATTAGGTTTATCTTCAAAATCCATCTCAACAAAGTTTTCTAAAAATTCAAAACCATCCATGCGAGGCATTTCTAGATCTAAGACAATAAGCGCTGGATTTTTATCCAAATTATCTAGTCCTTCTCTTCCATCTTTAGCTAAAAAGGCTTCGTATCCCGCATCACTTAAAGCTCTACCTAAAATATCTCTTGTGTTTGAATCATCATCAACAATTAAGATTTTTTTGTTTGTTGAGTTTCCAAGCAAGTTGGTTACCGTTTTAAGGAATTTGTCACGATCAATTGGCTTGGTAAGGTAATCATCTGCTCCTAGAGAAAATGCCAAAGACTCTTGTGACATTTGGGAAACCATTATCACTGGAATATCTTTTATTGATTCGTCAGATTTGCATTCTTTTAAAATTGACCAGCCATCTCTACCGGGCATTAACACATCTAATAAAATAAGCTTTGGCTTTGATTCTCTAATCATACTTAAGCCTTGTTCGCCATTAGTTGCTCCAATTAATGTCATGCCTGCTTTTTTTACTGTTCTTTTTATTAAGTCATGCATTGCTATATCATCATCAATAAGCACGCATAAGTTTTCGCCGTCTAAGGAGGATATTTCATCATTTTCAAGTTCTTCAGATTCATCACAAATTCTAGGAATAAAAATCGAAAATACTGACCCAACCCCTTTCTCACTTGATACTGTTACGCCACCTCCCATTAATTCTGCAAATCTTTTACTTATCGGCAGACCCAGACCAGTTCCGCCATGAGTTGCAGAGGTAGATCTTTCAGCTTGCTCATATTCTTCAAAGACTTTTGCTACTCCCTCTTCGCTCATACCTTCTCCATCATCAGTTACCTTGAATTCAATCATCTCAATTTCATCCTTCATGAAAGAAGTAACATCTAAGGTAATTAGGCCATTGCTAGTAAATTTGAAGGCATTGCTTAAGAAATTTGTAACACACTGTCTGAGTTTTGTTTCGTCCTGGGACATTGATCCTATAGCTTCTTGAATATTTATTTTGAAACCATTGTCATTTTTGGCTGCCAGCGGCGCATTGATGTCTCTTAGAGTTTCTACCACTTTTTCAATTTCAAAGCTGGTTATGAAAAGCTCCATTTTCCCTGATTCTATTTTCGAAAGGTCTAAAATATTATTAATCAGGGACAAGAGATGTGTTCCAGAAGTAGTAATCTTCTTAAGATCAGGCATTAAATCTTCATAACCTAAATCTTCACATTCCTCGTAAAGCATTTCGCCGTAACCTAAAATTGCATTCAATGGCGTTCTGAGTTCGTGACTCATATTGGCAAAAAATTTACTTCTTTGTTCATTAGCCTCTAGCGCTTCATCACGAGACTCTTCCATCTCTTTAGTTCTTGTATCTATGAGAACTTGTACTTCATCTGCCATCCTTGTGAATGCAACTGTCATTAATTCAACTGAAGCTTCTTCTCCTTTATCCTGCGAGCTTTCTTGAGCGAGATTTTGCATTTTATTAATATCGTTAAGAATTAAAGTTCTTGAATCTCCTTCAAGCTCATCAGCAAGAATACTCATTTTTTCTATGATTGCAGTGTCTCTTTCTTTTCTTCTGCGCGCCTGCTCAGTTCTTATATTTTCCATCTCATTGAGATGACCTCTATATATTTCTAGAGCTTTAGCAAGCTCACCGACCTCATCATTTTCAGATCTTAAAAGACCTCTTCTCTGCGGCATGGTTTTGGATAAGTCTCCGCTTGTAAGAGCCTGTAAAACTTCAATTGCTTTATTTACCGATCCAAAAACATTGGCCAAGATTACTGAAGTTAAAGCAATCACTAAGAAAATAACTATAGTAATTATTATGTAAATTGTATTTAAGATTGCTTTTTCTTGAGCGATACTTTCTCTTTCATCTCTAAAAATAAATAATTGTGCTTTATCTGATGAAAGATATGAACTTAATGGAAGCAGTGTTATAAGGGAACCTAAATCTGAATCTCTCGAAGAAGTCCTATTTCCAAATTCTTCTAAGTTTAAATTTGCCTTATCGACATGGCCTTTAATATTAGAAATTCCAAAATTAGAAGTTTCATCCGATTCCAAGCCTGATTCGTATCTTGCATAATCATCACCTAACGAAATGATTCCTTCTTCTGTTTGAACTGCACTAACGAGTTCAAATTCATCTCCAAAGGATTCCATAGACTTTCTTACATCAATTCCCATTACAATAATTGCTTCAGCATTTCTGCTAAAAGCCTTTATAGGGAAGGCCATCATTTGGTTTAAGGTAGAGATTTTTTCTCCAGACGAGTCTATGATCTTTTGAAGAAATCTTCTTGGCCTTTTTCCTGCATCAACAAGAAATTTTTCAAGATTTTCATCGTATTCGTTTTTTGCTTGAGGGTTGCATGCGTCAATACCAGATAAATCTAGGGCACTGGCACAATAAAATCTTTGTCCATCTGGATAATAAGCTTTGATAAAACTTAAATTTCCCTCATCCAAATCAAATTCAAACATTAAATCTAGAAGATATCCTGCTTCTCCAATGTTTTTATCTGTGATGAATTGTATTAATGGGTTGGCATATGAGTCATCAGGCGAGGAAAGCTCTTCTTCAGGGTAAATGGGGTTTTCAGGATCCCAAAAATTACCTCTTTCTCCAGTTACCGGAAGCCAAGCAGAAATCGCATCAATTGAAGTTTCGAGAGTTTGAAACCATGCAGCTTCATAGGTAGAAACTAAAGATTCATTAGCAAAGCTTTTTTGAGTTGTATCTCTGTAGTTGAACAGAAAAAATAAGGAGAGGGCTAGCAGTAAGTTTCCTGCTAGACCAATCCCAATTAATACTGTTCTGATACGCATTTACGCGCAAAAATTGAAAATCTTATTGAACTCGAAAAGATAATTTAACTTGCACATCATTTACTTGGACAGGCACACCTTCATAGATTGGTGGCTGGTAAATCCATTTTCTAATAGATTTCATTGCAGCTCTATCAAAAAGTCCTGCAGGTTCGCTTTCTAAAACGAAGGGATCTATCACATCACCATCCGCGCTGACGTCAAATTCAACAATTACATAACCTTCTTTAGCAAGTCTCAAAGCTTTTCTAGGATAGCTTGCAGGTGCTTGATATTGTCTTTCAACATCCATTTCAATGTTTTTTCCGTCGACAGTAATAAAGCCCTTATCTGCATGCAGTAGGGAACTTACTCCCAAGAAAAGAATAGATAGAGACAATAATTTAATTCCTTTTTTAAATATCATTTTTAATTCTCCTTAGAATTGAAGTATTATAAACAAAAAACTCCATAAATCATCTCACTATATGTCCGAAAACATAGAATCATTGCTTTTAAACCAAAGATATTGGGACATATTTGCTGTTGCAAGAAACTCTTCTATTGAAGATGCATGCAGAATAATGGATAAAAATAGAATCGGAGCTCTACTAGTATATTGTTCCGATACAAATGATCCTCAAGATCTTGAAGGTATTCTTACAGAAAGAGATGTAATTGAGCTTATTGCAAGAAAAGGAAAAGAAGCCTTAAATAATGAAGTCAAAGAAATAATGTCTAAAAATATTATTAGCGTTACGCCTCAATGTACAAAACTGGAAGCTCTGGATTTAATGATGGAAAATCAGATTCGTCACCTTGCAGTAATGGATAAAGAAAAGCTTGTTGGGGTTCTTTCCATGCGAGATTTAATTAAGCAACTTTAAGTTCTTTCTTTGAAATTACTGAAGAAGATCCTCTTCTAATTTTATTTGGGAAATCTATGTTGTAGTGAAGACCTCTGCTTTCTTTTCTCAAAATAGCACTTTCTATGATTAGCCTCGCAACTAAAACCAAATTTCTCAACTCAATAAAATCTGAATTTAACTCAAAGTTTTTGTAAAAACTCTCTACTTCATTTTGAATGATTTTTATCTTTTCTTTTGCTTTTAACAACCGATCATTTGATCTAACAACGCCAACGTAGTCCCACATCAATCGCCTGGTTTCATCCCAATTATGAGAGATAAGAACATTCTCCCCTGATCTTATAACCTTTGAAGAATCCCATTCCTTAAGTTTTTTCTTGTTTACATCAAAATTCTTTTCGATATTCAAAGCTGCAGACTTTGCAAAAACAACACATTCTAGTAAGGAGTTGCTTGCCATTCTGTTGGCACCATGCAGCCCAGTGCATGCTGTTTCTCCAATAGCATAGAGATTCTTGATGTTTGTTTCACCTGATAAGCCTGTCTTAACACCGCCACATGAGTAGTGAGCTGCGGGAACAATGGGTATTTTGTCTTTTGTGATATCAAATCCATAACTCAAACATTTTTTATGAATTGCAGGAAATGATTTTAAAATCATATTTTTTGGCTTATGGCTAATATCAAGAAACATATAGTCTTTACCTGTTTTTTTCATTTCTTCGTCAATTGATCTAGCCACTATATCTCTTGGAGCTAACTCATTTTTTTTGTGATACTTTTTCATGAATCTTTCGTCTTCATGATTTAGTAAATAAGCTCCTTCACCTCTTAAAGCTTCACTAATTAAAAAAGATTTTGCTTCTGGATGATAAAGACAAGTTGGGTGAAACTGGTTAAATTCCATATTAGATAATTCGCATCCAGCCCGCCAAGCCAGTGCCATACCATCGCCACTCGTTCCATCTGGATTGCTAGTATATAAATAAACCTTACTTGCTCCTCCAGATGCCAGAATTGTTGCATTTGACTTAAAAGTTACTACTTGTTCTTTTTTCTTATCGAATACGTATGCTCCCAGGCAAGACCTATTACTTGTTATCAAATCAACCGCAAGATGATTTTCATAAATTGTTATGTTTTTTATTTTTCTTGCTCTAGCTATTAAAGAATTTGAAACCTCTTTGCCAGTGGTATCTTCAGAATGCGCAACACGTCTTTTTGAATGACCGCCTTCTTGAGTAAGATGCAATTTTTCTCCATTTTGCGTCATTGTAAAGTTAACTCCCATCTCAATAAGCCAATCTATAGCTGATTTACTATTTTTTACGCAGTGGGCAACAGCATCTTCATTACAAATTCCATCTCCAACCTCCAAGGTATCAGCAATATGCTCTTCGACCGTATCTTTTTCTCCCATTACTGCTGCTATTCCTCCTTGTGCATACCAAGTAGAGCTATCAACAATAGTTTCTTTTGAAATTACAGATACTTTGTAATTCTGACTTAGTTCAATTGCTGCAGTTAATCCAGCAGCACCGCCGCCAATTATTAAAACTTCGGTATCAATCATTAAAATTATTCTAGGCGAAAGTTTTGATCAAAAACGCTATACCTATCGCCAAAAAAAGAATAAGTAAAAAGTACTTTAGAAAATCATACCTTCTATTAGACCAATCGATTCGATCTTCTCTATTTAGTTGTTTTTCTGATGCTCTAAAGCGACCAAAAAAAAAGAATACTGCGAGTGAGACAATCGTAAGGAGTAAAAAAAAGATATTTGTCAGAGACACGCTATCTGCTTCTGAGCTTTGCAAGCAGTCTTAGCATTTCCAAGTAAAGCCAAATCAAAGTAACCATTAAGGCAAAGGCGCCAAACCACTCCATATATTTGGGAGCATTTTTTTCAGACCCTTCTTCTATGAAATCAAAATCTAGAACTAAATTTAAAGCCGCAATACCCACAACAAAAAGGCTAAATCCAATACCAAAAATTCCATTATCATGAATAAAACCGATACCCGTACCAAACATACTCATGATGAAGCTAACCACATACAGCAATGCAATCCCCATAGTAGCTGATACCACCATAAGTCTAAAATTCTCTGTAGGCTTTATGACTCCAGTTTTGTAAAGTACTAACAAAGAAGCCAAAGTACCAAAAGTTAATCCTGTTGCCTGAATCACAATTCCCGGATACTGACTTTCAAAAATGGCAGAAATTCCACCTAAAAAGAAACCTTCTAATACGGCATAAATTGGCGCTGTGTACATTGCCCAGTTTTTTTTGAAGATGGTAATGAGAGCAAAAATCATGCCACCAAAAAGGCCAATTGGCATTAACGCTCCAGGACTGCCAGTAACAAAATAAACGTTCCAAGTGTAAGCCGCACTTAAAACAACCAGAGCTAAAAGAATACCGACCTTGTTTACAGTTCCCTGTAAAGTCATAGTTTTTTGATTTACATTTTCGAAATCAGCAAAAGTGGCATCACTCAATGTGGGGTTCCCAGATCTACCGAACATGTCCAAAGCTTTATGTTTACTCATGAGTTAATTTTAACTTGAAATATAAAAAATTGAATAGCTTAACTTCTCAAGATATTTTTCAATTTATTGTACAATTATCAAAAGAATTATGGTTTTACCTTATACCTTTCTCTTTTTAGCAATCATTTTAGAAGTTGTTGGGACTCTTTTTTTAAGAGATACAGATGGCTTCACAAAAATGATTCCCAATCTTGTTGTTGTTTTTAGCTATGCTGCAAGCTTCTATTTTTTGTCCTTAACTTTTCAACATATATCGGTTGCAGTTGCTTATGCAATTTGGTCGGGAGTAGGAATTGTCTTAATTGCAATTTTGGGGGCAATCAAATATCAAGAGTTTCCATCTATACTTGTTTCTGTTGGAATTCTTTTGATCGTAACTGGCGTAATTTTAGTTTTAGCTAATACCGTAAATTAGGGTATCAACCAATTCTTTTTTATATCATTATTATTCCATTCAAAGATTGCTCTTCTGTGACCTGATCTTTTTAAATATAAAATCTCTAGAGATTGAAAGGTAAAAAGATTTACTGCAAAATTTTTATAACCCATTTCCCTATCAATTTGGTTTTTATCAATATCAAATTCAACAGGACTATCTATCTTTTTACTAGGAGAGTCTTTCACTGAATAACATTCTTTAGACATTTCTCTAGTATTTTCCCATGCCTTTTCGGTTACTGAATCTTGATGGTGAATTTCTATACTTCCTTTTAATCTAATCTGAATTTTTTCTTGTTGATCATAAGCATGCACCGAAGCACTATTATTTTCTTTAATTTGATAAATTTTTGGCGACCTTTGATCGGTATGAAACCTTAAAACTCTATCTTCTTCATTAAAATCTCTAAGAACAACAGTTCTTGCTGAAATATCTTGTCCTTCAAAAGTACATACTGTTGGAGTATGAAAGTAACTTTTAGAATCATCAACTCCGTTAGAAATAGTCAAAAAAGCTTTTTCAAGCATCGTATCCAAAGAATTTTCAAAATCTTTCATAAATGTTATTTATATAAAGAATCTACTTTAGCTTAAAATAAAAATATATGGATGTATCTTATATATTGGATGATCTAAATTCTCCTCAGAGAGAAGCCGTATCAGATGAATCTCAATTCTCTTTGATTCTTGCAGGAGCTGGCTCTGGCAAAACCAGAGTTATAACTCATAAGGTCGCCTGGCTGTGTAAGGTTCATAACCTAAATCCCATGTCTTTATTGACAGTCACTTTCACCAACAAGGCAGCTAAAGAAATGAGAGGCCGAATTGAAAACATTCTTGGTGAACAACTCAATCAGATGTGGTGTGGAACTTTTCACTCTCTATTTCATAGGATGTTAAGAAGACATTGGGAAGAAGCTGGATTGCCTAGAAGTTTTTCTATTTTAGATTCAGAAGATCAAAATAGGGTGATAAAGAGAGTAATAAAATCTCTAGAATTAGACGATGCGACCTGGCAGCCCTCACAAGCACAATGGTTTATCAACAACCAGAAAGAAGAAGGCAGAAGAAAAGCAAAAATAAAGTCCAGTGCTTCTTTTGTAGAAGAAAAAATGGTCGACATTATGAACGAATACCAAAAAGTTTGTGATCAAGAAGGATTGGTTGATTTCGCTGAAATTCTCTTGCGGTCTTATGAACTGCTTTCCAACAACAAGGCAATTTTAGAGCACTATCAGAATAGGTTTGAACATATTTTGGTCGACGAATTTCAAGACACTAATGAAATTCAATATCTTTTATTAAAAAAACTCTTAGGCAAAAAAAGCTTCATGACAGTTGTTGGAGATGATGATCAATCAATCTATAGCTGGAGAGGGGCAAAAAGTGCAAACATAAAAAGGTTTCAAAAAGATTTTAAGAAAGTGAAAACCATTAAGCTTGAGCAAAACTATAGATCCACAAAAAACATTCTTTCTTCTGCTAACGCAGTTATTTCGAATAATCCCGAAAGATTAGGCAAAAAACTTTGGTCTGAGAATAAAGAAGGCGAGCCTTTAAAAATTTATCGCGCATTCAACGAAAGAGATGAGGCAAGTTTTATTGTTGATATTGTAAAAAATTGGATTGACGAGGGAAGGTCTCTTAATGATGTAGCAATTTTGTATAGATCTAATGCCCAATCCCGTGTTTTGGAAGATAGTATTTTAAGGGCTGAGTTGCCTTATAGGATATATGGCGGAGTAAGATTCTATGAAAGAATGGAGATTAAAAATGCTCTGGGTTACGCAAAATTACTCGTAGATTTTGATAATGACGCAGCTTTTGAACGCATAGTAAATGTACCCACAAGAGGCATTGGTGCTAAAACCTTAGATAGCGTACGCGAGCATGCGAGAGCTGAAAATATATCCTTATGGAAAGCAGCAGAATCTATTTCTAAAGACAATTTAAAGAAATCTTCTAGAGCTTTATCTTATTTTATCGAAACAGTTTCTCAGCTAAAAATTAATGTTGAAAACATGGGTCTAGGAGAAATTTTTGATGAAATAATTAATACAACCGGTTTGAAAGATTTTCATGCAAAAGAGCCCGGGGAGAAAGGCAGATCAAGAAAAGAGAATTTAGAAGAACTTATTTCTGCTGCTTCTGGTTTCAATCCTATAGGCGAAGACGCTGATGATGATAGAAATGAATTAGAGATATTTCTCGATCAAGCTTCTTTAGATGCAGGCGAAAATCAGGCAGATATTGATGAAGATGCAATACAAATGATGACTTTACATTCTGCGAAGGGTTTAGAATTCCCCCTAGTTTTTATGGCTGGATGCGAAGAAGGTTTATTCCCTCACAAAAGATCTTTAGAAGATCCAAGGCAGTTGGCAGAAGAACGAAGACTCTGTTATGTCGGTATTACCAGAGCAATGGAAAGACTCTATTTAACATATGCAGAAGTAAGAAATATGTATGGAATGGAAAGTTTCAGCCCGATATCTAGATTTTTAAAAGAAATTCCTGATGAATTGAAGTATGAGATTAGAATGTCATCAGAAACACAAAGTTCAAAAGGGTTCGTGCCCAAAATTGTCGGCGGTACTGAGTTTAAAGGCGAAGAGTTTTCTTTAGGTGATTTGGTAACTCACGATGTATTTGGCGAAGGAACTATTCTTAACTATGAAGGAGAGGGTGCCAATGCTAGAGTTGAAGTTAATTTCACGAAAGAAGGAATAAAATGGCTGGTTTTAAGTTTCGCAAATTTAAAAAAGGTTTAGTTTTAATTTTTGTATTAACTTTCTTCATCGCATGTGAGCGAGAAGAAGTAAATCCTGCATTCAAAGAATCTGAAAAGAAATTCACTTGGCGCATGGTAACCACTTGGCCAAAGAATTATCCTGGAGTCGGCTTGGCAGCTGAAAATATTTCAAAATTAGTTAATAAAATGTCAGCAGGCAGACTGCAAATAAAAGTTTATGGTAGTGGAGAGCTCGTCCCTGCTTTAGAGGTTTTTGATGCGGTTTCTCGAGGCACAGTCGAGATTGGTCATGGAGCATCTTATTACTGGATTGGAAAAGCTCCATCGGCACAATTTTTTACTGCTTTGCCCTTTGGCTTAAACGCTCAAGAGATGAATGCTTGGCTCCATTACGGAGGCGGGTTAGAACTTTGGGAGGAAGCTTATGATAAATTCAATTTGATTCCTCTAGCAGGAGGTAATACTGGCGTGCAAATGGCAGGTTGGTTTAATAAAGAAATAAATTCTCTAGAGGATATCAAAGGAACCAGAATGAGGATTCCAGGCTTGGCTGGAAAAGTTTGGACAGAGGCAGGTGGAGAAGCAGTCTTAATGCCTGGTAGCGAAATCTTTACTAACCTTCAAACAGGAGTTATAGATGCTGCTGAATGGATTGGGCCATATAACGATCAGACCTTTGGATTACACCAAGCAGCAAAATATTATTACTATCCAGGTTGGCATGAACCAGGTCCTACTTTAGAAGTAATTATCAACAAAGAAGCTTTTGCTTCTTTGCCCGCTGATCTCCAAGAAATATTAAGAACCGCGAGCAGGGCAGTGAATCAGGATATGTTGGATGAATACACTGCAAGGAATAATCAAGCTTTAGAAACATTGGTAAATACTCATGGAGTGACACTAAAAAGACTCCCTGACGATGTTTTGAAAAAATTTAAAGAGATTACTTCTAAACTTTTGGAAGAGTTGATTGCTGAAGATTCGTTATCGAAAAGGATATTCGAGTCTCAAGAAAATTTCAAAAAGAATGTTTCCAAATATCACAAAATTTCAGAAAAAGCAGTTTATGAAATGAGGGAGTTAAACTAACTATATTTTCTTACTAACCAAATACCTATCGAGGTTGAAATAAAATATCTAATAAGGAAAAGTAGTGCTGCTGGCCAGGTATAAATTACTCCCACCCACCAATCAAAAAATCCACCCCAAGTTTTAATCCAATTAAATAAATATAAAGCTATTTGCAGATACTCAGAAAAATATATCTCAACAGTAATTGGGCTAACAAACAAAGAATGAATAAAAAATATAACTAACAAAAAATCTCCCCATATGAAGAAAAATCCCAAGTTAACCAGATGTTTATTCTTCATTTAATACAAATAACCCGGTAAAAAAGTTACGATTTTAGGAAAGATTGCTAATAAAACCAAAAGACCAAGCTGGATTACTATAAATGGAATCACACCCTTATACAAAGAAATTGTCTTGATGTTTTCTGGGGCGACGCCTCTTAAATAAAACAAAGCAAAACCAAAAGGAGGAGTTAAAAAAGAAGTTTGTAAATTGATTGCAATCATAATGCCAAGCCAAATTGGATCTGCTCCCATTGCCATCAATACTGGCCCTACAATTGGTACTATGACAAAACTTATTTCGATGAAGTCCAAGATAAAGCCCAACAAAAAAATTAAAACCATTACTAAAACCATAGAACCGAAAAGGCCGCCTGGAATTGAGTTAAATATTTGCTCGATGAGTTCTTCTCCTCCCAAACCCCTAAAAACCAGAGAGAAAACTGATGCTCCAATTAAAATAACAAAAACCATCGAGGTGATGGCAGCTGATTGTTTTACGGTCTCAGCTAAAGTTTGAAAATTTAATTTATTATTTATCATTGCAATCAGAATTGCTCCCAAAGCTCCTAAACCAGAAGCCTCTGTAGGAGAGGCAACTCCAAAAATAATGCTGCCCAAAACAGTTATGATTAAAATAAAAGGTGGAGCAATGACCTTTATTAAATCAATAACTCCTATAGAGCTTTGGCTATCATTTGAGATAATTTCCAAGTTTCTCGATTTGAAAAGAAAATAAATTGCATACAAACAAAGCAGCATTAATCCAGGAACTATAGCTGCTAAAAACAGATCTCCAACAGAAATTGTTTTAGCAGTAAAAATACCCTGACTAAGTTGCGATTGCTGATAAGCTGAAGACAGTACATCTCCTAAAATAACCAAGGCTATAGAAGGCGGTATGATTTGTCCCAAAGTACCAGTAGCAGAAATTAAGCCTGTAGAAAGATCATGAGGATATCCTTGTTTTAAAAATGCAGGTAAAGAAATCAAACCCATCGCAATAACTGTCGCTCCTACAATTCCTGTACTGGCTGCAAGCAAGGCTCCAACAAAAATTACCGAAAGGCCCAGCCCACCTCTAAAACCAGAAAAAAAGTCTGACATTTTAAGTAAGAGTTCTTCTGCAACTTTTGATTTTTCCAACAATACACCCATAAAAATAAACAGAGGAACTGCTATTAAAGTAGAGTTTGTCATCACCCCAAAAATCCGATTTGGCAGAGTTTCTAAAAGAAACAAATCAAAAACACCAAAAAAACTTGTTATCAATGCAAAAATTATTGAAACCCCAGCCAAAGTAAAAGCAACAGGGAAACCAAAAAGTAAAAAAATACAAACCAAGGCAAAAAGAATTAGTGGTAGAAAATCAATCATGTTTGAAAACCAATTTAATCAGCTCTGAAAAGCTCTGAAGGATTAAAAGGATAGGAAAAATAATTAAGCTCGTTTTGAAAAGATATACAAAAGGAAGTCCACCTGGTTCTGGAGAAATTTCATTAATGGACCAAGCGAAGTAAACATATTCAAATGAAAATATTAAAATTACCCATGCAAAGGGTTGTAAAAAAAACAGATTGCCAAAAATATTTATCATTCTTTTTCTGTTATCCGACAATTCTCTATAGAAAATGTCTACTCTGACATGCGCATCATCTTTGAAAGCTAATGCGGCATAAAATAGAAAAAGCATTCCGTGTGAATAAACGAGTAATTCTTGCATTGCAACTACTCCAATTTCAAAAACATATCTCAAGATGACAATCATCGAGCTTAGAAAAATCATTAATAAAATCAACCAAGAAGTAATATTTCCGAGAAAAAAAGGAAATAAATTAAGTATATTCTCTGTAGTTTTGGTAATTTTTTTGAGCATTGAAATATGATTTAATAATACTGTGATGATTATAGTTCTATCTCCAGCTAAGACGTTAGATTATTCTTTTTCTGAAAAGGGACTGGATTTCTCAGTTCCTCCTTTTTTGCCTAAATCTAAAAATTTAGTGTCTACTATGAAGAAACTCAATAAATCTGAGCTGTCTTCTTTAATGGGGGTTAGTGATAAAATTTCTGCTTTAAATCATGATAGATTCCAGAATTGGTCTCAAGCAACTAAACCTTCAGCTCATGCGAAACAAGCTGGATTTGTTTTTAAAGGAGACGTTTATCAAGGACTGGAGTTTGAAAAACTTTCAAAACAAGACATAAATTTTGCACAAAAACACCTCAGGATTCTTTCCGGGCTTTATGGAGTTTTAAAACCATTAGATATTATTTCGCCTTACCGTCTTGAGATGGGCACTAAAATATCTGTTGCAAAAAGCAAGGACTTATATGAGTTTTGGAAAGAAGAAATTACCAATCATTTAAACAAAGATCTTAAAGCAACTTCCATTTTGGTTAATCTCGCTTCTATCGAATATTTTTCTTCTGTTGACGCTGAAAAATTGAAAAGCAGAATCATCAGCCCTGTTTTTAAAGACTTTAAGAACGGCCAATTTAAGATAATTAGCTTTTATGCAAAAAAGGCTAGAGGATTAATGGCCAAGTATTTAATTGAAAATCGAGCTAAAACTCCTGAAGATCTTTATAAATTCAATCTTGATGGTTATAAATTTTCCAAAAAAGATTCTACTGAAGATACCCCAGTTTTTCTAAGAAAATAATTTATCCTTGATATCCACCATCAAGATATTTTTTTCCAGTTCTTGGAATTAAATCATCAAATTCTGGATCTTTCTTATTTGCCTTTGCTTCAAAGGCAACAGACATCTCATCGCTAATTCCCATTGCAGCATTCCACAAAGCAACATGATTTAGAGATTCTTCAATTGTGTGATCTCGTCCATAATTTAGAATTTCTTTCGTTCCCGCAACAGCCAAAGGACCTTTGGAGGCAATTTCTTCAGCAATAATTTTCACCGCTGACATCATTTCTTCATGGGAATCAAAAACTTTGTTTACCAAGCCATGAGCTTTTGCTTCGTCAGCAAAAAATCTTCTTCCTGTATAGGCTAATTCTCTTACTACTCCTTCAGGAATTAATCTTGGAATTCTTTGCAAAGTTCCAACATCTGCTGCCATCCCAATATTAATTTCTTGGATACAAAAGAAAGCCTCTTTAGTACAAAATCTCATATCTGTTGCTGTTGCTAGGTCTAAACCACCACCTATACAACCTCCCTGAATAGCTGAAATAACTGGAATTCTTGCTTTTTCAAGCGATGTGATTGTATGTTGAAGGTCGAGAGTGATTCTAAAGCCAGCCTCCTTTTTCATACCATTATGGGTATTCGAAGATTTTGGCTCAGTGGGATTATCGCTCAAAGAAAAGTTTGCTAAATCCATTCCAGCACAAAAATGTTTTCCTGTAGAGGACAATACAATTACTCTCGCACTGGCATCATCAGATATTTTTTCAACAAGATGAGGCAATTCTGACCAAAACGCTTTGTTCATTGTATTGTATTCATCTGGTCGACACATGGTTACATACGCGACTTTGTTTTTTATTTCTAAATCAAAACAAGAATATTTATTTGTCATTTCAACTCCTTTTTACTTTTTAAGTTTTTCAATCAAATCTATTGAAAGTTCTTCAAGTTCCTCAATCAATTCAAACTCTTTGTGATGAGGCATTACGACTTTTCTATTTTTTAGACTAAGTCTCTTCAAACCAGAATGAATGTCTTCTGCTTGTTTCAATAAATCTTCTTTATCAACCATAATATGTTCTTTAATAAGAATGTTATTGTAATTTATAAACAGTATTTATAAAAATAATGATTAATAAAGTGAACCAAACTTATATCTCAGAAGAGTTAATTAAAATATTTAAAAATGCGAAAAAGTTTTTTGTTAATTTTGGCTCGATAGATCTAAAGGTAAGTTATAAAGACGACACCACTCCACTGACAATCTTAGACACTGAAGTAGATCAATTCATAAGAAAAGAGCTAAAAAAAATTAATCAAGATTTTGCGCTTATCTCTGAAGAGATTAGCCAACAACAAGCAAATTCTGAATACGCTTGGATTATAGATCCTATTGATGGTACAAAAGAATTAATCAATGGTAGCGATGAATTTACTTTAAACATTGCCTTAATTAATAAGCAAAAACCAATACTTGGAGCTATCTATCAACCTATGAAAGATAGCATCTTTTTAGGAGGTACTGATTTATCACCAAAAAAAATTATTGATGAAAAAACGGAGTTTCTCTCTAATAAAAACAATCAAATCTGTAATGTTTTAATTAGTAAATCTCACAGCAGTGAAGAAGAAATAGATTTTTGCGAAAAAGTAATGTCTAAATTTAAAGGATCTAAAGTTATTAAAATGGGAAGTTCAATAAAGTTTTGTAGGATCTGTGAGGGAATAGCAGACCTTTATCCTAGATTTGGAGATATTTATTCTTGGGATATCGCAGCTGGCCACGCTATTTTAAAAGCTTTTGGAGGAGATGTATTGGATTCAAACCTTCAAGAGATATCTTATAATATGAGAGAAAAACAGTTAATTAAGGGATTTTTTGCTTTTTCCAATAAGAAAAGGTTAGATTTTTTAAGACAAATAGATTCTTAAACTATTTTTATAACTTTTTTAGTAAATTATTTATAAAAAGATGAAAAAAAGGTATAAAATCCGCGATTATGGGTAAAGAATTACAACCTATGGACATTTCTTCTCCAGGTCAAAACCTGGAGTCTTATCTTAATTCCATACAAAACATTTCTATTTTGACTCCTGAAGAGGAGAAAAAACTTGCAGAGGAGCTTTACTACAATAACGACTTGGAAGCAGCTAGAAAGCTTGTAATGGCACATTTGAGGTTTGTCGCTCATGTAGCCAGAGGGTATTCCGGATATGGTCTTCCACAAGCCGATCTTATTCAAGAAGGAAACGTTGGCCTTATGAAAGCTGTAAGGAAATTTAATCCAGAAGTTGGCGTTAGACTAATATCCTTTGCGATTCATTGGATAAAATCTGAAATTCATGAATACATTTTGAAAAACTGGAAAATCGTCAAAGTAGCAACTACTAAAGCTCAAAGAAAGCTTTTCTTTAATCTTAGGAGTAAAAGAAAAGATTTAAACTGGCTTTCGTCCGATGAAGTAAAAATGATTTCCTCCGAATTAGGCGTAGACGAAAAATCCGTAAAAGAAATGGAGTCCAGAATGAATTCATCAGATGTTTCTTTTGACCCACCTGCTGAAGCCAATGATGATCAGGCATCTTACAGTCCTGCTAATTACATTTCGGATTCAAGCATGGATCCAGCAGAACTCATTGAAAAAAATGATTTAGAAAAACATAACAATAGCGAACTTCTTTCAGCTATCTCTGAATTAGATCAAAGAAGCAAAGAAATTTTAATGGATCGTTGGCTGAGCGACATGAAACCCACTCTTCATGAACTATCTGATAAATACGGAGTTAGCGCAGAACGTATAAGGCAAATTGAAAAATCTGCCATGGACGTCATAAAGGAAAAATTGAGCTAAATTTTGGGAAGCTCTCCAATAAAAATCTTCATTAACGGCGATTTAAAAAAATTTCCTCAAGAAATAAATATTGTCTCTGTTTTAGAGTCCTTAAATATATCTTCCAAACACATTGCAATTGAAATAAATGAAAATTTGGTTTTTAGATCAGATTGGCAGGAAACAAATCTAAAAGATGGAGATAAAGTAGAAATTGTAAAGGCGATAGGCGGTGGTTAATTGACTCAGGACAGCTTAGTCATAGCGGGAAAAAACTACTCATCAAGGCTTCTAGTAGGGACAGGTAAATATAAAGATGAAGATGAAGCAATTTCATCCATTGAAGCTTCAGGAGCAGAAATTGTTACCGTTGCTGTTAGAAGAATAGATCTTCAAAATGATAAAGATTCTTCAATTCTCGATTACATATCTCCAGATAAATACACAATTCTTCCTAATACTGCTGGTGCCTATACGACAAAAGATGCAGTTAGGATGGCAAAATTAGGTAGAGAGATTTTGGGCGGTAAAAATTTACTAAAATTAGAAGTACTGGATGATTCAAAAACATTACTACCAAATATGGATTCAACTATAGAGGCAGCAGAAATTTTAGTAAGAGACGGCTTTGAGGTAATGGTTTATTGCACTGCTAATTATGAAAGTTGTATGAAACTAGAGGATATCGGATGTGTTTCCATAATGCCATTAGCTGCTCCCATTGGCTCTGGCCAAGGTATTGCAGAGCCTCAAAAAATTCAAAAAATTATTGATTCAGTTTCTGTGCCAGTCATTATTGATGCTGGTATTGGTACTGCGTCAGATGCTTCTATAGCGATGGAAATGGGGGCCGATGCAGTTTTATTGAACACTGCTATTGCAAAATCTGAAAATCCTTCTCAGATGGCATTAGCAATGAAATTAGCAGTTGAATCAGGAAGGCTAGCCCACAAATCAGGCAGAATTCCTAAATCTCAACCTAGTCCCAGCTCTCCAGAAAAAGGCATCATAAAGTCTTGAAAAGAGAGGTTAAATCTTTTGTGCATGTTCGCAGTAGAACATCCAAAAAAGATTTAGAAATTTTCGAGAAATTTAAAAATAAGAATTTTTTTGATTCAAAAGAAATTAGTAATTTATCAAAATTACTTCCAGAAAAAAAAATTAATATTTTAGAAATAGGTTTTGGAGATGGTAATAACTTAATTCAAAAGGCAATGGCCAACTCTAATATGAACTTTTATGGGATTGAAGTTTTTAAGTCTGGTATTGCCTCTGTTTTGAAAAAGGTGCAAATTCATAGCCTAGACAATATATGTTTGTTTTATGGCGATGCAAAAGATTTTTTAGTAAAAATTGACAAACCTTTCTTTGATTTTATTTTTATTTTATTTCCTGATCCTTGGCCGAAAAAAAAACATTGGAAAAGAAGGTTGATAGACCAAAATTTCCTAAATCTTATAAAAAAAAATCTAAAAGAAAAAGGACGCTTAATCGTCAAGACAGACTGGCTAGATTATGCTGATGATTTAAAAAAAGATTTTGCGGAATTCGAAGTATTTCATGATTCAAATATTTTAAAGTCACTAAAACCCATACAGACAAAATATGAGGGGAAAGCGATAGAAGAGGGTAGAGAAGTTTTTACTTATATAAGTGATTTAAATGCTTAAGCAATTCTTGAGTAGATTTTGCTCTGTGGCTAATTTTCATCCTTTCTTTAAATGAGACTTCTGCCAAAGTTTGACAAGAATTTTTAATTTTAAAGATTGGGTCATAACCAAATCCTTTATCACCTTTTTTTTCTTTAATGATTTCTCCTTCTAATTCACCAAAAGAAAATAGCTCCAGATCTTTTTGTGGATCGTAGAACGCTAATGTGGAAACAAATTTTGCTTTAGTATTTTCTAAATTTTTAGTTTCTTTAAGTAATTTTTTTATATTTGTTTCATCAGTTGCATTTTTTCCTGAATATCTAGCAGAAAAAAGTCCAGGATTATTATTTAGTAATTTAACTTCAAGGCCTGAGTCATCTCCAAGCGAGGGATAATTACTTAACTCACTTGCTTTTTTAGCTTTTAGCATCGCATTTTCTTCATAAGACCTTCCTGTCTCATCAATGTCTTCAGTTGTGAAGTCTTTTAAAGATAGAATCTCAAAACTGGAGTTACTAAATAAGTCTTTGAATTCTTTAAATTTACCTTTGTTAAAAGTTGCAATAACTATCTTCAATTTTCTTTGACAAGCTTATATAGGGCCACTTCTGAAAATAGATTTGGTAAAAGTTTCATTAGAATACTTTCTTCGCCATTTATTTTTGAAAGTTTTCTCTCAACAATTTTGATATTAGATTTCTTACAAAGTTCCTCGAAATCCTCTAAAGAGCAAAGATGTAAATTTGGCGTTGAGTACCAATCGTGAGGCAAAGCACTCGAAACTGGCATTTGTCCCTTAAAAAAAAGTTGAAGCCTGCATTTGATATTTGCAAAATTTGGAATAGAAACAATACATTCTTTTCCAATTCGAACAATCTCTTCTAACGCTACTTCCGGTTTTTTAAGAGCCTGGATAGATTGACTCATCACAACATAATCAAAAGACTGGTTGCCAAAATTTTCCAAACCACTATCGATATCTTGTTCGATAACTGAGATTCCTTTTTCCAAACAGCTTTTTATTTTTTCGGAATCTATTTCAATTCCCAGACCGGAAACAGATTTTTCTTTCCTTAAATCATTAAGAAGAGACCCATCTCCACAACCAAGATCTAGAACTTTGGAGTCTTGAGAAATCCAATCATTTATCTTAAACATCTGCCTCTAAGAAACTATTAATAGCATTTTCATATCTATCATTTTTCATCAAAAAACTATCGTGGCCTTGAATGGAATCAATATCCAAGTAACTTACTTTTTTTTCTGCATGAATTAAGGCATCTACGATTTCTTTGGATCTTTCCGAGGGAAATCTCCAATCAGATTTAAATGACACAACCAAGAACTGACATGTTGCCTTTGAAAGGGTTTCAGATAGATTCCCGTCGTTCTTTTTTGCAGGATCGAAATAATCTAAAGCTTTCGTCATCAGTAAATATGTATGCGCATTAAAGCTTTTTGAAAAATTTGCTCCTTGGTATCTTAAATAACTTTCTATTTCAAACTCAACATCATAACCATATTCAATTTTTTCCTTCTTCAACTCTCTGCCAAATTTATTTTTCATTGATTCTTCAGAAAGATATGTAATGTGCCCTAACATTCTTGCGAGTCCCAATCCCTTTTCAGGGTGAGCATCTCCTTTTGTAAAATCAGGATCAGAAATAATTGATTGTCTTGCAACTTCATTGAAAGCGATATTTTGAGTACTAAGCTTTGGAGCAGCTGCAATGATGATAGCCTTAGATAATTTGTCAGGAAATTCAATCGCCCATTGCAAAGCTTGCATCCCTCCAAGACTCCCTCCAGCAACACTTAGCCATTTTTCAATATTGAGTTCTTCTCTTAAAAGATTTTGGCTATTAACCCAATCGGAAACTGTAACGATTGGAAAATTAGCCCCAAATTCCTTTTCGGTTTGATTGTCAATTGAACCTGGTCCAGTAGAGCCGTGACATCCGCCTAGATTATTCAAAGAAACAATAAAGTATTTGTTCGTATCAAAGGCTTTTTCTGGCCCAATAAGCTCATCCCACCATCCAGGTTTCTTGTCCTCCTTTGAATAAACACCAGCGGCATGGTGATTACCACTTAGGGCATGACATATCAAAATCGCATTAGATTTTTCTTTATTTAGCTCTCCGTAAGTTTCATAAATAAGTTCAAAACCATTCAAACTCTCTCCAGATTCAAGGCGAAAACTTTGGTTGTGTTTAAACTTTTGTGGCTCAACAATAAGGCGATTATCTTCTGACATTTATATTAGACTGGTTAAACCTAAAGAAAATTTTGCGTTGTACAATATTCTATCAATTTGTATCAAAAGAAAAAAAACAATTATGGGCGAGAAGTCCATTCCCCCAAAAATAGTAAATTTTTGAAACGGCTTTAATAAGACATTTGTGATGGAGTTACATAGTGATAGAAACTGGTTATGTGATGCAGGAAAAGCCCAACTACCGATAATGGATATGAATAATCCATATCTTAGGATTTGACTAAACATCAATAACACACTGATTGCAGTCCAAGCTAAAGCCTCATTCAAGTTAAAATTTATCTCACTCCCTGAAAGAAAAATATAAAAACCTAAAGCTTTAAAGAAAAAGATTAGAGCCAAACAAGATAAATCGATTCGATATATTACTGGAAGAATCATACGAAAGGGCCTTAAAAAAGGCTCGATAAATGAGTAAGAACGACTAACAATAATGTTGTTGAAATTTACTTCAAAAATCCTAAAAAAAAAGTAAATGGAAAGAACAATCGATATTAAATTAATGAATGTGAATATCACATAGTTTGGATTCATATTTATTTACCTAATTCTTTTGATCTTTCTATTGCCATTTTTATAGCATCAGAAACTATTGTCTTGAAGCCATTTTCTTTCATTGTTTCAAGCGCCTTTTCAGTAACCCCACCTTTTGAAGCCACCATGGACATGATTTTCTCAAAACCAATCTCTTTTTCTTCATCATATATTTTTGATGTTCCCAACATGAGAGTATTTACCCAGGATTCAGGTTTTTCAAAGCCTTCCTTATATGCAATTTCAACTAAAGTTTCTGCTAAAAGGGCAAAGTATGCTGGCCCAGCTCCGACTATGGCAGTAAAAGCATCAAAATGCTCTTCTTTCATTTCAATGACTGATCCAAGCTTAGAAAGCATATTCTTAACCTCTTCAGATATGGAAAAGTTTGATGTAATGGCAATGGCACTGTCTCCTGTTCCAATACCAACAGTTGGCATACCTCTAATGAGGTTTGTTGTTTTTCCTATTAGATCATGAATTTTATCAAGACTTAGTCCCGCCATAAAAGATATAAAGGTTTTGTCTTGTAGGTTTAAATCATTTTTAGAAAATAATTCTCCAATCATATTAGGCTTTATAGTGAAAAAGATTACATCAGAAGAATTTATTGTCTCCTCTAAAGAAAAATAGCCATTCGTAACTTTTGTGAGTTCGTCTTTTTCAATTGGATCTGACAAAAATAAATCATAATTTTTAGAAAGCTTTGTAACTGCTTTTTCTCCAAGATTTCCAACACCGATAAAACCTATTTTCATTTAATTTCTTGCTCCAAATATAGTCTCTCCCAATCTTACTATAGTAGAACCCTCTTTGATTGCTAATTCGAAATCTCTAGACATCCCCATAGAGATCTCAGTTAGATTCTCATAATTTTCAATTAGCCTATCTGATAGCATCTTAATTTTCTTAAAGGTTTTTTGTAGATCAGACAATTCTACATTTGGGTTTGGAATAATCATTAATCCACAAATTTTGATTTTTTTTAAGCCAGATAACTGATTCAAAAAAGTTTCTACTTCTTCCACTTTAATTCCAGATTTTGACTCTTCGTTGTCTATATTTATCTGTATCAGGCACTTTATACACTTATCATCTGGGGAATACTTATCAATTAATCTAGCAATTTTTAATCTATCAACCGTGTGAACCCAGTCGAAATTTTTAGCAATTTCTTCGCATTTATTTGATTGAATATTCCCGATAAAATGCCAACTTATTTTTAAATCTTTTAGTTTAGAAATCTTCTCCAAAGACTCTTGTAAATAATTTTCTCCAAAATCAGAAATTCCGTTTTCATAAGCCTCTAAAATTTCTTGCCATGACTTTTTTTTACTAACTGCAACAAGTTTTACATCCTTATCTATTTTCGACGCATCTATCTTGGACTGGACTATTTTTATCTTATTTTTGATACTTTCCATTACATTGCTTCCGGACAGTTAATTCCCAAAATGTTAAGACCATTATTTATTATTTCTTTTATTGCAATAGAAAGAGCAATCTTGGCATCTGAATAATCTCTATCATCAGAAATAATCTTTTCAGAATTGTAAAAGCTATGAAATTTAGAACTTAAATCCCTTAGGTAAAAACATAATGGATGAAGCTCATTGTTTTTATAACATTGCTCAAGAATTTCAGGATAGCCGTTTACCAGTGATATGATTTCTTTCTCAGTCTCTTTTAATAAACTCAACTTTTCTAAAGATTCTTTTAAATTGAAATCTATTTTTCTTTTTTTAAGTTCTTTTTTTATGCTGCAAATCCTCGCATGAGCATATTGGATATAGTAAACATGATTATCTTTGTTTGTTTTTTTTGCTAAGTCGATATCAAATTCTAGAGCTTGTTCGGGCTTTCTCGCTAAGAAATAATATCTAGCCGAATCAATACCAACTTCATTTACCAGATTAGATAACTCAACAAATTCACCTGATCTTGTAGACATTTGGACTTTTTGCCCTTTTTCTTTGAGAGAAACAAACTGTATGAGAAGGGTTTTAAGCTTTTTAGAGTCTAAACCTAATGATTCAATGGATGCCTTTACTCTAGGAATATAACCATGATGGTCTGCCCCCCATATATTTATGATTTCATCAAAATCCCTTTCATATTTATCCTTGTGATAAGCAATATCCGATGCAAAATATGTGGGTTCTTCATTGTCTCTTATTAGGACTCTATCCTTTTCATCGCCATAATTTGAAGATTTGAACCATAATGCGCCATCTTTTCTTTCTACTTCATTATTTTTTAAATTTTTTATGCTTTTTTTGAATCAGGTCTTTTTCATATAAGCTCGATTCATTGAACCAGTTATCATATTTAACTTGAAATACCTCTAAATCCTTTTTTATTTCTTCTGTTTGTAGCTTAATCACATAGTTTGATAACTCTAAAAAATCTTCATATGACGTATCTATATACTCAAACCATTCGTTTAGTGTTTCAAAGGAAAGATTGTCATCTTCTTTGATAATATATTTCCCTTTAAAATGTTTTTTTGTTTTTACAGCAAGATCTTTTATGTACTCTCCTGCATAACAACCTTCAGGTAAAACAATCTTCTTTTTATCCAATTCTTGCATTCTTATAAAGACGCTTAATCCCAAAGTTTTTGCCTGAAGACCTCTATCATTTACATAATACTCCTGAGTTACTTTATTTCCTGCTACTTTCAATAGGTTTGCCAAAGCTGAACCAAAGGCAGCAGATCTTCCATGTCCAACATGGATAGGACCTGTTGGATTACTGGAAACGTATTCCAAAAGAATTTTTTTAGGTTCTTTTTCTACTAATAACTCCTTAAAATTTCCCAAAGCATAATTTTTTATTTGACTAAAAAATATATTTTCCTTCAGATAAATATTTATAAATCCAGCTCCAGCAACTTCTATTTTTTCTAAATAATCTAATTTTTCTAGAGTATTAATAATTTCAATTGCAACTTCATGAGGATTTCTTTTCATTTGTTTGGCCATAATCAAAGCAATATTTGAAGACCAATCTCCATGAAGTGAATCTTGAGGCTTAGAAACTTGAAAGTTACCAGAAAACTCTGGAAAAATTTTTAAAGAGACTTTTTTTAAAGAACTAAAAATTTCATCCTTCATTTATTAACTCTTCCTTGATATTCCATATTTCTAGTATCAACTGTAATGGTATCTCCTGGGGAAATGAATAAAGGAACTTTTATTTCAATTCCATTTTCTAAAATAGCCGGCTTAAATGTATTTGTTGCTGTATCTCCTTTTAAACCCGGATCCGTATTTTTAATAGAAATATCTACAAAATTATCTATTTCAACTGAAACTAAAGTATCTTCCCAGAAAATAATTTCATAGTTAGCTCCTTCTTTCATCCAGACTACCTGCTTTTCAATTTTTGATTGATCGCATTCGAATTGTTCATAATTTGTTGTGTCCATGAGAATAACTTTATTATCTTGTTGATAAAGGAATTGCATTTCCTTACTTGAAATTTCAGCTTTTTCAACCGATTCTCCAGTCTTGAAAGTTTTTTCAAGCACTCGATTAGACAATAGGTCTCTGTATTTAATTCTCATCACCGCTTGACCTTTTCCTGGTTTATGAAATTCGTGCTCAATGATTTCACAGGGCGATTTATCTAGAATTATTTTTAATCCTTGTTTAAATTCATTTGTACTGATTTGAGTCATTTCGTTGCTTTTAAGTCATACCTTTTTAAAAAGAATAATACAAGTTGCAAATATCTTGTTTTAACCATAAAGTTTCTGTCTTGTGGTCAAAACACAGCTAGTTTTAGACCATTTTTTTTGCTTTAATCTTAAAATAATCAGGGGATTAATAATGTTTATAACTAAGTTAAATAGGGCAATTTTAACGTTTTTTTTATTAACTGCATCATTATATTTAAGCGCTCAACTTGAGCCTGTATTAGAAGTTAATAGTGAAAGAGCGCTTATTGCTCAAGCTTCTCAACAAAAAATAGATTCTTTTCAAGATAAAACCGATAAAGATTCTGCTGAATATAAAAGTGTCAGCAAGCAAATCGAAGGTTTGAAGGTCTATAACGCTCAAAAAAGAAAACAAATTAAACGCCAAGTTGAAAGAATGAAAGAGATTGAAAAAACTATGAAAGACTCAACTGTTCTGCAGCGTCAAATTCCTCCATTAGCAAGAAGGATGTTTGAAGGTTTGAAGCAATTTATAGCTCTTGATATCCCCTTTAGAGCTGGCGAAAGAACTGAAAGATTATCTTTTATTCAAGCAGCTTTAGATAATCCGGTTGTATCTCCTGCTGAAAAGCTTAGACAGGTTCTAGACGGATATGCTGTTGAATCTGAATATGGAAGAAAAATAGACACTTACAAAGATACTATTCTTATAGATGATCAAGAGAGAGATGTTAATATTTTAAGGATTGGCAGATTAGTTCTCGCTTACCAAACATCAGATCTATCTGAAACAGGTATCTATAATAAAGAAACTCAGTCATGGGAATCTTTACCAAGTAGATATAGAAACTCGATTAGAGACGGAATTGCAATGGCTAAAAAAGTTAAAACCGTAGATATTCTTGAGTTACCTGTTCCTGCTGCGGAGGTGGCCCAATGAAATTCAAACTACTTATAATACTTTTTACTTTATTCCTACCCTTTTCATATGCGCAGGAAGAAAAGCCTGATACTGCATTGTCTTTAGAACAGCTTTTAGAACTTGTTCAACAAGGGAAATTTGCAGAATCTGAAGAAGCAACTAAAAGAGAACAAAAATTTGCCAGGGAAAGAAGTCGTCAGGC
Organism: uncultured SAR86 cluster bacterium; assembly: GCA_902561325.1. Classification (GTDB taxonomy): domain Bacteria; phylum Pseudomonadota; class Gammaproteobacteria; order Magnimaribacterales; family AG-339-G14; genus MEDG-81. The sequence goes on along the minus strand of CACEOL010000001.1, from coordinate 229,232 downwards.
AACTTTGCTTGCAAACGCAAAGGCAGAAAGATCCAGGCTTGAGGCAATCGCCACAGAACTTGAATCAAGATTCGAAGCTAATGATGCAAAACTTGTTGTTTTAGAAGAACAACTTAAAACTAGACTTGGATCTTTGTATGAGACTTTTGGTCATCTGCAAGGCGTTGCTTCAGATACTCAACAGCAATTTGAGTCTGCAGTAACTTCTGGACAATTTGGTCAGGATAGGGAAATTTTCTTGAAAGACCTTTCAAAAAGAATGGGCGAAGGCATAAGTTTGGCTTCAATAGAAGAACTTGAAAGACTTTGGTATGAATTACAAAGAGAATTAATTGCCTCAGGAAATGTTCAAAAATTCCAAGCTACTGTAGTGGATAATGAAGGGCAAACATCTCAAGAAAATGTAGTTAGAGTTGGAAACTTTAATGCAGTTACAGAAGGACAGTATTTAACTTATCTTCCTGCTCGAGGAGCTTATGAAACTCTTCCAAGACAACCTGGAAGATATCTCGGAGGAACATATGATGTTCATGATACTTCAACAGGATTTGTTGAATTTGCCATCGATCCTACAGGACCTCAAGGCGGAGCTTTGCTTACAAATCTAATATCTCTGCCAAGTTTTTTTGAGCAAATTCAATATGGAAGAATCACAGGTTACACCATCATTCTTCTATTTTTATTAGCTACAGGAATTTTTGGTTGGAGAACTTATATCTTGTTCAATCTTGATAAAAACGTTAAGAAAGAAGCTTCTGGCTCCAAACAAGGGAATAATCCTTTATCAAGAATATTCAATGTTGCTGAAGAAAATAAAGGCGCAGATGTTGAAACGTTAGAATTAAAACTAGCAGAACAAATTTTAGTGGAGAGAGCATCTATAGATACTGGAATTTGGTTAGTTAGATTAATTTCAGTTGTAGCACCTTTATTAGGATTGTTTGGAACTATTACCGGTATGATTAATACCTTCCAAGCTATTACCTTATTTGGTACTGGCGATCCAAAAACAATGGCAAATGGTATTTCCGAAGCTCTTGTCACAACCATGCTTGGCTTAATGACAGCTATTCCAGCAACTTTTATGGCTGCTATCATGGCCAATTATGCTAAGAACATTCTTACCGTTCTTGAGGAACAAAGTACAGGAATGATTGCTGCGGCATCTGAAGAAAATAGAGCTTAGTAAATATGGCTTTTCTATTTGGACTACAAGACACTCTTCTAGATTTTTTTGAAAAAGGAGGCGGAGTTGTAGTCTTTATAGGCTTCTTAATAATCTTAATGTGGAGCTTCATATTAGAACGATTTTGGTATTTTAAATATATTCATAGTGATGTAGAAAAAGACATTCAGAATGCTTGGCGAGAAACTCCTGACCATAAATCTTGGTCTGGACATCAAATAAGATCTATGTTGATTTCAAAAGCTAATGTAAAAATAAGTAGTAATTTAGAATATATAAGAGTGGCGATAGTTTTAGCTCCTTTATTAGGGTTACTTGGAACTATTTTGGGGATGATAGAAGTTTTTCATATTTTGGCTGTAACTGGCGGAGGAGATGCTAAAGCAATGGCCGGCGGTGTTGCTAAATCTACTATTCCAGCGATGGCGGGCTTAATGGCAGCTATACCAGCTACTTTTGCTTCAAGAATTCTTGAAGAAAAAGCGAAAAAGCAATCAGATTTATTACAAGAACACTTAACCTTTGAGTAAAGAAAAATGAGAAGATCACTAATCAGTCAAGCAGTAGAAGAAAAAGACGAACCGAATATTACTCCTATGTTGGATGTAGTATTTATTCTTTTAATCTTTTTTATTGTTACAGCAAACTTTATAAAAGAACCTGGTCTTGAAATAAATAGACCTGATTCAGAAACAGCTGAGGTGACAGAAAATGCTGCTATCCTCATTGCTATCGGGTCTGCTGGAGAAATATATATGGACGGTAGAAGAATAGACGTAAGACAAGTCAAAGCAAACGTAATTAGGATGATTGCTGAAAATCCACAGGGCACTGTTGTCATACAGGCAGATGAAAAATCTACTGCAGATACTATTATTGATGTAATGGATGAAGTTAGAGAAGCCGGAGTTATTGATATCTCTATTGCTTCAGAACCAAATTTTTAATGCAAATAATAATTAAAAAATTTTTATCGAGGTTTTTTAGTAAATTTTCAACTCATTATTTAAAAGATGATGATTCTTTTTCCTTAAAAAAATTTATTGTTGATGATAATCCTTATCAGAAATATGGTTTAGCAGCTGCCGGTGGAACTGTTGTTTCTTTTGCGTCAATTTTATTGATGGCATTGTTAATCGCTACCGGAGAGGTTTCTTTGGATGATGTGAAATTGAGAAAAATAGTTGACGTTGTCATGCCTGTTCGTGATCCAGAGCTTATTGATTCTGTTGAGAGACCAGAAGAGGCTGAGCCAGAGCCTGATCAACTTCCACCTGAGGTTGATATTGAAAATATTGAAGAATTACTTGATCAATCTGTAAATCCAAATTTGAACTTCAAGAGAAGAAGGTCTGGAGTCTTTATGGATGGATCATACGTTCCAATATTTCAAGTGCCACCACAATATCCAAGAAGAGCTGCAGAAAGAGGTATAGAAGGCTGTGTAGTTCTAAAGTATGTTGTAACTGAAGTAGGATCAGTTAGAGATCCAGAAGTTATTCAATCTATTCCGCAAGGAATTTTTGATAGAGCTGCAATTAGAGCTGCGTTAAGATATAAATATAAGCCTCTTATAAGAGATGGAAATGCTGTGGAAGTCGAAGGCGTAACACAAAGAATAACTTTTGTTCTTGAAGGAGAAGGCAAGGGTCCGGGCTACATTCCAGAAAACTGCAGAGGTATACAAGGTTAAATTATGTTTAGAATATTTATTTTACTTTTTTTATTTTCAAATTTTTCATTTTTGCAAAACAAGGATAATCCAGAACAAACAAAATTTGATTTTCCTGGTTACACTCTAAAGAAATGTCTTGGCTCTGAATTGTCAAAACCTAAAAGACAAGTAGCTAAATTACCTAGCAAACAAGCTCAAAGATATCTGAAGGAACTCTTCCCTTTTTTGCAAGCAGAAAATGAAGACCTTGTGAAGGCTAAAAATGTACTAACTAAAATGCAAGCTGATTCTACTCTTACAGACCCTGACAAGGCTCAGATGTATTATTACTTCGCTTATATTGATTCTGTGAATGATGATCTTAAATCTGCCAAGAGAAACTATAAAAAATTTCTCTCTATAGAAGATGCTGATCCAAGATTAAAATCCAATGTCATCTCTATGCTTGGACAGCTTTCTTATGCAGAGGGAAGCTATAAAACTGCCATAGATTATATGGAACAATGGATTTCAATGGAAAGTAACCCAAGTTCACTTGGCTTTGACATTATTGCAGCTTCTTATTGGCAACTAAAAGACAAGAAAAAAGCACTTAAGTTTTCTGAACGAGCTTTGTGCGTTGCTAAAGCAAATAAGTCAAAACCTAAAGAATCCACGTACAACCTGTTAATTGCACTTTACAACGAAAACGAAAGAATCAAAGACATGCTTCCTTTGTTTGAAGAACTGGTTAGGTTTTATCCTAAGAAAAGATATTGGACTCAGCTTTCTGGGGTTTATGGAGAACTTAAACAAGAAAAAAATCAGCTCTCCTCTTTGGAAGCAGCTCATGATCAAAGGCTTTTGGATAAAGAAACTGAGTATGTATCACTTTATCAATTATTGATGAGAGCAGAAGCACCTCTCAAGGCCGCAAGGGTTATGAAATATGGAATAGAAAAAGAATTTGTTGAAGAAAATGAAAAGCATCTCAAATACCTTGCTCAAGGATGGCATATGGCCCAAGAACTAGATAAAGCCGAACCGGTCTATGAAAAAGCCGCAATGAAATCTGAAGAGGGTGAGTTATATGTTTTTCTTGGACAAATTTACTTAGCTACTGATAGATATAAAAAAGCTAAGCAATCTCTTCAACTAGGTCTTAAAAAGGGCAAATTAAAAGACCCAGTTACTGTAAATATTCTTTTAGGCCAAGTTGCTTACGAGCTCCAAGATTTCGAAGATGCCACAAAATTCTTTAGAACGGCAATCGATAGATTATCTGATATAAAAATCAAAGATAAAGAAGCTCGAGAGAAAAAACAAGATAAATTAAGAACTCAAGCTTTGAACTGGCTTACTTATACTGAGAAAGAAAAGAGAAGAGTTGAACTGCTTCAACTCAGAATTAAAGATTTAGAAGAAAGCTAAATTTTTTTATAGTCTCTAAAAAAATAGTTAACCTGTTCTTTTTCGTCATACTTACTTTCTTCACTTATTAATTTCCATTCATCCCATTTTACTTTTGGAAAGAAAGCGTCTCCTAAATAATCTTTATCTACGTATGTAATCAAAAGATATTCACAATATTCTAAAAATAATTCATAAATATAGTTTCCCCCTATTATGAATAGATCGTTTTGAGAGTTATTATTTTTATAAGCTTCAATTACATCTTGAGGAGAGTTAAATACTTCTACAGAATCAATTCTTAAATTTTTATTTTTGCTTAGAACAATATTTTTTCTATTCGGAAGAGGTCTTCCAATAGAGTCAAAAGTTTTTCTGCCCATCACAATCCAATTATTTGTAGTAAGTTCTTTAAATCTTTTTAAATCTTCGGAAATATTCCAAGGAAGTTTATTCTCATTTCCAATCACATTATTTTTGGAAATAGCACAAATTAATTTGATGGACATTAAACTGAAATCGGTGCGGAGATACCTGGATGGCTTTCATAGTTTAAAATTTCAAAATCCTCATAAGCGAAATCTTCTAATCTATTTATTTCAGAATTTATCTTTATAGTAGGTAAATTAAATGGTTTTCTAGAAATTTGAAGTTTTGCTTGATCAAGATGATTTAAATACAAATGAGCATCTCCTAAGGTATGAACAAATTTACCAGGCTTCAAATTACAGACTTGAGCAATCATCATTGTTAGCAGTGCATAAGATGCAATATTGAAAGGTACTCCAAGAAAAACATCCGCACTTCTTTGATAAAGCTGACATGAGATTTTTTTATTAGCTACGAAAAATTGAAATAATGCATGACACGGAGGAAGGGCCATTTCGTCAACTAAAGCAGGATTCCAAGCGCTTACAATGTGTCTTGTTGAATTTGGATTATTTTTAATACTTTCAACAAGATTTTTTATCTGATCAACTTTTCCACCATTAGAATCTGGCCAAGATCGCCATTGTGCTCCATATACTGGGCCTAAATCTCCATTTTCATCTGCCCATTCATCCCAAATTGAAACACCATTATCTTTTAGATATTTAATATTGGTTGAACCGGCTAAAAACCATATCAATTCGTGGATAATTGATTTCAAATGAACTTTTTTAGTAGTTACTAAAGGAAATCCTTCTTCTAGATCGAAATGCATTTGATGTCCAAAGATACTTTTCCTTCCCGTTCCAGTTCTGTCTGATCTTTCTATACCTTCTTCAAGTATTTTTTCTATTAACTCAAGATACTGTTTCATTATTTTTTTTTAAGCTTAAATATATTAAAACTATACCAAAAATTATCATTGGTAATGATAAGAGCTGACCCCTTGTGAAAGTATCAAATACGTCAAATCCTATGTGAGAATCAGGCGTTCTAAAATTTTCTGTAATTGACCTAAACAATCCATACAAAAGTAAAAACATTCCAGATAAAAACATTTTTGGAGGTTGTTTTTTTGCTAAAAAAAATAGAATAAAAAACATCAGGAAACCCTCGCAAAATGCTTGGTAAAGTTGAGATGGATGTCTAACTAAGCCCAAAGGATCGTTGGAATAAATAATTCCCCATGGCATTTCAGTAGGTCTTCCAAGGAGCTCACCTCCCAAAAAATTTCCAATCCTGACAGAACCTAGGCCTAATGGAAGATAAATTGCCATGTGATCAGATAAATCAAAAAAAGAAATTTTCCTGCTTTCTGAAAAAATTAAAAAGCTTGTCAGTACACCGAGCAATCCTCCATGAAATGACAAACCTCCCTCCCAAATTTTAAAGAGTGCCATGGGATCTCTAACAAGGTTATCAAGCCCATAAAAGACCATATAGCCAATTCTTCCCCCAATTATTGCTCCCAAAACACCATAAAAAATAAAGTCATCAATAAGCTTTTTATTAATAACTCCAGTAGATGGTGCGTAAAGTCTAGCGATGTAATTTATTGATAAAATTGCTACTAACCAAGAAATCCCATACCAATAGATTGGCCACCAACCAAAAAAAGGAAGAGGTATATAAAATGCTATGGGATCTATTTCAACAATCATACAAAAGTAATATAAAAGACTCTTAAAGCTGCAATTATTATGAGAACAGAAAACGCTAACTTCAGATATCTACTGTCAGTTTTAGCAGAAAGATTAGCCCCTAGTCTAGCGAAGTAAATACTAGATAACCCTGTAATTATTACAGCCGGTATGAATGCTGATCCCACAAAAAACTCAATTTCTTTTGAGGCAATAGGAGCAAACATCAAGGCTCCAAGGGCTCCAGATACTGCAAGGGCAAAGCCCATGAGAGAAGAAGTGCCAATTGCCTTATGAGGATCTAATCCTTTATATAAAAAATAAGGAACCATAAGAATTCCTCCGCCAATTCCAACGAAAGAAGTGACTAATCCCAACAATCCCGCAACAAAAATTAACTCCAGAGAACTTTTGTGAAGATTTTTTGATTTTGGTGAAAAGTCAAAAGCTATTTGAAGAGCTGCCAAAATTAAAGATACTGCAATGATGATCTGGAGAGTTGAGCTTTCTATAAACAATGCTACATATCTTCCTAGTAAAGTCATGGCAAATGCCATCCAAAACATTTTTTTTACAATTTCCAGTTCTACATTATTATTTTTAAAATGAATGTAAGCAGCCATCGGAATAGTTATAGCCATAGTGGTCATAGACGTACCTGTAGCTAATATGGGAATTATTTCTGGAGGCAGATCTAATAAATTGAATAAAAAGACATAGGCAGGAACTAAGATGACTCCACTTCCTATTCCAAAAAAACCAGAAAGGAGACCAGCCAGAATGCCTAATAAAACTAAGCCTAGAAAAAATTCAAACATGTAGAAGTATGATTATCCCTTATTAAAACAGTCTGATAAACTTTTTCCTTTTTTTATGTGCCTAATTGTTTTAGCCCTCAATCCAAAAAGCGACTATAAGTTAGTTCTTACCTCAAATAGAGATGAATTTTATGAAAGGCCAACTGAAAGTATGCATTGGTGGGATTCAAGCCCGGGAGTGTTAGCTGGTAAAGACAAAAACTTTGACGGAACATGGATGGCTTTAAGCGAAAAAGGAAAGTTTGCAGCTGTTACAAACGTAAGAGAATTTACTTTATTGAGTACTAAAAAAAAATCTTTAGAAGATTTAGCAAGCAGAGGAGATTTGGTTAAAGATTTTGTGCTGTCAAACCATTCTTCTTCAGAATATATAGATGAGATTGATTTCCTGAATTACCAAGGCTTTAATTTAATTTTATTCGATGGAGTTGAAGGATTGATTTGTTCTAACAGAGGCCTTGAGAAAAAACTTACTGAAGGAGAAATATATGCAATAGGGAATAAACCTATAGAACAGAAATCAGAAAAAATAAAAAGTGCAGAAGAAGATTTTAAAAAAATCTTATCTTCCGAAATCTCTGGAAAAAATCTTTTTACAATGATGCAATCTCCAGTAAACAAACCTTTAGAATTTTCAGAAGCTTTCACAAAAGAAAATCATGGCAGGGAGTTTCCTTATAGATTTATTGCTACTGATATTTATGGAACGAGGTCAACAACATCCATAATAATTGATAATAATGATTTTGCTGAAATAGAGGAAACTTCTTTCAATGAAGTTAGAGAAATAGTTGAATCAAAAAAATTTAATCTCAAGATAAAATGACCTTAAAAATTAAGTCGGGCTATCGCTTGAACGTTGCGATGATAGTTTTTAACAAAGATAACAAGGTTTTATTCTGCAAAAGAAGAAATACTGAAAATTGGCAATTCCCGCAAGGAGGTGTGGATGAAGACGAAAACATAGAGACTGCAATGTTCAGAGAATTAAATGAAGAGGTAGGTCTAGAAAAGAACAATGTGGAGATAACAGCAGTAAGTAAAAACTTAATATACTACGATATTCCAAAAAATATTCGATCCAGAGTTCTTGGTGGAAAATTTAAAGGCCAGGCTCAAAAATATTTTTTACTTAAACTTATTTCAGGAGATATTGATTTAAATAAAGAGAATACTCCTGAATTTGATCAATATAGCTGGGTACCTTTTTGGTTCCCATTAAATCAAGTTGTAGATTTTAAAAAAGAAGCATACAGAAGTGCTTTAATAGACTTTAGAAATCAAGTAAGTAAATGAATAAACTGGTAATTTTTGACTTAGACGATACGCTCTTATGCGCTGATAGTGAATTTCATTTTACTAAATATATTGTAAAACAAGGAATGTTAGATAAAGATTTTTACCTTAAGAAGATTAAAGCTTTCGACAAAGACTATCGTTCGGGAAATTTAAATTTTAAGGATTACATGAGATTCCTTTTATATCCTTTAATTGGAAAGAGTAAAAATGAAGTAGATTTATTGGTTACAAGCTTTATAAGCTCTTCACAGGATATTTTAATTGATGATTTAACTTTCGAGTTGTTAGAAAAGCATAAAAAAGATGATGTGCTCATTGCTTCAGGGGCTTTGGATTTTATAGTTAAGGGTTTTGCTAATTTCTTTGGAGTAGAAGAGTTTTTAGGTACAAAAACAGAATTTGTAGAAGACAAAGTAACAGGGGAAACAACAGGTGAGCCAAATTTTGATAAGGGTAAATTAGTTCATGTTTCAGAATGGTGTAGAAAAAAGAAAGTAAATTTAGAGAAGGCAACTTTCTATACAGACTCAATTCATGATTTGCCTTTAGTAGAAAAATGTAAAAATACTATAGTAGTATCACCTGATGAAAGGCTTAAAGAGCATGCAGAAATTAACAATTTACAAATAATAAATAGATAGCTAAATCTTATGAATCTAAGCGACGATATATCGAAAATAAAAAAAGAATATCAAAAATTTAAAAATTCAAAAAAACTCTTAGACTTAACAAGGGGTAGGCCATCCTCTGAACAGCTAGACCTGTCTGATAATTTGGAAACTGCAATCAAAGGGGACTTTATCCAAGATAAGGTCGACACAAGAAATTATGGAATTCTAGAAGGACTTCCCTCTGCTAGAAAATTAGCTGGTTGGGTTCTTAACTCTAATCCAGCAAATATTTTTGTTAATGGTACGAGCAGCTTGACTTTATTAGGACATTATTTACATAGCATGATTTTTCATGGCGATGGGCAAGTAGCCTGGAAAGATCTCGATAAAGTTACTTTTTTATGCCCTGTTCCCGGATACGACCGTCACTTTGCAATGTTGGAAAAATTAGGAATAAAAATGATATCTGTTTCATTAGAGGGAGATGGACCCGATTTAGATTCAATAGAAAATTTGTTAGAAACTGATGAAACTATAAAGGGGATGATTTGTGTACCCAAACATTCAAACCCCACTGGAGAGATTTTCTCTAAAGAAAAAATAGAAGCTTTGGCAACCATTAATAGGGATGGCTTCAAAATTATTTTTGATAATGCCTATGCAGTTCATGATTTTGATGATTCAAAAAAACTACCTGACATAGAAAAAATATTCATTGACAAAAATGCGCACGATTCATTAGTTATGCTTGGTAGCACAAGTAAGATTTCTTTAGCTGGATCAGGTTTGGCATTTATTTCCTTGTCACCAAACAATATGGAAAACTTTGTTAATTATTTTTCTAAGTTTTCATTGGGCTCTGACAAAGTAAATCAAGCAAGACATGCTAGGATTTTTAATTCAAAGAAAGCTCTAACAGAGCATATGCAAAAATTAGCAAAAATAATCAAACCTAAATTCGACCTTGTTCAAGAAAAGTTGAATGAGTTGCCGGAAGGTCTAGCAAAGTGGACAAAACCTAGTGGAGGGTATTTTGTCTCTTTTGATTCTTTAAATGGCAATGCTTCAAAAATTTATAAACTTTGTGAGGAAGCAGGCCTGAAACTTACTCCATTAGGAGCAACTTTTCCTTATGGTAAGGACTTGGAAAATAAAAACATTCGGATAGCTCCGACTCAGGTTGAGCTTGATGAGCTGTCAGAAGCTATGGATTTGTTCTGTATTTGCGTATTGCTAGCCGAAGAAAGCTAGTTTCTAGTAACTTCCAAAACTTCGTATTTTTTCCCATCAAATGGGCCAAAATTTTCATGAACATCTGGATGAGCTACAGGCTCAAGGGAATTATCAGCTAGTAAATTCTGTTGTGAAACGTAGGCGGTGTAAAAGACCTCCTCATTTTCAGCATAAACATGATAGAAAGGCTGGTCTTTTTTAGGCCTTATTTGAGCCGGTATACTTTGGTACCACTCTTCAGTGTTATTGAATTCAGGATCAACATCAAATATTACACCTCTAAAATCTAGGTGTTTATGTCTAACTACCTGGCCAATTGCAAAATTAGTTTCTACTATGTCTTTCATATTTTTATATTAACATTTATACCTTTTATATGGAGTCTATACATATATTTTCAAGCTAAGTGAGCTTGAGAGAGGTAATCTTTAGACTGCATCTCGGTTAATCTGCTGACAGTTCTTTTAAATTTTTCTTCTAGTCTAGATTTGACATAAATTTTTTCAGGGAGTTCAGCTGCTGAAATGATTAATTTTACTTTTCTGTCGTAACACTCATCTATAAAAGAAATAAAACGTCTTGCTTCGTCATCAGAATTTATGATGGGCACATCGGTCAAAATAATTGTATGAAACTCTTTTGATATTTCTATGTAATCTGTAGCGCTTCTAGGAGATGAACAGATTTGTAAAAAATTTACCCATAAGACTCCCTTAGAAAAAGCTAAGACACTAACTTTCCTATTATTTATTGTTACGAAATTCTCCTCAGCTTTTCTATTTTGGGTAATTTCTTTAAAAATTTTTTCTATGATTTCTTTATTATTCTCAGCTGGATAAAAATAACTTCCACTTTTTTCCAAAGCTCTTAATCTAAAATCAATTTCAGAATCTAAATGGTATATTTCACAAGCACTTTCAATAGCATTTATAGCAGGTAAAAAGAGCTTTCTTTGTAATCCACCTTCATATAAATTTTTTGGAGAAATGTTTGAAGTTGCAAAAAAGGATAAATCAGATTCAAAAAGCTCAGTCATGAATTTTCCTAGCAGCATGGCGTCTGCAATATCTTCAACATAGAATTCATCAAAACAAAGACACTCATATTTTTTAGATAAATCTTTAACTATTCTTTTTAAAGGATCAGTTGCCCCTTCGTATTTTTTTAAGCGCTCATGAAGATTTTGCATAAAGCGATGAAAGTGCAGTCTTATTTTTTTCTCATGATTTATTTCTTCAAATAACATATCCATGAGAAAGGTTTTTCCACGCCCTACATCTCCGTGAATATAAATTCTTTGAGGAGTTTTTCTAGAAAAAAGGCTAAAAAAACCTTTTTCAATATTTATTTCTTGCAAACAAGTATCTAAACGCTCAGCTAATTTAAGCTGAGCGTCATCTAAGGATATTTTTTGGCTTGATACCGCTCTTAAATAATTTTCTTTTAGAGCTATTTTATTTCCTCGTGAACAGTAATTTCTGGTGCTCCAGCAAGAAATGGTGCTAGTGCTCCACCCAATGTTTTAAAGTGTTCAGTTTGGGAATGATGAGCATGACTTTCGGCATCTTTGTATATCTCTATCATTTGATAAGTTTGAGGATTATCTGTTTTTAATAGACCGTAGTAGAAAACACCAGGCTCATTTGCATTTGTTGCTTCTACAAGTTTCAGCATGTTTTCTTCGAAGTCTTTTTCACTACCTTCTTTAATGTTTAATTTAACAAGTACTCCTATCATGTTTTCTCCTATAATAAATATTATTTTAAAATTTAGTATACAAGGCTAAATCATATTGGGAGAAAAGAAAATGATTAAGATTTGGGGAACAGAAGCTTCAAGGGCAATGAGGCCAATTTGGACCGCAGAAGAGATGGGCATAGATTACGAGCTCGTGATGATGCCTTTTCCACCCAGAATGTTCATGAAAGAATATTTGGATATCAACATGCTAGGAACAATCCCTTATTTGATAGACGGCGAAGTGAAAATGACTGAATCTGTTGCGATGTCCCAATATTTAGTTGAGAAATATGGACCGACTGATTTGAGAGTTATGCCAGATGAGCCTGATTATCCAGCTTATTTAAATTGGCTTTTCCACTCTGATGCAACTTTAACTTTTCCACAAACGGTTGTTCTTAGATACAAACTTCAAGAACCAGGCGTTGCGGATGCTGCAGTAGAAGGTTACAGCAGATGGTTTGTCTCAAGGTGTAAATTATTAGAGACAACTTTAAACGATAGAGAATATTTATGTTCAGATCGTTTTACAATTGCAGACATTTGTGTGAGTTATGCTTTTGTTGTCGCTGAATCACTTGGCATAGAGCAAGCATTCAAACCAAATATAAAAAGATACACCGACATGCTTTTTGAGAGAGAGGCCTTTAAAAGATCTAAGTCTTATAAGTTCGAAAAAAAGTAATGTAAATTAAATATTTTAATTTCAAGATTTTTAAATTCAGGAGATAAATATGATTACCCTTAAAGAAGCACAAAAAATAGTTGAAGGTTGTTTAAATACAGCCAGAGAGGAGAATATGATGCCTGTCACGATTGCAGTTGTTGATACTCGAGGAGTATTAGTAAGTTCTGCAATGGAGGATAATTCAGCTATCATTAGACCTGATATTGCCTTTGCCAAAGCATGGGGCTGTTTTGGAATAGGCTTTTCAAGCAGAGAAATCAGAAATCTCATTGGCGCTCAACCCGAACAAACTCATTTTTTCCATTCTGTTAGAGCTATGTCTGGAAATAAAATAGCTCCATCTCCCGGAGGAATAATGATTAAAAAAGGTGATGATGTAATTGGTGCTGTTGGCGTTTCAGGAGATTTACCTGATCGTGATGAGATTTGTGCAATTGCAGGAGTAGAAGCAGCAGGCTTAACTTATAAAATATGATAACTGCAAATTATTTTTTCTCCATTAAATTTAATGCTCGATCTTTAACTTCTTCTCCAAAGGTATTCATCATTTCTACCAAACGAGAAGGAATATGATTGGTTACAGCTTTGTCGAAAAAATCTAAATCTTTCACTTTTCTGAACCATTTATTTATTTTAGGTCTTTTTTCTTCACTGAAAGCTTCAGAAAGTGCTAGATGATCAAAACGTTGAATATAGGGTAGGACACAAGCATCTGCCATACTAAATTTATCTCCAGCAATCCAACCACTATCTTCTATATTCGTTTCAAGTTGGTCTAAAAATTCACCAGCTTTTTTGAGCGAATTCATAACTATAGGAGCATCTATTCCTTTTTCTATTGTTTCTTTTCTAGCTTGTCTTTTAACTGGATCAGGTATGTTTTGAAGATCCGCTTCTTTCTCTTCATCAGACTTGTCCATTTGAAGTTTTCGTACGGCAATTCCGTGAGTTATGGGCCCAGTATATTGTTGAAATGTATCAATATATTTCATCCAAAGACGAACCTTATGAATTGCTTCAGGTGAAGATGGTCTTGCTGGAATTTCTGGAAAAGCATCATCTAAATATTCAACAATCAAATTGGACTCAATTAGAATATCGTTTTTTGTTACTAATGTCGGAACGACATGATTAGGATTTAACTTTACGTATTCAGGGCTGTGCTGCTCTCCAGCCAATAAATTCACTTCTTTTGAGACATATGGCAATTTTTTTAATTCTAAAATTAGTCTTACTTTTTGAGAACATGTAGAGGGACCATTGTGGTACAAAGTTAATTCTGTCATTGAATAAATTTAAATTAAAAAAGAAAATTTGTCACTACACGGCATACTAAATCCTTCTATCTCTTACTTAACAGAAGATGTCATTAAAATATTGAAGTCTTAGTCTTTATTTTTTGGCGGCAAAGGAATCAAAACAGACGTTTTTTTAATATATTTTAGATATTCCTCGTTGTTCCCCCATTTTTTTCTACCTCTTAATTCAAGTAACCTCACACCACTTATTTGGGTCAAAAGGATGATAATAAAGATAGGTGATATAAGTGTTATGAATTGCCAGCCCTGAAGAACTGGTAAAGCTATTAAAGTAATTCCTATCCACAAAAGAATTTCGCCAAAGTAATTTGGATGTCTTGACCAAGACCAAATCCCAGTTGTAATAAATTTGTCTTTATTTTCAGGGTTAGATCTAAATTTCGATTTCTGATTATCTGCGATAACTTCTATAGAAAAACCCAAAATCCAAATCAAAGTGCCTATAACTAAAAAGATATCTGCCTCAACTTTATTTTGCGAGGTCATTGCGGCAAGACCTGCAGCTAAAGATAAAAATACCCACATTCCCTGAATATTCCAAGTCATTAAAAACCACCAAAACCTAGTTTTCATGATTTCAAATCTTCCGTCGCCTCCATCTTTTCTAACTCGAAAAAATAAAAAAGAACCAAGTCTGGTAGCCCACATTACGACTAATAATGTAATTACGATATCTCGTAAATATATTTCCGGTATAGCCATAAGAGTAAAAAGAGAAGCTGACATAAAAGTAAGCGACCCGGTTAAATCAAAAAAATGTTCCGTTCTGTTAATGAAAGACGGAATAAAGACAAGCCATTGAATTACAAAAATTAAGAACACTACAAATCCAAAAAGCGGAATGTTTGAAATAGAAACACTTCCTTGATTGGCAGCAAAAGCTATAAGAGTAGATAGTAAAATAACAATGAAAGAGACTGGGATAGTAGTCTTGTTAGGCATAAATAAATTTTAATACAAAAATCTTGATTTGAATTGAAATTTAGAAGATATTAATGATTAGAAATAAAGAGGTATAAAAATGATGAATTCAAGAATTTGCGAAATGTTAGATATAGAGTTTCCTCTCGTGGCATTTACACATTGTAGAGACGTTGTTGTAGCAGTTTCCAAAGCAGGAGGCTGTGGCGTTCTAGGCGCAGTTGGTATGTCTCCAGAACAATTGGAAAAAGAATTGAAATGGATTGACGAACATATCGATGGAAAACCATATGGAGTGGATGTATTAATTCCAAATAAAATGGTTGGAAAAGATGAAAAATTTGACGCTGAGAAGCTTGCAAAAATGATTCCTCAAGAATATGCAGATTTCAGAACCGATGTTTTAGAAAATCATGGTATTGATGCTCCAGAGTTAAGAGAAATTGACACTGGTGGATCAGGCTTTGCTCAAAATACACAGTCCGATGGAGCTAAAGCCCTATTAGATGTAGCTTTTAAACACCCAATAAAAATCATTGCTAATGCACTTGGCGTCCCACCAGACTGGATGATTCAAATGGGCAAAGATAATGATTGTAAAGTTGCTGCACTATTAGGAACTGCAGAACATGCAATCAATCAAGTTAAAGCCGGAGTTGATATTTTAGTTGTTTCTGGCACCGAAGCAGGAGGACATTGTGGAAGTGTCTCTACCATGGTTTTAATTCCAGAGGTTCATCAAGCTATTCAGCCATATGGTGATGTTCCCATTTTAGCTGCTGGCGGCATTGTAACCGGCAAGCAAATGGCGGCAGCCATGGCTATGGGTGCTTCAGGAGCTTGGTGTGGCTCAGTTTGGTTAACTACAATTGAGTCGGAAGTAGAGCCAGTGATTAAAGAGAAAATGGTTGCAGCAAATTCTAGTCAAACAGTCAGGTCAAGAAGCAGAACTGGCAAACATTCTAGACAATTAGTTACTCCATGGACTCAAGCTTGGGAGGCAGATAGCGCTCCAGAACCTTTACCAATGCCATTGCAACCAATGGTTGCAGAGCCAGCTTTGCAAAAGGTTAATAAACTAGCTGCTGGAGGTCATGAAGGAGCAAAAGATCTTGCTACCTATTGGGTAGGACAAGGAGTTGGTCTAATGAACCAAAGCATCTCAGCAAGTGATGTTGTGCAAGAATTTAAAGAGGATTTTATTAATGCCTTTGAGAGACTAAATAACTTCGTAAGTTAAAAGTTATTTAATCTTAGAAATTTCCTCGCCGAGTTGATTTGCAACTCTATCAAAACCTAAAAGGTTACTTCGGAAATCTTTAGTAAATGGCTCTAAAGATTTCTTAAGTTTTGAATTTGCGTTTCCTAAAACCTGAAAATTACTTATTGAAAAGTTTTTGACAAACTCAGCCTCCCATTTACTCCCTAGAAAATTATCCATATGGATTAAAGCTGCTTCGTTATTGGGATAAATTTCCAAAAGAAAAACTTTATTTTCTTTTTTTGAAAAATGATATTGATAAACTAGTGTTTGCGGCTCTTTTTTATTTACGTTGTCTGTAATTCTTGAAACAAAGTTTCTAGCTTTATTTTTTTGGCCATCAATTATTTCTAAATCAATCGCAAAAACGATAACGTCTAATTTTTCATGATGCATGCTAAAAAGAGAAGTGGATATAACAACTAAAATCAAAGATAGATATCTCATGAAAATCTCCTATATAAATTAATGATTCCACCAAGCTTGGTCTGAGAAAGCTCTTATATCAATCTCATGAGTCCAAGTTGATTTAGTTTGTTGTGCTAAAAAGAGATAAGTATCGGCAACATTCTCAGGCAAAATCATGCCATCAACACCTTTCTGCTTTTTAAATTTTTCAAATAAGTCAGAGCCCAACATCTTTCCAAGAGTATCAGGAGCATCCACCGCCCCGTCAATAATGACATGGGCAACATGAATACCTGATTTCGCAAACTCAGCATTCAATGATTGGCATAGCATTCTTCTACCTCCCATTGCCGCTGCATGCGAGTGTTGTCCTTTATTACCCCTTACTGCAGAAGTAGCAGAGGTCACTATAATATTTCCTTCTTGTCTTTCCTTCATTTTTGGAGTCAAAACCTGAGCTAGTCTAAACAAGCCAAAAGTAGCCATACGCCAACCCATTTCAAATGCTTTATAACTAGTTTCGGCTAAAGAGCGATCGCCTATTTGAGCTCCGATATTGTAAATAACAGTATCAATTGGACCTATGTCGGATTCGATTTTATTTACTAAATCTTCAATTGAATTTTCTTCAATTACATTAAGCAAAGAACCAGAAGCTTTTCCTCCTGCATCTGAAATTTCTTTTATTAATTTATTGAGTCCTTCCTCATCTGTCCTTCTTGCTAGATATGCATGGTATCCTTCTTTGGCAAATCTTTTTGCCACAGTTCCTCCAATACCGGCTCCAGCTCCAATTACTAAACAAACTTTTTCCATATTCAAATCCTATTTAAATTACATTGCCTCTAAAAACAGTTTTTCCCATTCATCTTGAGAAGGTAATCTTGGCGTCGTCATATTACTAGGATCAGTCATTGAATGCTCTACTAAGGCAGGAATCATCTCCTCCGTGACCCCCATGGCAGCTAACCCATTTGGAAGACCAATCTTTTCATTTAATTTTTCTATCTCGTCCGCTAAGTCAGTTGATTCTTCTTTACCCATTGCTCTAGCAATTCTTGCGTATTTATCTCCCACATGGTCTTTATTGAATCTCAAGATTGTTGGCAAAATCACACCATTTAAAGTGCCATGATGCAATCTAAGTTCTTGATCTGCTCCAACAGCATGACTCATTGAATGTACAGCTCCTAAGCCCTTTGAAAAAGCCATTGCTCCTTCAGTAGATGCCATCATCATGTTCCATCTAGCATCTTTGTCTTGGCCATCTTCGCAAGCTCTAACAAGACTTTCTTTTCTTATAATCCTTTCTACACCATCTAGGCCGATTGCCTCAGCCGGTGGATCATCCAAAGGGGATAAAACAGCTTCAATACAATGAGTTAATGCGTCCATTCCTGCTCCAGCTGTAAGCACCGGAGGAAGACCCATAGTTAATTCTGGATCACAAATGGCTGCATTTGGTACTAAATAATCACTTGCCAAAATTAATTTTCTCCCATCATTCATAATTATGACTGCCCCAAGAGAGACCTCACTTCCTGTTCCAGAAGTGGTTGGGATGGCAATTGTTGGAACTGTTTCTGTAATTTTTCCAGTACCACCTTCATTGACAGAATAATCTACGACATTACCTTCATGATTTGCCATTAACGCAACTGCCTTAGCAAGATCCATACTTGAACCTCCGCCAAACCCAACTACACCATCACAATCATTCTGTTTATACATATGCAAAGCATCATTTACAGCTTGTTCTGTTGGATTGGCAGGAGTTTCTGTATAAAAAGTTGGAGATAATTCGTTTGAAAGGAGATTACGAATTTTGTCTGTCATTCCAATAGCCACTAGACCGGGATCAGTACAAATTAGTGGCTTACTTATCCCATGTTCTTTCAAAACTTGCGATATTAGCTTGAGAGATCCATTTTCAAAATGGGGTTGGTTAAAATATCTTAGTTGCATCTCATCTCCTTCTTAAAACAAAGACTAAATGTAATCATATTTATTTTCTTGGGGGAAGTCTTCTTTTAGTTAGGTTTAACTTTTTGACACCTAAATATCGGATAGTACTGAGAAGCACCATTTTAGTGCACAAATCATCTTACTTTTTGATAGAATCCACACCTGAAATCGACATCATGTCGAATTAGTTTAACTAGGGGGAAAAATGATTAAGACCTTTTTAAAGTATGGAGTTTCTATAACTCTTCTTCTTACTTCTACCTTTACTTTAGCTCAAGAAGCTTTAGAAGAAATGGTAGTTACCTCTCAAAAGAGAGAACAAAACTTATTGGATGTGCCTTCAGCACTTCAAGCCTTTTCTGGCGATATGCTAGAAGACGCTGGTGTTAGAGATACTAATGATTTAACAAATATGATTCCTGACATGATGATGTCTGGTGAAGATCCTGGAAGAGCGAACATCTGGCTCAGGGGAATTGGCTCAACTAAATTTGATATCGGTTCCGAATCATCAAACGCATTGTTTGTCGATGAAGTTTACATGCCAAGAGTTCAATCAGTTATGTCTGGATTAGTAGATATAGAACGTATTGAAATTTTGAAAGGTCCTCAAGGAACGTTATACGGTAGAAATGCTTTAGGAGGCGCCGTAAGTATTTTTTATAAAAAACCAACTAGTGAGTTTGAACAAAAAATCAAAGTAGGGGCAGGCGACTCTGGCTATGAGTCTTTAAGCTACATGTTATCCGGAGAATTAAGTGATGGTCTTTATGGTCGAATGGTTATTGGTTATCAAGACATTGAAGGTGTTCATACAGACACTAGTTTTGGCGGATCTGATGATGGACCAAAAAACGAAAATATTAGATTTTCCCTTTTTGGGGAAGGTTCTGATATGGAGTGGTCTTTTACTGCAGAGAATGCCGTCTCAAAGGTTGATGGTCTTGTATCCGAAGTGAAAATTTGTAGAAATGCTACAGAATGTAGCGCTCAACAGTTTAATCTCATAAAGGCTAGTGCTGCAGCAGCAGCTCAAGGCCTAGATGTCTTTCAGACGAATCTTGCAGCTGCCGCAGCTTACGCATCTGATGATGCAGCAATTGCAGCCTTAAGAGCTGATCCTTATTCTACTGCTCAAAGTGAAAATACTTTTGACAGAAGAGACGACTCTTTATTAGCAGCGCGTATAAAACTTTTTAGAGATAATTATGATTTGACTGTAATTGCATCTACTAACCAAAACCAAGGTGAAGAATTAAAGGATTTTGATGCAACAGCTGCAAAATCTTTTTCTCAGTCTTCTATTCAAAAAACTAACCAGTCAAATATTGAATTGAGATGGAGTTCAAAAGCTGAAGACGAAATTCAATGGGTTGCTGGAATCTATTCCTTTTTAGATTACGGTGACAGAATCGATGTTTTTAAAACAGGTCCCGAAGGAGCATTTAATATGGCAGGAGCTGCTGGAGTTGCTGTTGCTGATGGTGGAATATTTACTGCTGGAGCAATAACAAATCTTCAAGCTTATATGGCAGGAACCTACACTGGACCAGCCCAAACTAATGCTCTTTTGGCAGAAGATTGGGGAATTGCTACTTCTCAATTTTATGAAAATCATGGAACTGCTGCTTTAGATTTAAGGATAAATAATAAATCTTCAGCTGCTTTTGGTCAGGTAACTATCCCAATGGCAGATCAATGGAATATTACTTTGGGAGCTAGATATACTTATGATACTAAAGGAATGACTTATATAACCTCATCAAATGCAGTTGGGGTCCCTGCACAATTAGTAATTCCAAATAATCTTGCTGCAGCAGGTTTTAATCCAGCTAATCCATCTACCCATTACACTGCTCAAACTTTTGCTGGACAAAAAGCAGTTGTGGATGGCGGAATAGCTGCATTGGGAGCTCAAGCAGCAGCTATACCAACATTGGCTGCAATAGATGCTAATGATACAGCTGGGAATGCAGACTATATGGCTGCATTTGGAACTTTAGTTGCACTTCAAGGAATTGGAATTGCGCCAATAGCTTCAACAGCTCAAACTTTTACAGCAACAAACCAAGCTTCTTGGACTTCAACCGATCCTAAACTGACTATTGATTATAAGCCTACAGATGACTCCATGTTATGGTTCACTTATGCTACGGGCTTTAAAGGCGGCGGATGGCAATTTGCAACTTATTTTAGAGAGTTAGTTGATCAAGGTTTTGATCCGGAAGAACTAGAAATGTATGAAATTGGTTACAAAGGTTCTTTTCTTAACGATTCTTTAAGATTAAGTGCAACAGGATACACTTATGACTGGACTAATAAACAAGTCATTAAAGTTTCTGTTGTTCAAGGACTGCCAATTGGTATAACTAGAAATGCAGGTGCTTCAACCATTAATGGTTTGGATTTAAACATGACTGCTAGAGTTGGTATGGGTACAACAATTAACTTTGATTACTCCTACATCGATGCACAATATGATAGTTATTGTGATGATTCTAGAGATTGGTCTGAAGTTCATGGTACTTTTACAGCTTGTAATCCTAACTCAGCTGGATCTTATTCAAGAGCAGGCGGAAGCATGCCTTGGACTCCTGAACAATCTATGATTCTTTCAGTAAATCATGTTCAGCCTACAAATATCGGTGATGTAGTTATAGGTGCTAGTTACTCATATAAATCTGATATCGCTTTAGGTGACGAAAGAGTAGAAGGTCTTACATTCAACGATACTGTTGAAAGATTAAACTTTTCTACAACGATAGAGTTTAATAATGGAACTTCCTTAAGAGGTTTCTGCACAAATTGTCTTGATGAAAAAGATGATATAGCTTTCTCTCTTATCTATCCTCAAAGCCAAGGTGGTGGTGCTAGAATTAAGTACTATCCAGGTATGAGAGCAGGTTTAGAAGTTATACATAAGTTCTAAATAAACTCTTTATAAAAAAAGGCACCCAATAGGGTGCCTTTTTTTTAAGATTTTATTTTTAAATGATTAAACCCTCTAAAAATAAGATTTTTTCCCCAAACAGGATTTTTCTCTAGTAGAGCCATCCCAGGGTATCTTTCAAATAAAACTTCGAAAGCTATTCTAGACTCTATTCTAGCTAAGCTTGCCCCAATACACATATGCGGACCATAACCAAAAGAAATATGTTTTATTTCTTCTCTAAGAATATTAAATTCATTAGGATTTTTGTTGGCCTCAGGATCTCTATTGGCACCTGCAATACTAACTGCAAAAGCAGTTCCTCTTTTGTAGGATTTTTCATCATAGGTCATATCATTTTCAGCAAATCTAACCGTGGCATGAACTGGCGGTTCATATCTAAGCATTTCTTCTATAGCGTTGGGAATCAAGTTGTAATTATTTTTAAGATGATTGAATTGCTCTTGATGTTTGAACAATGTAAACATTCCATTTCCTATTAAACGGGTAGTAGTTTCATGACCTGCAATTAAAAGCAGCAGGCAAGTGCCATACATTTCCTTGATGTTTAATTTGTCACCTTCTTCCTCAGCCTTAATCAATTTACCAATGAAATCTTCCCCTGGTGAATCTTTTCTTTCTAAAATTATCTCTTCAAAATAATTAATTAAAGACTCATAAGCATCACCTGATTTTTTGATATCTTCTTTTGAAGTTCCTATTCCGCCTACTCCTACGAGAAGATCCTCAGACCAAGATTGAAATTGATCTAAGTCTTTATCAGGAAGGCCCATCATTTTTGCAATCACTATAGCGGGCAAGGGCTTTGCTAAATCCTCTATCAAATCAAAAGAATCTTGATTATGGATTTTATCTAAACAGTTATCGACAACGGACTTAATTTCAGGCTCTAATGAAGAAATATATCTATTGGTAAATCCATACTGAACGAGTTTCCTGATTCGAGAATGATCAGGAGGATCAAGCTTCAACATGCTGGGATTTTCGAATTGTTCCAACATTATTTCTCTGCCAGCTTTTTTGAATTCTTTTCTGCGTTTATCTGCTATCGGATATTTACGGTCATCCACACTAAATCTCTTATCTCTCAACATTTCCTGAGCAAATTCCATCTTAGTGACCCAATGCAATCTTGTTGTCTGAGAAAATAAAATCGGTTTGTGAGACCTCATTAAGTTGTAAGTTTTGTAAGGATTATCAATGTAATCTTTTGAAATGAAGTCTAAGGCGATTCCCTTATTGGTGAGTTTCTCAAAAATCACTAGGATTTTGTAAGCACCAATTAGCAAAAGATTTTTAAACTTTGAAAAAAGGGTTTTCATAGTAACTGAAAGAATTTTCTAACAGAGAAATAAATTTTTCAAGATTTGGATGGTTCAAACCAAATTGGTGAAGTCCAGGCCCTTTCTTGTATGGTTGCTGGAATATCAGATCTTGGTTCAACACCTGCTCTGATCGAGTCCCAAGTTGACCATCGACAAACTGGATTTTCTAAAACTCTTACATAATAAAAAGCTCTTTGATTCATCAAGAAATCAGGGTCTAACCAAAAAGTCTTCAACTCTGAGGCTCCAGAATTTATACTTACAGAACAGTTTTCAATATCAACTTTAGCTCCATTGTCAGGACAACGATGTGTGGACGAATTGACAAGTAATCCATCTGAGCATACAACGTCATATACTTTTTCTTGGTGTTCTCCATTTTCTAACCAACCTTTAATAATTTGAATTCTTTGAAGCGGAGCACCCAATGGATCTGCAGAAGCCCATACCAAAAATTTTGGTTCCTTCTCTTTTTCTATACTAATGGTGGAACCCATAGATAAATTACCCTCATAGGCTTTTTTAACAAGATCTAAGTCATTAATTTTGGCATCTTCAAAATCATAACCTGAAAAAAAGCGCACTTTAATTCTTGGGCCACTGGTAGCAAAGGTTTCTTTCCTTCTGAAGGCATCATAAATATCCTCGCGAGTGTTTTCTTTTGCCCAAACTCCAGTAAGGCCTGAGGCTGAGAAGCCTATCAGCCTGTCTGTTACTGCCATATAGTCTTTACCATTAATTTCAGCGAAAGATTCTGGTCTAAAGATTTTCGCAGCTTTAGCTAAAGCCCAATTGAAAGGAACTGAACCTCTTAGTTCTGGAGTTCCATCTAACAGACCAATTTTTGAAAAGAAACTTTCTTCACTGTAGGAACCTCCAGCAACATGAGTGTCACTTGCCCCTACAAGGCCAAATTTGTAGGGATTTGTTATGCCTTGTTCAGCTAAAGTCAGTCCTCTTAAGTAAGCATTTCGGACATAACTTCCTTTCGCATTTTCTAAAACTTTAGCTTGCTTTTCTACCGGTATTTCAAATGCTGCCCATTCATCATTTTTTGATAGTAAAGGATGCGTTTCGGAGGAACCCTTTGCTTGAGTAACTTCAACTAAAGGCTCATTTCTTGTTCTTTGCAGAGTATATGCTTCATCTATGGGTTTGCCGTCATAGTAAGTCATCCTAAAAGCAGCACCTCCTGAAATATTCGAATTGTGAGGAATTGCCAAGCTTTCTATACTCTTAAGTCTCAGTCCATCCATCCATTTCCAAAGGTCTTCTGGATTTAAACTGTCGGCCCGTGTAAAAATTCTTTTGGGTAAGTTTTTCGTGTCTCTAAAAATTACATTTCTGTGCAAATAGGTATCATAAATCTCAACCGATGAAGAATATTCATAGGCAGCAAAGGTTGTAAATGAACCTGGAACGTAGGCTTGATCTGCAGCTTCAATCGTTTTGAGCCAAGTATCGTTCATAACTTTCTGTAAAATCTTCATATCTACAGTTCCGTCTTGGATGCTATTTGCCAATTCTTGAGCAAATGGTCTAAACATTCCTCCTCTTCTAATAATGGAGAAAAAACTATTACTTACATTCTCATTTAAATTATGTAGAGGCTTAGTAATTTCATATTGTCCAATTTCACTATCTGGATCAGCAGCCTCTTTAACCACACCTAGAAATACCCCATGATCCGTAACCGCATAAAAATCCAAAGGCCTTGATAACTGAATGTGATAACCAGTAGGGTGTTTTATTGCTTCTCCTTTAGCGTATTTATAAGCATCAGCGGGAGAAGCGGTAGTGCCAAAGGAATAGGCATCAAAAGAATTTTCCGTATGAACATGCAAGTCACCAAAATAAGCATTTTTATCTGGATTGGGACTAGGCTTGTATTCGACTAAAGGAATATCTCCGAATTTTTCTTGAGCTAACTCTTTTTCTGTTTTTTTCTCAAATTCAGAACAAGAGAAAAAAAACGTAATAACAAATAAGAAACAAAATATATTTTTAAACATCAGAAATGACAGAATATTTGCCATATCTTAACATTCATAAAAATCTTAAATTTAATTTTTTCCTATAGGACAAAGATATAAAATGTAATAAAAAGTAATGAATATCTATACTTTCTTAAAAATCATCGGTTTTATCTTAATTGTTTTGACCTCCATCATATTACCCTTGTCATTACTTGAATCATCTATGGCTGACTTAACAAATGAGTTTATTGAATGGAGTGGAAAAAACCAATTTTTAAACTCTATTTTGGTTATTTTCGCATTGGCAGCTGATGTTTTTTTGCCTATTCCAAATGGCGTTACCAATACTTTTGCTGGAGCCATTCTAGGATTTTATTTATCCATACCTATTATATGGATAGGGCTTACTTTGGGCTCGATAATTGGGTTTGCTATTGGAAAGTACGCTGCCAAACCCTTAGCAAAAAAAATACTCAGTCAAGAAGATTTAGAAAGATCAGAAGAGGTAGCAAAAAAATTTGGTGTCAGTATTTTATTGATTGCGAGACCCGCTCCAGCTCTAGCAGAAATTTCAACTGTAGCTGCTGGTTTAGCCGGCATGAAATGGAGTACTTTTCTAACGGTAATGATTGTCAGTAATTTATTAATTTCAGTAGTTTACGCCTCCATAGGAACAGCAGCCCTTACCAACCAATCTGCCTCAATAGCATTCATAGGTATTGCGCTAATACCTTTCTTTTTTTGGCTTTTAGCAAAAAGATATTTTTAAAATTTAATGTTTGCTGCTTCGATGGGCTACATAATCCATCATCGCTAAGAGCAATCCAGAGATTATGAAAATGATATGAATGATAACCATCCACTTAATCTCTACCTCACTCACCGCAACGTCACCGGAGCCTGCAATTTTAAGAAACGTTTCAAGTAATCCAATTCCAGATATAGCTAAAATTGAAGCAACTAATTTTATTTTTAAATCACTAAAATCGACTGAGCCCATCCAATCCGGCCTATCTCTGTCACCTTTTGCTACGTCAATTTTAGAAATAAAATTTTCGTAACCAGAAAAAATAATCATCACGACAAGGTTAGCTATTAAAGCTAAATCTACTACTTGCAGTACAAATAAAAGAACTTCCTTTAACTTCATACTCATCAAACCCGGAGCATATTGAATAAAGTGTTGAATTGTAGTTATGGCGATCAGTGCCAAGCAAAGACACAAAATCATATAAATGGGCGCTAAAAGCCATCTACTGGCGTAAATTAAGCCCTCTAATAGATTTTCTATTGTTCTCATTATTTCCCCTGTGTTGAGTATTATATTCTAGTTTTTTTTAAAGTTACTTTCTCTAATTTTTAGAAATCTATAATCCCGTCTTCTTTAAGTTTATCGAGTTCTTTTGAATTTATACCAATGCCAGAAAGAATTTCTTTGGAATGTTCTCCTAAGTCAGGACCTCTGGAGGGAGTTTTTTTGGGTTCATCTTTAAGAAATACTGGGCTATTAACTGTTAGGTTCTCTGTTTCAAAACTTTCCTTCGAAAAGTTAACCAACACCTCACTTTTGAGAAATTGTTCGTCTTTTTTATGATCCGTAGATTTACTAAGAATACCAAAGGTAACCTCAGAGAATCTTAATTTTTCAACTATTTCATTCAAGTTATATTGCTTAAAGATTTTTTCAAGTTCCTTATAAAGCTCTTGATGATTTTCGTTCATTTTCTGAAAGGATGAAAATCTTTCTTCACCATTTAAATATTCTATATCGAGAGCTTTTAATAATTTTGGCCATTCTTTAGCAGCGTCAATGATGGCTAATAAAAGATATCTACCATCCTTAGTTTCATATCGTCCACCAAAAGGGTGAGGAGTAATTTCAGTCTTTCTCTCTGGAAAATCAGCATCAAAAAGCGCTGCCTGAATGAAAGAACCATTTGACCATGCACCATTTGCCATCAAGGATGTATTTACTTCTCCACCTTTGCCTGTTTTTTCTCTTCTGTAAAGAGCTGTCATGATACTCGCAAATAAAGACACTCCAGTAGGCTGATCTCCCATACCTATAGGCGGCATCCCAGGAGTAGAATTATCTGATGGTCTTACGATATCCATCAAGCCACTCCGAGCCCACCAAGCCATGGTATCAAAGGCAGTTCTGTGCGAGTCAGGACCATCTTCACCATAGCCTGTCAAAGATCCATAAATTAGTCTCTCATTTAAAGGAAGTAAGTCCGAGGCATTAATTTTTAATTTATCCCTTATTCTTTTTGGCATGTTGGTTACAAATACGTCAGAAACTTTTACCAGTTCTTGCAAAATCTTTTGTCCCTTTGGCTCTCCTAGATTTAAGGCCAAACTTTTTTTATTTCTTGAAGTTAAATGCCAACAATAATCTTTATCAGAAATCGGATTGACTCTTTTTGTTCTAGAAATTAGGTGTCTTAAACTATCACCAATCTTTGGTGGTTCAATCTTAATAACTTCTGCACCAAAATCAGAAAGAATTGTTGTTGATACTGGCCCTGCGATAAAACTTCCCGCATCAATAACTTTTAAACCTTCTAAAAGAAATTTTTCAGACATAGACAAATATTACACAAGGACGCGCACACATTGCAGAAAAGTTTTATTATTTATTAGGTAACTATACTAATTTTTAAAAAATCAAACGTAAAAGGTAACCATGACTAAAGAATCATATTTTTTATTATTCATCTCTCTTGGAGTATTCCCCGCTGCTTTGGGATACGGATTAAATCCAAAAGAGTTTTTACCAATTCTTTATGGAATAGAAGTAGCAGACAAAAACTTATCCAATATCTTTAGAGCTGTAATGGGTCTATATATTGGCTGTGTACTTTTATGGATTTCTGGAGCTTTTAACAAAAGTCTAACGACTCCAGCTTTATGGTGCATGTTTGTCTTTATGTTTGGGATTGGCCTTGGAAGAGCACTCAGTTTAATTCTAGATGGAATGCCAGATATGATTTTTGTATTTTTTATGATTTTTGAGTTTATGGCAGCTGCCATAACCTTTTATTTTCTAAAAATTAGATTTTTAGACCATTAAAGATTTTAAATTATTGTCTATGTCTTTAATTTTTCTTTTGAAAATAGTAAAGAAAGAAAATAAACGCAAATGGAAACCAAGCAAATATAATTTTTAAGAAAAGATAAGAGTTTAAGTATTCGGCTAAATTATCTGGGAACAAATCAATTTCAAACGCATTTTGAATGTCTTCTATAAAGTATAGAGATATAAAACTCGCAGAATTAATTAGCCCCCAGAATAAAGTTCCTACCAAAAGTAAGATAAAAACTATGCTTTTAAGATTCAATACTTCTTTTTAAAAGTAGCGTCTAGGCAGTTTTTAGCTTTTTTACAAACTTTTCTATAACCACTTTCAGCTTTCTTACCATCTTTTTTATCTAGTACTGAGGCAATCATTCCATTTGATAATGATCCTTCTAAAATTGTTCCAATAGAAAACTTAGATTTAGAATCTGTAATTTTAATTGCTCCGATATACGTTTCTTCAGCACCTAAGGTTTCTCCAGTATCAGGATCAACAAAGCCTCCGCCAAGCTCTACAACTTTTAAATAAAGACCTGGATAAACATTAGGAGGGCCGTAATTTACATAAGCCTGTCCTTTAGCAACATTGATAATTTTTATTGGAAAAATTTCCTGAGCAATTAGAGATGCAACTGCGTTTGCTGTCATTCTTTGGACTTCTCCTAAAGGATCTGCTTCTTCATTAGCAGTTTGAATATCTCCCAGAGATATAGCCATAGCACCCTTAGCCGTTCTTTCGACAGTTTTAGATATTCTTACAGAACCTGTTCTAGCATCTACAACTTTAATATCAACTGACATAGTTGTTTTAGAGCTGCCTCCACCAATTCCACCAAAACTCACGGCTTCTCCTTCTTTACCTAATTTGGTAATGGTTCCGTAAACTAAGTAATCAACACCAGATAAACCTCCGATTTGGCCTGATCCCTGCGTAAGGCCACCAGCAGCAAGAGCCTGTTCTCCTAACAAATCATCCATACGAGCTCTTTCAATAATCTCGAATTTATTTGTTTGAGATAAGGCAGTTTCCAACATTTGTGCATACGTCAAAGGATTGCCACCAATGGTAGTTTGTATTTCACCCACACCTATTACTGGTTTGTTGCTTTGTGCACTTATGCTTAAAGCAAAAAAGAATAGAATAAGTGAAAAAGATTTAATAATTTTTTTCATATTTGTCTCCCTAGCGGTTGTCTTTGATTTTGAGGACCTGAACGGCTTCCGCCTGAACCAGAACTAGCATCCTTGATAATTCTTGCTTGCATACCTTTCCCTGGGTTACCCCCACGTATCACCTTAGCTTTTGAAAACTTTTCTAAAGCTTCAGTGACTTCTACAGTTCCAATAACTGTTTCGGTAGCTCCTAAGTTCAACCCTGTAGCTTCATCAATAAGCTCTTCTCCAGGCTGAATTACTTTTAATCTATCACCAACTGTCAAAATTGCTTCACCGTAATTCAGATAAGCTTCATTATCTCTAAAGGTAATGACTCCAATTGGAAAAATACTTTCGGCAATTGCAGCTGCAACCTTTTTTGCAGCTCTTCTTTGAACATCTGCTAATGGATCAGCTGCGGCATCCCCAGTAGCAACTTTACCAGTAGACATACCTGATGCTGTCTCCAGAACAACATTTACGGCTTCTGCTCTTCTTACTTCTCCATCCAAGGCACTTACTACTTTTAAGTCAATACCAAATTCAGTAATTATTTTTACCGATGAAAACTTATTGGTTTGAATAACTTTTTCTTTTTTCCCAAATTTGGTAACAGATCCATAAACAATATAATCTACTGCTCCCATAGCCATATTGGTTCCTGAGCCAGAAAATTCTCCTTGTAAGGCTTGCTCAGATAAAACCTCATCTATTCTGTTTCTTTCCATGATTTTAAATCTCCCAACTTTCACAAGTTGAGTTTCCAGCATATTTTGGAAATTATTAGATTTTGAATTTTTATAGTCTCTCCAATATTTACTATCTACTGAAGATTGTATTTCTGTCACTGCAATGATTGGTAAGTTTTGGCTGAAAATTAATCCAGAAAATACCATAGCAATTACTATTAATAATTTTTTCATTTTTACTCCCAATGAGGGCTTAATTTAACTTATTTAAATGCCAATTTGTAGATTTTAAGGAAATTATTATGAATTTTTTTCAACTATAAAATCTAGAAATTATAGTTTCATAAAATAAATAAATTTAGTGGTGCCCAGAGGTGGAATCGAACCACCGACACAAGGATTTTCAGTCCTTTGCTCTACCGACTGAGCTATCTGGGCAAAAAGAATTCAAATTCTATAGATATTTAGTAAGCTAATAAAGTCATTTATCTAAAGGGACAAAACCTTCAGCTTTATCGAAAGATTCGTTATTTAAAAAGTTTTCAAGTTGCTGACTGAGATAATCTCTGGACTCTTTTTTTGATAAGTCTAATTGCTTTTCATTAACAAGCATTGTTTGCTGTTGAAGCCATTCCATCCAAGCTTGTTTTGATACACTTGAAAAAATTTCCTCACCTCTTTCTCCCGGAAATGGCGCTCTGTCCATCTTAGGCAAATCCTTTTTATATTTTCTGCAAAAAACAGTTTTCATAAATAATTTTCTATAATTTCTTTAATTGGTTTTGGCATTCCCATTTTAACTGAATCTGCTTTGCTAACCCAAACTGAGCTAGATCTATCTATCTTTAATCTATCTTTGTTTTTTAATTTGTATTTGACCGTTGAGATATTTAGTTTCCGATGCGATAAATTATGAATAATATCAGGAAGCGATTCTTTTTTTTCCAGCAAAGAAATATTATCTTTACTCAAAATATCTTTATCAGGAAAAAGCCATAAATTTTTCCAGATGCCTTTGTTATCATTTCGCTTGAGCAATATTTTATTTTTCGAAGATATCAATAACCAATCAATCTTTTTTTCTTTTTTTGGTTTTGAAGGCATCTTAAAAGGAATTTTTTCTTGAATGCCTGACTTTAAAGCCTTGCAGTTTTTACGTATCGGACAGTCATTACATTCAGGATTTTTTGGC
The DNA here is from genome assembly GCA_902561325.1 of uncultured SAR86 cluster bacterium. GTDB lineage: Bacteria > Pseudomonadota > Gammaproteobacteria > Magnimaribacterales > AG-339-G14 > MEDG-81. The sequence continues at coordinate 198,284 of CACEOL010000001.1, read as the reverse complement.
CTGCACAACAAGGAGCCTAAATCCATTATTCCTTGAGAATACTCTCTGAATGAATTTTTTGGTAAAAACGCATCTGCAAAACTTTTTAGCTCTTTTTGAGTCTCATTGTTATCTATTGGATTAGTAATGCCTTTAAACCTAGCAATCACTCTTTTTACGTTCCCATCTAAAATAACTCCAGGCAACTCAAATGCAAGGGATAGGATTGCTCCTGCTGTAGAAGGGCCTATACCAGGTAGTTCAACTAAACTTTTAAAATCTTGAGGAAATTTTCCCCTGTATTCATTCAAGATTATTTTTGCAGTTTTATGAATATTTCTTGCTCTAGAGTAATACCCCAGGCCACTCCACAAACTCATAACCTCTTCTCTAGAGCTCTTGGCCAGAATTTGTATTTCAGGAAAAGTTTTAATGAATGCCTCATAGTATGGAATTACAGTTTCAACTTGCGTCTGTTGGAGCATAATTTCAGAAATCCAAACTTCATACGCACTTTTTTTTTGCCATGGAAGATTATTTCTTCCTTGGCTTTTTTGCCAATCAATAATTTTTTTTGAAAATTGATTCATGTTTATTATTTTACTGATTTCTGTCCGTTATAATGTCTTTTTGAATGAGGATAAAGATGCGTAAAGCTGAATTAGAAAGAAATACCAAAGAAACTCAAATCAAGCTTTCTCTAACTCTTGATGGCAAAGGAGAGAGTAATTTGAAAGCAGACCTCCCTTTTTTTGTTCATATGATTGATCAGCTATCTAAACATGGTGGATTTGATATCGACTTAGATGCAAAAGGGGATTTAGAGGTAGATGCTCACCACACAGTAGAAGACGTGGGCATTAGTCTTGGAGAAGCATTCAATGATGCTCTAGGCGATAAAAAAGGTATTTTTAGATTTGGCTCAGCATATGCTCCTTTAGATGAGGCTTTATCTAGAGTAGTTGTAGATTTCTCTGGAAGACCTGGTTTAAGTTGGAACGTAAATTTTACAAAAGAATCGATTAACGATTTTGATTTAAGTTTATTAAAAGAATTTTTCCATGGTTTTGTTAATAAGGCTCTTGCAACTGTTCATATTGATAATCTCAAAGGCGAAAATGCTCATCACCAAGCTGAAACTATATTTAAAGCATTTGCTTTGGCTCTCAAGACCGCATGTATGGTAGATCCTTCTAAAGGAGATGTTCTCCCTTCCACAAAAGGCTTGTTATAAAATTAATGCGCCTAGGAGTAATCGATTATGGAGCAAGTAACATACATTCAGTAGCTAGAGCTCTTAAATCCCTTGGCTCAAAAGTTTCAATAGTAGATACTCCTGATAAATTTAAAGGCATCGATAAGCTTGTTTTTCCAGGGCAGGGTTCTATGGGCTCTTGCGTAAAAAAATTAAAAGAAACGGAAATGTTCAATCCTTTATTGGAAGTAATCAAATCGAAACCTTTTTTGGGAATTTGTTTAGGTCTCCAAATTCTCTTTAATTCTAGCGAAGAAAGCGAAGAGAAAGGCTTGGGCATAATCAATGGAAACATCACTAAAATAAAGGATATAAATAATGAAAATCTCAAAATCCCTCACATGGGTTGGAACAATGTAAAGATTGAAAAAAAACACGAATTATTTTCAGGAATAAAAGATAAGCAGTTTTTTTATTTTGTGCATTCTTTTGTATCTGCCAAAACAGAAACCAGTATCACCACTACATACTATGGGGAAGAGTTTGTTTCATCATTAGCAACTGAAAATATTTTTGCTACTCAATTTCACCCAGAAAAAAGTGGAGCTATAGGTCTAAAATTTTTAGAAAATTTTATCAATTGGAAAATTTAAATGATACCAATTCCTGCAATTGATATTCAAAGTGGAAAATGTGTTCGTTTGCAAAAAGGAGACTTATCCTCAACTAAAATTTATTTTGAGAGGCCCGTTGATGCAGCAACTCATTGGATAAAAGAAGGAACAAAAAAACTTCATTTGGTTGACTTAGATGGCGCTAAGTCAGGTAAACCAGAAAACTTAGAATATGTTTTAGAGATTAAAGAAAAATTCCCAGACGTGAATCTTCAGTTAGGAGGGGGCGTCAGAGATCTTGAAACCCTGGATCTAATCTTTAAATCTGGCGTTGACGATGTAATTCTAGGAAGTATAGCTATAAAAGATAAGGAATTATTTACGAAAGCCTGTATTACTTTTCCAAAAAAAATTATATTGGGTATCGATGCAAAAAATGGTTTTTTAGCCGCAGAAGCATGGACAGAGGCTTCAAAATTATCAGCCTCAGACATGATTAATTCTTATAAAGAGCTGCCTATCAAATCAATTATTTATACTGACATCAGTAAAGACGGTATGCTTTCCGGGCCAAATTTAGAAGAAACGAACGAAGTTGCCAAACTATCTCCTTTTCCTGTTATTGCATCAGGAGGAGTAAAAGATATAGACGATTTAATAAACCTTTCAAAAATTCCCAATGTTATCGGAGCTATCTGTGGTGTTTCACTTTATGAAAATAAAATAAACTTAAAAGAAGCTTTAGAAATATTTTAAAAGAATGAGTTTAGCAGTTCGAATTATCCCTTGTTTAGATGTTAGAGGCGGAAGAGTGGTTAAAGGTGTTAATTTTAAGGATATTGTTGATGCAGGAGACCCAGCAGAAGCTGCTAAAAGATATGATGCTGAAGGTGCAGATGAGATATGCATGTTGGATATTGATGCATCTTTTGAAGAGCGATCCACAACAATTGAAACAGTGAAATCAATAGCCTCGCAAGTCTTCATTCCCTTTACTGTTGGAGGCGGAATTAAATCTCTTCATGATATTGATATGCTTCTAAAATCGGGTGCTGATAAAGTTTCTATTAATACAAGTGCCATTTTAAATCCTGATTTGATAGCGGAGGCATCCAAAGAGTATGGAGCTCAATGTATTGTTTTAGCCATAGATGCCAAACAGGATGGAGAAATTTGGAACGTCTATACTCACGGCGGAAAAAACAAAACTGACCTAGATGCTGTTGAGTGGGCAAAAAAGGGTCAGGACTTAGGGGCAGGAGAAATTCTCATGACCTCAATGGATAAAGATGGAACCAAAAGTGGTTTTGATAATAACTTGTATATGGAACTTTCAAATAATTTATCAATTCCTGTAATTGCTTCTGGAGGAGCTGGAGAACTTTCTCATTTAGTTGACGCTGTAAAGCTTGGTAAAGCTGATGCTTTACTTGCAGCAAGTATTTTTCATTACGAAGAAATTTCAATAAAAAAAGTCAAACAAGCCCTTCAGAGTAAGGGCTTTGAAGTCAGACTTTAAGTTCTAAAAAACTCTTTATTTTGGAATTTATAGAAAATAGGCTCACCTGTAGCTATTTCTATTTTAACTATCTCTTCTGGAGATATTTTTTCTATATGCATAACAAGTGCTCGAAGAGAGTTTCCATGAGCGCATATCAATACATTCTTCTTTTCATTAAGGATAGGCTCTATGATTTTCTCAAAATATGGAATTACTCTATCAGCTGTGTCTTTTAAGCTTTCTCCTCCAGGAGGCGGCTGATCAAAAGATCTTCTCCAAATATGAATTTGCTCCTCTCCCCATTTCTCTCTCGATTCATCTTTATTCAGTCCAGACAATTCGCCATAGTCTCTTTCGTTCAGAGCAATATTTTCAATTGTTTCAATAGATTCTTGATCAATTTCAGAAAGAATTATTTCTCCTGTTAACTGAGCTCTTTTAAGCCCTGAGGTAAAGTGAATATCAAAAATAATGTTTTGTTCCTTTATTTTTTTTCCTGTAGTTTTTGCCTCTTCCAAACCTTTTTCACTGAGACTCGGATTTTTCCAGCCTGTGAAGAGATTTTTTGCATTCCATTCGCTCTGCCCATGTCTTACAAGAACTAAGTTAGAAAAATTTTCTTCTGAATTCATAGTTTCAAATCAATTTTACGTTTATCATATCGCGCTTATGCCATATTTTATTGAATTTTTAATCGACAATTGGTTTATTGTTATTCCTTTGATTTTTTCATTATTTGCTCTTTACTTTTTGGATAGGATTTCAAAGGCAATAAATTTAGAACCTCACAAGGGAATTGTTTTAATTAATAAAAAAAATGCTCTTGTCATTGATATAAGACCTCAAAAAGATTTTGATGAGGGAAAAATTAGCCAAGCAATACATGTTGGCCCCGACCTAGATGTTTGTAAGAAGGAAATAGCAAAAGCTGATGGCAAGCCAGTAATATTGGTTTGTCAAAATGGCACAAATTCATCTCGCATGGCTTCAGATCTAAAAAAAGAAGAAATTAGTGTTTTCGTCTTAAAAGGGGGAATAAATAATTGGGTAACGGAAAAATTACCTTTAATTAATTAAAGGTCGAGTTCAATAATCTTTCGAGCTAAAGTATTTCTTCCCCAGCCTAGTAGCTTAGCTGCTTCACTTTTTTTCCCTTTCGTTACTTTTAGCGCAGCTTTAATCATTGTTCCTTCGAATATTGGGGTAGCACTATTTAGAATATGATCATCTCCTTTGAGTAATTTTTTTGATGCCCACGATTCGAGCATATCACTCCAACTCATTTCTGGACCTTTTCGCTGTAACGAAAGATCTTTTGGAATATCACTTATAGAAATCTCTTGACCTGGCGATAGTAAAGTTAAAGACTGACAAACATTTTGCAATTGCAAAACATTTCCAGGCCAAATTAAGTTTTCGAATAATTCTTCAACTTCTTTGCTAAGGACTTTAATTTTTATTTTTGCATCTTCGGAAAACTTTCTAAAAAAATAATTAGCTAATAAAAGGATGTCTTCTTTTCTATCTCTTAAAGGAGGTAAATTTATTTTAATGACATTTAGTCTGTGGTAAAGATCTTCGCGATAGGACCCATTCCTAACTTTGTCTTCAAGGTTTTGGTTTGTTGCAGCAATAATTCTCACATCCACTTTAACAGGACTATTTCCTCCAATTCTATAAAATTCGCCGCTCGATAAAACTCTTATTAATCTGGTTTGAGTTTCAAGAGGCATATCTCCAACTTCATCAAGAAAAAGAGTTCCCTTATCAGCTTGCTCAAATCTACCTATTCTTTGATCGCCAGCGCCCTTAAAAGCTCCTTTTTCGTGACCAAATAATTCAGACTCTAATAGCTCAACAGGTATATCAGCAACATTTAAAGAAATTAATTTTTTATTTGATCTGTCAGAGTGTTCGAAGATTGCTTGAGATACTAATTCTTTCCCTGTACCTGACTCTCCAACTAACAAAACTGTGCTGTTAGAGTGAGATAATTTGCCTATTGAATTAAACAAATCTTGCATTGCTGGAGACTTTCCAAGAATCTTTCCTTCTCTGAGATTGATTTCTTCATTATCTGAAAGTTTCTTTTGTACATTTTTCTTTTCAGAAATTGCTTTGTTAATTTTTTCTATTGCGGTATTAAGATCAAAAGGTTTTGCGATGTAGTCCCAAGCTCCCGCTTCAAAAGCATCAACTGTTGTATCTAAATCAGAATGTGCCGTCATGATAATTATTGGAACTTTTTGATATTCATTACGAAAAGTTTCTAATAAATCCATACCATCTCTACCGGGCATTTTAAGATCAGTAAGCAATAGGTGAGGCGACTCAATATCAAGTTTATTCACCACTTCGTTTCCATCTTCAAATGTAGAAACATTAAAACCTGCTTCTGATAAACCTGACTCTAAAACAAATCTGATTGATTCATCATCGTCAGCAATCCAAATTTTTTTATTTTTAGGCATTTATTTCTTCTTTTGTTTTTGTTTTTTCATAGTTAATTTCTGTAATGGGTAAAAGCACCGTGAAAGTTGTTCCTGTTTCGTCACTGTAACAATCTATAGATCCACCATGCTGATTGACAATTCCTTTGACAATAGATAAACCTAGGCCAGAAGCAATTTCTTTTGAAGAGACCAAAGGGAAGAAAACTGAGTCAATAATATCATCAGGAATTCCTGGGCCATTATCTATAAAATCAACCTGGCAAGCAGTATTATATTTTTTGTTGTTTATGAACACCTCATAAGCAACTCTACTTCTTATTGTAATTTTTCCTGAAATATTTTTCTGTTTGAAAGCTTCAATAGAATTGGTCGCAAGGTTAAAAAACACCTGTGAAATTAAAGAATTATCTATTTCAATTAATGGCAAGCTAGGATCATAATCCTTAACAATTTGAACTTTTTGATTTTCAATATATTTTACGAAAGTAGGAATCTTTTCAAGGATGGTATGAATATTTTGAAAATTCTGTTCTAGTTTGAACCTGTTACCAGAAACTTTATTTACAATATTAACGAGTCTATCTGACTCTTTGAGAATTATATTTGCAAATTCTTTTTTCTTAGGATCTTCTATTTTTTGGGAAAGTAATTGTGCTGCTCCGCGAATACCACTTAAAGGATTTTTAATTTCATGAGCTAGTCCTCTTGAAAAAGCTTGAGTAATTGATGCAGCTGTTCTTTTCTTCATTTTGTCTGTAATTGATTCAGGTTTTGAATTATCGAAGAATTCAAAAATAATGCCTCTAAAATCTTTATTAGCAAAATAGGAGGCTTTAAAGGACGTTTTCTTTTGAAGATTATCTTTTAAAAAAATTGTTGTTATATGACGTTTTAAAGATTTTTTTTTCTCAAGAATTTCTTGGAGTTCAAGCTCATTATTGGTTTTTTCTTTGAAAACTTGATCAATATTTTTTCCTTTAGATTCATCTAGACTATTACATAAATAGTCTTCAGCAGATTTATTTAAAAATAAGACGTCTAAATTTTCATCCGTAATAAGAATTTTTGCAGACAATTCATCTAAAATATTTTCAAAAAATATCATCTTTGAAAAACTACTTTGACTTTTAATTGAATAGGTTGAAAGTTAAGACCTAGGATTAACCAAAAAACTTCTTTCGAATGGGTCAATCCTATGGTCTTAAACAATTTACACCTTGAGATTTATTTAGTCAGCGTTCCTACAATGTGCGCTAAAATTTTGTAAGGATCTGCATTAGAAGCAGGTCTTCTATCTTCTAAATATCCGTTCCAATCATGTTCAACCGTATAAACTGGTATTCTTATACTGGCTCCTCTATCACTTACTCCATATGAGAATTCAGTAATTTTCTGAGTTTCATGCAGTCCTGTAAGTCTCATGTCATTATCAGAACCATACGAAGCAATTCCGTCATCATGAACTTTTCCAAGTTTTTCACACATTCCTTCAAATAGCTCTTTTGAACCTTTTGATCTCATCTCTTCATTAGAAAAGTTAGTGTGCATACCAGAACCATTCCAGTCTCCTGTTTTTGGTTTAGGATGAATATTCACCCCAACGCCAAATTCTTCAGCTATCTTGAAAAGCATATATCTGCTTACCCATAAGTCATCCGCAGCTTTTATTCCTTTTCCAAAACATTGGTACTCCCATTGTCCTAATGCAACCTCAGCGTTTGTTCCTGTCAAAGTAATTCCAAGATCAAGACAAGCATGTAAATGAGCATCTGAGATTTCTCTTCCCACAACATTACTTGCTCCTACACCACAATAATACTCACCTTGTTCTCTTGCTGGAGTTCCGTCTTCCCAACCGAGAGGTTCGCCTGTTTTCGGATCGGTAAAGAAAAATTCTTGTTCGAATCCAAACCACCATTCATCTGTAACTACTTCTGCAGCGGCAGCTCTGAAGTTAGAAGGGTGAGTAGTATGATCTGCTGCCTGCACCTGAGTCATTACTAAGTCATGCCCATTAGGATTTTCATAAGTTTGCACAGGTAACAGAAGGCAATCTGAACTTCCTCCGTCTGCTTGTTGTGTTGATGAACCATCAAAAGACCAGTCTGGCGCTGTATCTTCATCTGTAGCTTTTACTTTACTTCGCATATTTGCTTCTGGAGTGTATCCGTCTAGCCAAATATATTCGTACGTTTTAAAATCTGTCATTGTATTCTCCGTGTAAATAAAATTAGGAGAAAATATTAACAAAGTAATTGCTATAAAATAGTGCATTTTTTGTCTTAATTTAGTGCTGAGATTGCACTATTTTAGTACATATAGTCTAAAATCAAAGGTATTTTTTCAAAAAAATCATCATAACTATGATTTCCTCCTTTTTCACTTAGCACATAAGATTTAGAAAAATACTGGAATGTTTCATTATGATCCAAAACTTCATCTGACATCTTTATTAGACAAAAGTGATTTAAAGGTTCTTTAAGATTCTCTAGGCCTAATTTTTGTAAGTTCAAGTAATCTTTCATTGTAAATTTATATTCTTCATTACTATGAAAGTTTTTATGAGAACCAACTAGGTCTTTCATTCCTGAGATGTGATTTTTCACTACAGGATTTATTGTTACAGATTTTAGGTCGTATTTATCAGCTATAAAAGTAGCATAAAGCCCTCCGAGAGAACTTCCTACTACGCAAACTCTATTTGAACTTTCTTTAATTATTTTTTCTATTTGAGAAATAGCTTTAGAGGGAGACTTATTTAAGTTAGGAGATTCTAAAGTCATTAATTTTTCTCCTTTTAAATAGGAATCTAAAATTTTTGATTTTTTTGATTCTGCTGAACTATTGAACCCATGAAGGTAAATAATCTTCAATTGCTCTTCCATGAAGAATAGAATAATTCAAAAATTGATTCATAAAAAGATTCCATTGAAGGCGTTCGTCTTTTTCAAAATTCATTTTCTTTAATTTAAAAATAGACAGTAAATCTTTATGAAAATTTTGAAATTCAATCACTTCCATCATTTTAGCTTCTTTGTAAGTTCTGCATTTGATAACAATGTCTTTGATTCCAGTAACATCATTGATTTGAAATTGTAATTCATCGGTAAATTTTGATAGCTCTTTTTTTAAAATGTTTACCTGGCTTTTAATTTCAAGATTCCCAACTTGGAAAGAAAACTTATTATATTTCTTGAGTTCACCAGATAGTTTATCCATTAAAACGAAATTCTGCTCATAAAGGCTATGCAAACTTTTTAAATTTCGATAGGTTTTAAACATTTATTATCAGTCTATAGAGATTTAATTGATTTTAAAATTCAATCATAGGATGCCCATAGCACATTAGCTACAGTACTTCTATAAGGCCTCCAAATTTGAGATATTTTTTCCATGTCTTCTTCTGAAGGCCTCTTTTTAAGTCTTTTCATTCTTTTAACCGCTTCCATCAAACCCAAGTCCGCGACCGGCCACACATCATCTCTTTTTAATGAAGCAAGCATGTAACATTGAGCTGTCCATGGACCAATACCTTTAATTTTAGTAATTTCTTTTACTAAATTTTCATCATCCATTTTGTGAATTTTCCTAAAATTGATTTTCTTATTTTCACATTTTTTTGCTAACCCGGTTAAGTAATTAATTTTTTGTTTGCTTAAACCACAGTTTTTCAGATCTGATTGTTTTAATTTTAGGAAAGATTCTGAAGAAATATTTGGCATTTTTGTCTTAAGCTTTTTATATATTGCATTTGCTGATGCTACAGAGAGCTGTTGCTCAATTATCAATTGCAAAATTCCTTTAAAGCCTTTATCCCTTTTATATTCCCCAAAATTAGAAAAATTGATAAACAAATCAATCAAATCTTTATCTTTTTTAGCAAGATATAAAATCTTTTTTTTTGATTTATGATCTTTAAATACTTTTGAAAGGGAGATATTTACTTGTTGCTTCGACATAGGCATCTATATGCTGTTCTTCGTTATTCACAAAATTTTCTATTGCATCTTTAAAGTTTGGTTCAGAAATCCAATGTGCAGAATATGTAATTGTAGGCTTAAAACCTCTTTTAATTTTATGTTCGCCTTGAACACCGGGGTCAAACTTATTGAGTTTATTTTTAATTGCAAACTCTATTCCTTGGTAATAACAGCATTCAAAATGTAGGCAATCATACTCAGCTGAGCAGCCCCAATAACGTCCATATAAATTTTCCCTATCTTTAAAAAACATAGATCCCCCAACCAATGCATCATTATTTGTATCTTTTGCAAGCACAAGAACAATATTTTCATTTATCGTATCAAGACATTCTTCAAAAAACTCTTTTGTAAGATATCCAAAATGACCGCTACGCTTTAAATTTGTTGATAAGTAAAATTCGTAAAACTGCATCATCAATTCCTGGCTCAAGTCAGTTCCTGAGAAAGTTTGTATTTCTATACCCTGATTTAAAACCTTTTCTCTTTCTTTTTTAACGTTTTTTCTGTGTCTAGATCTGAAAGTCTCAACGAAGTCATCGAATGTATTAAAATTTTCATTGAACCAAATAAACTGAGCATTTTTCCTTACGCTGAGAGATTTCTCAGAAAAGACACCTATGTCTTTTTCTTCTGGAAACAAGACATGCCAGGAAGATATATTATTTTCCTGACTAAGCTTTTTCACACCAGAAAGAATTAGAGAAAATATTTGATCAGCGGATTCTTTATCTTGGTAAAGAATTCTTGGGCCAGTAGCAGGAGTAAAGGGTATAGAGGAAACCAATTTAGGGTAATAATCTATGCCATGTTGATAAAAAGCATTTGCCCAAGAATAATCAAAAACAAACTCTCCAGAGGAATCGGTTTTGATGTAAAGAGGCATTGCCCCTAAAATCTCAGAATTCTCCTCTATAGAAATATGTGCCGGATGCCAACCAGTATTTTTTCCTACACAATTTGTTTTTTCAAGCAGCTCAAGAAATTCGTATTTTAGGAAAGGGTAATCATTGTCTGGAATTAGTTTGTTCCAACTTTCCTTATCAATTGAGCTGATTGAATTATTAAATTTAATTTCTTTCATTTACACAAAAGCAGCAACAAAGCTTAAAAATATTCCTATGCCCAGCCAATGGTTTTTTCTAAAAAATTTCGAACAATCCGAGGGTTTGTCAAAATTAGTAGTAATCATCAAAAAAAAGATTAATAAAATATTTGCTGAAACTGCAAAAAAATATAATAAAGAAAAGGAATTAAAAATTCCTATTAAAAGAAGAAAAGTTATAAGTACAAAATAACTTATCCATAAAATTAACTTTTCTTTACCTTGAAAATAAATTGCTGAGCTTTTTACGTTGATTATCAAATCATCTTGTCTGTCTGACAATGCGTAAACAGTATCATAGGCAAGTACCCAAAAAATGTTTCCAAAAAACAACAACCAACAATTCAAAGGAAATGCTCCTTGAAAGAATGCATAAGCCATAAATATTCCCATGGAATAACAAATTCCCAAGTAAAGTTGAGGAATAGGTAAAAATCTTTTCATCAGAGGATAAGTAGAAATTAATAGAATGCAAAATAAAGCTATATATAAACTTTTGAGATTTAAAAAAAGAAGCAAACTTGATGACAAAATCATCAATATTAAAAACAAGGTAAGGGCTTCTTTATTCGAGACAGAATAATTAGCTATAGGTCTATTAAATGTTCTCAACACCTTTCTGTCGATGTCTTGATCAAAGTAATCATTGATGATTACTCCTGCTGATCTCATGAAAAAACTGCCTAGACAAAAAATTATTACTATTAGAAGCTCTGGATTGCCTTCAGAGGCAAGCCATACTGCGGTTAAAGATGGCCATAAAAGAAGATACACACCAATGGGTTTATCTAGTCTTAGAAGGAAAAAATAGTTTTTTAAAACGTCCAACATGAATATAATCCATTCCTCATAAAGATATTAAACTTGTTTAATTATGGAAGAATACATTAAGTGGGAATGCATTGTCTGCGGATTGATTTACGATGAAGCAGAAGGTTGGCCTGAAGACGGCATCGAACCTGGAACAAAATGGGAAGATGTTCCCTTTGATTGGGTTTGTCCTGACTGCGGAGTTGGAAAAGAAGATTTTGAGATGGTTCCTTTGGAGGGCGGAAAAAGCTATTAATCCCAAATGTCTTTAACTGCAAAAATCCTTATAGGGATGCTTCTCGGAATAATTTTAGGAAGTATCTTTAACTCTGTCTTTCAAGATAATTTACCAAGTTTTTTATATTTCTTTTCAGAATTTATTGATGCTCTAGGAAGTATTTTTCTTGCTCTTCTTAAATTACTAGTCGTTCCATTGGTCTTTGTTTCTTTGGTTGTGGGAGTATCTAACCTAACTTCTGATAAGCAACTCCTGTCTATCAGCTCTAAAGCAATAGCACTTTATTTATTCACTACTGCATTGGCAATTATTAGTGCTTTATTTGTGAGTTCTTTCTTTGAAATGGCAAATGGAGTCAGCATGGTAAGTAATTCGTCTTTTGAACAAGATGCTATTCCATCTCTAAAAGATACTTTTGTAAATTTATTTCCCAGCAATCCAATTGAAGCTATGGCAGCGGGTAATATGATTCAGATCATTATATTTGCTATGTTATTTGGGTATGGTGTAAACAAAATTTCAAACGAGACCTCTAAAGTAAGATCATTCTTCAAAGATTTAAATGAGATCATCTTAAACATTGTTAATTTTGTAATTTGGCTTTCCCCAGTTGGAGTATTCTGTTTGATATTTTCAACATTCTCTTCTTTGGGAATATCAATTATCTTCACCTTGATTAATTATTTTCTAATCGTTGTAGGAGTTTTAATATTTCATGCTGTATTTACTTATAGCTTGTTACTAACTTCTTTAGCAAAAATTAATCCTTTTATTTTCTTTACAAAGATGAGAGAAGCTATCATTTTTGCTTTCAGCACTTCTTCAAGCAGTGCAACCATGCCGGTAACTTTGAAAACTGTAGAAGAAAAGCTAGGCGTTGATAAATCTGTAAGTTCTTTTTGCATTCCTTTGGGAACAACCATAAACATGGATGGCACTGCAATCATGCAGGGTGTAGCCACTGTATTCATTGCTCAGGTATACCAAGTTGATTTGAGTATGATTGAATATTTAATGGTTATTATCACAGCAACTTTAGCCTCAATCGGAACTGCCGGAGTTCCAGGAGTAGGACTCATCATGTTAGCTATGGTTCTTCAACAAGTAGGATTGCCAGTTGAGGGAATCGCTTTAATCATTGGCGTTGATAGATTATTAGATATGTTAAGAACAGCGGTAAACGTATCAGGAGATGCGACGATCTCTTGCATTGTTGCAAATTCAGAAAATCAGCTTTCAAGAAAAGATTTTATTAGTTAAAAAAAAGTTACTAATCTGGTAAATTAGCGTTTTTATTCTCGGGAGAGTCACTTATGGAAACTTATATTTCTATGCCGCCAATTTTCGGCCTTTTCGGTTTGTTAATTGCATTAGTTATTTATTTTATTGTTGTCAGTTATGACGAAGGTTCTGAAAAAGTAAAAAAAATTGCTGACCAAATACATTTAGGGGCAATGGTCTTTATGCGCCGAGAATATACATACTTATTTTTCTTTGTTTTAGTTTTAATCGCTTTATCTTATTTTGCCCTTGGTTTTAATACTGCGCTTGCAGTTACAGCAGGAGCTCTTTCTTCCTCTTTAGCAGGTTGGCTTGGTATGTTTTCTGCAACCAAGGCAAACTCCAGAACAGCCACCGCTGCAGCTGAAAAAGGCTCAAAAGTAGCTCTTTCAATTGCCTTTTATGGTGGATCGATTATGGGTTTGTGTGTAGCTTCTCTAGGGCTTGTAGGCTTAGGAGGATTGTATTTTTATTTTGGAGGTGACCCAGCTACTGCAAGAGCGATTGAAGGATTTGGAATGGGAGCATCCTGTGTAGCGTTATTCTCAAGAGTAGGTGGTGGAATTTATACCAAAAGTGCGGATGTTGGTGCCGATTTAGTTGGTAAGGTTGAAGCAGGAATTCCTGAAGACGATCCAAGAAATCCTGGTGTAATTGCTGACAACGTTGGAGACAATGTTGGCGATGTTGCTGGAATGGGTTCTGATATTTTTGAATCTTATTGCGGAGCGATGATTGCTTCAATTGCTATTGCATCAACTTTGGACGATTCTGGAATGATGCTTTTACCTCTTGCGCTTGCTTCTATTGGGCTGATAGCTTCAGTTCTGGGAATAATTATTGTCAAAGCATTTTCTTCAATGTCTCCTGATGCTGCTTTAAGAACCGGGACCATAGGATCGGCTGTTTTATTTATCTTAGCTGCTTATTTTCTTATTCAATTATTTATTGGAGAAGGATTTGTTAACATTTGGCTTGCTGTTCTTACCGGAGCAGTCGGAGGAGTCCTCATAGGATTAATTACAGAGTATTACACTGGAAGTAGTCCAATTAGGCAGATTGCAAAATCGGGAGAGACTGGCCCTGCAACTGTAATGATTACTGGATTAGCTGTTGGCATGCAATCTGTGGTTCTTCCAATCCTCGTGCTTGCAACAATAATTTGGATATCAACAAGTTTGACTGGTCTATACGGAGTTGGAATAGCTGCCGTAGGAATGCTAGCTACAGTTGGTATAACCATGGCTATAGATGCCTATGGACCTGTTGCAGATAATGCTGGCGGTATAGCTGAAATGGCTGGTATGGGTCCAGAAACTAGAGAAATTACGGATGGTTTGGACGAAGTCGGAAATTCAACTGCAGCCATAGGAAAAGGCTTTGCAATTGGTGCAGCTGCCTTAGCAGCTTTGGCTATTATCGCAGCCTTCGTAGAAACGGTTGCTCATAATAAAGGAGAGTTTGAACTGCTTCTTTCAGATCCTCGCGTTTTAGTGGGAATGTTCATCGGTATCTCAATTCCTTTCTTAATTTCTTCAATCACAATGACTGCAGTTGGAGACGCTGCCTTTGAGATGATCAATGAAATAAGAAGACAGTTCAGGGAAATTCCAGGATTACTAGAAGGAAATGCAGAACCAGATACTGCTAAATGCGTAGACATTGCGACTTCAGCAGCTTTGAAAAGAATGCTCATTCCAGGCGTTATCGCTGTAGGTGCTCCTGCTGTAGTGGGTTTTGGTTTAGGTGCAGAATCTTTGGGCGGAATGCTTGGCGGTGGACTAATTGGATGTGTTGCGATGGCTTTGATGATGGCTAATGCAGGTGGAGCTTGGGATAATGCTAAAAAATATATTGAAAAAGGAAACCTTGGAGGGAAGGGTACTGATACTCATTCGGCGGCCGTCGTTGGAGATACTGTAGGAGATCCGTTTAAAGATACTTCAGGACCTTCAATGAATATTCTTATTAATGTAATGGCAATAGTGAGTCTAGTTATTTCCCCATTGCTATAAATATTTCTTACTGGGCGATAATCAAATTTTGTTTATCGCCTAGCCACCTATCTAGAAGAATTTTAGATATTTCCTCGTCTTTTTGATTTAAACCTTCTACCAGTTTTTCTGCTTTTTTAATTAAATGAGCATCTCTAGATAAATCTGAGATTTTAAGTTCTATTCCTCCAGATTGTTTGGTGCCTAAAATTTCTCCGGTACCTCTTAACTTCATATCAATTTCTGAGATTTCAAATCCATCACTGGTCGATTTCATTGCTTCGAGTCTAGCCTTAGCAATTTCACCAATCTCTCCGTGATAAATTAAAACGCAATAAGCATCTAAATCTGCCTTCCTCCCGACTCTTCCTCTTAATTGGTGTAATTGACTCAAACCCAGTCTTTCGGCATTTTCAATAACCATCAAACTAGCATTAGGAACATCCATACCAACTTCAATAACAGTCGTACAGACTAGTACATCGGTTTTGCCACTTCTGAAATTCTCTATTGCCTTATCTCTTTCATCTTTTGAAAGTTTGCTATGCACAAGGCCAATATTCAAACCATTCGTATTTTCTTTAATCCATTCTTTGGCTTCATCTGCAGCTTGAACATCTAGATTTTCAGATTCTTCAATCATAGTACAAAGCCAAAAAACTTGATTACCGGATTTACATACAGTCTCCAATCTTTTTACTATTTCGTCTTTCTTCTTATCGCTGTAAACCAAGGTTTCTACTGGTTTTCTACCTGGCGGTAATTCATCAATTTTCGAAGTTTCCAGATCAGCAAAAATCGTCATTGCCAAGGTTCTTGGTATGGGTGTTGCGGTCATGAATAATTGATGGGGCATTATTTGATTAGAACTTTTCTTTACTAAATCAAATCTTTGCTTAACCCCAAACCTTTGTTGTTCATCAACTACAACGAGACCTAGATTTTTCATTTTCACTTTATTTTGAAAGACTGCATGCGTGCCAATCAAAATATCAATTTCGCCATCTTCTAAGTCCTGATAGATTCCTCTTCTTTTCGAAACAGGCATTTTCCCAGTTAATAATTCAATTTTTATATTTGAGTTTTTAAACCATCCTGAATAGTTTTTGAAATGTTGTTCGGCTAAAACCTCTGTGGGACAAAGCAGAACAGATTGAGTATTATTTTTTGCAGAGATGTACATGCTCACGGCAGCTACCACTGTTTTTCCTGATCCAACATCACCTTGAACCAATCTCCTCATAGGCTTGGCAAGAGATATATCGTCAGAAATTTCTTTGATTGTCCTTTCTTGAGCATTGGTTAATTTGAAAGGTAAATTTTCTTTAAATAACTTTACTTCATTTGTAGAAATCGGCATTTGTTTTGCCTTGAGCATGTTTATTTTCTCGGAGGCGATTTTGACTCCTATTAGATTCGTTGCTAATTCTTCTACTATTAAACGTTCTTGTGCCTCATGCTTGTAACTATTAATTTTAATAATGTCATCTTCAACAGAAGGACTATGAATTTTCAGTAAGGCATCTTTAACAGATAAAGAACTTATTTTTTGTTGTACGAATATTGAATCAATTTCTTTTTCGTTTAGATTTAGTTCCTCAATTTCTTTTAAACATTCTTTAATTATGTTTCTTACTCTAAATTGCGTCAGTTTTGTGGAGCCAAGAGAATAAATTGGCGTTAGGGTGTTATCTAAAACAGGACGTTTGGATGATGCAAAGATTTTATAGCTTGGATGAAACACTTGAAGCAAAGAACCATTGGTCCTAATAACGCCATAGCCTCTAACATGCAGACCAACTTTAAAAGCTTTGGCTTGAGCAAATGAAAAATAGAATAACCTAACTTGTAAAAATCCTGTGCCGTCAGATATTCTTGCCATAAAAGACCTTCTGCCTGGAAATATGGTTTTGCTTTCAAGAATTTCACCTTCAAATTGAAATGCTTCTCCTGGAGTTAAATCTTTTATGGAAGTTAATTTTGTTCTATTTTCGTATTTCTTGGGCAATAAAAATAGAGCATCTTGGATATGGTTAATACCAATTTTATTGAGCTCTTCTTTAACTTTGGGACCAACTCCTTTTATTTCTGAGATGTTTTTTTGAAGCGATTTGCCTTTCACTCTTTAAAAGCAATGGTTTCGATTTCTACTGAACTTCCCTTTGGTAATTTTGATACTTCATAAGCAGCTCTTGCTGGATAAGGCTTTGAAAATATGTCAGCCATTATTTCATTTACTTTCTCAAAGTGACTTAAGTCATCAAGTAATACAGAAAGTTTAACTACATTTGAAAAATCCATACCATCGGCTATTAAAATTTGATTGATATTTTCAAAAACTTGATTGATTTGATTTTCAATTCCTTCAACTAATTCCATTGTTGAAGGGTTTAAGGGTATCTGACCAGAAATAAATAAAAAACCATTAACCTTCACTCCTTGGGAGTAGGTCCCAATAGCCTTTGGAGCATTATCCGTTTCAATTATCTTCACTTATTTCCTCTTCAATAATTGGAAGGGTAGCATTTCTTTGCTCCCAGCTATGTATTCTTGTGGCTGATATGACAAAGTCTTTTCGACGCAATCTTCTTAATATTTTTGCCAAATGATCTCTATCCGTTACTGCAAGCAGAATATAGAGATCCACCTTGTTTCCAGCAGGAGGATCGCTTTTTATACTTTCAATGTTAGTTGAGTACTCTGCAATTACTGCTGAAACTTCTGCAAGTATTCCAGCTTTATCCTCTGCAACAATTTTTATTTCTACTGAAAAGTCTCCTGACAGAGTATCTTCCCACTGTACGGGTGAACACAAAGCAGGATCATGACGAATCGGTAAGATGTTTTTACATCTTTCTTGGTGAATAACAATTCCTCTGCTTGTTGAAAAGTGTGCAATTATGTGGTCTCCAGGAATAGGGCGACAGCAACTTGAATAAGTTACTACCAAACCTTCAGCACCCGTTATTTGTAAGTTAGAGAATTGAATTTCTTCATTTTCTTTCTCATCGAGAAATTGCATGATTTGATGTGCAACAACCAGACTAGATCTTTTTCCTGAGCCAATGCTTTCAAGAAGCTCTCTTACGCTTTTATAGTTCAAAGAGGTGAGAAGCTTTTTCATTTTATTTTTTGGAACATCTCTTAATTTTGTTTGATGAGGAAATAAAGATTGTTCTAAAAGTCGTTTTCCAAATTTTCTTGATTCTGACTCTTTCAGATTCTTTAAATTATGACGAATAGCTGATCTTGCTCTAGATGTTCTTATGAAATCCAGCCAGCTTGGATTTGTTTGCGGAACTTTATCCGTAATAATTTCTACTGTCTGACCACTTTCTAAAGGAACACTTAAAGGAGCAAGGTTTTTATTGATTCTACAACCGCTGCAATGCAGCCCAATATCTGAATGCAAAGCGAAGGCAAAATCTATTGGTGTTGAATCCTTAGGTAAATCGATGATATCTCCCTGAGGAGTAAAAACGTACACTTCATTGGATACTAATCCTGTTTTGATTACTTCGACAAAATCTGAAGCATCTTCTGATCGAGCATTAATTTCCATCAAGCCATTAACCCACCTTCTTGCTCTGGCTTGAACTGGGTTATCCTTTTCTCCAGATTTATAAACCCAATGTGCCGCTATTCCAAACTCGGCTAATTCGTCCATTTCACTTGTTCTTATCTGTATTTCTACTGGCAGTCCTTCAAAAGTCATGATTCCCGTATGAATTGATTGATAAGAATTAGATTTTGGTATGGCTATATAGTCTTTGAATCTTCCTTCGATGGGATTAAAGGCATTATGTATTACACCCAGTGCCTTATAACAGTCCATAGCATTTGATGTGGTGATTTTCAGAGCATAAACATCCAAAACTTCTTTCAAGGTTTTGGACTGTCTTTTCATTTTTTTATAAATACCATAATAATGCTTTCTTCTACTTGAAATAGCACAATCCAAGTCTTGTTCTTTCAATTTTTGACTTATGGAAGTTTCAACTTTCTTTAGAATCTTTTTTCTTCCTCTGGTATTTCTCTTTACAGCCTCCTCAATTACCCTGAACCTTAACGGGTATAGAATTTCAAAGGCCAAGTCCTCAAGCTCCCTGTAAATTTGATGCATTCCAAGTCTATGAGCGATTGGTGCGTAAATTTCAATGGTTTCACTAGCTATTCTTAATTTTTTTTCTTTATTAAGGAATTTTATTGTTCTCATGTTGTGCAATCTATCTGCAAGCTTTACAACAATTACTCTTATATCTTCCGACATTGCAAGAACCATTTTTTGAAAGCTTTCAGCTTGCAAGTCTTTTTTTGATGTTAATTCAACTTTATCGAGCTTGCTAACACCATCAACTAAGTTAGCAACTTCTTTGTTAAATTCCTTCTTTAGAAAAGTCTTTGGAATACCTGAATCTTCAATAACATCATGAAGCATTGCAGCAGACAGGCAGTCTTGATCCATCTTTAATTTTCCAAGTATTTCTGCAACAGCAAGAGGGTGGGAAACATAAGGGTCTCCACTCACTCGAAACTGACCTGAATGAGCATTTGCGGCAAAAAAATAAGCCTTTTTTACTTGTTCAAGTTGATCTTGATCAAGATATTTTCCAAGGTTTTTGGTGAGTTTATTAAGGTTTTTTGTCTCAGTTGCCATTAGCAAAGAGAGTTTACCAAAAAAAAGTTATTCTATGCCTTCTTCGTCGTCTGATGTTAATTGATCAGAGAGTTCCTCTTCAAAAGCATCAAAGTTGAAGCTGTCTATGTTTTCTAGAGTTACAGTTCCAGCAGCAATTTCTCGAAGAGCAATTACTGTAGGCTTATCGTCTTCTGGGTCAATGGTTGGTTCTCTTCCGTCTATAGCTAGTTGCTTAACTCGCTTTGCAGCAAGTTTCACCATTTCATATCTATTTGGGATTTTTTTTAAACAATCTTCGACAGTAATTCTAGCCATGCATTAACCTCTTGAGGAAGTGGATTCTACTTAATTTTTATTGATTATTCTACTAATCTTTTAATCAAGCCTTTAGATGCTCTTGAATTAAAATCCATGGGCGAAACACCTTCAAAAAGAATTTGTGAAAGATCTTCAAAGGCTTTATCAAAATCATCATTTAAGACTAAAAAATCATAGATTTCAGACTTACTGATTTCTTTTTTTGCTTCAGACAGTCTGTTTTCTATTGATTCAGATGTATCTAGATTTCTTTTAATCAGTCTTTGTTTCAAATCATCTAAAGATGGAGGGACTAAAAAAATAAGCCTAGCATCATCAAAAAGTTCTTTAACAGCATAAGCGCCTTGCCAATCCAATTCTAAAATTAGGTTTGAGTTATTGTATTTTGTTTTTATTTCTTGCTTTGAGGTACCATAGAAATTCCCAAAGACAATTGCGTATTCAACATATTCTTCTTTTTTAATTTTATCTTTGAAATCTTTTTCAGATAAAAAATAATAATCCTTACCTTCTAAATCTCCTTCACGTTTTTGTCTCGATGTATCTGAAATACTTTTTTCAAAGTTTGCAGATCTTGAATCTTCAAAAAGCTTATTTATTAAAGACGTTTTGCCACCTCCCGAAGGACTGGAAATAACAAAAAGTTTGTGGAGATTTTCAGGCATTGATAAAGTATGGAAACGTTGAAACCAATATGCAAGATTTTTTAGATAAAGCCATTGAATTAGAAGCACTAAAGTTTGGAAGTTTTAAACTGAAATCTGGTATGGAAAGCAATTATTTTTTTAATATCGCTGCTTTTTTTGATTCTGAATCACTTTCTTTTTTAGCTGATTGCTATGTATCTAAAATATTAGATTTGAAGATAGATTTTGATTTATTTTTTGGTCCCGCATATAAAGGCATTCCCTTGGCGTCAGTTGTCGCAACAAAATATTTTGAAGTAACAAAAAAAAATATCCCTTTAGCTTTTGACCGAAAGGAAGAGAAAAATCATGGCGAAGGAGGAATTATTATGGGAAATTTGGAAGGAAAGAAAGCTTTATTGATTGATGATGTTTTAACCGCTGGAACTGCTATAAAGAACTCAATAGAAATTATCGAAAACAACAGAGGGACTTTTGTGGGAGCATTAGTAGCTTTAGACAGGGAAGAACCTTATGATTCGGAGAAAACTTTTCAAGAGTTTTATGCTGAGCAAGGCATTGAAATACATTCAATAGCAAAAATTTCGGAACTTAAAAAATAAAAATGTTTAGTGGAATAGTTCAGGCTGTATCAAAGAAGGTAAAATTTAAAGAAAAGGATTACGGGTATAAGTTATCCGTAACGGTTCCTGCTAATTTCACAAAAAAATTAAAGAAGGGAGACAGCGTTGCAGTCAATGGTGTTTGTTTAACAGTAGTTGATTTCAAAAAAGACTTGATTGAATTTGATGTTGTGCACGAATCTATTAAATTAACCAACATCTCAGAGAAATTTTCTTCCATACCATTTAACTTAGAAAGATCATTGAAGATTGGTGATGAAGTAGGAGGGCATTTTGTCTCTGGTCATGTTCATAACATTGCTGAAATAATAAGTTTTGAGAACAAAAAAGAAAGAATTCTGAAGATTAAAATACCTTCTAATCTGAAAGGATACATTTTCAAAAAAGGGTATGTTTCTATAAATGGAATTAGTCTGACTGTCGTTAATGTGACAAATAATTTTTTTACAATTTCTATAATTCCAGAAACTATTTCTAAAACTAATTTATCTTTTCTGAAAAAAGGTGATTTTGTAAACGTTGAAGCAGACCAACAAACGATTTCTATAGTTGAGACTGTTAAAAAATTAACTTAAAGCTTTTTTTACTAATTGGCTAACAACACCAGCATCTGCTTTACCGGCAATCAAAGGTTTTAGAGACCCCATTACTCTGCCCATATCTTTCATATCCTGAGCACCAACCTCAGAGATAATTTTAGAAACTAACTCAGAAACCTCTTCTTCTGACATTTGTTCAGGTAAAAATTCCTTAATTATTTCTATTTCTTGTTTTTCTTTATCAGCCAATTCTTGCCTTTTCGCTTGTTCAAATTGTACGATTGCATCATTTCTTTGTTTAATCATCTTTTCAAGAATTGAGGTAATTTGAAGTTCATCAAGATCTGACTTTTCTTCAATTTCAATTTTTTGAATTTCCGCAAGAATCATTCTTAAAACAGTAGTTCTAAACTTGTCACCATCTTTCATAGAAATTGTGACTTGAGTTTTAATCAAGCTTTTAAGATCTTTAGACATTTAGACTCTTGCTCTCAAAGGCGGCATTTTGCCGAACTTTCTTCTTTTAGCTTGTCTTTTAACTGCTGCTGCAGCTTTTCTTTTCCTAACAGAGGTAGGTTTTTCGTAAAATTCTCTTTTTCTTATTTCAGAAATGATTCCAGCTTTATCACAAGACCTTTTAAATCTCCTGAGTCCAGAATCGAAAGATTCGTTATCTTTTAGCTTTATAATAGGCATATTTATATTAGGCAGGCAATTCTATAGAGAGTTAAGATATTTTGCAAAATAACTTTTAATTTAAATGAAAATATTGGGAATAGAGACTTCATGCGATGAAACTGGAATTGCTTTATATGACGGTAAAGCCAATCAAATTGTATTCGAAGCTTTATACAGTCAGGCAGAAGAGCACGATTTGTATGGAGGGGTAGTTCCTGAGTTAGCCGCTAGAGATCACATTAATCGGCTCTTGCCTTTATTAAAAAATAAAATGAAAGATTCAAGTATCTCCATGAAAGAGATAGAAGCAATTGCGTTTACTAATGGCCCTGGTTTAAGGGGTCCTTTAATGGTTGGAGCAGGCTTTGCAAACTCTTTATCTTATGCCTTAGATATTCCTGTGATACCAATACATCATATGGAAGCACATTTGATAATGGCAAAATACGATGCAGAAGATTTAACTTATCCTTTTATTAGCTTATTAGTCTCAGGAGGACATACTTTAATAGTTAAAGTTTCTTCACCCAATGCATATAAAGTCATTGGACAAACAAAAGATGATGCTGTGGGGGAGGCTTTTGATAAAACAGCAAAATTATTGAAATTGGGTTACCCAGGTGGCCCAGAAATTGAAAAAAGAGCTTTGCTATCTAAAGGAAAACATCTTTTTTCTTTCCCACGACCCATGATTGATTCCAAGGACTTAAATTTTAGTTTTAGCGGTTTAAAAACTTCTGTACTTTATAAAGTGAAGGATTTATCTGAAAAAGTAGACCTTACAGAGGATACTGTAAACGATATTGCTTTTGAATTTCAAAATGCTGCAATAGATTGTCTGGTTAAAAAATCCCTAAAAGCATGCCTAATTGAACGTAGTCAATCACTTGTTCTATCAGGTGGAGTTGCTGCTAACAAATACCTTAGAGAAGAACTAGAAAAGCACAAAGGAAAAATTAATCTTTATTATCCAGATCAAAAACACTGTACCGATAATGGGCTGATGATTGCCTTTGCAGGTTTCCAAAAAATTAAAGAGCAGACCAAAGATTTTAGTATTGATGTTGCACCAAGATGGAGTTTAGAAAATGTCCAATAAAATTTTTGTAAATGATTTAGAAATTGAAGCCATAATTGGAATCTTTGACTGGGAGAGAGAGGTTAAGCAACTCATAAAAATATCTTACGAAGTAGAAGTCGATATCAAAAAAGCTTTTAAGTCAGACAATATAGAAGATACTTTTGACTATAAAACCACATCAAAAAAAATCATAAAATTTGTAGAAAAATCATCTTTTCAACTTATTGAAGCTCTTGCTGAAAAAGTTGCAAAAATTATTATGCAAGACGAAAGGGTAATAAATCTTTCTCTATCTGTATCCAAGCCTGGTGCTCTTCGTGGATCAAAAGAAGTAGGGCTTACAATTTTCCGCTCAAGATAATGCCCAAAATATATTTAAGTCTTGGCAGTAACATTAAGCCAGAGGAAAATTTAAATAAAGCAAAAGAACTTTTAAGTCAGGAGTACCAATTAGAAAAAGAATCCAAAACATATAAAACAAAATCAGAAGGCTTTGAAGGTGAAGATTTTCTTAATCAAGTAATTTGTCTTATAACTGAAGATTCTCCAGATATGGTGGTTGCTTCATTGAAAGACATCGAAAAAAAAATTGGCAGAAAAGATAGGTCAAAAAAGTTTTCCGATAGAGAAATAGATATTGATTTGTTGCTTTATGGAAAATACGTAGGCAAAGCTTTAGGCAAAGATATACCTCATAAAGACATCGATTTATACAGATTTGTCCTAGAGCCTTTAGCAGAAATTGCCCCTGACTTGATACATCCGAGGCATCAAGAAAAAATCTCAGAAATTTGGAAAAAGAAGTTAAATGGCTTCGCCTAAACTTCTCGCTTTTGCAAAAAGATTTTCTTCGTCTTTTTTCAAAAATCTACAAGCAATACCTAATAAAACAATAGGTACTAATAAAACTATCAAGGATTGAGCAAGAGCTTGTTTTAACCCAATTGCTTCTGACATTGATTTGTTCATCCCTTCAGCAAGAAATTGTACTGTGTAAATATCACTCAACATACCTGTCAGATATGGTCCTAGAGCTAGTCCACCCATACTAAGCATTAAAATAAAAAATGCACTTGCCACTGCTCTTAATCTTGGCAAAACAAGCTCAGTTACTGTTGATGCAGCACAGCCTAACCAAGCAGTTGAAGAAACATGATAGAAAAATTTCCATGCAAAAGAAACATTAGCCTCAGGAGAATACAAAAATCCCAAACCTGTAATTGCCGTACCTAGGGCAGAAGCCATTATCAAATATAGCTTTCCATTTATGTATTTTTCTCTTAGTTTATCTCCAATAAAACCACCTCCAATTACTCCTACCATGGATCCAAAAGCAGTTATCAAACCATAGATTACACCTACTTCAGAGGCCGTCATACCGAAATTTCTTATGTAAAAAGCAGGACCAAACGCTCCCAATGCATAGGTAACAAAAGTAATGAAAGGAAAAGCTAACAGACTAAGAAACAGTGCCTTACTTTTGAACATCAACTCAAAAGCAACTTTATCTCTAATTCTTAGTCCTTGAATCCAATTACACACAATATAAAAACCTATGCCAAAGGCAATCCATTGCAAATAATCTCCCGTTGTTTGAATCAACCAGTATGCTCCTGACAAAACAAAAATTAGCAAAGCAAAATTTCTTATTAACTCTTTTTGTTTATTTTCAGCTTGAAGCAGTCCAATAGGAGTTAATCCTACCAGTTCTCCAAAAGCTGCCTTAAGGGGATTCTCTTTTTTGGTTTCTGTTAAGCCTTCGCTTAGCCCTCTGGGAGGTTCTTTTATTTGCCATGTTATTAGGGCCAGTAAAATTCCTGGAAGGCCAACTGCCATAAAAGCCACTTGCCATCCTTTTAATCCAAAGGGAGCTTCAGATATTATTGGAAAAGCTTCATTCCAATTGTCTACTATCAGCCCGCCAATAAATATTCCTATTCCAGAACCTATGTATAGTCCGCTTGCGTATATCGATAATACTGTTGCTCTTACTTTTGGAGAGAAATAGTCTGATAAAAGTGAATAAGATGCTGGAGAGGCACTCGATTCTCCAATGCCAACACCAAACCTGTAAATTGATAATGATAAAAAGGATTTTGCTGTTCCTGATAAAAACGTCATCAAACTCCAAAAAGCCAAACCTAAACTTATTAAATTTTTTCTATTCCAAGTATCAGCCAATTTACCCATTGGAATCCCAACCACTGAGTAAAATACTGCAAAAGCTGTTCCATACAAAAATCCAATATCACTGTCAGAGATATTTAAATCTGCTTTTAAATCTTCAGCGAGAATAGTTAAGATTTGTCTGTCTATAAAATTGAAAACATAGACTATTACAAGCAAAATAAGAGCAAATTTTGCACTACGTCCGCCAACCTCTGGCATAGAAGGATTATTCATAAAATTCAGTTATTAACCGACTTTTGCAGTAGCAGAACCAGTAATAACGGTAGCACCGTCTTGATTCTTTGTTTCGATAGCAATTTCCGCAAGGGTTTCACCGTCTTCTTCTTTAATATCTATGATTGTTGCGGTGCTTTCTAGAGAATCTCCAGGCCAAACTTGATTGGTAAAACGAACGCCATATTTTTTAAGCGTACCGTCACCAACAAAGTTTGTAAGCATTTTACCCGTCATTCCCATTGATAACATTCCATGAGCAAATACTCCTGGATAACCAGCGATTTCTTTGGTGAACTTATCATCTGAATGAAGAGGATTGTAGTCTCCAGATGCACCAGCATATTGTACTATTTGCGTTCTTTTCAAATCTTCTACGATTTTTTCAGAGTAAGTATCTCCAACTTTAATTTCATTTTTCTTCAACATATCCTTCTCCTAATTTTCTACAGGTTTTTCTGTTACCACACCAACAGAAGTTGCAGTGATAATTAGTTCGCCATCTTGATTTCTGTATTCAGTTACACTTTCACTAAATTTTAATTTCCCTGCTCTTTTACTTTCTTTTTCCCAAGATTTTCCTGGTTTAACTTCAGCGCTGATGACATCACCCACTTTCAAAGGTTGATGATATTCATAATGCTGCTCAGCATGCAGTCCCATAGCAGCTCCACCACCTCCGGAGCCAGAACCTGATGATTTCATTCCTGAAGCTTCTTTCCCAGATCCAAACCAATTATCACCACCAATTTTTGGTCTTAAGAAATAGTCAGGATCAAATTGAGCACTAGATTGAATAAAAGTAGGAGGAGCAATAACATTTTCATCTTTTTCTTCATAATATTTAGGATTTGCATCTCCAATTGACCTTGCAAACATCATGATGTGGCTTTTTTCGACTGGCATTTTTATTTTTGACATTTTTACCTCACTCGTTAATTAATTTCCATGCTGCATCAGCCATCATAACTGCATTTTCACCAAAAGAGTCAGCATTTTTACCTGCTGCTGTTCCATCTCTGACCCTGCCCATAATTCCTTGACTGATAGCTGCTAATTTAAATAAATTAAATCCCATATATAAATTCCACTCAGGCGCTATTTGATAGCCAGTTTTCTCTTCATACATTTTCAGATATTCCATTTCAGTAGGGATGCCTAAATCTTTACATTGTTTTTCGTCCGACAAAACCGGATTTAGCTTGTATTGAATACAGTGATAACTAAAATCTGCAGCAGGATCACCAAGCGTGGAAAGTTCCCAGTCTAATATTGCACAAATCTTAAAGGTTTTTAAGTCAATCATGACGTTACTTAAACTAAAGTCGCCATGAACAAGTTTTGTGGCTTTTTCGGCAGGTAGATTTTTTGGTAACCACTCCATAAGATTATTCATAGATTTAATTTCTCTAGTTTCCGATGCCACGTATTGTTTGGACCATCTTGCAACCTGTCGGCCAACATAATTTCCAGGTTTTCCAAAAGTTTCTAGCCCAATACTTTCATGATCAACACTATGTAACATTGCGATTGTCTCGTTCATTGAATGATAAATCTTTTGTCTTTCTTCATTAGATGCTTGCGGAATATGAGGCTCCCACATTACTTCCCCATCTACAAAACTCATCAGGAAGAATTCTGTTCCAATAACCGACTCGTCTTCGCAGTGTAAGAAGGCTTTGGGGACTGGTACATCAGTTTTATTCAAAGCTGCAATTACTTTGTATTCTCTATCAACTGCATGAGCAGATTTTAAAAGTTTTCCTGGAGGCTTTCTTCTTAGAACATAAGATTTATCTTGGGTTTTTAAAAGATAAGTTGGATTGGATTGGCCTCCAACAAATTCTTCAATTGAATTTAATTTCCCAAAGCTTTCTACATTATCATTGAGATATTCTTGAAGTTTATTTTGACTAATTTCATGTCTTTCAGATACATTTTTTGTACCTGAATACTCCCCTTTAAATTTACTATTCATGATTTTTTCAAAAAAAGTAAATATACATCAATTTAAAGATCTGCCGCCATCAATTTTTAGTATCTGACCTGTAACATAAGTAAATTTAGTCAACCCAACTACTACCTCAGAAATATCTTTTTCTGTTCCAATTCTGTTCAAAGGAATTTCGTTAATCAGTTCTTCTTCTACTGAAGATCCATCTGATGGCAATAATATTGCTCCAGGAGCAACGGCATTTACTCTCACTTCAGGAGCAAACTCTCGTGCAAGTGTTTTGGTTAAATTTTCAAGTCCTGCTTTTGCCATAGAATAAATTACGTAGTTTTTCATTCCTCTATTGACCATCGCATCAGATATATTAATTATTAACCCATTAGATTTTGAAAGTATTTTTTTGCAGTGCCTTGATAATAAAAATGGACCTCGTAAATTTGAGTTAATTAGGTCATCCCAATCAGAATCGTCATGATTTTCTATATCTGTTTTAAAAAAAGAAGAAGCGTTATTTACCAAAACGTCTAGAGAATTAAAATTATTGCTAATCTTGGTTATGAGCTCTTCTACTTGCTCCAAGTCATTAAGATCTAAACAAAAAATTTCACAGCTATTTTCTCTTAATTGGTTTAATTCTGATTTAAGGTCTTTTGCTTCATTTTCTGATTTATTGTAATGACAAATAATGTTGTAACCATTTTCATGAAGCTTTTTGCAAATATCTTTACCAATTCTTATTGCTCCTCCAGTGATTAAGGCAGTTTTATAAGTCATTTTTACTTTCCTTAATTACTTTCAGTCTCTCTTGAAAAATTTTTTCTTTTATTTCTTCTGCTCTTAAACCAGAAGTTTTTACTTTGATTTTTTTCAGATTATGTAAGAGAGACTTCCAATTTTTATTTTTTTTAGATGAAATTATTTTTAACCTTTGAAGTAAATTTAATGAATTTAATAAATTCGTTTCGTTTCTAAAAAAGTTCATACCATTCAGGCTAGATAGAAGTTTTTTTTCGTTAATATTTTTATTTTTAATTAATTGAAAAATTTCATTAAAAGTTTTTCTAAAACTTGAAATTTTATTTGGTACCCTAATCTTTTTTTCTAGTACTTCTGATTTACTGGAATTTAGATTAATTATCGCCCATTTTTCAATAACCATATTTCTTTCGTTATCCATTTTTTTAAGAAACTTTAAATTTTTATAGTAGGTCTTTTCAAGTCCGTCAAAATA
This sequence comes from uncultured SAR86 cluster bacterium, assembly GCA_902561325.1. Taxonomy (GTDB): domain Bacteria; phylum Pseudomonadota; class Gammaproteobacteria; order Magnimaribacterales; family AG-339-G14; genus MEDG-81. Next base: position 169,021 of record CACEOL010000001.1, on the reverse strand, counting down.
TTTGAGCGCCTCTACTTTTTTCAGAGTAGAAAAATATTTACTAGAATTTTTATAATTAAGAGCCTTTTGCGTTTCATCCCATATTCTTTCTCCTGAAAGAAAGTTGATTTCATTACTTGAAGACATTTTCTTTAAAACTTCCAAAGTATTTTGTGAAATTGAAAAATTTAAATCAGAAAGTTTTGATTTAAATCTTGCAACTCTAAAGAGCCTCAAAGGGTCCTCAGAGAAAGCTTTTGAAACTATTCTTATTTTTCTATCTTTTAGGTCTTTAATTCCACCAAAAGGATCATATAATTTTCCAGATTCATCTTTAGCAATAGCATTAATCGTAATATCTCTTCTCTTTAAATCTTCTTTAAGAGAAATGTTTGATTTAGTATTAAAAGAAAAATTCTTATGACCTTTTCCTGTTTTTCTTTCTTTTCTTGCTAAAGCATATTCCTCTTTTGTTTTAGGATGTAAATAAACCGGAAAGTTCTTTCCTACTTGTTTAAAACCCTGTTTTATCATTTCTTTGTGAGACGAATTTACAACAACCCAATCTTTTTCATTGAAAGGAATGCCTAATAACTCATCCCTTATAGCTCCGCCTACTAAGAAAATTTTCATCCTTGCTTACTTTTTATCACAAATTTTTTTTGATCTTCTAATCTTAAAAATGTTAGTTCTTTTCCCCAACAACATCCAGTATCTAAGGCGATAATGTTAGATATATCTGTTTTGCCTTGAAGAGCCGCCCAATGGCCAAATACCAAAAAGTCCAGGTCATCCATTATTTTATTTTCTTTTTTAAACCAAGGAGCTAAATTTGAAGGAATGTTCTTTTTTCTTCCCTTAAAAGTGAAATTAGGCAATCCATTTTTATTTATTACTCTAACTCTTGTAAAAAAATTAACTAAACCACTAAAAGTATCAACTGCCAGAAAATTTTTCTTGTCTTCAAAAATTTTTTTTAAACTGTTTGTAGGATTTTTAATTAATTCCAAACTGCAAAGCTTGGATAAAGTTTCAGTTTTTTTAAGTGTCATATTCCTTGGAATGCCCGCGTGAACCATGGCAACTTTAATGACCTTTTTTTTTGTAAGAATTTTTTTTGAGAATACAAAAGGTTGATTTAAAAGAAACTGAGCCATTTTTGTATTTTTTTTATGAATCATGAGAGATTGAAAAGTATCATCGTCATTAAGTTTTTTTTTGTTAAAAAAACAATTTAAATAATGTAGGTCGTGATTACCTAGGACTATATGAACTGAATTTTTAATTTTCATTACATGTTCTAGAACTTTTAAAGAATCTGGACCTCTATTAACCAAATCACCTGTAATCCACAAAAAGTCTTTTGAACTCTTAAACTTTATAAGATTCAAACCATTTTTAAACTCTTCGAAACATCCTTGAATATCTCCGACTACGTAATTAGCCATCGTCTTTTACCAATGAAGATATTTGAAGATATTCACCCAAAGAAAGTTCGTCTGGGCGAAGGTTTAAATTCAAATCTAGTTTATTGAAGCTTTCCTTTTGAAGAACATCCTCAAGAGAATTAGAAATTTTTTTTCTCTTTTTATTGAATAAGGCTCTCGTAACTTGTTTTAAGCTACTTAACTCTTTTTGATCAATTTCTTTTTTCTTTGGAGAAAACCTTACAAATAAACTATCTACTTTGGGTATAGGATTAAAAAAATCTTTTGAAACTTCTTTTAAAATTGTGACTTCATATAAATAGTTACAAATAACGCTTAGCCTGCCATAAGATGAAGTCACTTCACTTCCAGCACATCTTAGAGCAAACTCTTTTTGAAGCATAAAATGTATATCGTGTATTTTTTCATAATACTTTTCGCACCAATCTAAGATAGGACTTGATATGTTGTATGGAATATTTCCGACAACTCTAAATTTATTTGAAGAATAAATTTTTGAGGGATGTAGCTTTAAAATATCTCCATTGATAAAGGCTTTTTTATTTTCTGGAAACTTATTTCTTAAAAAAACCAATAAATCTTTATCTACTTCCACTCCAAAGTAGGCGTCACATAAGCTAATTAAGTTTTCTGTTAAATCACCTTTACCCGGACCAATTTCCAAAAATTTATCCTGATTAGATACATTAATAAGACTTACTAAATCCTCTAATATTTTTTTGTCTGTTAAGAAGTTCTGCCCAAATCTTTTTTTTGCTTGCATTTTAAAGCAGTGAAACCGATGTTTTTAAAGCTTCTTCCATGCTAGAAAAATCAGCTTCATTCTTTCCTGCTATTTCATATGCTGTTCCATGATCTACCGAAATTCTAATGAAAGGCAATCCCAAAGTAACGTTTAGTGTATTTCCAAAACCCATTGATTTAATTACAGGCAAACCTTGATCATGATACATGGCTAGAAAAACATCATATTTCTTTATATTTTTTTCAATAAATGCTGTGTCAGCAGATATTGGACCATAAACATTCTCTTCGGAGGAGCTCACAAAAGGTTTTAAAATTTCCTCCTCCTCATAACCTATATAGCCTCCCTCACCAGCATGAGGATTTAGGCCTAAAAGACATATAGAAGGATTTTCAATTTTTAAAGTATTTTTAAATTCTCTAGAAATAATCGACACGGTCTCTTCTAAGTTCTTTTTTGATAATTTAGATGGAACTTCAGATAGCGGAATATGAGTTGTAAGAAGCGCAATCTTTAGTTTTTTATTCATTAAAAGCATCACTACTTTTTTTGCATTAGAAATATCAGATAGAAATTCAGTGTGACCAGAAAATTCAAATCCAGATTCATTAATCAATTCTTTATTAATTGGCCCAGTAATAAGACCTTTGAATTCTTTTTTGAGACAACCTAAAGCGCCGTGAGAAAGGATATCAATAATGTAGTTTGCATTAGCTACATCTGGCTCACCCATAGAAACTTTATTTTGAAGTGGAAAATGTTTGAATTTGATACCCTCATCTCTAGCGCTTTCATCAGTCAAATTTATCTTTAAATTATGTTTATTTATCAAACTTTGGTAAAAAGCTTTATCGCCGGCTAAAACAAACTTATTCTGTAAATCTTGATTATTTGATAACGCTTTAAGGGTTATTTCAGGTCCAATTCCAGCAGGGTCGCCAGGAGAAATAAAGAATTTATTCATGAAGAAGAAATTTTTATATCTACAAAAGATTCAGATCTTATTTCTTCCAGTGTGTTTTGGAGTTGTTCGTTAAACTTTCTGTTAAATAGAATGCCAAAAGCTTTATCTTTAATTATCTCATCCGATATATTTTTTTCTCTTTTTTCTAAAACTTTAAGTATGTGCCATCCAAAAGAACTTTTAAATGGCTTGCTTATTTCACCTAACTTAACTTTCTTGATGGTTTTTTCAAAATTTTCATCGTAAACACCCTCTGGAGCCCAATCCAATTTTCCAGCATTGAGCTTTGATCCAGGATCGTCTGAATAAATTCTTGCTAAAATTCCTAAATCTTCTTCTTGGGCTCTGTCATATAAACTATTTATTAAGTCTTCGGCTTGCTTTTCACTTCTTATTTCAGAGGTTTCTATGAGAATATGTTGAACTAAAGATTGTTCCTCAACTTTAATAGAATCTCCTCTAATACCTGAAAGTTTTATTATGTGAATTCCTGCTCCACTTTCTAAGGGTCCAAAAATATCGTTACGCTTCATGCTTTTTAATTTTTTTTCAAAAATAGAAGGAATCTCTGAGATTTTTTTCCAATATATTCCTCCAAAATTTTCTTCTTCTTTCAAATAGGAATATTTCTTTATTGCATCTTGGAAATCTAATCCGTCATCGATTTCTTTTATTATGTCTTTAGCCTGATTTTTATATCTTTCTTTAATTTTATTGTTCAAATTAGAAGGAAATTTTAAAAGAATTTGTTCTATTTTATATTCAGTGGAAATTAGTTCTTCTCCTTCAGAGGAATTGATGTAATTTTCAATTTCTTGGTCTGAAATTACTATTTTTGGTCTAACTAATCCGGACTGAACTCTTCTTATCATCAATTCTTTTTTTATAATTTCTCTAAATGACTTGAAGGTATCTCCTTCTTTTTCAATCTTTTCTTTGAACTCCTTAAGATTTAAATTTTCTTGACTTGCAATCCTAATTAATGACTCATTAAGCTCTTGGTCGCTAATTCTTATTCCAAACTTTTTTGCTTTCTGCATAAGAATTTCATCCATGATTAATTTTTCAAGAACATTATTAAACAGAAATTCTTTTGGAGGGATTTGATTACCATTTTTTTTTAAATTTTTTATTGCTTGTTCCAAAGCATTATTCACTTCAGATTCCATAATTATCCCTTCTTCGACAATTACTCCAATCCTGTCTACAAAATTAACATTAGACAAAAGTATTTGACTAAACAGTAATAGGCATAAAATTTTCATAAATTTCTTCTTTTTATGTAGTCTTCTTTTGGCCTTCCTAATGATCCGAGGCCTTTCAGTTCGAAAAACAATCTAAATCTGTCCTTATGATAATCTTTAAATACTCTATTTTCCAAAATACTTACCCAATCAAGTTCTATTGATTTCATATATGCAATCCCAACTCTTAATCCATCATTTTCATAATCTAATGTTAAGACAGAATTTATGTTTTTCTTTTGTTCAATATCATTTATGAATTTAAAACCACCGCTCCAATTTTCATTAAAATTAAAAATGCTGGAAATATCAAAAGAGTTTATCTTTTTGATTTCGTTGATATTTTTATTCAGATTAAATACGTTAATATTTCTTACAAGATAATGGTCAAATGTCAGTTTAAAATTAAGAGAATTTATTTTTAAGGAGTTTCTATAAGAAGAAAAATTATGGTTTTTATCAATTGAAAATTCTGAAGAATAATTAATCTTAGAATTATTTTTATAATTCATTTTTATCGAAAAGGGATCAGGAAAATCTATTCGGAAATTTTCAAAAAAAAGTTTTTTCTCTCCTAAGGAAAATAATTGTTCTACACTAAAGTTCAAAACTGATCCATCATGATTTCTCAGCCTAAGGCTCGATCCTAAATTTACATCTCTTTGATTACTTAAAAATAAATCTCCAAATATCGGACTTTCATTAAGGGAGGACATTCTTAGCCCAGAATCAAGAGTTATATTATTGATAATTTTTTTTTGATCTGAAATGTAAAAATCTAAGTAAGGCTTTAAAAGCAATTTTAAGTTATCTTTTGATTTATAGAATTTGAGGGACTGTTTGATTTTTAAAGAAGGCAAAAACTCACTATTCTTATTTCCATTGTTCTCAAGAAAAAAATAATTTAAATAGATATCGGACCTTAGAAAGTAATTTTTTTTGGAAAAGGCATGAGAAATACTTGGATTTAATGAGAGTTTTTTTAGGCTCTCTCTTTCATTATTTCTAAATGAACCTCCTTTCCTGAAATATCCTAAATCTGCATTTAAATTAAAACTAATACTACTTTTATTTAAAAAATATCTAAATTCAAGCCCAGGAATTCTTTGAAACTGATTAGCCCCCAAAGGGTTAGTCACTTTAAAAGAATTAATATCTGCTCGAATAAATAAATTATCTTTAAAATAAGTAATGTCGGCTTTCTGTGGTAAAACATAAGTTCTAGATAATCCACTCATAAAACTTCCCAAGTCCGATAAATAGAATGGATCTCCCGAAGATGAAGTATTCAAGTTAAAAAATAAAGAAGAACCAATTTTTTGTTGATGAGCAAGATTATATGACCATCTTATATCATCAGTTTCTAAAGCTTTAAAAGTAGATTCATTGTCGTTGAGCAAGGAAGAATTAAAATATCCTTCATAATTTTTTCCTAAATATCTAAGTTGACTAGTAATTCCATAGCCTCTTTGTGTCATCAATCTAGGTTCGAGGGTCAAATCAAGATTTTCTCTGAGATTAAGATAAACCGGAATTTTCACATCCAGACCAGATCTTTCATTTACAGAGATTTCTGGCAGAAGAATACCGCTCTTCCTTTTTGCGCTTATAGGAAAATTTGCACTATTCAAATATGCAAGAGTTCTACCTTGAACTATAAGCTTACTCTTCTTAGCTGTAAGCAAATTATTCTTGTTTTGAAATTTTAATTCTTTAGACTCAACCCACCATATTTTGTCTTCACAAGGACAACTTGAAAATTCTACATCTTTCATCAACGTTTCCTCTTTCGAAATACTCACGAACTTGGTTTGCCCATAAATAAAATCATCCAAGGTAGAAAAACTAATTTTTTCGCTAGAAAAAACTTTATTTTTATTGTCCAAACTTACTTGGTCAGCTTTAAATTGAAGATTTTCAATTTTTAGAGATACATTGCCCTTTAACAATAAATATTCATTTTTAGTATCAAAGGACGTTTTATCTGCTTCAAATTCAATATTAGAAGCAAATAAGCTGCCAACAAAAAAAGCAGTGAAAAAAAGAGAATTAAATATTTTATTCAAGAATACTATTTTACCTTTAAAAAAATTTAATATTAGAGATATACAGAATTTTAATTGTGTTTAAAATAATTCTATTAAGTAAGGAAATTTTATGAGCAAATTAACAAACAAAACTTTATTCATTTCAGGAGCTTCAAGAGGGATTGGACTGGCAATTGCTAAAAGAGCAGCTCAAGATGGAGCTAATGTGATTTTAGCTGCTAAAACAGCTGAACCGCACCCAAAACTTCCCGGAACAATTTATACAGCTGCTGAAGAAATTGAAGAAGCCGGGGGAAAAGCTTTTCCTGTTTTATGCGATGTGAGGTTTGAAGATCAATTGGAAGAGGCAGTTAATAAGGGAGCTGACCATTTTGGCGGCATCGATATATGTGTGAATAATGCCAGCGCTATACAATTAACTAATACACTTCAAACTGACATGAAAAGATATGATTTGATGAATCAAATAAATGCAAGGGGAACCTTTTTAACATCAAAGAAATGTCTTCCTTATTTACTAAAAGCTGAAAATCCTCATATTTTAAATTTATCTCCTCCTTTGGATATGAATCCTAAATGGTTCGCAAACAATGTGGCTTATTCGATAGCTAAATTTGGGATGAGCCTTTGCGTATTGGGAATGGCTGAGGAATTTAAAGAACAAGGCGTTGCAGTAAATGCTTTATGGCCCAGAACAGCTATTGCAACAGCTGCAGTAAAAAATATTCTTGGTGGAGATGAAACCGTAAAAGTATCTAGAACTCCTGAAATTATGGCCGATGCTGCTTATGTAATTCTTACAAAAAATTCTAAAGATTTTACTGGTAACTTTTGTATCGATGATAATTTGCTGGCTGATAATGGAGTAAAAGATTTTTCAAAATATGCTGAGGTACCTTTTGCTCAGTTAGCGCCAGACTTTTTTGTACCAGATGACATTCCTCCTCCTAAAGAGGCAATAGACTCCTAAGAATTTTGATTCAGCCAAGCGATATTTCTGCTGAATCCTTAAAGTGGGTATCAGAAAGCATTGGTGTATCAAATGAAGACATTCTATCTAAAGGTCAAAAGCTTCGAATAGAGTCTAGTCAAAGGACATTTTTTCGAATTCCTTTCAAAGATAAAAGCTCTATATTAATGGTTGTTCCTGAGGGAATAGATGAAAGTATTGAATCCTTTTACACTAAGGCAAAAATATTTAAACAAGCAAACGTAAACGTACCAGATATTCATTTTAAAAATGATTCTCTTGGACATTTAATTGTTGAAGATTTTGGCGATGACGTTTTGCAATTTTATTTGAATAAAAAAAATTCAAATAAACTAATCAAATTAGCGATAGATCAAATTCATAAAATTGAAGTTATAGAGCTAGATAAAGACATTTTTTCTGACTTTGAAAAAGTTACAGTAAATAATTTAAATTTATTTAAAAAATTCTTTTTAGAAGAATTTTTAGAAGTACCTGAACTTGAAAGCTCAAAAGACGAAATTCATGAATTTTATTCGATAATAATCTCTGAAATCAGAGATTATCCTCAGGTCATAAACCATTATGATTTTGAATCAAGAAATTTAATGTCATTGTCTGAAGAAAAAATTGGCGTAATTGATTTTCAAGATGCTTTGATAGGCCCTCTGGGAATAGACCTAGCCTCGATATTTAAAGATCTTTATATAGATTGGACCAAAGAAGAAATAGTAAATTGGCTTGATTTTTACGTTGAAAAATCTCAAATAGTAAAAAGCGCTTCGCTTAAATCTATAGATGTTAAAAGAATGATTGATTTTGCAAGTCTTCAAAGGCAGACAAGAATATTAGGAAAATTATCTCAAGTTTTTTTAGAGTTAAAGCGATCAGAAAGAATCAAAGATTTTAAAACCATTCTTAAATATTTAATGAATACTTCTTCAGAATATACAGAGACAAAAAAGTATAGCGACTTGTTCAAAAACTTAATACCAACTTTGGAACAAAGGTTGAAAACATTATGAAAGTATTTATTTTAGCAGCCGGTTTTGGAAAGAGGCTTAGACCCTTTACAGAAAATTTACCCAAGCCATTAATCAAAATTAATAATAAACCTCTGATTTATTGGAATTTAAAAAAAATTAAAAAGGCAGGCTTTAATGATGTAGTCATAAATACTCACTACCTATCAAATAAAATTATTAGATCGATTGGCAAAGGAGAAAAATATGGTTTAAAAATTAATTATTCACACGAGGAAGAAATTCAAGGTACTGGCGGCGCATTGATAAAAGCTAAAAGACTTATTCATAGAAAACCTTTTTTATTATTAAGTGGGGATCTGTGGAGCGATTACCCTCTTGAAAAGTTTATAGACTTTAAATTAAAAAAAGCTGCTCATTTAATTTTTGTTGAAGAAAAAAAATCAAAAGATGCATATCTTGATGCTGGTATCGTAAAAAATTCAAAAACAAAAAACAATCTAACTTATGCAGGTATTGCTTTGATACACCCAAAAATTTTTAAAGGTCTAAAAGAAGATTATTATGATTTGTGGACTGATTTACTTCAAAAGTATGTAAAACAAAATGAAGTTACAGGAGAGATTTATTCAGGAGATTTAGTAAATTTAAACTCAAAAAAAGAGTTGAACTTGTTAGACGGGTTAGTAGTCGAATAGTAAACTTCTGCTTATGGCTAAACAAAAGAATGTAATCGCCCCATCAATTTTATCTGCAGATTTTTCTCAGCTTGGGAAAGAGGTTGATGCAGTATTATCAGCTGGAGCTGATTGGGTTCACTTTGATGTAATGGATAATCACTACGTACCCAATCTTACTATTGGCCCTATGGTATGTAAGTCCTTAATTGATTATGGAATAAAAGCTCCAATTGATGTGCACTTAATGGTTAAGCCAGTAGAGAGATTGATTGATGATTTTGCTGAAGCAGGAGCATCAGTTATAAGTTTTCATCCGGAAGCAACCGAACATATTCATAAATGTGTTCAGACAATAAAAAATTATAATTTAAAAGCTGGCATGGTTCTAAATCCAGCTACACCTTTAAGCACAATAAATTCAATTCTGCCGGAATTAGACTTGGTTTTATTAATGAGCGTAAATCCTGGTTTTGGAGGGCAAAAGTTCATAGACTCAACAATTCCTAAAATTAAAAAGTTAAGAAAGAAGATAGATTCTCTGGATAAAGAAATTAGGTTAGAAGTAGATGGAGGAATCTCAAAAGAAAATATTTCGGAGGTTTCCAAGGCAGGTGCCGATACTTTTGTTGCAGGCTCTGCTATTTTTAATACAAAAGATTACAAAGACACAATCTCAAATTTAAAATCTTTAATTGATTAAATTACTTTTTCTTCTTTTATTGGCTCCAGTTTTAGCTAGTTCTGATAAGCAATGCAGTTCAATTTCTATTGAGAAAGTAAATTTATGCGTAGAATTGGCTATTTCTCAAAGAGAGAAAACAAAAGGTCTCATGTATAGAAAAGATTTATCAAATTTAGATGGAATGTTATTCATTTGGAAAAATGAAGGTAAAAGATGTATGTGGATGAAAAATACTTATATTCCTTTAGATCTCGGTTTCTTTAGAGAAGATATGACTTTGATTGAAGTGAAGGATTTATTTCCTAGATCACTTGAATCTGTATGCTCATCTGAACCTGCTAAATATGCTTTAGAACTTTCTAAAGGCTGGTTTTCTTCACATAATATCAAGAATAATTCAAAACTAGTCCTAAATTAAATGAAAGAAAAGGAATTCTATCATCAAAAAGGTACATATAATCGTGTACCTTTATCAAAGAAAATTAAGGCTGAAAAGCTTATACCTATTGATATTTTTGAAAAATTTAAGTCAAAAGGCTCTTATTTTTTAGAATCTGCAGAAGTTGATATGAAATGGGGTAGATACTCGATTATTGGATTACCCTCGGATTCTTCAATTAAAGTTAAGAACTGTGAAATTTCTTTAAATTTAAAGGGTATCGAAGAAAAAATTTCCTCATCTAATCCTTTGAAATTTATTGAAAATTATTTAGAAGAAAATTTTTATCCTGACACAGGAGATTTGCCAATTTTTTCCGGAGGATTAGTCGGTTTTTTTGGCTATGAATCCATTAGGTTAATAGAAAATAAACTTCAAAATACTTCAAAAAATCCAGCTCATGAAATAGAAGATATAAATTTACTTATATCTGACAAAGTAATGATTTTTGATAACTTAGAAAAAACCTTAGAAGTTGTCTTTTATTCAAATCCAAATATAGAAAATTCATATGCAGAGACATTTAGCGAGATTGATAAGTTGATAGAAAGACTAGAATCTCAAAATGATAGTAAAAATGAACAAGTCCTTTCTAAAAATGAAATTTCTTTCAAATCAAATATGAATTTCGAAGAATACTCAAAGTGCATTGAAAAAATAAAGGACTATATAATTGAAGGGGATGTAATGCAGGTCGTCTTTGCTCAAGAAAGATCAGCAGATTTTGATCTTCCTCCTTTTGAGCTTTATAAATCCCTTAGAAAATTAAATCCTTCCCCTTATATGTTTTTCTTAGATTTTGGAGATTACCAGTTAGTTGGATCATCCCCAGAAATTTTAGTAAGACTTGAGCATGGGGATATTACTGTCAGACCAATTGCCGGTACAAAACCTCGAGGGCAAAACGAAAAAGAAGACCAACAACTTGAGGATGAACTCAGAAATGATCCCAAAGAATTAGCAGAACATTTAATGTTGATAGATTTAGGTCGTAATGACATCGGAAGAGTTGCTGAAATTGGTACAGTCAATACTAATGAAAAAATGGTAATCGAAAGATACTCTCATGTAATGCATTTGGTTTCCAATGTAGTTGGAAAGGTTAGAGACAATATTTCTCCGATAGATGCACTAAGAGCAACTTTCCCGGCAGGAACTTTGACAGGCGCCCCTAAAGTTAGGGCTATGGAAATTATTGATGAACTGGAAGTTTCAAGGAGAAGAATTTACGGCGGAGCAGTAGGGTACATATCTTGGTCAGGTAATATGGATACTGCTATTGTCATCAGAAGTGCAGTCATCAAAGATAACAAAATATATGTTGGAGCTGGTGGAGGCATAGTTGCCGATTCTGTCGCTGAGAAGGAATGGGAAGAAGTGAACAATAAATCAATGGCAATAGTTAAAGCAATTAATAATATAGGTTCTTAAATGCTATTGATGATTGACAATTACGACTCTTTTACTTTTAACCTCGTTCAATACTTTGGAGAGTTGGGGCAAGAGGTTAAAACTTTCAGAAACGATCAAATAACGATAGAAGAAATAAAGAAACTTGATCCTAAATATATTGTAATTTCTCCTGGCCCTTGTACCCCAAAAGAGTCTGGAATATCAATGCAAGTTATTGATTCTTTTAAGGAAAATAAGCCTATTTTAGGCGTATGTTTGGGACATCAAGCTATTGGTGCAGTCTTTGGTGCAAATATCGTAAAAGCTAAAGAACTTATGCATGGTAAAACCTCTGAAATACAGCATGACGGCAATTTCTTATTTGAAGGCATGCCTAATAATTTTACTGCAACCAGATATCACTCTTTAGTTATTGAAGAAAAAACCCTTTCTAAAGATTTTGTAGTTAATGCAAGAACTCAAGATGGCTCTATTATGGGAATTCAACATTCCAAATTGAATGTGAGTGGAGTTCAGTTTCATCCAGAATCAATCATGACTGAAAATGGGAAAAAACTTCTTTCTAATTTTTTAAATACAATATGAATTCTACTGAAATCATATCTAAAGTTTCATCAAAAAATCTTTCTCAAGAAGAAACTGCTCACGTAATGCAAGAAATTTTTTTTGGAAAGATCTCAGATCAAGAGATTGAAAACTTTCTTCTAAGTCTTTCAAGCAAAGGGGAAACCTCAGATGAATTAACTGGGGCTGTTTTAGCAATGAGAGCCGCTTCCTTAAAAGTTGATTTGAAAGAGAAAGATAATCTTGTTGACTGTTGCGGAACAGGAGGACTTGGGAAAAGTATGATGAACGTATCTACAACTGCAGGTCTCGTATCAGCTGCAGCAAAAGTAAAAATTGCAAAACACGGTAACAGGACAGCAACAGGAAAAAGTGGCAGTGCTGACGTCTTAGAAGCGGCTAATGTGAATTTGAGTCTTAGTCCAATTGAAGTTGCTAAATGTATTGAGGAAATTGGAATTGGATTTATGTTCGCTCAAAATTTTCACCCGGGAATGAAATATGTAATGCCAGTAAGAAAGCGAATTGCCGATAAAACTATTTTCAATTTGCTTGGACCACTTACAAATCCTGCAGGAGCAAAAAGACAATGTATTGGAGTTTATGATTCTAAATGGGTTTTACCTGTGGTAGAAACTCTAAAAAATCTTGGAACAATTAAAGCGATGGTTTTTCATTCAAAAGATGGTCTTGATGAAATTAGTTCAGTAAACAAAACATTTGTAGCCGAATTGGAAAATAACAAAATTAAAGAGTATGAAATTGATCCAAAAGATTTTGATATTCATCATGAAGATTTAAATGATCTTCAAATAGATTCTCCATCACAAAGTCTAGAACTTATAAAAACAACTCTCCAAAATGAGGGCTTTAAATCTGGCGAAGATATAACAAGTTTAAATTCTGCTGCTGTTATTTATGTTTCTAACTTAGTAACCAGCTTTGAAAAAGCATTTGAGATAGCAATCGATGTAATAAAGTCAGGATCAGGCATAGATAAGCTTAATGAATTAGCTACTTTTTCAAATAATTTCAATGAATCAGCTTAATAAAATAATAGAAACCACTAAAGAAACAGTCAAAAAGTCTAGTTCTTATAGGCCGATTTCATCATTAGAGGAGGATTTTGAAAAATATGAGAAAAGAGGCTTTATTGAAGCAATTTCGACGAAAGTTTCTAAGGAAGAAACAGCTATTATTGCTGAAATTAAAAAGGCATCGCCCAGCAAGGGCCTTATAAGGCAGGACTTTGAGCCAAAAAAGATTGCAGAAGATTATGAAACAAATGGTGCTACTTCTTTAAGTATCCTCACAGACGAACCATTTTTTCAAGGAAAATTGGAGTACCTTGATATGGTAAGAAATAACTCTGCATTACCAATTTTAAGAAAAGATTTCATGATTGATCCTTATCAAATATACGAAACAAAAGCTTCGGGAGGAGACTGTATACTCTTGATAGTTGCTGCTCTTGATTTAGTTCAGTTGAAGGACTTTGCTCAATTAGCAGAAGAGTTAAATCTGGATGTTTTGATTGAAGTTCACTCGGAAGACGAATTGAATATAGCTTTGTCTGTCGACCCAAGGTTAGTAGGTATTAATAATAGAGATCTTACAACATTTGAAGTCGATAAAAATTTAGCAATAGAATTAACTAAGAAAATATCCAAAGATGTGATTGTAGTATCTGAAAGTGGTATTAGCTCAAGAGAAGATATCTTATCTTCGAAAGAGCAAGGCATTCATACTTTTCTCATTGGTGAAAAATTTATGCGAGAGCCAAGTCCAGGCCAAGCACTTCGAGAAATACTTATCTAAAATTTACTGATTCCTTTTTCCAATATCTTTTCTGTAAAAAGCGCCACTCCAACTTATTTTTGAAGTTACTTCGTAAGCTTTTTCAAAAGCAGCATCTAAATCATTTCCTAATCCAGTAACACAAAGAACTCGACCGCCATTTGAAAGAATCTCCTCACCTTCTTTTTTAGTCCCACAATGAAATACCTTTGTAGTTTCATTTTCTTCTTTTATACCCAAGATTGGAAAACCAGTTTCATATTTTTCAGGATAGCCTTTGGAAGCCATGACAACACCTAATGCAAATCTGTCATCCCACTCGATATGTACTTCCTTTAATTCTTGTTTTGCAGCCTTTAAACATAGATCAAGAAAATCACTTTTCATTCTCATTAATATCGGCTGAGTTTCTGGATCCCCAAACCTACAGTTGTACTCCAAGACTTTAATTTCTTGATCATCGATCATCAAACCAGCATATAAAAAACCCTTATATTTTATATTTCTTCGTTTTAATTCAGTCAGAGTAGGAAGAATTATTTCTTTCATAATTTCTTCGTTTAACTCTTTAGTAATTAAGGGGGTAGGAGAATATGCTCCCATTCCGCCTGTATTAGGCCCTTTGTCACCATCATCTCTTTGTTTGTGATCTTGAGAACTTGCCAAGGGAATTACATTTTCACCGTCACACAAAACTATGAAACTGGCCTCTTCGCCTTTAAGAAATTCTTCAATAACAAGATTATCTCCTGCAGAACCAAGTTTTTGCTCTACCATTAAAGAGTTCAAAGCTTCTAAGGCTTCTTCTCTAGAAAAAGCAACGATTACACCTTTCCCACCTGCAAGGCCATCTGCTTTAAGGACAATTGGAATGTCGCATGTTTCTAAATATTCTCTTGCAGGAATGGAATCTGAAAATACTTCATAAGTTGCAGTTGGAATATTTCCTTTCTTTAAAACATCTTTCATGAAAATCTTTGAGCCTTCCATTTGCGCAGCAAGTTTATTGGGACCTAAACAAAGCAAATTATTTTTTTCAAATAAATCAATTAGTCCTAAGACTAAGGGAGCCTCAGGACCGACAATAGTAAGATCAATTTCTTTGTTTTTTGCAAAATCCAATAGTCCATCTAAATCTTCAGCATTTAAGTCAACGTTTTCTGTTTTTGGCTCGTCAGCAGTACCGGCATTTCCAGGAGCAACAAAAACCTTTTCACACAAATTGCTTTGAGCAAGTTTCCAAACAAGCGCGTGTTCTCTTCCTCCAGAACCTATTACCAAAACTTTCATATCAATGTCTAAAGTGACGCATGCTGGTGAAAAACATTATCATATTAGCTTCGTTAGCTGCTGCAATAACTTCTTTATCTCTTATTGATCCACCAGGCTGAATAACACATTGGATTCCATTCTTTGCAGCTTCATCAATACTATCTCTAAATGGAAAAAACGCATCTGAAGCCATAGTAGCTCCTTTAAGATTAAAACCCGCTTTTTTGGCTTTACTGACTGCAATTTCAGCACTATCGATTCTGCTCATTTGACCCGCTCCTATACCAAGAGTCATATTATTCTTTGCATAAACAATTGCATTGGATTTGACATACTTCCCTACACGCCAAGCAAATAAAGCATCATTAACTTGTTTGGAAGTTGGTTTTTTCTTGGTTACTACTTTGAGATCTTTTTTTGAAACGACGCCATCGTCAATATTTTGAACCAGAATACCTTGGTTCATTGTTAAGGTTTTGAATCCAGTTGGTTTTTGAAATAAATCTTTAACCAATAAAAGACGTACATTTTTTTTTGTAGATATTATTTTTTTTGCAGCAGGATTAATGGCTGGCGCTGCTATAACTTCAACAAATTGATTATCGATAATTTTTTTTGCAGTAAATTTATCAAGTGCTTTATTAAGAGCAATAATACCGCCAAATGCAGAGGTTTCATCACAAGAAAAAGCTTTCTCATAAGCTTCTAGCAATGTCTTCCCGGAAGCTACGCCACAAGGATTTGCATGTTTGACAATGACACAAGAGGGTTTTTCAAAGTTTGAAACACATTCAATGGCTGCGTCGGTATCTGCAATATTATTGTAAGAAAGTTCTTTTCCTTGAATTTGCTCTGCTGAAGTGATGCCTGCACCTTCAGATCCAGAATTTATATAAAAATTTGCTTCCTGATGAGGATTTTCGCCATACCGTAATACTTGTTTTAGTTTATGACTACTGAAAAAGTTTTCTGGAGCTTCATCATCATAGGTTGATAAAAAGTTTGCAATTGCAATGTCATAATTTGCTACATGTTCAAAAGCTTTCAAAGATAATTTTCTTCGAGTTTCATATGAACACTTACCATTCTCATTCTGTAAGTCTGCGATAAATGAATCATAAAGATTTGGAGACGAAACTACTGCTACATGGAAAAAGTTTTTAGCTGCTGATCTCAACATTGTTGGACCTCCAATATCAATATTTTCTATTGCTTCGTCTAATTCAATGTTAGGTTTTTTTATTATTTCTTCAAAGGGGTAGAGGTTTACTACAACCAGGTCAATTTCTTTGATATCGTGTTTTTTTATTTCTTCTCTATCTTCTTTTCGGCGAGAAAGAATTCCACCGTGAATTTTTGGAACCAAAGTTTTAACTCGACCACCCATCATTTCAGGAGAACCTGAAAATTTTTCAGCAGGAACTACTGGAATTTTATTTTTTCTCAATAATTTTTCTGTACCTCCCGTAGATATGATTTCTATATTTAAGCTATGGAGTTTTTTTGCAAAATCTACAATGCCGGTTTTGTCAGAAACACTGACAAGCGCTCGTTTGATTTTGATTTTACGATTTTTAGCCATTTTTTATATTGTATTGTTTTAGTTTTGTTCTGAGCGTGACTCTATTTATACCTAATATTTTACTGGCTTGGGATTTATTGCCATTACAAAATTTCATCACTTCTTCGAGCATTGGTTTTTCTACTTCTTTTATAACCATTTGAAAAACATTAGTTGCTTTATTACCATCCAATTCTTTGAAGTATCTTCTTAGAGATAACCCAACTTGATATTTTAGCGACTTTCTATCTTCCTTATTTTGATCTTTACTTCTCATCAATTTACGTGTGTTTGTAATTCATTTCCTGTAGATATTAAATTTAGTTTGCCTTTACTACTCTCTAACTCAGTGATTGAGCAATTATCAGGGTAGAAAGAAACCACTCTGGGATCTTCTTTTAAAGTACTTACAACAATATTTATAACCATAAAGTGAGAAAAAATGATTGTTGGTTCGGCAAAACTTTTTAAAGTTGAAAGAATTTTTGACTGCCAAATTTGTTGAGGCTTTTCCAATTCATTAATATTTTTTTTGAAAACTTCCTGTAACCAATTTTTACGCTCTAATAAAGATATGCCAGGAGATGGGATTTCTCTGAACGCTTCATTCAAGGACAATTGCTTATCGTAGCTTTTTTTGAAGTGCAAACTAGTTTCTTGAGCTCTCTTTAACGGACTGGAGACCAAATTAAATTGATTAAGATCTTCATTTCCATCGAGAGTATTAAAGCACTCCAATGCTTGTTCCTTTCCAAGCTCGCTTAATCCTGGGTCTGCTGACTGGTCCCAAGACTGAGCAGCTTCCCCGTGTCTAATCAGAAAAATTTTCATTTAAATAAAAACAAGCTAAATATATGCAGTAAGATAAAAGTATGAGAATACCACGAATTTTTCTCGATCAGGAACTTACAAAAAACAAAACTTACAAACTAGCTAAAGATAGTTTTCACCACCTTTTAGTTATAAAAAAAAGAGAAGGAGATAAGATAGAAATGTTTAATTCGAAAGGGCAATTTCTTGAAGCATCTATCTCCTTAATAAATAAAAAAACATGTGAAGTTTTTTCAATAAGCGAGACAAAGATTCAAGAAAAAACTTTCCCAAAAATCTCATTAGGTATTTCCGAGATAAAAAACTTTGAAAAAATTCTAAATGAAGTTACCCAGTTGGGAGTTTATCGAGTTGATTGCTTATCATCTGAAAGATCTAAGTTTTTGAAAAAGCCTTCAGAAAAAAAAATGGAAAGATGGAAAAAAGTCATAACTGGAGCCTGTGAACAATCTGGTAATAATTGGATGCCACAAATTGGACATAAGACCTTAGATGAATGGCAAATGGATATACCATCAGAGAATAAGTTTTATCTAAATCCAAGAGAGAATAAAAATATTGAATCCTTGTCTAAATTGGATGAAATTCACTTTTCTATAGGACCAGAAGGAGGTTTTTCCTCTAAAGAAATTGATAAAATGAAATCAAATGGTTTAAAAGGCATCTCTCTTGGAGAGTTAGTCATAAAAACAGAAACAGTGCCTACGGTATTATTATCAATGTTAAAAATTTTAAATAAATGAAATGAAACTAGCTTTTGTAATGGATCCCATCTCTCAGATTTCTTATAAAAAAGATTCTACTTTAGCTATGATGGTTGAGGCTCAAGAAAAAGGCCATGAAATTTTTTATATTGAGCAAAATTGTCTTTTTTTTAATTCTGATAAACCTTGCGCAGAATTTTCAGCTATTTCAGTTCAGTATGAAGAATCTAGCTGGTATGAAAAAGGAGAAAATAGCATCTCATCTTTAGATTTCTTTGATGCAATATTGATGAGACAAGATCCTCCTTTTGATATGGACTACGTAAATAATACTTATATTTTGGAGGCTGCAACAAAATTGGGAGTCAAAGTATTCAATAATCCAAGAGCTCTTAGAGATAACAATGAAAAATTGGCAATTCTTGATTATCCCTCTTTGATTACCGATACTATTGTGTCTTCTTCAAAAGAAATTATTAAAGATTTCATCGAAAGAAATTCCGAAGTAGTTATCAAGCCTTTGGGTTTGATGGGCGGGGAGGGGATTAGAAGACTCCATCATGAAGACGCAGATCTTTTACAAATTCTTGAGATGATTGATCAAAAAAAAGAAAAAATGATGGTGCAAAAATTCATTCCCGAGGTATTTGAAGGAGATAAAAGAGTTATTCTAATTTCTGGTGAAGATTGTGGCTTCTCTGTCACAAGGATTCCTCAAGGCGATGATTTTCGTGGAAATCTTGCTGCTGGCGGAAAGGCAGATGTCAGAGAATTGAATGATAGAGACCTTGAGATTATCAACTTGATAAAACCTAAATTAATCGAAAAGGGTATCTTAGTTGCCGGCATAGATATATTGGGATCCTTTCTGACAGAAATAAACATCACGAGCCCTACTTGTTTTAGAGAGTTGTATGATCAACAAGGTATTAACTTAGCCAAGAAATTAATTCAGCAGATAGAACAAACTTTTTAATGGCAAATATCTTAGGCATAGATTATGGACAAAAATATATCGGTTATGCCATCGGTAACGAAATTACACTCACTTCCTCAACTCAAGGAACAATTTTTTATAAAAACCAAAAAAAACTCTTTCAAGAAATACAAGATTTAGCATACGAGTGGGATGTAAAATTAATTATTTTAGGCCTTCCAATAAATATGGATGATACCGAAAGTAAAATGTCTAAAGAGGTTAGAAGTTTTAAGGAAAAAATTGAAAAATCTTTAAACATAGAATGTAAACTTCATGACGAGAGACTATCCTCTTTTGAGGCAAAGCACCAAATGGATAAGATTAAAAAAAATAAGACGCAACCTAATCCAGGAATTGATGCCTTAGCTGCTCAGGTTATTTTGGAATCTTGGTTAAGAGAAAAAAGTAAAAATGTCTGATTTTATTCCTGAAGATTTTATTCAAAAAGTTCTAGAAGATTCAGATATAGTTTCTCTAATTGATTCTTATGTTCCTTTAAAAAGAAAAGGTAAAGACCATTGGGCGCAGTGTCCTTTTTGCGATGACGGGAGTAACCCATCATTTAGCGTAAGTGATCAAAAACAATTTTACTATTGTTTTAAGTGCAGAGCTTCAGGAAATGCTATTGGCTTTTTGATGAATTATCAGTCAAAAGATTTTGTTGGAGCTGTTGAGATTTTAGCAAAAAACCTTGGTTTGGAAATTCCAAGGACCAAATCTAACTACGATAGAGAAAAATTTGATGAATTATTTCGTTTTAATGATGAGGCTAAAAACTTTTATAAGAATAATCTTCTAAAACCAAAGGAAGGAGAACAAATAAGATTTTATTTGAAGGAAAGGGGAATTTCAGAAGAAATCTCAAAAGAATTTGAATTAGGGTTAAGTTTGGAAGGCTGGGATAATCTAGTTAAACATTTTGAATCGCAAAAGATTGAAGCTAAGGAATCTTCTAAACTTTTTAAAATCGCTAAGAATGAAAGAAAGTATGATGTCTTTAGAAACAGATTGATTTTTCCTATTGCTTCTCGAAGAAACAAAATTGTTGGATTTGGAGGAAGAGTTTTAGATGACGAAGATCAGCCTAAATATCTTAATACTCCAGAATCCGAAGTATTCAAAAAAAGTAGAGAACTGTATGGCCTTCCCAATGTTCTAGCAAGAAACTCAAGGCCAAGTCAGATTTTAGTAGTTGAAGGTTATATGGATGTCTTGGCTTGTTTTAGTTTTGATTTACCCATTGCCGTTGCAACGTTGGGAATAGCGACTAATAAATTTCATTTAGAAACCCTTTTTCAAAAGACAGATGAAGTTATTTTTTGTTTCGATGGAGATGAGGCAGGCAGAAATGCCTCTAAATTAGCACTTGAAATAGCTATTCCGGTTGTGAACGATGGCAAAAGAGTAAAATTCTTATTCCTGCCAGATAATCATGATCCAGCAAGTCTGTTGTTAGAAAAAGGAAAAGACGAATTACCTAAGCTAATGAATGACGCAACAAATCTTTCGGACTATTTATTTGAAAGCATTCTAGAAAAACATGACAGTTCTTTAGAAGGAAAAGCTGCAGCATCTAAAGAATTTATTTCTTTAGTGAAGCCTATGCAAGAAGGTAATTTTAAAAATATTCTGATTAATGAGTTTTCAAAAAAAATGGATATCAATCTCAGTGAGATTTCACCAACAAAACCAGAAGCTAAAAAACATCCTCAAACAGAAGACATGCAAATGGATTTGAGTAAGATAATTAAGAGCTTACTCAAATGCATTATTCACAATCCTGATTTAGCTAAATCTGAATACCTAGATTATTTTATAGACAATAATGAATTTTTAATTAGTCCCTTAATTTCATTTTTAAGAGCTAAATCAGATGTATCTTTTCCTATGATTATTCAGGAGTTTCCTGATCAAAAAAATATCCTAATTGATCTGTCAAACGACCAAAACCTAATAAGTCCTGATGAGGGCTTGAAGTTCATAAAACAGGCTATTGATTACATTGAGAGAAATCAAGGAGACAATCTTTTGCAAAAATTGAAAATAAAGCATGAAAAAAATGAGTTGGATTCCAAAGAAAAAATAGAACTTAAAAAACTTCTTACTTCAAAATTTGAACAACTTACTGAGGACGAACTAACCTTGTTTAAAAAGCTCTAATTGATAAAAATTTAATAGTTAAGACTTTCAAACTTATATATAATCAACTCCCCAAAATATGATTGACGACGATTTAGAGAATAGTGGGCTGAGAGAGCTCATCGAAAAAGGCAGAGAACAGGGATACATAACCTTTGCTGACATAAACGATTACTTACCTGATGAAGTTTCTGATCCAGATCAATTGGATGAGGTTATCCAGATAATAAATGATTTAGGCCTTCAAGTTCTAGAAGAGGCTCCTGAAGAAGGATCTAATTTTTCTCCTGCAAATCAAGATACACCTGAAACCCCAACTGAAAACGAAATGGGCACCATTGAGTCGGAAGTTGGCAGAACTACAGATCCTGTAAGGCTCTACATGAGAGAAATGGGTTCTGTTGACCTTTTAACTAGAGAAGGTGAGATTGCGATTGCAAAACGTATCGAAGAAGGCGCAAGAGATTTACTTCATGCTTGTGCTTTTTATCCAGGAATCCTTGAAGATGTTTTATTGGAATACGAATTAATCAAAAAAGAAGATAAAAGAATCACAGATTTAGTTGTGGGTTTCATGGACGAAGAAGAAGATCTTCCGCCTTCAACTGAGGAAGTTGCAGCTGAAGCAGCTGATGATGAAGAAGAAGATGTGGGTATTAATATGGAAGAACTTGCTAAAAGATTTTCTTCTATAAAAAGACAATATAACAAATCTCAGAAAACCATTGCTTCTTTGGGCAGAGATAATGACAAAGCTCAAAAAGATCTTGATAAATTAGGAGAACTTTTTAAATTTCTTAAGTTATCACCAAAAAGATTCGAAACTATATCTCTTACAGCTAGGGCTTTAGCAAAGGCAATTAGAGACTCTGAAAGACAAATTTATGACATTTGCACACAAGATTGCAACATGCCAAGAAAAGACTTTTTGGAAATCTTCAGAGATAACCAAACGAACTTTAAGTTTCTTGATAGTACCATTCGCTCTAAGAAAAACTACGCAAAGCTCCTCAAGGATGTAAAACCTGACATAAATAAAATCCAAAAAAGAATATTATCTCTTACCGACAATGTTGGCATGAATGTCCAAGAGCTAAAAGACATTACTTCAAAAATGGCAAAGGGTGAAACGAAAATTAGAAGAGCTAAGAAAGACATGATTGAAGCAAACTTAAGGCTTGTTATTTCAATAGCAAAAAAATATACAAATAGAGGTCTACAATTTCTAGATCTCATTCAAGAAGGAAATATTGGCTTGATGAAAGCAGTTGATAAATTTGAATACAGAAGGGGATACAAGTTTTCAACCTATGCTACCTGGTGGATTAGGCAGGCAATCACTAGATCGATTGCTGATCAAGCAAGAACCATTCGAATTCCTGTGCATATGATTGAGACAATCAACAAACTGAACAGAATATCTCGTCAAATGCTTCAAGAACACGGTAAGGAACCAACACCAGAAGAACTTTCTGAAAAGATGGACATGCCAGAAGAAAAAATCAGAAAAGTTTTAAAAATCGCTAAAGAACCTATTTCTACTGAAACTCCAATAGGAGATGAAGACGACACTACCTTAGGAGATTTTATTGAAGACCCCTTACAAGACTCTCCAATTGATGCGGCTACAGAAAATAATCTTCACGATGCTACTGACGGTGTCTTGTCTAGCTTAACGGCTAGGGAGGCTAAAGTGTTGAGAATGAGATTTGGGATTGGTATGAATACCGATCACACTTTGGAAGAGGTTGGCAAACAATTTGATGTAACCAGAGAGAGAATCAGGCAGATTGAGGCTAAAGCTTTAAGAAAACTAAGACATCCTTCAAGATCTGGGCATCTTAAAACTTTCCTAGACGAATAAATTCATTCAGAATGATTAAAAAACATAAGGGCCTGTAGCTCAGTTGGTTAGAGCAGCGGACTCATAATCCGTTGGTCGGAGGTTCGAGTCCTCCCGGGCCCACCAAAAAAATCAAACAAACACAGGATCAATTGAGAGTAGTAGCCTGTTTTCAATTTTGTGAGGCGATCGGTGGACTACCCCATTAAAATTTTCTTGCCATGAACCGCCTTTGAGTAAACACCATTCACCTGTTTTAAAATTTTTAATTCTTCTCGTATCCTTCAGTGGAGCTTCTTTTGAATCCTTTTTTTCAAAAATTTTCCAATCAACTTCATCATAGGTAATCCACTCTGTACCTAATCCATAGAGAGTTACTAAAAACCTACACGGAATATTGTCAACGTGAAAGATAGGACACATTGGAGATCTTAAGGAAGTTAATTTAATGTTTACTTTTTTACAATCTGTAAGTTTTCTTAAAATTTTACTAACCTCTATCATAGGGTTTGCAATCAAAGAGACATCATCGATATCTAAAGATTTTGAAAAAAAACTTTCTAATTTCTTATTCTGATTCAAAGAATAACAAAATTCCAATTCAAGGTTTTGTTTGTTCTCGGCTACCTTTTTTGCAAATGAAATTATCTCTTCAGATTTAACAGGTAAGACTCCCACAACTTCAACTTCCTCTGAGACAAGATTCTCAAAGTCACAGAAGCTTTTACTAAAAATTGCTTTCACTAATCCTTTTTTAACTTTCATTCCATGCAGGAAATGGATCATTAAGAGATTCCCAATATTCTCTTCCTTTGAGAACTTCATCTTCTGTTAAAAGACATTCATCAAGAGATTTAATCATTTTTTCTTTGTCAAGATGTTGCCCAATAAAAACTAACTCTTGTCGCATGTCCCCGAATGGTTCAACCCATTGCTCCTTTATTGAAGAAAGATATTCTTCATCTTGAGGCCAATCTTTTTTAGGTACAGCTTTCCAAAACATACCCGCAAACCCATAATGCGCAATTCCTCCCGCTTGACTCCATTGGCCGGCAAATTCAGGTCGGGTAGCAAGCCAGAAAAAACCCTTAGACCTGATAAGTTTTCCAAACTTTTGAGTTGAATGTAAAAAGTTTAGAAATTTTTCTGGATGGAAAGGTTTTCTTGCTTCGTAGCTAAAACTAGAAATGCCATACTCCTCGGTTTCAGGAATGTGCTCCCCTCGCATTTCCTTAAGCCAACCAGGAGCTTTTTGAGCCTCTTCAAAATCAAATAAACCGGTGTTTAAGACCTTATCTAATTCAACTTCACCATTGATAATAGGAATAATTTTAGCTTTCGTGTTTAAAGTTTTAATAATGGCGATAAGTTTTTTTAAGGTTTGGTGATTAATAAGATCTGTTTTACTTATCAGAATTAAGTCTGCAAATTCGACCTGATCAACTAATAAGTCCGCTACGCTCCTTTCGTCGTCTTCTCCTAAAGATTCTCCCTTATCTTTAAGATATTTTGCTTCTTCATAATCTTTTAGGAAATTTACTGCATCTACAACTGTTACCATGGTATCTAAATCAGCAACATTAGATAAAGAAATCCCATTTTCATCAGCAAATGTGAATGTTTCTGCAACCGGCAAAGGTTCGGAAATACCAGTAGATTCAATTACTAAATAATCAAAACGTCCCTGATTAGCTAGATTGGTAACTTCTTTGAGCAAATCTTCTCTGAGAGTACAACAAATACAGCCATTACTCATTTCAACGAGCTTTTCTTCACTTCTGTTAAGAGAAATTTCATTTTTAATAGTTTCGGCGTCAATATTAATTTCACTCATGTCATTTACAATGACAGCAACCTTTTTATTTTCTCTATTATTTAAGATATGACTTAAAACCGTAGTTTTTCCTGCACCTAAAAAACCTGAAAGCACGGTTACAGGAAGCTTTCTAGACAAAGCATTTTGCATTTTTCACCTCAATTTAATCTTCACCTTTTAAAGTAGCATACTTGTCAAGCGAAAATATTATTAAAAAAGTGAATTTATTAGGAAATAGCTCTTTGCCAAGAAATTTTCTTCATTTTTCTTTCTTCAGGTGAAAGAATTTTTATATTGAAGTCTTCTCTGAGAGTTGAGATTTTCTTTTCAAGAAAATCTGAAGGAAAAAAATAAGACCATTTTTTCATCTTATTGGCTCTCAAAAAAATCTTTGGCCATTTTTTGAATATCACTCTTAAGTACAGATAAGTGTATTTTAAATATCCAACTTCCTTAACAAGATCAAAAACTTTTTCATTTGTTTCTTTTAAATCCAAAGAACCTTTATAAAATTCTTTAAGAACCTTAAAGACGCCTCCACCAAAAATTACCCAACAGTCCAGCATGGCTTCCTCTTCTAAAGAAGCATCTAAACCAAAAATTACGTGAGTTGCATCGTGACCTAAAATAGTAAGTTTTTCATCTTCAGAGCAATTTTCACCCAAAACATGGCGATTATTTTTCTTTAAATAATCACGATATTCATCAATGCCTTCTCTCAGGGTTATATCGCAGTATTCATTTTGATAACTCAACATACTATCGAGTAAGTTTTATTTAGGATTTTTGATAGCTCCAGACCATTCAATAAACTTCCTAGGTCTTTGGCTTTCTGAAAGTATTTTTATCCCATACTCTTCTCTGAGATCACAAATTTTTCTGTCTAAGTAAGAGTCAGGAACTTTTAAAGGCCATTTTTTCTTCATTTTAAATCTCATTTTTAAAATTCCAAAAATAGATTTATATATATTAAACATCGAAATAATTGTCTTTTTAAGACCAACTTCTTTCCATAAATACTTCATATGATTTTTCAAAAAAGGGTCGTCAAAGTAGGCAAGATAATCTTTCCACTTATAAGAACACAAAATAAGACCATGCAAATCATTAATGGATTCTTCTTCAAAAGTTATACCATTACCAAAAATGACATGGGTGCAGTCATGACATTGCCAGATTTTATAATCATCATCTAATCCGTCAGTACCAATTTTTTTATTATTTTCTTTCAAATAACTTAAATAAATCTCCAGCCCTTCAGCAAGAGTAAGATCGCAGTTTTGTTCTTTGAAAGCTAACATTGAGTGAATTATAGCCTTTATAAAGTTTCATGTTTACCCAATTCATACCTAGCAACTGTTCGTCTATGCACTTCGTCTGGACCATCTCCAATTCTTAAATATCTCACAGAAGCATATAAGCTAGCTAAAGGCGTATCTTGAGAAACACCTGCACCTCCATGAATCTGAATAGCTTTATCAATAACTCTGGTTGCCATTAAGGGAATAGCAACTTTAATCTGCGCAATTTCACTTTTTGCTATTTTATTCCCAGCTGTATCCATCATATGAGCTGCCTTAAGAGTCATCAATCTACACATTTCTATCTCTATTCTGCAGTCAGCGATTACATCATAGTTTCCACCGAGTTCAGCCAGAGGTTTGCCAAAAGCTTTCCTATTAAGAGAGCGTTTACACAGCAAATCTAATGCTCTTTCTGCAACTCCTATGATTCTCATGCAGTGATGAATCCTACCAGGCCCAAGTCTACCTTGGGCTATTTCAAAACCCCTACCTTCTCCTAAAATTAAGTTTTCCTTGGGAACTCTAACATCAGAAAATTTAAGATGAGCATGTCCATTTGGCGCGTGATCTGCTCCATAAAC
The DNA here is from genome assembly GCA_902561325.1 of uncultured SAR86 cluster bacterium. Taxonomy (GTDB): domain Bacteria; phylum Pseudomonadota; class Gammaproteobacteria; order Magnimaribacterales; family AG-339-G14; genus MEDG-81. The sequence goes on along the minus strand of CACEOL010000001.1, from coordinate 142,035 downwards.
TGTTAACATTCTAAGGTTTTCAATACCTTTAGCGTCTGTAGGAATAAGTATTTGAGACTGTCTTTGGTGCTTAGGATTGTCTGGGTTCGTAACTCCCATGAAAATCATCACTTTGCAATCAGGCCTGCCAAATCCGGAAGTCCACCATTTTTCTCCATTTATTACATATTCATCCCCATCCTCTTCTATCTTACTTTCTATATTGGTAGCATCAGAAGAAGCTACTTTTGGTTCCGTCATTGCAAAGGCCGATCTGATTTCGCCTTTTAAAAGAGGTTGTAACCATTTTTCTTTTTGAAAGTCAGAACCAAACTTATCTAATACCTCCATATTCCCAGTATCTGGCGCAGAACAATTAAAAATTTCTGAGGCAAAGCTCACTTTGCCCATAATCTCTGCTAGAGGAGCATATTCCAAATTAGTTAAGCCAAAACCACTTTCACTTTCAGGTAAGAAAAAATTCCATAAGCCTTGTTTTTTTGCTTTAAGTTTTAATTCCTCTATTACTTTAGGAACTTGCCAGGGATTACCAGCATCTCGAAAGGCTTTCATTTCATTCGCATATATCTCTTCAGCAGGATATATATTTTCATCCATGAAGTTGGAGACCTCATTAATTAATTCTTTAACCTTTGGAGTATGTTCAAAATTCATAAATTTATGATAAACCAATGATTTTCAAACTGTTATTTATTTTATTCCTGTAGGTTTTATCTTTTATAATTAATCTTTCAATCAAGGGGAGTTATGAGAGCCAAATACTTTTTATTTGTTTTATATTTTTCAACAAGTCTTTTTTCAGATTATAAGTTTGAAACAGTTCTGAGTGGCTTAGATGATGCTTGGAGCTTAGAGTTTTTAAGCGAAGACGAGATTATTTATACCGAAATGCCAGGCAAGCTGAAAATTGCAAATTTGATAGATGGTTCTATCACACAGATTAAAAATGTGCCAAAGGTTCAATACAGCAGTCAAGGCGGTCTCTCGGAAGTTGTACTTGATCCAGACTTTGCTTCAAACAAATTAATATACCTTAGTTATTCAGCACGTAATTCAGATGGAAAATCAACGCTGTATTTAATGTCCGCCGTATTGAATAAAGATTCTCTTGAAAAGAAAAAGGTAATTTTTGAAGCAAAAGCACCAAGAAGAATTCCCGTTCACCTAGGCGCCAAAATTGCTTTTTTAAATGATGGAACAATCTTACTAGCTAGTGGAGATGGATTTGATCATCGAGAAAAAGCACAAACTTTAGATAATCATTTTGGAAAAATAGTCAGAATAAATAAAGATGGAACAATTCCTTCTGATAATCCGTTTGTAAACTTGGCGAATGCTCTGCCGGACATTTACTCATATGGGCATAGAAACCAACAAGGATTGATTGTTACAAAAACTGGAGAAATATATGAGCATGAACATGGACCAAGGGGCGGAGATGAAATGAATCTGATTAAACCGTCTCTTAACTATGGCTGGCCTGCAATTACTTATGGCATAGATTATTCCGGAGCAGTCATAAGTCCTTTTACTGAGAAAGCTGGTATGGAACAACCTTTATTACACTGGACACCATCAATTGCTCCCTCTGATATGATTTTTTATGAAGGCAATAAATATCCAGAATTGAAAAATAGTTTTTTAGTAACAGCTTTGGTTTCCAAAGATGTTAAAAAAGTTACTTTTTCTCAAACTGGAAAAGACAATCAAGAAAGTCTTTTTACAAAGTTGAATTCTAGACTTAGAAATATTCAAGCTTCACCAAATGGTTTTATTTATCTCTTGACCGATGGACCAAGAGGAAAGTTAATAAAAGTTTTACCGGAATAATTATGAGAATAGCAAAATATCCATTCGCAGTTCTGTCTGCAGCTCTCTTTACGGTAATGTTGATGACGCCAATTTCATCAGTGTCTAATTTAATTTGGCTTGCCTCTGTTGATATGCCAGTAGGATTAATTTCATCTTTAGAGGTTATTTTATTTGATTTTCAAAGGCTAGGGATTGCCCTGTTTGGAGTAATAATCATTGGTTTTACAGTTGCTTTCACCATAGCTGGATTGATTTCAAAATACAGTAGCTTAGAAGGTAAATACCTTTATGCTGTAGCTGGCTCTGTAGCAATTGGAATGGCCCTTATCTTAATGGTGGAATTATTATTTCAAACTCAATTGCTAGGCGGTAATAGAACTTTGTTAGGAAAAATTTTACATTGGGCAGCAGGATTTCTAGGCGGTTATTTTTACTTCAAATTAATTTCAGAGGAAAAGAACTACACTTTCATCATAAGGTTTTTAGGGATATTTTATGCCTACTTCCTTTTGGGCTTAGTACTTAATTGGGTATTCACCCCAATAATTGCTGCAGCAGATTTTGGATTTGTTTTTAATGAATTAACCTCAGATGCACAAAATGCTCTTTTGAGAGACTTTACTTCTTTTTTTGTAGCCACGTTTTTATTTTCTATTCTTGGGGTGGTTACTTTAAATCCAGTTTGGTTTTTCTCAGCTGGAATGATTTACATCGGAGCAGGGATATTCAATCTCGTTGCAATTTATGCGCACGGTACAGGCTTTAATCAGATTTTTATTGGTGAATTTGTCTTAGGAAGCTGGCCTATCGCTTTAGGATTTGTGCTTTATTTTAAACAGAGGAAACCTCTCAAATAGATTTGATTATGAATTGGCAAGCAACTGCTTTAAATACAGCTCCAGATTCTGAAAATCAAATTCATAGCGATGAACTGGCAAAAGAGTATGGCTTTAAAGGTGGACTAGTCCCTGGAGTAACGGTTTCAGCATATTTACTCCATCCGGTAATTGAATTACTGGGAAAATCATGGCTAGAGAGGGGATATGCCAACTGCAAAATAACCGCTCCTCTTTATGATGGAGAAACTTTTGAGGTTTCTTCAGAAGATTTTAAGGAAGGTCAAATAAATACTTTTTTAAAAAATCAAGAAGGAAAAATCATAGCTAATGCAGAATCTAAGCTTTTAAAAGATTCGATTCCAAAACCTATCTATAGAGGCGATCCTATAGTTCAAGAGAATTATAAAGCTCCAGTTGCTTCATTTACGGTCTGGGAAAAGTTAAAAAAAGAAGGTTGCAAAGCTTTCAAATTCTATTGGGGAGGCGATAAACCACTTATATATCTTTCTAACGAAAAGAAATTACCTAAACTTTTACAGCCAAATGAAGTTGGCTATGCAAATTTATGTTTTTTACTTGGATGTTCAAATTGGATTTTGGCAGGTAATGCATTTATGAATCCGTGGGTTCACTTGCAAACAAAATCTCAAAATTACAGACCTGTTCCAATGGATACTACTTTAATTTCTGAAATGTCAGTTAAAGATTTTTATGAAAAAAAAGGACATGAATTTATTGAAGTGGATGTTAACTTATTTGAAAACAAATCATTGCAGTGCTGTATGAGCATTAATCTGCTAGCAATTTTTAAATTAAGAAGTAATAAGTAACTAAGGACGATCGACAGGCTGAGCAGTATGGAGAAGGGTTGCAACTAATTTATCCTCTAGATTATAAATTCTACCCTCTGAAGTAGCACTACTTCTGCCTAATTTAATTATTTTAACCCTAATTTTTGCTGATCCTAAAGGCAGGGGCCTATGAAATAAGACATGCAAATCCGTAGTCATGGGAGCTTTTTTTTCGTCATAACCTGAAATCATTGCTGCAGAAGTTGCATCATCTAAGGCAGCTGTAATCATCCCGCCTTGAACAAATCCCATGGGATTGGAACACTCTTCTTTAAAGCAGCAAGAAAAAATAAATTCATCATCAGTCAATTCAATATATTCAATACTAAGAAACTCCATGGACTTACCAAAAAATTCACTTGAAAATTGTTTTAATTTTTTATCGTTTTGCATATTTCTATCTTACCCATTCGCTAATTAAACTTCCAAGAACTATGACTGTGACAACAAACCATATTGACCAACCGTAAGGTTTCAATGGACTATCCTTCATTCTTGAGGAAAACAAAGCCATATAAGATGCCATTAGCCATGCAAGAAGGAGGAAATAAAACATTCAAATTAAATAGGATTAATATCCTTCAACAACAGCATAAAGTCTATCGGCGCCACCATCTAAAACTTTCAATGCGTCTTGATATTCTTTGCTTTCGTAGGCTTCAACGGCAATTTCATAAGAGGGGAATTCAACCACAACATTTCTCATATATTGCTCTCCTTCCTTGGTTTCTTGGCGGCCTCCTCTGATGAGGAATTTACCATCAAATTTTTCTAGAACAGCTTCTGCTAATTTTCCATAATTTTGTTGTTTTTCTAGAGAATTCACATTGGCTTTAGCAACCCAATATCCTTTTTTACTGTTACTCTTTTTCATAATTTAACTAATCTTACTAAATTAGATTAATTTTTTTGAAACTTTTTTCTAATATTTCTTTCCCATCTCGAGAAACTTGATAACTTCCTTTATTTTTTTTGAATACAACAGATTTAAAAATTTTTTCATCTTTAATATGAAGGGCTGCACCTCCGTCTACTGCGTAAACACTTTTTAACTTTTTATTTAGAAGAAGTTTTTTAACAGTGGGTTTGCGCTCTGGCTCTTCATCATAGTGCGGGCAACAAGTCCCTTTAATCAAGTTTAAACACGGCATAACTTTTAAGCTCGAAGCCCATGAATCTGTTATTCCATTTTGAAACCAGCAGATAGCTCCTGCGCTTACTCCGCTCATCACTATTCCATTGTTGTATGCTTTTTTAAGAATCTTATCCAATCCCCACTCTTTCCAAACAGCCAACATACTTTTCGTATTTCCTCCGCCTACGAAGATTGCATCTTGATTGAGAATCAAATTGTTTAAGTTTGGAGTCCTTTTAAAAAAGTCTAAATGAGAAGGATGGCAGTCTAGGTTTGTGAAGGTAGAATAAAAATTTACTTTGTAAGCTTCGTTATCACCTGTTGCAGTTGGAATAAAGCAAATCTTGGGATTCTTTTTTTTGGTTTGCTTTAAAATATATTTTTCAATGATTCCTTGTCCGGGATTTGCTCCAAAACCGCCTCCGCCCATGGCAATAATATTTCTTGATTTAGCCATCTGCCCCCCTTAGAACATCTTTTGGAGTCTTAGAAGAAAGGTAAAATGTAAATAAGCCTGCAAGAAGGCCTATCACCAAAATTGAACTAAAAGCTCCAATAAAGACTACTTCCCAATATATTTGAGAGTTTATTTCAAATACAACCTCTTCAATAAAAAATGTTGTTATCACAGCAAGCATACTACCCAGCAAACCAGAAACTAATCCAATTGACAGGTATTCCATAAAAGTATTCTTTTGCATGACTTTTCTATTTAAGCCTAAAGTTTTAAGAATCGCATTTTGTTTTTCCCTCTGTTTAAAACTTTCTTGAATAGTTGCCAGCATTAAAAATAATCCTGCAACTAGAGTTAAACCCAAGATCAATTTTAAAGCCTCTGAAACTTTTGAGATGATTGATTGAACCTCTGAAATTATGGCATCCAATGAGATGTATGAAACCGTAGGAAAGGTTTTCATTAATTTTGATGATAGAGTTTTCTTTTCTTTAGGGATGTGAAAGGAAGTAATATATGTTGAAGAAATTTCTTTAAAATCATCTGGAAAACCAATAGCGAAAAAATTTGGGCTGAAATTTTCCCAGTTAACTTCTCTAATGCTTTGAATAAAACTTTTAAATTTTTTCCCTGCAATATCAATAATAATCTGATCATTAACTTGCAACTCATATCTTTCTGATATTTCTGACGAAATTGAAATACCATTTTTTTTATTATCAAACCATCTTCCAGCAACAACTTTATTTCCTTCAGGCAGCTCTGACATCCAGGTGAAATTGAAAGTACGATCAATTTCTTTTTCAGAATTAATTCTTTGAAATCTTGCACTAGTAACTGGGAATAATGGCTCAACAACTATATCGTTTAACTTTAAAAATTTAATAAGGTTTTCTTTCTCTCCATCATATATGTTGAACAAAAGATTGTTAGGAGCCTTTTCTGGCAAAGAACTTTTCCACGAACCAATCAAGTTTGTTGAAGCAGAGTAGGCTACCAAGCTTAGAGCAATGGCAACTGTCATCGCTACGATTTGCATAGAATTAAAAAGTTTTCTTCGGCTAAGCTCAAAAGCAAGCATTTTCATTGGTTTAAGCGGATTAAGCCCTATTGGCTTTATGAAATAAAAGATGCCGTATATCAAGGCAAAAATAATTCCACTGAAGATAAGAATTGAAAAGAAAATAATATTGGTCAAATAAAAATCCTTAATAAAAAAGACTAAAAGCGTATAAAAAGCAGACAAACCACCAACTATATAAATCCAAGAATTGATAGAATTCATATTTTTTTCAGATTTTCTCAAAATGATATTAGGCGAGAGGTTAAAGAGGTTTCTTAAAATTGGGTAAGCAAAACCTATCAAGCATAAGAAAGCAGTTACCAAAGAAATAAGATAAGGATCTATCCCAGGCAAAGGTAAATTTGCAGGAAAGTAGTCTTTTAAAAGATTCATAAATGAAAGCTGCACTACCCAACCCAAAAAAATACCAGTCAAAAAAGAAAATAACGCAATTAAACTAAAAATGAGTAAGTAAGCATTTCTTATGTCTGAGGGAGATAACCCTAAAGCCTTGAAAATAGCTACATAGTCCACATGCCTTCTGGTGAATTGCAAAGAACATATAGCTATAGTTAATGAAGACAAAATAATTGCCAACAAAGCTCCTAACAGAAAAAAATTTGAAGCTCTATTGATAGCCCTTCCTAATGGGCTGGATTCATCACCTGGAGTAGTAATTTCGTCTCCTGGTTTTTTTATCAGCTGAAAGAAATTTTCTAATGATTTTATATCTTGTTGAGACCCAACAAAGACATATGAATATCTTACCCTTGAGCCAGGTTGAATTACGTTTGCTTCATTGAGATCGGATGAATTCATAATGGCTTTTGGAGCAAAGGCAAAAGATCCAGCACCTCTATCCGATTCGGACAGAATGATTCCACTTATGAAAAAATCTTTTTCTCCAATATTGATCTTTTCCCCAATATTTACTTCTAATAAGCTTGCTAAACGCCCATCAATCCAAACTTTTCCAAGCTTTGGCGGATTGGTTTCTATGATTTTCTCGTTATTTTTTTTAAGAATTTCAATTTCACCAATCAAGGGGTAGGGCGGAGAGACAGATTTCACTGAAGCAAGTTGAAATTTTTTGGCTGAACCCAAAACCGAACCAAATTCATAAATAACAGCATAAGAATAATCCCCAGTTGGAAATGAAGATTCATCTAAAGGCGTGCTAGATTCGTATTTGAAATCACCTCCTAAAAACTGTTTTGATTCCATCATTAACGAGCCATCTAAACGATCAGTAAAAAAGGTAATTGAGGAAACAATACCTACAGCCAATGACAAGGATAAAAACATCAAGAGAAGCTGTCCCGATTTAAATTCTCTAAAGAAAATCTTTGTTGCTAATAAAAAAACAGTCATAGGACTTTGCCATCTATTATCTCTATTTGTTGATCACACCTATTCGCTAAGGAAATATCGTGAGTTACGATAATCAAGGCACTTGAAGATTCTAGAAAGGTATCAAAGATAAGATTAGCAATCAGTTCGCTGTTACTGGAATCTAAATTTCCAGTTGGTTCATCGCAAAATAATACATCAGCCTCACAGGCAAAAGCTCGAGCTATGGCAACTCTTTGTTGCTCTCCTCCAGAAAGTTGTTGAGGGTAATGCATTAAGCGGTTTTGCATACCTACTTTTTCAAGATAAGTTTCAGCAATGTCCCGTGCATTTTTTTTATCTTTAAGCTCCAAGGGCAGCATTACATTTTCTAAGGCATTAAGTCCTGCTAAGAGCTCAAAATTTTGAAAAACAAATGCTACGGAGTCTTTTCTTATTTTTGAACGCGCTTCTTCAGATAAATCATGAAGAGGTTTTTGGTTGATATATATCTCACCAGAGCTTGGAGAATCAAGACCGGCTAAAATTCCAAGCAAAGTCGATTTTCCTGAACCAGAAGGTCCTATTACAGCCAATGAGGAAGCAGCACTTACTTTGAGGCTAATATCGTCTAGAATGACTATTTCTTGATCATTAAAAATAACCTTTTTTGACAAATTTCTTGCTTCTATAATCATCAAATGAATTCTTTAGAAAAAAATGGATTAAAAATAGTTTTATTTTTAATTTTTACTTTTTCATATTCTATCACTGCCGATACGAAGAAGTTATTGATTTTAGGAGATAGTATTTCAGCTGGATACGGAATAAAAGAGTCTGAAAATTGGGTTTCTTTGTTAGAAAATTATTTAAATGCTGGTTCAGAAACAAAATATATTTTAATAAATTCAAGTGTGTCTGGAGATACGACTTCTGGCGGAGTTTCAAGAATAAGCAAAGCTCTCGAAGTCAGTTCCCCAGATTTTGTTTTAATTGAACTTGGTGGAAATGATGCTCTTCGAGGCTACCCACTTGAAAACATAGAAAAGAATTTAGAAATAATAGTAAAGGAAGTTTTAAATAAAAAATCAAAACCAATTCTGATGCAAATAAAAATCCCTCCAAATTATGGAAAAAAGTATGTAGATGCTTTTGAGGATTTATATCCTAGTATTTCAGAAAAATACCAAATACCATTGGTTGAATTCCTATTGGAAAAAGTAGCTCTGGATAGTTCTTTAATGCAAGCGGATGGCATTCACCCAAATTCTCTCGCACAGCCAATAATTGCTTCAGCAATGAAAATTGCTTTATTAAAAATTCTTGAATAAAAAAAGGCCTCTGAATCAGAGGCCTTTTTTAAAGCAAATCTAAGACTTACTGCATTCTGTAAGTAAAACCTGCTTTGAAGTATCTTCCTAATGGACTGTGAACATATGGGTCATAGTTCATTTCCCAGCTTACATAAGGAGGTTCTTCATTAGTTAAGTTATAAACAGATAGAGAAATATCAAATGCATCATCCCAAGAATAGGTATAAGTGGCATCGATAGTATTAGAAGCTGTAACTTCAGCATCAGCTCTTCTGTCAGTGTATGAACCGATATAGTTCAAAGCACCATAAAAGTTATGAGCATCAGTTTGGTAATTAACAAATGCTTTAGCTTTTGTTTCAGGCATTGAACGACATCCATTACCAATATTGAAGAATCCTACACACTCATAAGCAGCAGCAATTTGAACACCGCCTTTGTTATAAGCAGCTACATCATATTTGGCTACGTAGTTAACTTCCATACCACCTGTAATGGTTCCATTTGCATAATCAGTCTCATACTGAACATAAAGGTCTATACCATTAGTAAGTGTTTCAGGACCGTTTATATAGTTAGATGCAATCCTTCCAACAGATGCAGCAGTAAAGTTATTAGTTGCTGCGTCGTAAGGAAGAGTGTTTACCCCACCATACATTTGACTAGCTACAGCAGCTGAAGCAGCTCCACCGGCAGCAAAAGCATTAACTAACTGTTGGTGATTTTCAGTAATGATTGGATTTTTAAACTCAAAGTCATAGTAGTCTAAGGTTGCAGTCCATTCGTCAGTACCAAAATCAGTAACAAAACCAAAGTTGTATGTTGTTGCTTCTTCTGGATCAAGATTCGCGTTTCCAGAAAAATCAACAGCTTTAAAGGCTCCAGCTTGGTTAACATATTGCAATGCCGTAACTCTTGTCTGAGATGTTTCATCAGGATGAGCAGCTCTAAAAGTTGTTTGCCCTGTAAATCTTAAAGTTAAAGCAGGAATAGGAGTCCAACGCATAACTATTTTAGGATCTACTGAATCTTTAGCACCATAGTCTTCGTATCTAAGAGCCAATTGCATGTCAAATTCATCGGTGATTGGTAATGCAAATTCTGCAAATAAAGAATCAACCGTTTGATTTTGATCTTCAGCGAAGACAGGAGGCAAGAACATAAACAATCCAACTGGGTTTGCAGCACAAGTTGCTCTTGATTGAGCACCTGTAGCATTTTCATTCCATGAAGGGATTTCACAAGGATAAAGATTACCATCATGAATATTTGTTCTTGCATTAGCCGCTGTAGGCCCAGGGAGATTAGGAAGCGTTGTTTCAATGTTGTAATCACGTCTTTCGTAACCAAATGCCCAAGCTGCATCTCCACCAGCAAGCATACCCATGGTTCCTTGCATAATGAAATCAGCAGTTAAAAGGTCGGAAGTAGATTCCGTATACCTTTTATCAAGCAACCATCTGAGAAGTTCAGGACTATTTGCAGTAGCAGCATGATAATCAGGATTAATTCCAACTCTGTTACCGTTGGTTTGGTTAGGCTGCATAGCTTGGTATACAGCGTTAGAAGTAACGTTTAAATATTCACAACCAGCAGGTCTAGTAGCAGCATTTACAACATTTGCAGCAATGGCAGCACCAGTTGATTTAACTTTAAATGTTGGAGTTAAATCATTAGCAGCAGTAGTTTTTGCTGTAATTTCTGCATCACAATTAGGTCCACCATATCCCCATAATGCAGCAAGGAATTTTCCTTGTTGAGTATCGGTAGAAGTAGTAAGACCTGTACTAGATGAAAAATTCAAACTTGTAGAGTAATCGATGCCATCAGTTAGGGGGCCTTCAAAACTAAATGCAAATCTGTAGGTGTCATATTCTCTTGATTCAGTTTCAGCTAAATTAGAGTTTCCAAATTGGTTACCTGCAGCTGCCAAAGTTCTAGTTCTGACTCTATGAGCACTTGCAATGTTTGTACCATCACCACCATAGTTTGCATGAGTCAAAGCATTAGCAAAAGCAGCATTATCTGCTAACAATTGAACGAAACCAGGGTTGTGATCAGGCAAAGTATTAGTTGAAGGGTTGTTAGGAGGGTAAGACGGAGAAGTTGCCCAATTAGGTACATCAGTGTGACCGTAAGCTAACTCTACATGCCAATCATGATCATCTATAGCTCCATTGAATTCCATCCATAGTTGGGAATTGTTTTGTTCTTCTTGAACGTTATCAAAATAAGTGTACTGATAACGACAGAAACCAGTAAGGGCCGCATCACCCGCTACATTAGTAGCACCAGGTAAAGCTGTGAAAGGAGTATTAAAACCTCCAGCATTATTACAACCTGGGTCAGAAAGGAAAGCAGTATTTCCTAGCGCTGCAGCACTACCACCACCTGGATATACATAAGTACCTGGATTCCCCATGGTTGACCAACCACCTCGAGTGTTCCCAGTAAAAGGCCTAATTCCAAAATCCGTATCTTTAATTGCAATTTCAGGTTTATATTGATGTCCTAAAGATAAAAGGAAATTTACATCGTCTCCTACTAAAGCACCGTAAGTGATTGAAAATTCTTTTCCTTCATCAACTGCTCCGTTGAAACCTTTAGCACCAATATTCACTCTAAGACCTTCAAAGGATGAATCGGTTATAAAGTTAACAACACCCGCAATTGCATCTGAACCATAAGTTGCAGCAGCACCCTCTTTAAGAATTTCAATTCTACTTAGAGCTGCCATAGGCAAATCATGAAGGTTTACTGATCTTCCAGCACCACTTCTAATTGGAACAGTAGTTTGTCTTTTTCCGTTAATCAGAACCAAAGTTCTGTTCGTTCCAAGACCTCTCATGTTGATGTTTGAAACACCTTCAGCACCATTTGATCCAAATTGGTTAGACTCACCATCCATTCCATTTGCACCAGGAACCATCCTAATTAATTCAACAATATTAAGATTGTTCTGAGCAGTGATGCTTTCAGCATCAAATGTTGAAATTGGTGATCCAGTATCAATAGGCGTGCCTTTTATCAAGGAACCTATTACTGTGACTTGCTCATCTTGAGTAAAACTAAGACTTGCAAAAAGGGAGAGAAATACTCCCTTAACAAATAATTTTTTTAACATTTTATCCCCCCTGGATAAGTATTAATTTAATAAACGAATAGTAACCTAAAATTTGGCTTTAAGTCGAGTATTTACATAAAAAAAATAGATGTTCAAAATAAATCTTAAAAACTCAATTTCTTTGAAAATGCAAGGTTTAAAACAAAGAAAGAATTGATAATTTGATGAGAATAGTTATCATTTAGCTTTTTGGATATTGATCACTATGAATGAATTTATAATTCTATTTAGAGAAACACTAGAAGCAGCATTAATTGTTGGCATTATTTATCTATTTTTGACAAGCAATAATGCTTCAACTCAAAAACTATGGCTTGCAGTTTTAACAGCAATAATTGCAAGTGTGATTGTTGCCTACTTTATATATTCAGCACAGGAAGCTTTAGGTAATACTTCTTTGAAAGCTCTCTTTGAAGGAATTTTCATGTTCATTACAGCAGCATTTATTTGGTATGTAATTTTTTGGCTTTCAAAACATGTAAGTGACAGGAAGCAATTAGAAGAAAGTTCAGCAATCGCAATGAGTTCTTCTTGGGGGATATTCTTTCTAGTTTTCTTTTCAATAATTAGAGAAGGCTTTGAAACAGTTGTATTTCTTCTAGCAAGCTTTTCTATGACTAAAAGTTTTTCTTACGTAGGATTTTTTGGAGGAATGATAGCTGCATTGTTTTTAGTCTATTTATTAGTAATTCAAGGTAGAAGATTTAATATTCGTGAATTTTTTAAATACACTACTTTACTCTTAGTATTTTTAGCTTCTGGCATGATTGCCTATGGAACTCATGAAGTTGAGAGCTATCTAGTTAAATCAGATAATTTGCAAATTGTTGGTTTAGAAAATAAAAAAGACATTCCTAGACCTTGGAATATATTAGTACCTAAAGATGAATTAAGTGATTCAGACAACTCAATTTTTTATTCTTACGATCTCAAAGGGAAGGGTAAGTTCACTCATGTTATGCATGACAGTGGAAGTATCGGTGCTTTTTTCAAAGGCTTTTTCGGCTATAACAGCAATCCTAACTATGTTGAATTATATGCCTGGATAATATCCCTAGTTATAGGTTTATTTTTTTGGAGAAGGTTTTACTACAGCCAGAGATAAAAAAGAAATAAGTTTATTACAAAAAATAAATAATAATCATTCTCATTTACATTGTTAATGATAATCATTATCATGTGTGAATTATTCTCATTAAAGTAAGGAAGGATTATTATTATGAAAAAGTTTATTTATTTAACTGCTTTGGTTTTCTCTACCACAGTATTTTTTGGACAAGAGGAAATGGAAGTAAAAGGCAATGTTCTTTTTAAAGATCAAGTTAATTCACTAAAACCTCCTGTGCCTGTTTTAGATGTTCCTCAGTCAGTATCCGTGATAACTGATGATGACATCAAACTGCAAGGTTTCAGACAAATTGGCGATCTTATTAGATATACGCCTGGCGTAAACACATCTCAAGGTGAAGGCCATAGAGATGCTGTTGTATTTAGAGGAGTAAGATCTACAGCCGATTTTTATCAAGATGGCCTCAGAGACGATGTTCAATATTACCGTTCTTTATATAACGTAGAGCAAGTTGAAATCATCAAAGGTGCAAACGCTTTGATGTTTGGAAGAGGTGGAACTGGTGGTTTAATAAACAGAGTTTCTAAAACTGCTCAAATTGGAGAGACTTTTGGCGCACTTGACGTTGGTGGCGATTCTTTTGGAGGGGGCGATGTTGCCTTGGATGGAAATGTAGTTGTAAGTGACAACGTTGCATTTAGACTGAATTTCCACTTGGATTCTCTAGCAAATCACAGAGATATGTATTCTGGAGACCGTATCGGTGTAAACCCTACAATGAAAATTGAAGTCAATTCAGACACTTACATAGATCTTTCTTACGAATATGCAGACCACGAAAGGTTTGTAGATAGAGGTATTCCAACCCTTGACGCTTCTAAATCTCCAATAGAATCTATGAAAGACATTGTTTTTGGAACAGAAGATCTAAACAAACAAACTGTTGAGGCAAATATTCTTAGAGGTACTTTAGAACACAATTATTCAGATACTGGAAAGTTAAACTTAACTGTATCAGCAAATGACTTCAGAAAAATGTACAAAAACTTGTACGTCAGTGATTATACAGTTGCGGGTGGCGCTAAGATGGATGGTTATCGAGACGTTACGCTTCGTGAAAGTACAATTATATCTTTAAGTAACATCAATGAGTTTGATAGAGGTACTTTAGCCGTTGGATTAGAAATTATCGATACTAAAAATGAAAATACTAGACATAATACTTATTGGTCTTCAACTAGAGACGATAATGAGATTTTTGTTCCTCAAAGGCATATGAATTTCAATGTAGCAAATGGTGCATTAGCTACAAGACAAGCTCTTGCATCTGGAGGCTTAGCAGCTGGAGACATTACAGCAAATCAAATAACTTATGTTGATTACACATCTGATATGAATAACAAGTCAGATACTGATATTGAGGTTACTTCAATATATCTTCAAGGAAATATTGATTTATCAGATAGATGGAAAATGGTTCTAGGCGGAAGATATGATGAAGTTGAAACGACTATCTTGCAATACGGTATTTCTAAAGATGCACAAGATAGAGGAACTGCTTCTGGAACAAATACTTCCAAAACGAAAGACGATTCTCTTTTCTCGCCTCGTTTAGGGATAATATTTAAGCCACAAGAAAATATGTCTCTTTACTTTAGCTACAGTGAGGCATTTCAACCTCGTTCGGGCGAACAATATAAGACTTTTTCTGGAGATTCTGACAAGTTCAATCCAGATGTTTTTGAAAATACTGAATTAGGTTTTAAGTATGACATTGATGCTGGCGCTCAACTTGCAGTGAGCTACTTTTCTAGTGAGCAAACAAAAGCTACAGCATTCAATAGTGGATCTGGAGAAGTAACTAGAGAAATTGGTCTTGAAATAGACGGTTTTGAAGTCTCTTTGAATGGCCAGGTTGACGAAAGCAACTTAATAAGATTTGGACTTGCTTCTGTAGACGCAACTAAGTCAAAAGGTTCTGGAGCAACTAAAGAAGTTCCTGAGCTTACTTATTCTCTCTGGTGGAACAACCAAGTGAATGACATATTTGACATTAGCCTAGGTCTTACTTATCAAGACGAGTCTTTTATCAATGCAGAAAGTGGACCAAAACTTCCTGACTACACTAGGTTTGATATGGCCATGACAATCAAGCCTACTGATGAAGACATTGTAAGGATTAACATCGAAAACTTGAGTGACGAGGTTTACTATCCTCACTCTCACTCTGATCATCAAGTATCAGTTGGTGAGTCTGCTAATGTAAGAATTTCTTATAGCAAAAGTTTTTAATTAACTTTAGGAGAGCAAAAAAATGAGCAATTTACTTTATTTAAAGGATATCCAAGAAGATGTTTTAAGAATAAATGAATTGCTCACTCTTCAAACAACAAAACTTAAAAATTGAAATACGATGATTTTTAGAGAAGCCTTTTCATTTCATCTCATGGCTATGCTCGTAAAGATTTCCCCCTAAGTAAATCAATTTAAGTTTTTGGAGAGAGAGAAATCCCGCTGAAAAGCGGGATTTCGTCATTAAGACTAATAAATTTTTCTTACTTGATTAGATTCACTTTCTGAAAACGTTTCTCTTCGCAAAGAGAGTTTATTCCAAACCTGGTCGAGAGAAGATAAGAATCTATTAATATCTTCTGCCTGATGTTTAGGAGTGATTGTTACTCTGAATCTTTCATCGCCTTTAGGCACTGTTGGATAAAAAACAGGTTGAATATAAATGCCATGTTCTTCGATTAACACATTAGCTGCTTCCTTACATAATCTCGGATCTTCTAGGTGAATTGGAATGATGTGACTGTCATTATCTAAATGTGGAATTTTTAAATCTTTAAGACCTTCTCTGATTAGTTCAGAATTTTTGCGAATGTCCTCACGTAAATTTTCAGATTTTTTTGCAATTTCAATTGCCTTTATTGATGCCGCTGCAATGCTTGGATTTGCTGACGAAGTAAAAATAAAGCCTGGTGCAAAGCTTCTTATAAAGTCAATAATGTCAGAACTTGCAGCAATATATCCACCCATCTGGCCAAAAGCTTTAGAAAGGGTTCCATTTATAATATCTATTTCACCAGAAACATCTTGCTCCTCCGCAATGCCTCTACCTTCTAAACCATAAAGTCCAACTGAATGAACCTCATCAAGATAAGTTATAGCATTGAATTCTTTAGCTAAGGAAACAATTTGTTTTAGAGGAGATCTTAGACCCTCCATCGAATAAAGAGATTCTAAAACTATCAACTTGGGTACGCTGGCATTTGATGTATTTAAAAGTTTTCTTAAATGACCAACATCATTATGGCGAAAAATATGACAAGGTACGT
Organism: uncultured SAR86 cluster bacterium; assembly: GCA_902561325.1. Lineage (GTDB taxonomy): Bacteria > Pseudomonadota > Gammaproteobacteria > Magnimaribacterales > AG-339-G14 > MEDG-81. Next base: position 125,708 of record CACEOL010000001.1, on the reverse strand, counting down.
TGGCATTTTTAATACCCTGAATCATTGAGGCATGATTAAGTTCATCAGAAAAGACTTCAATACCTTCAAGCTTTTTACATAAAGTCCAAAGGGAAGATTGATTAGCTGTATAGGCAGAAGGAAAAATAAGACTTGATTCTTTGTTATGTAAGTTTGCTAATTCCTTTTCTAAATCAGCATGGTAAGAAGAAGTTCCTGAAATGTTTCTTGTCCCTCCAGAACCAGTGCCTAATTCTTTGATGACTTCGATAGATTTTTGGATTACTTCTGGGTGCTGACTTAAATTTAGGTAGTCATTACTGCACCAAACTTCTACAGCTCTTTCAGCACCTTCAAATCTTTCCGTTGCTTTCGGGAAATGTTTCTTATCTCTATTTATTTCTCTAAATTTTCTGTACAAACCTTGTGACTTTAAAGAAGTAAGTTCATCAGAAAAATATTTTTTGTAGTTCATTTCATCTCCAAGAAGGAATTGTTCATTACTATAGACCTAAAAGCACGCAAACTAAATATTCAAAACTAACAGAATTATAATAATATAGCTGTTTATAAGGATTGGTTATAATGAATATGTTAACTATCATTTCAAGAAAAAGTGTATTAGCTAAAATTCAAGCTACAGAGGTTTCTGAAGTAATTAAAAAAAGATTTCCTGAAATCAAAATAAACTTTAAAACCAAAGATACATCAGGCGATATAGATTTAACTACTCCATTACATAAAATGCCTGAAATGGGTGTCTTTACTTCGGATATTAGAGAAGAATTATTATCTGACAATGCCGATATTGCTGTTCATTCCTGGAAAGATTTACCAGTTGATCTTGAAGAAGGAACGGAAGTAGCTGCAACAATAAAAAGAGCAGATTTAAGAGATGTTTTGATATTTAAAAACGACTCACTCAAAAAGAAAAAAATTGAAATCTTTACTTCATCTCCTAGAAGACAAGAAAATCTGTCATCCTTTTTAACAAAAGCATTTCCTTTTAAAACAAACTCCCTCACCTTTAGTGACATTAGGGGAAATATTCTTACAAGAGTTCAGAAACTCAAAAACTCAAATGCAGATGGCTTAGTAATAGCAAAAGCTGCTTTAGATCGGTTGCTATCACCCAAAGGAGAAATTTCCAATGAATTAGATTCCTTTAAAAAAGACTTAGACGAATTTTTGTGGATGGTGATTCCTTGCTCTCAAAATCCTTGTGCTCCTGGTCAGGGAGCATTGGCCATTGAGGTAAAATCGGGTAATAAAAAAGTTATTAAATTACTTAGTGAAATCAATGATTTAGATGTATTTAAAAATGTAGAAGATGAGAGAGAGAAACTCAAAAAATACGGCGGAGGCTGTCATCAAAAAATTGGAGTAAGTATAGAAAATCATCCTCTTGGAAAAATTATTACCGAGAAAGGCTTAACCCCGGATAACGAACTCATTGATAATAGGTCTTTTTTACCATTTAAAGAAGAATTATCAAGATTTGAGAATCCCATAAAAGATTTTTATCCAAAATTAAAAAAAGATTTCAAATTATTTTCTCGATCAATAATCAATGAGGGGATAAAAGAATTAGAGATATTGAAAAATTCTGGATTATATATATCTAGAGCAAGTTCAATAGAAAAAGGTACGTCAATCGATTTATCCAATGTCGTTTGGACAAGCGGAATAGAAAACTGGTTTAAATTAGCTAAGAAGGGAATATGGGTAAACGGAACTTCAGACAGTTTAGGAGAAGAACAATCTCAACCCAGCTCATTACATAAAAAATTAAATTGGTTTTTGGTTTCTCATGTCGATTCACAATCTAAAGATAAAAAACTACTTGCAACTTATAAATTAGTTCCTGAAACAGATATAGAAGATTTAACTCTGTATTCTCATTTTTATTGGATGTCTATCAGCTCTTTTAAAGAAGCTTTAAAAAGATTTCCTAGCATTGAAAATGCAGAACATTCATGTGGTTTGGGCAAAACTTTTGATGAGTTAGACAAACTATATCCCAATAAAATAAAGCCTTTTTTAAACTATGAAGACTGGCTGGAAAAAGTAAACGAAGCAAAGTAAGCTACGCACCTGTTTACTTGATATGGCAAATTTTAAAAGAAAATATCCTCTTTCTAGACTCAGAAGATTGAGATCGAATAAATCGATTAGAGATCTTGTGGCAGAAAATAAATTGTCCACTGATGATTTAATTCAACCAATTTTTGTTAAGGAATCCATAAAAGAAAAAGAAGAAATAGAATCTCTAGTTGGAATTTTTAGACACTCAGAAACTAGTATTCTCAAAGAAATCGAAGAGCTTGTCAGTTTAGGTATCAAAGCGGTAGCAATTTTTCCTGTGATCGATGAAGACAAGAAAGACGAGAAAGGTTTCGAGGCAGTAAATGAAAATAATTTTCTTAATAATGTCATAAAAAAAATAAAACAAAATTTTCCGGAAATTCTAGTTATTGCTGACGTAGCTTTAGATCCTTATACAACTCATGGTCATGATGGCGTATTAAATTCAGACGGTGATGTTGATAACGATGAGACACTTAAAGTTCTGGAAGATCAAGCTTTAAAGTTAGCTCAAGCAGGAACTGACATCATTGCCCCATCTGACATGATGGACGGCAGAATTGGCTCTATAAGAAAAATCTTAGAAGAAAAGGATTATAAAAATACTATAATCCTAGCTTACTCAGCAAAATACAGTTCAAAATTTTATGGTCCTTTTAAAGAAGCAGTAGAATCTGCAAAATTTTTTGGGAATAAAACAAAAGATACTTATCAAATGGCTATAGCAAATATTAATGAAGCTCTGCATGAAGTAGCTTTGGATATAAATGAAGGAGCTGACATTGTTATGGTAAAACCAGGTATGCCTTATCTTGACGTAGTAAAGGCAGTTAAAGAGAAATTTCAAATGCCAACCTTTGTTTATCAAGTAAGCGGTGAATACGCTATGTTGAAGGCAGCAGTTGAAAAAAACTGGCTCAGTGAGGAAGTAATATTTGAATCGCTTCTTTCATTTAAGAGAGCTGGTGCGGATTGCATCTTAACTTATGCCGCAAAAGAGATAGCAAAAAATCTATAATTTCTTATATGCGTAACACCAGGTTTCAAAATGCTTTGAATCGGGTTCCTCAGGAAATTCCGCCAATATGGTTTATGCGTCAAGCTGGCAGATATCATAATCATTATCAAAATCTTAAGAAATCTCACTCCTTCGTTGAACTTTGTAAAAATCCAGCCTTGTCAGCACAAACTGCTTTGGGTCCGATAGAAGAATTTGATTTTGATGTAGCTATTTTATTCAGCGATATTCTTTTTCCTTTGGAGTCTTTGGGCATGGATTTGATTTACGATCCTGGCCCAATATTTAAAGAACATCTATCTGAGGAAAATGCCTCTAGAATTCTTATCAATAAAAATCCCATTGCTTCTTTGGAATTCCAAGGGGAGGCAATAGAAAGAACGATGGAACTGCTTCCAGAAGATAAGTCCATGATTGGCTTTATTGGCGGACCATGGACATTGTTATCTTTTGCTTCAGCGACTAACAAATTAGACAAGCTAGAAAAAATTGAGGGATACCAATGGGCAATTTTGGAAGAGTATATCTTTCCTCTTTTACATAAAAATATTTCTTTGCAATTGCAGGCTGGAGCTGAAGTGGTAATGATTTTTGATTCTTGTGCTCACCAGCTTGCTAAAGATGATTTATCTATTTACCTCAATAAAATTTTAAGTGAGTTGGTAAAGTCTTTTCCAAATCAAGTTGGTTACTATGCAAAAGATGGCGTTTCTTATGATGATATCTTTGATGCATCTGATAGCTTCGAAGTTCCTTTTGCAGGAATTGGGGTAGATTCAAATGTCAGCATTCAAGATATTTTTGCAAAAAGGAAAGATGGATTCATCCAAGGTAATTTCAGTGAAAAAATCATTACTCAGGATTTCAACGAATTCGATAAAGCTTTAAATTTGTTTTTAGAAGATATTTCCTCTCTTTCAATAGAGGATAGAAAAGGATGGGTATGTGGTTTAGGCCATGGTGTTATAAAGACCACACCCCAAGAAAATGTTAAACATTTTGTAAAAAAAGTAAGGTCTTATTTATGAGTTTTTTAGGAGAAGAGAATTTTTCTCACGAAGATAAACAAAAAGTTGGTGTAATTATCTGTAATCTTGGTTCGCCAGATAGTTACTCTACAAAAGATGTAAGAAAATACCTTAGAGAATTTTTATCAGATACGAGAGTCATAGAAGTACCAAAAATAATCTGGTGGTTGGTACTTAATCTCTTTATTTTGCCTTTTAGACCTAGAAAATCAGCAGCACTTTATAAATCAGTATGGCTTGAAGAAGGCTCGCCGTTGCTGGTTTACTCAAAGAGATTTTTAAGCAAGATAAAAAACCTGAATGAAAATTATGAATCTATAGAATTTGAATTAGCCATGCGCTATGGAAATCCAAGCCTTGAAAAAGCTTTATTGAATTTGAAGGAGAAAAATTGTCGTAAAATTCTACTCCTACCTTTGTTTCCCCAATATTCTGCAGTAACTGCTGCAACAATATTCGATAAGGTGAGCGCAATTCTTTCAAGATGGAGATGGGTTCCTAGTTTGCATTTTGTGAGCGGCTACCATGACAATTCTGAGTATATAAATTCATTAGCTAACACAATTAAAACTCATGAATTTTATGGAAAACAGGACAAGGTAGTTTTTTCTTATCACGGCATTCCAAAAAAATATTTTGAAGAAGGAGACCCTTACCATTGTTTTTGTAAGAAGACTTCTCGCTTAGTTGCAGAAGCTTTAGGGCTTGAAGAAAATCAATACATTACTAGTTTTCAATCGAGATTAGCAGCTGCTGGAAGAGAGTGGTTAAAACCCTATACAAGTGAACTGATGGAAAAATTACCCAAAGAGGGAGTAAAGAATATCTTAATTTTATCGCCAGGGTTTAGTATGGATTGTTTAGAAACCATAGAAGAAATCGATGAAGAGAATAAAGAAATATTCTTGGATTCTGGAGGTGAAGCTTTTCATTACATAGCTTGCTTAAATGATAATGACGAGCATGTAGAAGCCATCAATAATTTAATTGCAAATAAAATATCCCAACTATGACCAGCAGTTTAGATGAAAAAAAAGATTTAGCATCTCAATGGTTTAGATCTTTGAGAGATAATTTTTGCGCTGCCTTTGAAGAATTAGATGGCGGAAAGTTTGAAAGAAAAAAATGGAATCATAAAGGTTCTGGCGGTGGCGAAATAAGCATTCTAAAAGGCGAGGTGTTTGAAAAGGTTGGGGTAAATATTTCAACTGTTGCGGGTGAATTTTCTGATGATTTTAAATCTCAAATCAAAGGAACAGAAAAATCTGCTAAGTATTGGGCTTCTGGAATCAGTTTGGTTGCTCATATGCAATCACCCAAGGTGCCGGCTTTTCATTTCAATACGAGATTTTTATCTACTGGTGAAAATTGGTTTGGAGGTGGAACAGATATGACTCCATCAATTCCAGACGATATAGAAACCGAACTTTTTCACGCCAAATTAAAAGAAGCGTGTGATAAATCAGACGATAAATATTACTCGGATTTTAAAAAAAATTGTGACGAATATTTCTATCTTGCACACCGAGATGAACCCAGAGGAGTTGGCGGCATTTTTTTTGATCATTTGAATACCGGAAACTGGGAAGACGATTTTGATTTTGTAAAAGAGCTTGGTTCAACCACTCTGAATATTATTAAAGAAACTGTATCTAACAAAAAAGACTTAGACTGGACTGAAGAAGAAAAAGAACAACAACTAATCAAAAGAGGACGCTATGTCGAATTCAATTTGATTTGGGATAGGGGTACTTTGTTTGGTTTAAAAACAGGAGGATCTACAGAAGCTATCTTAATGTCTATGCCGCCTTCAGCGAAGTGGAAATAAGATGAGAAATACTCTTGTAATATATTCTTCTGTAGATGGCCACACTCAAAAAATTTCGAGCAAAATTGCCGAACATATCAAGCATCACGCAAACGTTGACCTAACTTCATTATTTGATGCTCAATCGCTTAGCTTAAAAAATTATCAACAAATTATTATCGGTGCCAGCATCAGATATGGTAACTATCGAAAAGAACTTTTCGAGTTTATTGATAAAAACCTTGATGAGCTTTCAAGCAAAGAAAATGCTTTCTTTAGTGTAAATGTAGTTGCTAGAAAGCCAGAAAAAAATACTCCCGATACGAATCCCTATGTTGCAAAATTTCTCAAAGCAACAAAATGGAAACCGAACAAAATGGATGTTTTTGCTGGAGTTGTTGATTACCCAACTTATAATTTTTTCGATAGATTTATGATTAGATTAATAATGTGGATTACCAATGGCCCCACTAATGCCAAGGCTAGGTTTGAATTTACCGACTGGAAGAGAGTAGAGGATTTTTCTAAATCATTAATTAAAAATTAAAGCTCGGTAGCAAGCTCAATAAATTTATTTTTTAGAAAAGTGAGTTTATTTGTAAGACTAAAGGCATGATTTCTGATGAGTCTTATCCAGATATTTTTTTGTTCGAAACCTCTTTTGAAGGCTTCCATAGCAGCTGCTAAGGCTAAATTAATTGGAATTCTTTGTCGGTTGTATTTATCTTCAATTTGTTTAACTTGATGCAAACTATCAGGACTAATTAAATCTGTTAAAGATTTCACATCACCGATTCCTGCGTTTAATCCCAATCCTGCTAACGGATGAATATGGTGGGCCGCATCTCCCACAAGAAAAACATTTTCTCTGGCAAAAGTTTTTGCAGAAAGGTGTTTTAGAGGAAATGACTGTCTTTTGGCTGAGAATTTTATTTCAGGAAGTTTTTCCCCGAAAGATTGATGAATTTCATCTATAAAGTCATCCTCATTCATATCCAAGTAATCATATGCCTTGGTATCGTCAATGGACCATATCATGGTGAGTTCAGTCTCATTCATTGGCAGTAAAGCTAGCGGTCCCACGGAGGTGAAAGTTTGTCTAATGCATGGGTCTGTTTGGGCTACAGAAAAGTTGGCAACTATTGCCGTTTGGTTGTAACTCCAAGTCCTTGAAGAAATCGAAGAAAGATTTCTTACACTTGATTGAATGCCATCTGCACCTATTAAAATTTTTGCCTCCAACTTTCCCTTTGATGTATCGCAATGAATATCTCCATTAATTTTTTCTATTTTTTCTAAATTACAACTCCACAAAAGATCTTTTGAATCGGAAACAAGAGATAACAGAGAATTTTGAATTTCTCCTTCTTTGACTATGAAGCCTATATTTGGAATATTTTTTTCTAGCTCATTCACGTTAAAATCTATGAATCCAGTGCCTTCTTGATCCCAAACCTTTATCTGGTTGTATTCAAAAGCAGTTTTACTTATGACATTCCATGCATCTAGCTCTTTAAGGAATGACATACTCTTATTATTCAATGATAGATGGCGGTAACTATTCGGCGCTTCATCGCGGCCATCTATTAGACCAACATTTATATTTTTATTCTTCAACGCAAGAAAAAGAAGGGCACCCGTTACGCCAGCACCAACAATGAGGACATCATATTTCATTAACTCGCCATAAGTTGTTGAATATCATCAAGCTCTTTAATGGCCGAACTAAGAACTTTAGGTTGATTATTTTCAACCAGCACATCATCTTCGATTCTTATTCCAATTCCTTTAAATTTATCAGGCACATTTTCTTCTTTACTGATGTAGATTCCTGGTTCGATAGTGGTAATCATCCCATTTTCATAAGACCTTACCTTGCCATCTTTTTCATAACCACCGACATCATGCACATCAAGGCCTAACCAATGACCGACGCGGTGCATGTAGAACTTTGAATAGGATTGAGTTTCAATGACTTCTTCTTTAGAGCCTTTTAACAAACCTATGCTTAGTAACCCTTCAACAATTACTTCTAAAGATTTTTTATGCGTTTCAAGAGGATTGGATTTTTCTGAAATGCTTTCAATAGATTGTTTTTGAGACTCCAAAACAATTTCGTAGATAAGTTTCTGTTCTGACGAAAATTTTCCATTCACAGGAAAGGTCCTAGTGATATCGCTCGCGTAGCCCCTATATTCGCATCCTGCATCGACCAGAACTAAATCGCCGTCCTTAAGCAAATCTGTATTCTTGCTGTAATGAAGAATGCACGCATTTTCTCCTCCTCCAACAATTGAAGGATAAGCACACTCCTTTGCTCCATTGACCATAAATTCATGTAGATATTCTGCTTCAAGTTGATATTCATACATCTCCGGTTTTACAGCTTTCATTGCTCTTTCATGTGCAGAAGATGAGATATCACATGCTTTTTGAATAATACTGATTTCTTCGCTAGATTTTAAGAGTCTTAATTCGTGTATAAATGAATCAACATTCTTAATATTTTTTGGATTTAAGTCAAAGTTGATTTTTTGGCTTTTCAGCCCTTTATTTAAGGCAAAGAATAATTTTTTTTGACTTTTGTTTTGACAAAATAAATGGTCTGCTCCAGCTAGAAATTCTGTAGTTTTTAAAATAAGATCATCTATTTTATAACCGCTATCAAAACCCAGCTGAGATACATTTTTAGGGCCCAACCGAGGTCCTTCCCATTTTTCTCTTACTTCGTCTTTTTCCGCACAGAACAAATGAAAAATTGTATTCCCTTTTTTTTCAATAATTAAGGCAGCATCGGCTTCGTTGAAGTTGGTCAAATACAAAAAATCGCTATCTTGTCTGAAGGAGTAGTCAGTATCGCCATTTCTAATCTTTTGATTGGCTGAATGAATGACTGTGACTGAGCCATCAGGCAACAAATCAGCTAATTTTCTTCTTCTTTCTAGAAAAATATCCATATGAGGATTTTACTTCAATATAAAGTCTTTATAGAAACGTTATTGATATAAGAATAAAATAATATCTGTGTCGCAGAAGGAATTAGAGAAAAATCTTAAGGAACTCCTAGAATTATCTAAAAAGCTTAGAGAGGCAAATAAAGATTTGAGAAACAAAAATTTAAGACTTAAAAAAGAGAATAATCGACTAAAAGATAATATAGAATTATCAAGAAATAAGTTAGAAATATTGATTTCAAAATTAGAAGCTATATGAGTGAAGACGATCAAGACATAGTAACCCTTAAAATAGCAGGTATCGAGTATCAGTTATATTGTCCTCCTGAGGAACAATCCACTTTAATCGAAGCTGGGGAAATTTTGGATAAGCGAATCAAATCCATCAAACGGAAAACAAGAAATCTTCCAATTGAAAAAGTCGCGGTATTAGCAGGTCTTGATGTAGTAAATGAATTCCTCTCAAACGAAGGAGCTTCTACAACCGAGGCAAACGACGTATCAACAGAAACGACAGATGAAAAATCAGCTACAAATATTTCAGAAGAAAAGGCTGATGCAGCTGAAGAAGAAAATTTAAGCCTCAAGCTAGTCGACGAGATTTCTGAATTATCCAAGCTTTAAAATATTGCTATAATTTTTCTATGCTTCCTGGCTTATTTGCTTGTTATATAACACTTCGAGCCGATGCAAAATAAATAGGGAATTTGATACTTCTCTTGTTGAGCGCCCTTAGGGCAGCCTGATAGATGGTGATTCTTCCCGACCTGAACTTTACGGTTCGGGTTTTATTTAACGGCGATAACTTGGGAAGCTCTCTTAAATATGAATAAAACCGAAGCAAGAGATTTAATTTCAAAAGGCTTCAAAAGCCTAACTGTTTCTTCCAAAAGTCGCCAAGAAAAAGTCCATTTAGATTTTATAAAAAATCATTTAGAGAAAAAAAATTTTTCACATGTTGCTAGCTATATGTCTTTGCCTTATGAAGTTTCAACTGAGAAAATAAATAAATTTCTTATCAATTCCAAAACTCATTTTTACCTTCCAAAAATCAACCCCATCAGCAACATATTGGAATTTGCACTTTGTAATAAAAAAACTCAATTTAGAAAAAATTCTTTAAATATTCTTGAGCCTATCAGCGAAGAAACTATTCAGTTAGAGGAATTGAATGCGGTTATTGTTCCTCTAAGAGCTTTCAATAAAAACTTTCAAAGATTGGGTTTCGGAGGAGGATTCTATGACAAAACTTTTTCAAGAGTCTCCCAACCAGAATTTATTGGCTTAGCTTATGAGTTTCAATTCATAAAAAAATTGAAACTTGAAGACTACGACTTAAAGTTAGATACAGTTTTTACAAACAAGCAATTACTTTAAAAAAGCTTGATACCCTAGGTTTTCAGTTTCTCTGGTAAATGGATATGAAATTCTAAGCAGATCTCTTTCTAGACTTTTTACTTGGTTTTGTCTTATTGTAAAACCCACCAAAGCGCCACCATAAATTGCACCTTGATTTTTGTAATGAAAAAGGGAGATATCCCATTTGTCTTTTAGCAAAGTTAAAAAATTGAGAAGGGCTCCTGGTTTTTCAGGAAAATCTACACTATAAACCTCTTCTGTGAATTCTCTTTCCAGTTGAGGTCCTCTGCCACCATGCATAAATTTAAGATGTTTTTTAGAAATTTCATCATTGCTTAAATCTGTAAAAAAATATTTTTTATTTTTTAAGGCTTTTAAAAAAACATCCTTACTTTTTTTTGAATCTTGAAGTTCTAATCCTAAAAGAATTTTTGCCGAAGAACTGTTATCTTTTCGGTAACTAAACTCAGTGATATTTTTTTGGCCGATGTCTCTACAAAGTTTTCTAAACGATCCTTTTTTTTCGTCTATAGCAATACTTAAGATAATTTCCTTTTTTTCACCAATTTTAGATCTTTCAACAATGTGCCCTAAGGATTCAAAATTTAGATTTGAACCGCAATAAGTAGCAATAAGATTTTTATTTTTAATTCTTTTTTGTCCGATGTATTTTTTTAATCCAGCAAGTGCTAATGCTCCGGTTGGCTCAGGAACAGTTCTAGTTTCTAAAAAGGTATCCTTTACAGCAGCACAAATTTCATCGGTATCAACAGTTATTGAGTCGTCTAAGAAATCTTTTATAAGTTCGTAGTTATTCTTACCAATCTGTTTTGCCGCAGCTCCATCAGCAAACAGTCCAACTTCTTTGAGTTTCACTCTTTTGCCTGCATTCATAGAGGCATGTAATCCAGCCGAATCCGCTGCTTCAACACCTATTATTTTTACATTAGGAAGAGCCTTATTTAAGTATGCTCCAATTCCAGCAATCAAACCACCACCACCAACAGCAACAAATACAGCATAAAGATTTTCAGGAAATTGTTCTGAAATCTCGAGACCAACCGTTCCTTGACCTGCGATTACTAATGGATCATCAAACGGATGAATGAAATTCACTTTATTTTTTTTACAAAATTTCTTCGATTCTTTAAGAGCATCATCAAAGTTATTGCCAACTAAAACCACTTTAGCTTTTAAATCTCTCACTGCATTTACTTTGATTAAAGGAGTAGTCTTTGGCATAAAAATAGTTGCTTTGATGCCTAGCTCTTTTGCAGAATAAGCTACACCTTGAGCATGATTTCCTGCGGACGCAGTTGCCACCTCAGCAATCTTTTTGGATTGGTATAGGTGAGCAATCTTGTTGTAAGCACCTCTAATCTTAAAAGAGTGGGTAGGCTGTAAATCTTCTCTTTTTAAATAAATACTATTTGCCAACTCTTTTGATAAATAATCAGCTTTACTCAGAGGCGAAATATTGGCAACTTCGTAAACTTTAGAGTTCTCTATCCTATTTATGTAGTTTTTGAATACTTTTTTCATAAAAATTCTTGAAAGCGAGGTATTATACGTAGAGTTCTCTCATAAGCCATAGACATGGAAAATTCTAACTCAGAAATCAAACAAGCTGTTGCACGCAAAGCCTATGAGCACTTAGCCTCAAAGCTTCATAAAGATTGCATTCTTGGCATTGGCACAGGGAGCACCACTAATTTTTTTATCCAAGAACTTATTAATCAAAAACCTGAAATTAAAGCTATCGTTTCCAGTTCAATCGCAAGCACGAAATTATTGGAAGAGGCAGGTTTGGAAGTATCTGAATTAAATGACGTTGGTTCTCCGGATTTTTATATTGATGGCGCTGATGAAATCAATGATCGTTTTGAAATGATAAAAGGTGGTGGTGGGGCACTTACTCGAGAAAAGATTATTGCCTCTGCTTCTAAAAAGTTTATCTGCATTTGTGATTCTTCTAAAAAAGTAAAACTGCTTGGAAAATTTCCAGTTGCCATTGAAGTTATTCCAATGGCAAGAAGTTATGTCGCCCGACAGATGGTGGTAAAAGGCGGAACTCCAGAATACAGAGTAGGTTTTTTAACTGACAATGGAAATCAAATAATAGACGTCCGTAACTTAAAACTTAACGTACCTTATGACTTTGAAAATGAAATAAATAACATTCCTGGAGTGGTAGCCAATGGGGTATTTTCTGCAAGAAAAGCAGATTGTTTAGTTATTGATAAAAATGGAGTTCCGGAAGTTTTAGAGCAGTGATTTTAGAGAAAAGGTCTTAAGCTGGACGGCATAAAAAATTTCTAAAGCAGAATAGGCTCTTTTCAGATGCAAATATGAAAACGATAGAGGATTATTTTCAGGATAAAGGTATCAATTACGGCTGGGTAATGGTTTTGGTCGTTTTTGTATTAAGCGGTTTAGCTTTTGGATCTATGGCTTCAATATCAGTTTTTTTGAAGCCTGTTTCACTAGAATTTGGATGGTCTAGAGGTCAGACATCATTCGCATACACGGTTGCATCTCTTTCTTCAGCAGTCTTTGGAGTTTTATGGGGTCAAGTCGCAGATAAATATGGAACTAAGTGGTTTGGTTTTGTAGGCGCTATTTGTATGAGCCTCGTTTTGTTTGCTCTGAGCAGTTTAGACTCCATAGCTCAGTTCTATACCTTATATTTTTTGTTTGGAGCAATGGGCAGTGCTTTATTATTTTCTCCACTGTATGCAAATGTGGGCTTTTGGTTTAAAGAAAATCCTGGCCTTGCTCTCGGCCTAGCTGCCTCGGGAGGAGCAATCGGCCAGGCTTTTATACCTCATCTTAGTGGAATTCTAATAGAGAGCTCAGGATGGAAATTGGCTTATGTAAACCTTGCAATAATTTATATTTTTATTTCTTTACCTATTTCTTTTCTTATTAAGGAATCACCTTGGAGAATCAATGCAAGGAATCAAGAAGAAGAGGAAGAAAGAGGTTTTCCCTTATCCGAAAAAGAAGTAGTTGCTTGGATTAGTGTTGCGGTTATTTTTTGTTGTATTTGTATGTCCATTCCAATAATGCATCTAGTTCCTTTGCTTACTGATAAAGGATTTTCTCTTGAATTCGCAACTTCTGTATTGATGATACTGATGATTTGCGGAGCCTTTGGGAGGATTCTTGGTGGAATGCTGGGAGATTATATTGGAGCCTTGCCTGGATATATCTTAATGTCATTAGGCCAAACAATCTTTGTAGTATGGTTTCCTCATTTAATTTCTCCTGTTTTGATTTATGTTATGGCAGCATTATTCGGGTTCACCTATTCAGGAGTAATGTCGAGCATATTAGTATGTACGCGCGTTATGGTATCTGCAAAATTCGGAGCACGAGCAATGAGCTTAACTTCTCTCTTTGGATGGATAGGAATGGGTTTGGGGGGATTCCTAGGAGGCTATTTCTTCGATATTTATGGCGACTATAATTGGGCCTTCACTTTTGCTGGAATCACAGGAATCTTTAATCTCTTTATTCTAGCTTTATTTTTTGTGAACATAAGAAAAAGAGAAAATTTACTATTAAGTTCGTAACTATTTTCTTCCTTCAAATGACTAATCTGTCTAAAGATTTTATAGCAGTGATTCGATAGCAGAAATTATTTCTTCGCTATCTGGCTCTATATTCTTGGAGAAAGGTTTTAAGACTTCACCATCTTTAGAGATTAAATACTTAGTGAAATTCCAATCAGGAGATTTTCCAGTAATTATCGCAAGATTTTGATAAAAGCTGTTTGCTTTTTTCCCTTTGACGCTTGATGTAGCAAACATCGGAAAGGTCACGCCATACTTAGAATTACAAAACTCTTTTACTTGACCTTCATCACTATATTCTTGAAACATAAAGTCTCTAGAAGGAAAACCTAAAATCACAAAGTTTTTTCCTTGGTAGTTTTCAAATAATGTTTGCAAAGCTTCATATTGATAGGTGAAGCCGCATCGACTGGCAACATTTACTGCAAGCACTACTTTATCTTTGTGTTCGCACAAATTGATGATTTCTTTAGAATCAAGCACACGTATGTTGTGATTTAAAACAGCAGGACAACCTTCTACAGGGATTTTGTTTAGGTCAGGTTGAAAGTTGATTGCGTTAAAATTTTCTGTTTTAGCATTTCCTTGAGAGCAATTGACAAGAAAGAAGCAAAATAAAATTAAAACAATTCTCATTTATGTAAATTAAATAATAAAGTTCAGTAAATCAATACCTGCGTACCTTTTCTCACCCTATTGAATAACTTTATAACGTCTGTATTTCTCATTCTGATGCAACCCAAGCTAGCGGGCTCACCAATAAGACCCTCTTCGGCGGTACCATGAATGTAAATATATCGACTTTTTGAATCTACATTTCCTCCTTTATTTTTTCCAATTTCCAAACCATCCAGCCATAGAATTCTCGTGGTTATTACATCTTCTTTAATATCTATTTTTTCTGTTATTGGCACTACTACTTCTCCAGTAAATTTTCTCGCTTTGAAAACAGATCCTATTTTTGCTCCTTTGCCGATTTTTTCAGAAATTACATGTGCGCCGAGAGGAGTTTTTAAACTATCTCGAACACTACCGATTCCATAAGCAGAAGATGAAATGGGATAGGTTTTACTTGAATATGGACTTTTTATTGTAAGTTCTTGTCTAGCTAAATTTATCAAAACGTGAGTTCGATTTTTATTAATTTCTCCAAACTCTTGAAAATTAATATTTTCATAATATGAATAATCCAGAGGCACTGAGCTACAACCATAAAAAAAGGTAGAACTAAAGACTACAAAAATTAAATATTTAAATAAAACTTTCATCTCTTCTAAATTTTAATATCGCAGATATAAAAAAGATAATAACCAATATGAATAAGAAAGGTTTTTTTCCAAAATTTGCATAGGGAGTTTGACCTGATTTAAGAAACACATCTTCTTGAAAACTTTCGAATTCATTTTCATTAATCGAAGTTTTAATTTTTTTAACTATCTGTCCGTGATGATTAATTAAGGCGCTGATGCCAGTTGATGTGGATCTGACTAAATATTTTTGATGTTCAGCTGCTCTAAATCTTGCAATCTGCAAATGTTGATGGGGGCCTAAGCCAGTTCCAAACCAATTATCATTACTGGCATTAAACAAGATGTTCGTTTTTTTGCTGTTAGATAAAAAGATATTTTGATAGGCAATCTCGTAACAAATTGCTGAAGATATTTTGATTAAATTATCACCGATAAGATTATTTTCTATACCTGGTAATATTTGTGGTCTATTAAAATTAAAAAAATCAAAAAGTGCACTGAAAAATCCTGAAAAAGGAATATATTCACCAAAGGGGACTAAAAACTTTTTGTCGTAAATACCTGAGATATTGCCAATACCAATTAATGAGTTATTTATCTCCTCTGACTTGGTTTCCGATAGAGCACCCATAACCATTCCGAGCATATTGTTTTCATCAAGAATGCTATTCCTAAATTCATCAATTCGATTTTTTTGAATTAATGAGGTAAGGGTTACCTCCGGCCAAAATATGACAGTGGGTTGAGTGAGATTTTGTAGTGGATTCTGACTTAATTTTTTTTCTATTGCGCTTTCAATTTTATTTAATCCTTTTTGCGTCCATTTTTCTTTGATATCAATATTGGGCTGAACAACTATTGCGGAGATCTTTCCAGTTGATTTAGTCCAATTGATATTTTCAAGCGGTTGATTGCCGATAAAAATGATTATTAAGATAAAGGAAGATAAATACAAAGATTTTCTTTGGGTTAAGTCTCTTAAGTTGCCAAGCAAAGAAAGAAATATTTGAGAGATTAAAACAATGAGAAAACTCATACCAAAAATTCCAAGGATAGGAATGTAACCTTGTAAGAGAAGGTTATCTACAGAGGTATAACCTATGTACAACCATGGGAAGCCAGTAAATAGAAATTCTCTCAGCCATTCGCTCAACACCCATGCGGCTGGGAAAAGTAGAAAAGCTTCGAAAGATTTTCTATGGTTGGTGACAAGCTTAAATAAGGTAAAACTGATAGCCTGAAACAAGCTTAAAAAAGCTGCTAGCAATAATGTAAGAAAACTTCCCAATATTGGTGAGGCCCCTCCATACACAGTTATGCTATTTTCTATCCAAAATATTCCAAATGCCCAAATGCCAAAACCAAAAAAATAGGAAATAAAAAAAGTATTTTTTACGCTTTCATTTTTAACCAATTGATAGAAAAGTCCTGGAACCAGAAAAGTCAAAAACCAATAGTTAAAAGGCTGAAAAGCTAAGACAATTAAAGAACCAAAAAAAAATCCAGCGAAAAATTTAGAAAAATTCACACTTCATTTTATCTGAATTAGAAAGTTATTGATTCAACCAATAGCCAATATTCTTTTCTTTGAAAATCTTACAAGTTTCAACGATTGGTAAGCCAACAACGTTGCTGTAGCTACCCTCCAAAGACTCAACAAACAAAGCACCATAACCCTGAATGCCATAAGCACCTGCTTTATCTTTTGGTTCATTGGTTTCCCAATATTTTGCACATTGATTGGCATTTAAGTTTGCAAATTGAATTTCAGTTCTGACAAGATCAAATATCATTTTTACTTCGGCATCAGACTGAGGGTCGGTTTCCCCTAAGCAAACACATGTCATGACCGAATGTTTCCTTCCAGAAAACTCAAGAAGCATTGCAATGGCATGGTCTTTGTTTTGAGGCTTTCCAAATATTTTGCCATCCATCGCAACAATAGTATCAGCCGTTAAAATAGGTTTATTGGACAACTTCTTTTTTTGTCTAATCGCATGAGCAGCAAGACATTTTTGCTGAGTATTTTTAATAACAAAATCCTCGGGACTTTCGTCAGTAAAATTGGACTCATCAAAATCGCATTTTAGGATTTCAAAATTAACTTTTAGATTTTTAAGAATTTCGGATCTTCTAGGCGAGCTAGAAGCAAGATAAATATCGAAATTATTTGATTTTTTCTTCTTTGTAGATGACGTGCTTTTTGACTCTAGGGTCATATTTTTTAAATTCTATTTTGTCTGGAGTTTTAGTCTTATTTTTATCTGTTGTATAGAAATGACCCGTTCCAGCTGAGGAGACTAGTTTAATTTTTTCTCTCATATCTTTTCACCTCGATTTCTAATTTCTTTTAAAACAACATCAATGCCTTTTTTATCAATGATTCTCATCCCTTTAGCAGAAAGAGTAAGGGTCACATATTTATTTTCAGACTCTACCCAAAACTTATGACGATGCAAATTAGGCATAAACTTTCTTTTGGTTTTATTAACAGCCTTAGAAACATTGTTTCCTGCCATTGGAGTTTTTCCTGTTACTTGACACTCTTTGCTCATAATATTCTTTTGCAAGAAGAGCTTTATACCAGAATCCTAAGTTCAAAGAAACCTATCTGAGTTATAATTTTTGTATGGAACAATTGGCTAATAGACAAATTTTGCTGTGCGTCACAGGAGGTATTGCTGCATATAAAGCGGCTGAGTTAATCAGGTTATTTAAGAGCTCAGGCTCTGAAGTTCGAGTACTGATGACTGAAGCAGCCAAAGAATTCATTACACCTCTTACCATGCAGGCATTGTCTGGTAATGAAGTTCATTCAGATCTTCTAGATACCAATGCCGAATCAGCTATGGGACACATAGAATTAGCAAGATGGGCTGATGCCATAGTAATTTCTCCATGTTCGGCAGATAGCCTTGCAAAACTTGCTGCTGGAAGAGGCGACGACTTAATGTCTGCGGTATGTCTTGCTGCAGACTCTAAAATATTTTTTGCTCCTGCAATGAATCAAGGCATGTGGAAGGATAAACGTACAAAAAAGAATCTTTCATTGCTGAAAAAACCTGTTTTTCACCAAATAGGTCCTAACGAGGGTGATCAAGCTTGTGGTGATGTGGGTCCTGGTAGAATGTCAGAACCTAAGGAAATTATTGAGGAAGTAGCTAAAGAATTTTCTACCGGATTGCTAGCTGGTAAAAAAGTACTAATCACTGCTGGGCCTACAAGAGAAAAAATAGATCCTGTTAGATACATCTCTAATAAAAGTTCTGGAAAGATGGGGTTTTCGCTTGCTAAAGCCGCTGTTGATGAATCCGCAATAGTGACTTTGATTTCTGGTCCAGTAACTTTAGATACACCAGAGAGGGTCAAAAGAATAGATATCGAATCTGCCGAGGAAATGAAAGAGCACGTTACCGCAAATCTATCTGATATCGACTTGTTTATATCAACAGCCGCAGTTGCAGATTTCAAAATGAAGAATGCTGAACCTCAAAAAATAAAAAAAGATCAATCCAAAAACATGAGCTTGAGTTTAGAAAAAAATGAAGACATTTTGAAACACGTTTCCGACAACAATCCCAATTTAAAAATAGTCGGTTTTGCAGCAGAAACGGAAAACATGGTTGATAACGCTAGAAAAAAATTATCTTCAAAGAATTTGAATTTAATTGTCGCCAACGATGTCTCAGATAGTTCTATAGGTTTTGACTCAAACAATAATGAGGTGACATTAATTACTGAAAAAGAAGAATTAAAAATACCTAAAACTTCAAAAGAAAAGGTTGCCAGAAAAATAGTGCAATTTATTTCAAAAAACATCCTTAATGATTAGATGGATTTTGCTCAAATTAGTAGGAATATTCCTGCCTTCCTTAATATCCAAAGCGGTTAGTCCCGGGCAACAAGCAACTTCGAATATAGCACTTAACGTTGAATTTAAAATTCTTGATAACGAACTTGGCAACAAAATTCCCTTACCTAAATTTAGTACTGCAGGATCTGCAGCATTAGACCTGAGAACTAATATCAAAGAAAAGAAAGTTCTTCAGTCCGATGAGACTTTTCTTTTTTCCACTGGATTTTCAATACATATTAAAGACTCTAAATATGCAGCCTTGATTCTCCCTAGGTCAGGCTTAGGGCATAAACATGGAATCGTCTTGGGAAATCTGGTGGGCCTTATTGATTCAGATTATCAAGGAGAAATCATGGTCTCTTTATGGAATAGATCAAAAGAATCATTCGAGATTCTTCCTGGAGATAGGATTGCCCAGATGATGTTCTTTGCTGTTACTTCACCAAACTTTAAGTTGGTTTCTGAATTTGATTTCTCAGAAAGAGGCTCTAAGGGTTTCGGTTCTTCAGGAACTAAATAAATTAAAATCTGAAAGCTTTTTTTCTTAATCTAATAGCTGAAGGAGTTACTTCTACTAATTCGTCCTCTTCGATAAATTCCAATGCCTGTTCTAAAGAATGTTCAATATGCGGAACCAAGATAAGATTTTCATCAGTACCGGAGGCTCTGATATTGGTTAACTGTTTTGCTTTTGTTGGGTTAACCGGTAAGTCGTTGTCTCTGGAATGTAAGCCAACAATTTGCCCTTTATAAACATTCAATCCGTGTCCTACAAAAAGCTTCCCTCTATTTTGTAAGTTGAATAACGAATAGGCTAAGGTTTTGCCTTCAGCCATAGAGACCAGGACACCATTTTGACGAGTAGTAATCTCACCTTTTTTTGCAGGTCCGTAATGATCAAAGATACTGGTTAAAATTCCGGTACCGCTCGTTAAAGTAAGAAACTGCGACCTAAATCCAATCATACCTCTGGAAGGCGCAATAAAATCCAATTTTATTCTCCCACTTTCGCTCGGTTCCATGTTTTTCAGTTCTGCTTTTCTTGAACCCATTTCTTCCATTACAGGTCCCTGATGTTGTTCCTCGATATCAATTACTATTTGTTCGAAAGGTTCATGGATTTCGCCATTCATATCTTTCTGAATAACTTCTGGTTTAGAAACTCCCAACTCGAACCCGTCTCGACGCATGCTTTCTATTAAAACTGATAAATGTAATTCCCCTCTACCGGAGACTTTGAATTTATCAGCACTTTCACCTTGCTCAACTCTCAAAGCAACATTAGACAATAATTCTTGCTCAAGTCGGTCTTTGATGTTTCTTGAAGTTACAAATTTACCTTCCTTACCAGCAAATGGAGAATCATTCACTTGGAAGGTCATGCTTACAGTTGGCTCATCTACAGAGAGAGGAGGGAGTTGTTCTATATTCTCCGGATTACATAAAGTATCTGAGATATATAACTTTTCTATACCTGTCACACAGACAATGTCACCTGCTTCAGCTTTTTCGACCTCAACTCTTTCAAGGCCTTCGTGACCCAAAACTTGGAGAATTTTTCCTGTTTTTTGCTCTCCTTCAGCATCAATCACTACAACTGAATCGTTTGGTTTAACGTTTCCACGAGATATTCTGCCAATGCCAATTACTCCTACATAGTTATTACTATCTAAAGCACTGATTTGCATTTGAAATGGTTCTTCCAAACTCACAGGGGGTTCATTCACTTTATTTATGATGAGGTCTAAGAGTGGAGACATGTTTTCTTCAATTTTTTTTAAATCCAGACCAGAAGTTCCATTCAATGCAGAGGTATAGATTGTAGGAAAATCCATCTGTTGATCGTTCCCACCCAGCCTATCGAAGAGATCAAAAACTTGGTCTTGTACCCAATCTGGTCTGGCACTTGGACGATCGATTTTGTTTATAACTAGAATGGGATTTAGTCCTTGTTCAAAAGCTTTTTGAGTTACAAATCTGGTTTGTGGCATGGGACCATCGACTGCATCAACTAGCAATAAAACTGAATCTACCATAGACAAAACTCTTTCAACTTCTCCACCAAAATCAGCATGTCCAGGAGTGTCTACAATATTGATTTTGTAATCTTTCCATTTGATGGCAGTGTTTTTAGAAAGAATAGTTATTCCTCTTTCTCTTTCTTGATCATTGGAATCTAAGATTCTTTCTGAGCCAATATTTTTTCGATCTAAGGTGCCGGAATGTTCTAATAATTTATCGACTAAAGTTGTTTTTCCATGATCGACGTGTGCAATGATGGCGATATTTCTAATAAATTCAGGATTCATATTAGTGACTGGTTAGAAGTCTAAAAAATGAAGTACGAACAGTTATTTTTCTTCAGAAGAATTAGAAGATTCATCACTTCCTTCTTCAGTTGAGGCTTCAGGAGCCTCTTTCGTTACTTCTTCAGCAGGAACCGAGGTTTTTAAATCTTCTTCTTCAGCCGGAGGAGTCTCTTCTTGAGAGCTTTCTTCAGCAGGAGCAGCCTTTACAGCAGCTTTCTTTTTTGAAAAACGTTTTTTGAACCTTTCAACTCTTCCACCAGTATCAATAATTTTATTCTGGCCTGTATAGAAAGGATGTGAGGCCGAAGACACATCAAGAGGACAGTAAGGATAGGTATTACCATCTTCCCATTCTTTTGTTTGGTCAGTTTCCAATGTTGATGGAATGAGGTAGTACTTATCTACACTCACATCATGAAATAAAACCGTTCTGTATTCTGGATGAATTTCTTTTTTCACTATTCTTCTTGATTAAAAAAATATGCTGCCGCACTATACCAGAAGACTATTTATTCTCAAATAAACTTAAATGGAAAATTTATACTATGAAGTAGCACTCCCTTTACCTTTAAGAAGCTCTTTTACTTACAGTTCAAATATTAAGATTTCCAATGGCTCCAGAGTTCAAGTTCCATTTAGAAATCGAGAAATTGTTGGGTACGTATTAAAAAAACAATCCAGTCCAAATATAAAATCTATAAAACCCATAACCAAAGTTTTAGATAGAAATTCTTTAATCGATAAGCCTTCATACGAACTCATTCAATGGATAGCCAATTACTATAAAGCACCCATTGGAGAAATATTTAAATCTTATTTCCCACCTTTCTTGAGAAAAGGCAAAGAAATAAGCGATTCCATAGAGGTATACGCAATTACAAACTTGGGAAAATTAGCTAGCAAAGAATCCTTTGGGCGCGCAAAAAAGCAATTTGAAGCCTTGGAAGTTTTTCAATACAAATCCGAGTTATCCCTTCCAGGTTTAAGGGCAAACAAAATCTCTAAAACCATTCTGGATGCTTTAATTTCAAAAGGTTTTGTAGAGATTAAAAGCCTTAATCGAAATGAATTGAAAACTAATAAAGAACTTAATTCAGATGCTTTTTTTGAATTGAATGCTGAACAAAATAAAATTTATAAATCAATTAAAAATTCTTCAACAAATTTTGCACATCTAATTTTTGGTGTTACGGGAAGTGGTAAAACCGAAATATATTTCCATCTGATTAGAGACCACATAGAAAAAGGTAAACAAGTTCTAATTCTTGTTCCAGAAATTGGTCTTACCCCAAATCTTAAGGCCGAAATTGAAAGGAGATTCGGTGAAGACAATGTCGCTCTTTTGCACTCAGAGATGTCAGAAAAAGATAGAGCTCATTCTTGGAACGACATGAACAAAGGTTTTAAATCTATTTTAATTGGAACAAGATCAGCAATATTTACTCCCTTTAAGGATTTAGGCTTGATAGTGGTAGATGAAGAACATGATTCTTCATATAAACAAATCGATGGTTTCAGATATTCAGCAAGAGATGTAGCAGTTTATCGAGCAAATCTTGAAAAAATTCCTGTCATCATGTGCTCAGCAACACCCAGCCTAGAAAGTCTGAAAAATTGCAATGATGAAAAATACTTCTTACACAAACTAACCCAAAGAGTAAAAGATGCCAGACAGCCTAAGTTTGAAATCTCAGACTTAAGGTCTTCCGAACTGAAATCGGGTTTAACCGAATACAGTCTCAATGAAATTTCAAAAGAATTGAGTAAAGGCAATCAAGTTTTAGTCTTCCTCAACAAAAAAGGCTACGCCCCAATGGTCTTTTGCAACAAATGTGGTTGGACTCCGGAATGCAACAACTGCGATGTATCAATGGTTTATCACATCAATCCCAAAAGATTAGTTTGTCATCATTGTGGTACCAAGCATCCGATGCCTGTTGCTTGTCTGAACTGTAACGAAGAAAGTTTAGAATTCTTTCATACGGGAACCGAGAAACTCGAAGAATTTTTAAAAGAGTATTTCAAAAATAGTCCTGTAATCAGAGTTGACCGAGAAGCTTTGGGCAGGGAGAAATTAAAATCCAACTCGGTATTACCAGATTCCAAAGAGCCTCTCATATTGGTGGGGACTCAGATTTTAGCCAAAGGTCACCACATGCCCAATTTAACTTTAGTGGTAGTAGTAGATGCTGACAGTGGTCTTTTCTCAGTAGATCACAAAGCTTCTGAAAGGCTGGCTCAGTTACTGATTCAGGTTTCAGGAAGAGCTGGCAGAGAAGATAAAGAAGGCAAGGTTATTTTGCAATCGTTTGTACCAGAACATCCTTTTTTAGAAAAAATTTCTTCTTTTGATTACGATAAGATTGCCAAAGAAATTTTAGAAGAAAGACAAACCAGCAAGCTTCCTCCTTTTGTTTATCAGATTAACATTCATGCAGAGTCCCTAAAACGACCTCTTCCTGAGAAGGTTTTGATGGAAATCTCTCGTTCATTAAACTTAAATGACGAAGAATTTATAGGACCAAAACCAGAGCTTATCGAAAAGCGAAAAAATTATTTTCGATGGGTCTTAACCCTGAAATCTGAAAATCGAAAAAAAATACATGCCCTTGCAAATCAAGTTATTAATATGATTGATCAAAGCGATTATTCTAAAAATGTCAGAATTGGCATTGATGTGGATCCACTCAACTAGCTTAAAGATTTAAGTCTAAAGAAGTTTCAACTTTACATTTTCTTGCAACTTCTCCTTGATGAAATAAAGAAATGGCGATGTCAGGCTCTTTTAAAAAACCAGATCCTTTTTCAGGCCATTCAATAAAGTTGATGGAATTCGCTTCCTGCAAATATTCTTCTAAACCAATTGCGCTTAGCTCAGTTATTTTTTCCACTCGGTATAAATCGATGTGAAAGATTTTCAAATCATTGACTTCATAAGGCTCAATCAAAGTAAAGGTTGGACTATTGATGAAATTTTCTATACCAAGACAATTTAAAACTTCTTTTACTAAAGTAGTTTTTCCTGTGCCTAAGTCTCCAGCAAGATGAATAGAAATCGGGAAATTGTTTTCTTGAATTAGAAAAGAAGCGATTTTTTCTGCAAGCTGTTTTGTCTCGTCAAGGCTTGATAAGACAAGTTCTTTATTCATCCTTCATTTTCATAAGGTTAAATAAATCAGAAGGCATCAAAGATTTCATATCTTGCTTTTCAATATAACTATCTGCTGCACCTGCATGCATATCCACCCCTAAGCAAGCGGCATCTATAGACGATAATCCTTGAGCAATCAATCCAGAAACCAGTCCAGAAAGAACATCACCCATACCGGCTACTGCCATACCAGCATTACCTTTTTTACAAATAAATGAAGTTCTTTTGTTGCCAACCAATGTTTCATGGCCTTTAAGAATGACAGTTGCATTATATTTATCGCAAAGCTTAGCTAATGCTTGTGGTCTATTTTTTTGAATGGTCGAGACCTTTGTCTTGAGTAATCGTGCTGCTTCTCCTGGATGAGGGGTAAGGATTAATTTTTTTGGTAATTTAATTTTCAATTTATTTTCAGAGAGGATATTTAATCCATCAGCATCAATCAAAATCGGTAGATTTTCTTTTGCTGCAAAGTTTGTCGTTTTATAAAGCATCTGATCAGCCCAATAATTTCTACCCAATCCTGGACCAATACAAATGACTGTTTTATCGGGTAAGTGATTTTCCAAGTCAGAGATACTTTCTACAGTTTTCGTCATAACTTCTGGACAATATGCCAAAGCTGCGGAGAGATGATCTTTTCTTGTTGCTAAGGTTACTAGACCGGCGCCACCAACAAGAACTCCTTTTGAAGCAAGAAGGGCAGCGCCACCAAAACCGAGATTTCCTGCAACGACTAAAACATGACCATAGTCTCCTTTATTAGAATTAGGATTTCTGACGAGCTTTTTTTCGATATTTTTTGATTTAAATTCTTTGATTTTCAATTTGTATAAAAATTTATTAAATATATTATGTACAAACAATCCTGAAATCTAAAATTTATATGTCAGAAAAAGATTCTAAAGATATCAAAGTAGAGAGAAATCCTAAGATCAACATTCAACAAGCTGATCCTTCTTTGCCTCCTTCTAAACCTAAACCTGCAGCTACGGTGTTGTTGGTTAGAACCATCGAAGAAGCAGTAGAAGTATTTATGATACAAAGATCAATCAAAACAAATTTTGGCGGTGCCTGGGTATTTCCTGGAGGGAAGCTCGATGAATATGATTTAAAAGACGACATCAACAGTTACTGTCGCGGATTGACCGACGAAGTTGCATCCCAATTATTAGGTGTTAAATCAGGAGGGCTTAACTATTGGATTGCTTGCATCAGAGAATGTTTTGAGGAATGTGGCGTCTTGCTAGCTTATAGAAGCAGTGGCGAAGTTTTTGGCTCTTCAAACGAAAGTGAAAAAGAAATTCTTAAAGAGTATCGAGATAAATTAAACCAAGGTGAGCCAGTTTTATTGGAATTGTGCCAAAAGCTGGACTTACAACTTGCTGTTGATCGCTTGGCTTACATTTCTCATTGGGTTACACCAAAATCCGAAGCTAAAAGATATAGTACGCATTTTTTCATTGCGCTATTTCCAGAAGGCCAAACTGCCAGGCACGATGGTAGTGAAGGAGTAAAAAGTATTTGGATTAAACCCGAGGATGCTCTCGCCCAGGGAGAAAAGGGCGAGTTTCCAATAATTTTCCCAACCATTAAGAATTTAGAATCCATTAGGGGTTTCACCGACACTGAAACACTTTTAAAGAATAAAGTGGAAGACCAAAATAATATCGTGACTGTGGAGCCAAAAATTTTCATGCAAGACGGAAAAATGGTTTTGCTTATGCCAGGAGATGAAGGTTATGACGATCACTGAGTTATCGCCATTAGTCAGAAGAATCACTGCAGGCAATTCCAGCGTTTTTACTGGCCCTGGAACGAATACTTATCTTGTGGGCAAAGAAGAAATCACGGTGATTGATCCAGGTCCTGCAATGCCAGAGCATATTGAAAATATTGCTAAAGCCTGTGGCGATGACATTAAGCAAATCCTAGTAACTCACACCCATCCAGATCATTCTCCTGGAGCAAAGTTACTGCACCAAAGAACTGCAGCACCGGTTATGGGAATGTATGCCCTTCACAAACAAACTCAAGATAAAACCTTCAAAGCCAATAAAGTGTTGGAAGATGGTGACGAAATCAGAGAAATTGAGTACACCTTAAAAGCCATTCATACTCCAGGACACGCTTCAAATCACCTTTGTTATCTCTTAGAAGATGAAAAGATGATCTTTACCGGCGATCACATTATGGAAGGCTCCACAGTGGTCATAGGACCACCTGATGGCAACATGAAGCAATACATTGAGTCCTTGGAAAAGCTCAAACAATTTGATATTTCTTTGATTGCACCAGGGCATGGAAATCTCATGAAAGATCCCAAAAGTGTTGTGGATTGGATTGTTAGTCATAGAATGTTTAGAGAAAAGAAAGTAGTCGATGCCTTAACAGAATTTTCTAAAGCCAACTTAGATCAATTGGTTGAAAAGGTTTACGACGATGTCGATGAAAGGCTTCACGGCATTGCGCGAGCTTCTCTATTAGCCCACTTAAATAAATTGATTGAAGAAGATAAAGCAGTGAGCAAGGGTGAAGAGTTTCACTGGAAAGGCTAATCTTTAAACCTTACTCCACAACCGCCATGTCCACAGTAGCCGTTAGGATTTTTTGCCAAATATTGTTGGTGGTAATCCTCAGCATAGAATTCTTCTGAAACCGGCAAGATTTCCGTGACAATTTCACCAAAGCCATTGGCGTCTAGTTTTGCTTGATAAATTTCTTTGGTTTTGAGGGCCAGTTCTTCTTGAGATTTATCAAAAAAATAAATTCCAGAACGATATTGCGTACCCACGTCACCACCTTGACGCATTAATTGGGTAGGGTCGTGTCCTTCCCAAAAGACTTGCAACAACTCTTCTAAATTAGAAGCATCTTCGTAAGTCACAAAAACTATTTCAGAGTGGGCAGTCAATCCCGAACAAACTTCTTCATAAGTAGGATTAGGCGTGTGTCCAGCAGCATAGCCAACACCAGTAACCTTGACACAATCCAAATCCCAAAACATTTTTTCAGCTCCCCAAAAGCAGCCCATGCCAAAGAGTATTCTGGGACTATCTTGAGACATGCACTCAGACATTGGCGCACCGGTCACGAAGTGATTTTCTGGATTGTAAATTGCCTGAGTTCTACCAGGCAGACAATCTTCCTTTATAGGTATTTCTAAACTTTTGAATCCAAACATTTATTTATTTAATCTTTCTTTGATCAAGATGTCTACGATACTTGGATCAGCAAGGGTAGTGGTATCTCCCAAATTATTCAATTCATTTTCTGCAATTTTTCTTAAAATCCTGCGCATGATTTTTCCTGATCGGGTTTTGGGCAAATCGTAACAAAACTGAATAGAATCAGGTTTTGCAATGGGACCGATTTCTTTGACGATGAGTCCAATTAATTCTTGATGGATTGCATCCGAAGCTTGTGCTTCTTTCATAAGGTTCACATAACAATAAATTCCTTGTCCTTTGATTTCATGTTCAAAACCAACTACCGCAGCTTCTGCGACTGCTTCGTGTAAAACCAAAGCACTTTCTATTTCTGCCGTACCCAAGCGATGCCCAGAGACATTTAAGACATCATCAACTCGTCCTGTGATTCTATAAAAACCATCCGCATCTCGCTCAGCGCCATCTCCTGTGAAATAAAAACCTTTGTAAGTTGAATAGTAGGTGTCGACACATCTTTGATGATCCCCATAAACCGTCCTGATTTGCGATGGCCAAGAACTTTTTACAACCAAATTACCCTTTCCCGGGCCTTCGATTTCATTGCCTGCTTCATCCACAAGCGCAGGATTAATCCCAAGGAAAGGTTTACCAGCACAACCTGGCTTTTGATCAGAAAATCCTGCCAAGCCGGAAATCATGATGCTGCCGGTTTCGGTTTGCCACCAAGTATCGACTATCGGGCATTTGCCTTTACCAACCTCATGGTAATACCACTCCCAGGCTTCTGGATTTATAGGCTCTCCAACCGTACCCAGTACTTCCAGAGAATCTCTCGAGGAGGATTGCAAAGGTTCATTGCCATGAGCCATGAGCGCTCTGATTGCAGTAGGAGCGGTGTAGAAAATATTAACTTGATGTTTATCAATCACATTCCAGAATCTTGAAACATCGGGGAATGTTGGTATACCCTCAAACATCAAAGTGGTTGAGGCATTTGCTAAAGGACCATAGACAATATAAGTATGACCTGTAACCCAGCCGACGTCTGCAGTGCACCAGTAAATGCTGTCTTCTTTTAAATTGAAAATGTATTTGTGGCTTAAGGCTGCACCCAACAAATATCCTCCGGTGGTGTGGAGGACTCCTTTGGGTTTTCCAGTAGAGCCTGATGTATAAAGAATGAAAAGCGGGTCTTCGGCATCCATTTCTTCGCAAGGGCAATCAACCTCAAAGTTTTCTATGTTCTGGTAATAATCAACATCCACTTCATTTTCTTTGATTAAAGCGCTTTTCGTTCGGTTTACAACTATTACGCTGTGCACATTAGGACAGTCCTTTAGAGCTTCATCCACATTATTTTTCAGCGGGACAAGTTTTCCTCCTCTTATTCCTTCATTTGCGGTTATGACCGTTGTGCAATCCGAGTCCAAAATTCTATCTTTCAGGGATTCGATGGAAAATCCTCCAAAGACCACTGAGTGAATGGCACCAATTCTGGCACAAGCCAACATCGCATAAGCTGCCTCAGGAATCATCGGCATGTAAATACAAACTCGATCGCCTTTTTTTATATTTCTGGATTTTAAAAGATTGGCAAACTGACAAACGTTTTTATGCAACTCTTGAAAGGAAATTTCTTTATTGTCATTAGGATCATCGCCTTCCCAAATGATTGCGGTTTTGGTTGCATGATTTTCCAAGTGACGGTCAACGCAATTGAAACTAGCATTCAATTTTCCTCTTTTGAACCAAGCTACTTCGCCGGCTTCCAAATCGGATGCAGCCACTTCATTCCAATTTGAAAACCAGTCTAAGGTTTCTTCAGCTTTTTTTTGCCAAAAGCTCTCTGGATTATTTATTGACTCTTGATATTCCGCATTGAAATCTTCTTCAGAGATTATGGAATTTTTCTTTTTTGCTTCGCTTACCGAATAAGTTTTCATTAAATAATTCTATCTTGAAAACTTTAGTCAAAGCTAAAGTTTTTAAATTCTTGAGCTTGGCAATTTATTTCTTTCAGCGGGTTTATGAAAAAGTCTCGATTTTGCCAATCGTAGTGCGGCACTTTTAAAAGAGGCGTTTCTATTATTTCGTCATCAAAAAATACAATATCGATATCAATGGTTCGAGGTTTCATGTGAGAATCTTTTTCGCGTTTGAGTTTCGTTTCGATTTTTTGTAGATGTTCTAGAAGCACCAAAGGCGAGAACTTCGTTTCAACTTCCAAAGCAAGATTGAAAAAAAATGGCTGGTCAATTGGACCGTAAGCAGGAGACTTATAGATTTCGCTTTCTTTTAGAATTTTTGTATCAGAAAGTGCTCTTATTTCTGTCTTGGCATTTATGAGATTTGTTGACCGATTCCCTAAGTTAGAGCCTAAAACCAAGTACGCAAGATGCGACGACATTAACCGAACTGTTGTTTTTCTTTAATTTCGTCGACGGTTTTGCAATCGATGCATTTGGTTGCAGTGGGCCTGGCTTCCAATCTTTTGATGCCAATTTCAACACCACAGGATTCACAATAACCGTAAAGATTATCTTCTAAATCTTTCAGAGAAAGGTCAATCTTTCCTATAAGTTTTCGTTCTCTTTCTCTTTTTCTCAATTCCAGCATAAATTCTTCTTCTTTTGCAGCACGATCCAAAGAATCTGGAAAATTACTTTGATCTTGTTGAATTAACTGTTCAGTTTTTTCTTGTTCTTCAATAAGAGCTTCTTTCCAAGCGGTCAGCATTCCCAGAAAATGCTTCTGTTGATTTTTATTCATGTATTTTTCCGATTTCTTTGACCTATAAGGCTGGAAATTCTTCAAGAAAGCTGAAAAATCTGTAGAGGAGACGCTTACTTTGGCCGCAGCTTTTTTTGGCGTTTTTTTAGTAACGGCTGCTTTTTTTACTGGTTTGCCTGTCTTCTTTGCAGCTGGTTTCTTTGCCGGTTTTTTTTGTACCTTAGTTATTTTTTTTAGCTTCAGGCTTTTTTGCTTTGGTTGGTTTTTTGGAATTTTTAGTAGCCATAATTTAGAAAAGCAGAATTTATCAAAAGAAGATGAAAGTATCCAGTTAATTTTCCTATTTTTTAGAGAACTCCTTTAAATATTCGAGGTATTTATTTTTTTTAAGTCTTGGTCCAATTTCAGCAACTCCTTTTGAAGCCAAAAAGTTACCAAATTTTACCGATTCAGCATTTTCCCAGCCTTCGCTCAAACCGTGAATTACGCCACCTGCAAACATATCTCCAGCACCATTGGTATCGACTGCATTAGCTTCATAAGCGGGTATCTCATAGGTTTGTTTTTCCTCAAGAACAATAGTTGGGTTAACTCCGTTAGTGATAAAAATTGTTTTTGCATAGTTTCTTAAGCCTTCGAAGTTATCGGCATCACAAAAAGTTTTTGCTTCTTCATGATTACAAAATAAATAATCAATTTTCTTATCCATCCAAGATTTCAGTTCGTCTTTAAAGCCAGCAACAATTCCAGGATCTGAAAGACTCAAAGCTATTTTGATATCGGATTCGTGACAGCTTTTGATGAGTTTCTTTGCGGTATCTTTTGTATCAGGTGAAGTAACCACATAAGCTTCCATAAAGAGCAGACTTGTTTCAGATACTTGCTCAAAATTTATTTCAGAAAATTTTGTTTCAGAACTAACGCCAAGATAAGTATTCATCGTTCTTTCTGCATCCGGAGTAATTAAAACAATACAGTTACCGGTTTTGCCATCTGATGATGTGACGCAATTTGATATTTCAATGTTATTGTCTTTCAAATCTGCGTTATAGATTTCGCCATCTTCATCTTGCGCAACTTTTCCAATGAAGCCAGAGGTGGTTCCCAAAGCTGCAGCTGCATAAATGCTATTTGTTGCTGACCCTCCACATGAAGAAATTTGTTTGTAATTTTGGTCTTGCAGAAAAGTAAGTAACTCATTCTGTTCCTCTTCAGAATTTAAAGTCATTAAACCTTTTTCTATACCTAGAGCATTTAGCGCATCATCTTTAATAAGAAATTGCTTATCGACTAGCGCTGCGCCAAAACCAATAACTTTCATAACTTTTTATACTCATCTAAAACATGTTCAGGATTTTTATAGAGGGCTTCACTTAGGGCAAAACAAGAATAACCGCAATTTTTTACTTCCTTGATGTTTTTTTTATTGATACCTCCAATAGCTACAAGAGGCTTATCAGTATAGCTTAGGAATTCTCTTTTTACGTTTTCATTTCTCTCCGAAATAGTCGACTTAGAATTGGAAGGATAAAAAGACCCAACTGCCAAATAAGTCCATCTGATTTCATTTTCAGGAGGATTGACCACCAGTTCTTTATTCCATTTACAAGATAAACCGCTTATCAAATTATTGGTAATAAAGTCTTTGTTCTTTTTTAAAAGTTCTAAGTTTTCCTCAGATGAGTAATCTTCTAAACCAAGGTGAAAGCCATCGGCACTTATTTCCAAACAAATTTCGACATAATCATTGATAAGTAACTTGGCTTCATATTTTTTGGCCAACTTCAAAAGCGCATTGGCTTTTTCTCGAAAAGTCTTTTTATCGATACTTTTGTCTCTGTATTGTATGAGTTTAATACCTCTTTTAAGCAAGACTTCGGTTTTAAGAAGTAAATCGTTTTCTTTCAAACAAGTAGGCGTAATTGCATAAAGTCCTTGAATCATTATTAGATTTTTAGAATATTCTGATGAAGATGATTTCTTGAATTTTTTACTAAAACTTTCATCAGCTTTTGTGATTTCGAACAAGCATCCTTCAAACTTTTTTTATTTACCAAAAAGCATAGGATTGATGTCGATAAAGCACATCCACTACCATGAATGATATTTTTCATCTTCGGAACTTCATCAATAGTTACTAATTCACCTTTTGAGTAGAGATGATTTCTAATTTTTTCTTTTTTTAATTCTCCAGTTACGTAAACACTTTCAATGCCTTGATCATGTAAAAATAAAATGCCATCTAAAATATTTTTTTTGTTTGTCAGTGTCTTCAACTCATAAATGTTTGGCGTCAATAGAGTTGCTTTCGTATAGAGCTTTTGTATTAGTGAATCCAAATCTTTTTTTAGAAAAAGCTTTTTTCCAGTACCGGATTTCAAAATGGGATCTATCACTACAATTTCAGGTTTGTTTAAAGCAATTAAGTTACCCAATTTACTGGCTATTTTGATATTAGGAACCAAGCCAACCTTGAAGTACTTCAGAGAAAAGTTTTTTAAAAGATTCTTAAAAGATTCTTGAATATATTTTTCATCTTGAGGAATTATTTTCTCAAAACTTTTCAAATTTTGAACAGTCTCACAAGTAAGAATTGAGAGACAATGCTTGCCGTGATGATTCGCGATTAGTGCATCAACTTGAATTCCGGCTCCACCAGTAGGATCGTGTCCTGCGATAGATAGAATAAGCTTGTCTTCCTTGATCATGCTTTAAAGTATAATGTTTTTGCAAAATTAAAAATAAATAAATGTCTTTGAATATTGGAATAGTAGGCGCTACGGGCTATGTAGGAGAAGAGTTAGCTTCAATCGTTGAGTCTAGGGAAGATTTGAGCCTTGCCTTTGTCTCTTCTTTTTCGCATGAAGGAAAGGAATACAAAGAAGTCTATTCAAAAACGAATAGCAAATTAGTATTACAACCAATAGATCAAATGCCTGATAATCTTGATTATGTTTTTTTTTGCGACCAAACATGACTACTCAATGGACTATGTTCCAGAAGTTTTAAAAAAAGGGGTAAAAGTCATAGATCTTTCTGCAGATTTTAGACTTTCAAATGGAAAACTTTGGCAAGAAACTTATGACAGCAAACACAGGGCTGATAATCTTCTGCCTCAAGCTATTTATGGCTTGCCTGAGTATTCCGCAGAAAAAATTAAAGCAGCAAATTTAGTCGCAGTACCTGGATGTTATCCAACTGCTTCCATTCTTGGATTGCTTCCAGTTATTCCTTACTTGCAAAAAAATTCAAAAATAATTTTGGATGCCAAATCTGGAATTAGCGGGGCAGGTAAATCTTCAGTAGAAAACGGTCTTGAAGATGACATCAAAGAAAATTTCAAATCTTATAATGTTGATTTTCATAGACACCAACCGGAAATAAAGGATTTTCTAAAAACAGAATTCAATCTCGACCATGAAGTTATTTTTATCCCACATCTTTTACCATTGTTCAGAGGAGAATACGTGACACTTTATTGTGAAGTCACTCAAAATGATTTAAATCTCAATGATTTGTATGAAAGTTATTACGAGAAGCATCAGTTAGTAAGGATTAAAGAAAAAGGAGAAATAGCAGAGATTAAAAATGTAATAAATACATTCTATTGCGATATTTCCGTCACTTATGCCTTCCAAAGTAATACAATAGTCGTTAATTCGGCGATTGATAACCTATTAAAAGGTGCTGCAAGTCAAGCAATTCAATGTTTGGATATAATGAGTAATTGATATGGTTGAAAAATTTGTTCCAAAAGAACTTAACATTACTGAAAATGCTGTTTTAAAGGTTAAACACTTAATAGCAGAAGAAAACAAAAAAAATCTTCATCTTAGAGTTTTTGTAACGGGAGGTGGCTGTTCAGGCTTCCAATATGGTTTTAAGCTAGATGAAAATGCTGAAGACGATGATACTGTCTTAAAAGAAGAAGATGTATCGGTATTGATTGATTCCCTAAGCATCCAATATCTTTTTGGCTCAACTTTAGATTATGTGGAAAATTTGGAAGGTTCTAAATTTATCATCGAAAATCCAAATGCAACTACAACCTGTGGTTGTGGAGCATCTTTCTCAATTTAGTTTATTACCTCTCCCATCAAACAAGGTTTAGATCCGGTAACGCTGGTTAATTTAATTTTTTGTTTTTCTATTCTCTTCTTTGCTAACCAAGCAAAAGTCATTGCCTCTACATCAAGTGGGTCAATTCCTAAATCTGAAGTTTTGAAGAATTGCAGATTTTCTAATTTTAGTTCTTTAAACTTATCCATTAAATAATCATTTTTTGTTCCACCGCCACAAAAGTAAATCTCGTATTTTTGTTTACAATATTTTTGCAGGTCTCTTAAAATCAATTGAAAAGTAATCTCGGTTAAGCCTGAAATTAAATCCACATCTTTAAGTTTCTTTTTTTCTGATGGATCAAATTTAAATTTTTTTAAATCATAATTTTCAACTGACTGACTTTTGGGGATCGGTTTTTTGAAGTAACTTTTATTTAGAAATTTTTTTTATGGAAGTTTTCAATACTTGTGGATTTCCTTTTTTTTGCCAAAGCACCTTTGTTATCAAATTGTTTTTTTCCATTAGTTAGATCTTTAATAGCCTGATCTATGAAACAATTTCCAGGTCCAATATCCCATCCCAGAATCTTGCCTTTTGAAGGCAGCAAAGTTACATTCGTTATTCCGCCAATATTAATGATTGCACGATTAACTTTTGCTTTAGACATATACTCATTATGAAAAGCCGGAGTAAGAGGAGCGCCCATACCCCCGTTTGCTATGTCGCTTTGTCGAAACCCATAAACTACTTTAATGCCTGTTAGTTTTTTAACTAATTTTGGATTTCCAATTTGCAAGCTAAAAGGGTTTCTTCTTGAAGAACTGTGTTTGATGGTCTGTCCATGACTCCCTATAGCTTTAACCATTTTCTTATCTAGCTTGGTTTTTTTTATTAATTGGTTAACACATCTAGCTATGAGCTCCCCTAAAATACAGTCTAATTCTTTTTGTTTTCTAGCATAGTTTGAAACTTTTTTATTTAGAACGAGTTCAAATATTTTATTTTTAACTGTTATAGGTATTTTTTCTGAAAACCGATCAATTACTTTAATCGAGCTTGAAAAATCAACCAATAATGCATCAATTGAGTCTGCTGAAGTACCGGAGAGGACACCAATGTATAAATCAGACTTCGGCATAAAATTTTAGGAATAGCTCATCAAGTCGATTAATCATCTTTATGGCATGATCAAAAAATTCTTTTTTTTCAACTTCTGATATTGGTTTTGCATCCGGCAGCTTTACTGTCAAAGGGTTCGTGTGATTCCCTCCAACTCTGAATTCGTAGTGTAAGTGCGGCCCAGTTGCTAATCCTGTCTGGCCAACGTATCCAATAGTTTCCCCTTGCTCAACCTTTGAACCATTTTTTAATCTTGGGTTAAATTTTGATAAGTGTGCATAGCGAGTTGAGTAGTCTTCAGAATGTTTTACTTCAATAAGTTTTCCATAACCGCCTTTATTCCCGATAAAAGACACTGTCCCTGAACTGGTTGACCTTACTGGAGTTCCTGTAGGCGCTGCATAATCTACTCCTGTATGAGCTCTTATTTTATTCAGGACAGGATGTTTTCTTTTTAGATTGTAACGAGAACTTATGTAAGAAAATTCGACAGGCGTTCTTAAAAAAGCTTTTTTAACGTTTTCTCCTCTTGTGGAAAAGTATTCTTTTGTTCCCGAAACGTTACTAAAGAATCTTATCGCTGAAAAAACTTTTTTTCCTCTTTTAAATCTTGCGGCTTTAATATCTCCATTTTTGATTTTTTCTCCTTTATAAAAATATTCCTCATAAAGAATTTCAAAGCTATCTCCCGACCTGATATCAAAAACAAAATCTATATCCCAGCCAAATATAAATACTAAATCCATAATCACACTATCTGATATTCCTTCTTTCAATGCTGATTGATATAAAGACTCATCAATGGTCACAGAAGCAAACCTTTCAATAACCTCTGGAACTCTTTCATGATCTTTTATGGAGTAAGTTTTGTCTTTGAATTCTGCTAAAACCCCCCTCAAACCATTTCTAGTAACAAATATTTCCTTAGGTATTTTATTTTCAGAGAATGCAATTTCCACAAAATCACCAGCTTTTATATTGGCAAGCTTCTCAGAACCTTTAGTCTTAATTAGGGCTTTAATGTACCTATTTTCTACCCCGTTAGAGCTTAGTATCTTAATTAAGGTATCATTTTTATCCACTTTGATTTTCTTAGATAAGGCTCCTTTGAAGATTTTCTCATCCTGATTCTCATTTAAAGTTATTTGGTCTCTAAATGAGGCATCTGCAATTATTTCTGGAGAGTAATTTTTGTTGAAATTGATACCAAAATTTAGATACAAATAGAATGCAGCTAAAACAACTAATAGAAAGAGCAAATAATACTTAATATCAAGAATTAAATTTTTCATTTACGTTTTTAGAGTATCATTTCAAAGATATATATAAATTTTTTGAGAAATAAATAATTACATTCATGAGTTTATCAACTTCAGAAAAATTAGAAATATTAAAACGTGGGGTTGAAGAAATCATCCCTGAAAAAGGTTTAGAAAAAAAATTAAACAAAGATAAACCTTTAATCATCAAAGCTGGATTTGATCCAACTGCTCCTGACTTACACTTAGGCCATACTGTTTTGATTAATAAATTAAAACAATTTCAAGATCTTGGACATAAGGTTGTTTTTTTAATAGGAGATTTCACCGGAATGATAGGCGACCCTTCTGGTGTTAGCGAAACTCGTCCAATATTAACTCTAGAGCAACTCAAGAAAAATTCCGAAACTTATCAAGAACAAATTTTCAAAATCTTAGATAAGAAAAAAACAAAAATTGAATTTAATTCTTCATGGTTTAAGAAAATGACAAGCGCAGAGCTTATTAATTTAAGTTCAAAGATGACAGTTGCTCGAATGCTGGAAAGAGATGATTTCAGTAAAAGATACAAAGGTAATAAACCCATCTCCATTCATGAATTTATATACCCTCTTGTCCAAGGATACGATTCTTTTGAGCTTAAATCAGACGTCGAGCTTGGCGGAACCGATCAAAAGTTTAATCTTTTAGTAGGCAGAGATATTCAAAAATCATTTGGTTTGGAAGAGCAGATTATTATGACTTTGCCAATTTTGGAAGGGACTGATGGCGTGAAGAAAATGTCAAAATCTTTAAATAATTATATCGGTCTGCAAGAAAATCCAAACGATATGTTTGGTAAAATCATGTCAATTTCAGATGACTTAATGTGGCGATACTTTGATTTGTTAAGTTTTAAGACCTCAGCTGAGATTAAAGATATAAAGAATAAAACCAAAAAAGGACTAAATCCTATGGAAGCAAAAAAAATACTTTCTGCAGAAATTGTGGCAAGATTTCATGGCGAAGAAAAAGCATTTCTCGCTCAGAAAGAATTCACAAATAGGTTTTCTAGGGGCAATGACCCTACAGAAATCAAACTAATTACCTTATCTATTAAAGCATCTTCAATATCAATTGTTGATCTATTGTCTAGTGAGAAACTTGGCAATGATAGGCTTTGCAAAAGTAAATCAGAAGCTAGGAGAATGATTTCTCAAGGCGCGGTAAAAATAGATGGAAATAAGCTTTCAGATGATGCTATTTTGGTTCAAAATCCGTCTGAAAATACCTATCAGGTAGGCAAGCTGAAGCACTTGAAAATAAAGCTAAAAAAAGGCTAAATCTTCGCTTTCTTATTATTAAAAGCCATGTATAATCGCTCGCTCGTGCCTAAGAAAAATAGGCTCGGGTGTTCTTTAAAACTATAAACAAGTAATTCGTGCGGGCACTTACCATTTTAATAAAGGTTAGTGTCAATTTTTAGATTATCGAAATTCGATAGTCACCCATTTTTTATTATTTTTTTAAAAAAAATAATCGTTTAATTTAATTGAAGAGTTTGATCATGGCTCAGATTGAACGCTGGCGGCAGCCCTTATACATGCAAGTCGAACGAGAAAGTTCCTTCGGGAGCGAGTAAAGTGGCGGACGGGTGAGTAACGCGTAGGAATCTACCTTTCAGTGGGGGATAGCTCGGGGAAACTCGAATTAATACCGCATACACCCTTCGGGGGAAAGGGGGCCTCTCCTTGGAAGCTCTCGCTGTTAGATGAGCCTGCGTGAGATTAGCTTGTTGGTAAGGTAATGGCTTACCAAGGCTACGATCTCTAGCTGGTCTGAGAGGACGATCAGCCACACTGGGACTGAGACACGGCCCAGACTCCTACGGGAGGCAGCAGTAGGGAATATTGGACAATGGGGGCAACCCTGATCCAGGCATGCCGCGTGTGTGAAGAAGGCCTTAGGGTTGTAAAGCACTTTAAGTGAGGAAGAAAAGATTTAAATTAATACTTTAAGTCCCTGACATTACTCACAGAATAAGGACCGGCTAACTCCGTGCCAGCAGCCGCGGTAATACGGAGGGTCCAAGCGTTAATCGGAATTACTGGGCGTAAAGCGCGCGTAGATGGTTTATTCAGTTGGGTGTGAAATCCCTGGGCTCAACCTAGGAACTGCATTCAAAACTTATAAACTAGAGTACGAAAGAGGAGAGTAGAATTCATGGTGTAGCGGTGAAATGCGTAGAGATCATGAGGAATACCAGTGGCGAAGGCGACTCTCTGGTTCGAGACTGACATTGAGGTGCGAAAGCGTGGGTAGCAAACAGGATTAGATACCCTGGTAGTCCACGCCGTAAACGATGAGAACTAGCCGTTGGATCTTTAGATTCAGTGGCGCAGCTAACGCATTAAGTTCTCCGCCTGGGGAGTACGGCCGCAAGGCTAAAACTCAAATGAATTGACGGGGGCCCGCACAAGCGGTGGAGCATGTGGTTTAATTCGATGCAACGCGAAGAACCTTACCAACCCTTGACATCCAGTGGAAGTTTTAGAGATAAAACTGTGCCTTTGGGAACACTGTGACAGGTGTTGCATGGCTGTCGTCAGCTCGTGTCGTGAGATGTATGGTTAAGTCCAGTAACGAGCGCAACCCTTATCCTTATTTGCCAGCACTTCGGGTGGGAACTTTAAGGAGACTGCCGTGAATAACACGGAGGAAGGTGGGGACGACGTCAAGTCATCATGGCCCTTACGGGTTGGGCTACACACGTGCTACAATGGGAGATACAGACGGTTGCGAAAGCGCGAGCTGGAGCTAATCCTACAAAGTCTTCCTCAGTCCGGATTGGAGTCTGCAACTCGACTCCATGAAGTAGGAATCGCTAGTAATCGCGAATCAGAATGTCGCGGTGAATACGTTCTCGGGCCTTGTACACACCGCCCGTCACGTCATGGGAGTGTGTTGTACCAGAAGTGGCTTGCCTAACCTTCGGGAGGGCGGTCCCCACGGTATGATACGCGACTGGGACGAAGTCGTAACAAGGTAGCCCTAGGGGAACCTGGGGCTGGATCACCTCCTAAACAAATTACACGACTTTTATTGTGAGTGTCCGTTCGAATTACTTGTCTTACTATTTTCATAGAAAAATAAGTGATGTGTTCTTTAAAAGTATTGTTGATCCAGTAACTAAATTTATTTAGTTACGACACTAATAATTAATGTTATCAATTATTAGTGCACCAAGTTTTAAGATAATTATCTTAAAATGCTAATGGCAAATTTTGGCGCTTATTATTCGAAAGACTTAACTTTATTAATTTAAAGTATTTTGTTAAGTAATTAAGTGCATATGACGGATGCCTTGGCAGCTAGAGGCGATGAAGGACGTGGTAACCTGCGATAAGCTTCGGTAAGCTGGTAAACAAGCTATAACCCGGAGATTTCCGAATGGGAAAACCCACCTAGGACAACCTAGGTATCTTTACCTGAATACATAGGGTAGAGAGGCAAACGCAGAGAACTGAAACATCTAAGTAACTGCAGGAAAAGAAATCAACCGAGATTCTGTTAGTAGCGGCGAGCGAAAGCGGAACAGCCCTTAAGCTTAAATTGGATTAGAAAAACGATCTGGAAAGTTCGGCCATAGTGGGTGATAGCCCCGTATTCAAAAATCTAATTTAAGTGAAATCGAGTAGGTCGGGACACGAGAAATCTTGACTGAACATGGGGGGACCATCCTCCAAGGCTAAATACTCCTAGCTGACCGATAGTGAACCAGTACCGTGAGGGAAAGGCGAAAAGAACCCCGGAGAGGGGAGTGAAATAGAACCTGAAATCATATGCATACAAGCTGTCGGAGCCTTAAGAAGCTCTTCGGAACTTCGGGGTGACGGCGTACCTTTTGTATAATGGGTCAGCGAGTTACTGTCTGTGGCAAGCTTAACTTTATGAGGTAGGCGTAGGGAAACCGAGTCTTAATAGGGCGTTTAGTCGCAGGGAGTAGACCCGAAACCGGGCGATCTATCCATGGCCAGGGTGAAGGTAAGGTAACACTTACTGGAGGCCCGAACCCACTTATGTTGAAAAATGAGGGGATGAGCTGTGGATCGGAGTGAAAGGCTAATCAAGCTCGGAGATATCTGGTTCTCCTCGAAAGCTATTTAGGTAGCGCCTCGTGTGTCACTCTTGGGGGTAGAGCACTGTCTCGGCTAGGGGGTCATCCCGACTTACCAAACCGACGCAAACTCCAAATACCAAGAAGTGTTAGCACGGGAGACAGACTGCGGGTGCTAACGTCCGTAGTCGAAAGGGAAACAACCCAGACCGCCAGCTAAGGTCCCAAATTATGATTAAGTGGGAAACGATGTGGGAAGGCTTAAACAGCTAGGAGGTTGGCTTAGAAGCAGCCATCCTTTAAAGATAGCGTAACAGCTCACTAGTCGAGTCGGCCCGCGCGGAAGATATAACGGGGCTAAATCATAAACCGAAGCTGCGGATAGATATTTATATCTATGGTAGAGGAGCATTCTGTAAGCCGTTGAAGAAGGACTGAGAGGTTCTTTGGAGGTATCAGAAGAGAGAATGCTGACATGAGTAACGAGAGATAGGTGAAAACCCTATCCGCCGAATGACCAAGGTTTCCTGTCCAACGCTAATCGGGACAGGGTAAGTCGGCCCCTAAGGCGAGGGCGAAGGCCGTAGTCGATGGAAAACAGGTTAACATTCCTGTACTTCCTATTGCTGCGATGGAGTGACGGAGAAGGCTAAATCAGCAGGGCGATGGTTGTCCCTGTTTAAGGCTGTAGACTTGT
Source organism: uncultured SAR86 cluster bacterium (assembly GCA_902561325.1). Lineage (GTDB taxonomy): Bacteria > Pseudomonadota > Gammaproteobacteria > Magnimaribacterales > AG-339-G14 > MEDG-81. Next base: position 84,204 of record CACEOL010000001.1, on the reverse strand, counting down.
ATTTTAGGTAAATCCGGAATACTTTAAGTCGAGATCTGATGACGATTGATTTTTTAAATCAAGAAGTGATTGATGCCACGCTTCCAGGAAAAACTTCTAAGCATAAGTAGTAGGGAACCGTACTGCAAACCGACACAGGTGGTCAGGTAGAGAATACTAAGGCGCATGAGAGAACTTGGGTTAAGGAACTAGGCAAAATGGTACCGTAACTTCGGGAGAAGGTACGCCTCTATTACGTGAAAGAACTTGCTTCTCGAGCGGAAAGAGGTCGAAGATACCAGATGGCTGCGACTGTTTACTAAAAACATAGCACTCTGCAAACACTAATGTGGAAGTATAGGGTGTGACGCCTGCCCGGTGCCGGAAGGTTAATTGATCAGGTTAGTCCTCGGACGAAGCTTGTGATCGAAGCCCCGGTGAACGGCGGCCGTAACTATAACGGTCCTAAGGTAGCGAAATTCCTTGTCGGGTAAGTTCCGACCTGCACGAATGGCGTAACGATGGCCATACTGTCTCGACCCAGGACTCAGTGAAATTGAATTTGCGGTGAAGATGCCGTATACGCGCGGCAAGACGGAAAGACCCCGTGCACCTTTACTATAGCTTCACACTGGACTTTGAATTTATATGTGTAGGATAGGTGGGAGACTTTGAAGCATAGGCGTCAGCTTATGTGGAGTCGTCCTTGAAATACCACCCTTATACATTTGAGGTTCTAACTTAGACCCGTTATCCGGGTTGAGGACAGTGTGTGGTGGGTAGTTTGACTGGGGCGGTCTCCTCCCAAAGAGTAACGGAGGAGTACGAAGGTATCCTCAGCATGGTCAGACATCATGCAATGAGTGCAATGGCAAAAGGATGCTTAACTGCGAGACTGACAAGTCGAGCAGGTACGAAAGTAGGTCATAGTGATCCGGTGGTTCTGTATGGAAGGGCCATCGCTCAACGGATAAAAGGTACGCCGGGGATAACAGGCTTATACCCCCCAAGAGTTCACATCGACGGGGGTGTTTGGCACCTCGATGTCGGCTCATCACATCCTGGGGCTGGAGCAGGTCCCAAGGGTATGGCTGTTCGCCATTTAAAGTGGTACGCGAGCTGGGTTTAGAACGTCGTGAGACAGTTCGGTCCCTATCTGCCGTGCGCGTTGGATATTTGAGAGGAGTTGCTCCTAGTACGAGAGGACCGGAGTGAACGAACCTCTGGTGTTCGGGTTGTCACGCCAGTGGCATTGCCCGGTAGCTATGTTCGGAAAGGATAACCGCTGAAAGCAACTAAGTGGGAAGCCTACCTCAAGATGAGATATCCCTGAACCTTCGGGTTCCTAAAGAGCCGTTCAAGACTAGGACGTTGATAGGCAGGGTGTGTAAGTGCTGTAAGGCATTGAGCTAACCTGTACTAATTGCTCGTGAGGCTTAACTTAATACTTTATATTAATAAAGTTTAATAACGCTGAAATTAAACAAAGGATTTAACAATACAAAAACTAGAATTTTGCCCGATGACATTAGCAAGTGTGTCCCACCTGATTCCATCCCGAACTCAGAAGTGAAACCACTTAGCGCCGATGGTAGTGTGGTTCGTCCATGCGAGAGTAGGACATCGTCGGGCTTCTAGTTAACTTTCTAAAGTACCTAATGCTGTAGCAAATTCTCTGTTTTCAGGAAAGACCACTTCTAAACCTGAAAACTCAATCCATTTTGTAAGAATTTCTTTGTATAAAAAATAATTGGGACATCTTCCTATAACTACTATTTTATTTAATTTCGCTGCCAGAGCTGTAGTGGCAGCTAGCCTTGCTATATTTGTTGCAACAAGATAAATAATAGATCTGCAAATATCTTCCTTTTCTAGTTTATCCATCATATCTAAATTTCCAAAATGAACAGCAATACTATCTTCTGGTAAATTTCCTATAGGTCCAGATATCACATCCTTCAAAGCATAGTCTCCTATTTGACTCCCTTTTTTAGAAAGATCATCTATTTCATTTGGATCATCTATTTGAGCTGCTAACATGCATAACCCTCTAATTGTGCCACCTCCTAGACCGGTTCCTCCAAGATGAGTAGCGATTTCATTTTCATAAGCTACACATGCAGTTCCTGATCCACAGCTCAAGACTAAAAAATTTGAATCTAGCTGAGATATTTTCTTTGCTCCAATTCCAATACAATCTATCTCATTTTTCTTTGATATCTTTTGACCATCAAAATTATCAGGGAGATCTAAATGTTTCCCTCCCGTTACCGAGATACTTTTGATTTTTGATTCTTCTTGAATGCTTTTTAAGATGTTATTTAAAGATAAATGGATATTTTTTTCACTTCTTAAAGATTTATAAGAAAAATTATTTTTGGAATTAATAACAATGTCAGAATTAGTTATTCCAAAATCAATTCCTATATCGACACTATTCATTTTGAATGAACTATTTTTTAAACAATACAGATTCCATCACTTTGAAAAAGCACAATTATCCAAAGTGATGAAAGATAAATTCTTTAGAGATTAATGATTGTGAAACATTTCCTTAATCACTTCAGCTTGCTCTTCTGCTTGAGTTTCTATCTCATCAGATGATTCTAAAGGTTTGGAAATTTCAGCCCAATCAATTTCGAAGTCACTCGGAGCAACTTCATATTCTAATAAGCCCAACTCATCATAAAGAGGACGAACAGATTCTGTTAAGAGGCCAATCTTCTTTAAATTTGGCATAACTCTATTAAACAATAGACCTCTAAAGTCATCGTTAACACCAGATTTTAGAATCGCTTCTCTTGCTTCTTGTTCTGAGTAACCGAAGAATTTCTTACCTAATTCGTAATTTTGAATTCTATCTCTCATGATTACACATGCTTCATAGGCAAATCTAGCACGGTCTTCAATCTCATCTTCAGATAAAGTTTTGTTGAAATCTTCTAAGTAATTTATACCAAAAGTTACGTGTCTTGCCTCATCACGAATTACATAATGAGTTAAATCTCTAAGCAACGGACAACTTGTACTCATCTTGGTTGATTGAAAAGCTGCAAGAGCTAAACCTTCAATGATTATTTGCATTGCAATAAATTTAAGATCCCATCTCGGGTCTGTTAGACCTTTATCCAAAAGCGCTTTAAGGCTAGGTGAAATAGGGTAAGACATGCCCATAACATCTTGTAAATACCTATTGAATACTTCTACATGTCTGGCTTCATCAAAACATTGAGAGGCGGCATATAGTTTTGCTTGATATGTAGGTGCACAAGATACAAGTTGAGAAGCAACCAAAAGAGCCCCTTGCTCTCCATGTAAGAATTGGCTTAAGCCCCAAGCAGAAGCGTGCCAGCTGACTTCCCTTTTTTCATCTTCTGACATGTCGTTATATTCAGGATAAACATTCCCCAAATCATCAAACTCAGGTTTTACCGGAAGATCGCCACGTTTTATGTGATTAGACCAATCAAGATCTATTGATCCATTCCAATTAAGCTCTTTTCCTAATTCGTACAGCCTTTTGATTCTGTTATCGGCAACAGTGTAATCCCAGTTATAAGATCCAGTTAGTGGGGTGTTGAAGATTTCTCTTACATCCTCAACATGCTCTGAAGTCATACGATCTTCGATATCATCAAACTCCTTAAATCCAGGAGGTCCGTCTACATTTGTAATTTTCATAAGTAAATTATAAGCCTCTTTTCTAGAATTCCAAACCTTATTTCTCTTGGAATAAGTCTGTTAATTGTTCCAACATTACATTTCCAAGTTCTTCAGCCCTATGGATTGTTACAGCTTTTTTATAATACTTCGTAACATCGTGTCCTATCCCTATCGCTATTAATTCTAGTTCGGTTCGATTTTCAATTTCAGAAATCACTTGTTTCAGATGATTGTCCAAATAACTGGTTGAATTAGTGGATAAAGTGCTATCGTCCACGGGCGCTCCATCCGAAATAACCATGAGTATTTTTCTTTGTTCTGGCCTTTTCATCAATCTCGAAGAAGCCCACAGAAGAGCTTCTCCATCAACATTTTCTTTAAGCAGACCTTCTCGAAGCATCAAACCTAGATTTTTTTTAGCTCTTCTCCAAGCTAGGTCTGCAGGTTTGAAGATAATATGTCTCAAGTCATTAAGCCTGCCAGGAGAACTTGGTTTCCCGCATTCCACCCAAAGCTTTCGACTATCTCCACCTTTCCAATGCTTCGTTGTAAAACCAAGGATTTCAGTTTTGATATTACATTTATCCAAAGTTGATCCAATAATATCGGCAGATATTGCAGCAGTAGTCATTGACCTTCCTCTCATTGACCCAGAGCTATCAACCAACATTGTTAATACAGTATCTTTAAAAGATGTCTCTTTTTCAGTTTTAAAACTAAGAGGTGTTAATGGATCCGTAATTATCTTGTGCAGTTTAGAAGAATCCAAAATACCTTCTTCCTTATCAAATTCCCAAGAACGTCTTTGTTGGGCTAAAAGCAATCTTTGCAGTCTATTTGCCAATTTTGCTATTACAGATTTTGAGGGGTCAATCAATTGATCCAATCTATCTCTTAATCTTTTTAACTCTTCTGAAGAGCATAAGTTATTCGCGTCTACCACTTCGTCAAAATCTCTACAAAATACCTTGTATTCCTGATTTTGATTAAGCGCAATTAATTCTTCTAGTTTAGATCTGTTTTCAACCCAGTCTTCTGTATCGTCAACATCTCCTTCTTCAATCTCAAAATCTTCAATTTCAGTCTCACTTTCATCATCTACTTCTGATGCATCGTTGTCAGGCTGATCTTCCTGTTCTTGATCAGAAGTACCATCCTCTTCATTATCTTCATTTTCTTCTTCAGAATCAGATTTAGGCTCTTCTTGTTCAGGATCTTCAAAATCAAAACCTAATTTTTTGAATAAGGAAATTAAATATTCATTAAATTTTTCTTTATCTGTTAGGTATTTTTCTGCTAGCTTAAAATCCGATTCCACTTCAGAAAGAGCTTTTTTCCAAGGTTTTAAGAAAACCTCCTCCAGCTTGTTATTTTTTTGCTTTAAAAGTTTATTTTTTAAACTTATCTCAACAGCTATTTTTAAGGCATCTTGCTTACTTTCAATGGTTTGTTGAGAGAGGTTCTTTAAAAATAAATTTCTGAGGTTTTGTTTTACTCCCAAAAATTCTTTCGATCCTAAAATTTCTGACCTTACGGCTTCGAAATCTTTAAGAAGAAAATCCAGCTCAGAAATTCCAGTTCTTTTTAATGGCTCCTCGAGTAATTTATATTTTTGTAACAGAGCTTGTCTGTCTGCATCTCCTCTTGAAAGTTGTATGGATTCAATATTTTCCTGAAGATTATGTCCAGGTTCAGCGACTTGCTGGAGAAAATTTACTTCTAGATTAAGATCTTTATCTTTAGATATTGCTCTACTGGAAGCATTAATTACATCTTTGACGTTTTGTTCAGTAGATTTTTGGCTCAAGCTTGCTCAACTAAATTTAAAATAGAATCGCTAGTTTCTGAATCAAAGCACCTTTGAAAGTACTCTGCAATTATTGATTTTTCAGTTTCATCGCATTTATTCAAGAAACTTAATTCAAATGAATTTCCAATATCATTAAAGATAGAATAGTTTTCTGCCCAACTGATAACGGTTCTTGGAGACATCAGATTAGAAATATCTCCATTTTTAAAACCCTCTCTAGTTAAATTAGCAAGTGAAATCATTGCTTTTACAGTAGATTGACCTTTCTTGCTATTTAAATCTTTAACTTTTGAAAGGATAACTTTAAGTTCCAAGTCCTCAGAAAGATAGTTTAGTGGCGAAACAATGTGCCATCTATCCATTTGACCTTGATTAATTTGTTGAGTCCCATGATAAAGACCCGTGCTATCTCCCAAGCCTACAGTGTTTGCTGTAGCGAAAAGTCTAAAATAAGGATGAGGGGTAAGAACTCTGTTTTGATCTAAAAGAGTAAGTTTACCTTCAACCTCTAGAACTCTTTGTATGACAAACATTACATCTGGTCTTCCGGCATCGTATTCATCAAATACCAAAGCAACTGGATTTTGGATAGCCCAAGGTAAAATACCTTCTTGAAATTTTGTTATTTGTTTACTATCTTCAATAGCAATCACATCTTTACCCAATAAATCTATTCTGCTGATATGACTATCTAAATTGATTCGAATACAAGGCCAATTTAATCTTGCTGCTACTTGTTCAATATGAGTTGATTTTCCTGAACCATGCAGCCCTTGAACCATGACTCTTCTATTATTTTGAAAACCGGCAAGAATAGAAAGAGTAGTAGCTTTGTCAAAACAGTAGTCAGCATCCAACTTTGGAACATATTCATTACTTTCTGAAAAGGAATCTACTTTTAAATCAGAATCTATTTCAAAGGTATCTTTGACCTTAACATTTGCATCTGGTTCTTGGATTGAAAAATTATCGAATTTCATATGTTTATTGGTCCTAAAGGTGAATGAACATTATCCTTTTTTAAAAAAAAACAGCAAGAAAATATATAATTTTGAGTTAACTTGCCTTAGACTTGCGACTTAAAAATTTATCTTATGACTATTGTAGAAGATATTTGGGCTGAGATTCTCAAAGAAAGCAAAAATAAAATTTCCTTAGAACCGGATTCGGAAGGTCTCTTTCAGGAAAAAATCTTATCCTGCAGCGGCTTAGATAATTCTTTATCAGCAAAACTTGCAGATGACTTGGCTACAAAAGAGTATCCGTCAGAAATTTTGAAAGAAAAGTTCAATGAGGTTTTTTCTAATATCGATTTTTTAATTAAAGCTGTCATAGACTTAAAAGCAGTAAAGGAAAGAGATCCTGCATCAAGCGGTTTTGTATTTACATTATTATTTTCAAAAGGATTTGCCGCATTACAAGCTCACAGAATCGCAAATTATTTTATGAAAGCAAAACAAGAAGTTTTTGCATATTTCATCCAGAGCAGAAGTTCTGCTATTTATGAGGTAGATATTCATCCAAAAGCAGAAATAGGACATGGCGTGATGTTGGATCATGCAACTGGAATTGTCATTGGAGAGACTTCGGTAATCGAAAACGATGTATCAATATTTCAAGGTGTAACCCTTGGGGGTACAGGAAAAGAAACTGGGGATAGACATCCAAAAGTTCGTGAAGGAGTCTTAATAAGCTCAGCAGCACAAATTCTAGGAAACGTAGAAATTGGAAAGGGAGCTAAAGTTGCTGCCGGAAGTGTAGTACTTTCAGATGTAGAGGCAAACACAACGGTTGCTGGAGTGCCAGCAATAGTCGTTGGAAAACCGTCTTCTGAAAAACCAGCAACGGATGTTGATCACACTATTGAAGAGGCCTAAATCATGTCAACGCAAAAAAGTTTAGATGACTTAGTAGAAACCTTAAACCTCGAAAGGCTTGAGGAAAATCTTTATCGTGGAGAATGTGAAAAAACAGCTTGGGGAAGAGTTTTCGGTGGACAAGTTCTTGGCCAATCTCTCAGCGCTGCTTACAACACCATAGAAGAAAAGAGGTTTGCTCATTCCTTTCATGCATATTTTTTAAGGCCAGGCAGAATTGATATGCCAATAGTCTATAACGTCGTCAGAATTCGAGATGGTGGAAGCTTTACCACAAGAACTGTAGATGCGATTCAAAATGGCGAAGTCATATTCAATATGATTGTATCTTTTCAAATAGACGAAGGAGGCTTCGAACATCAATTTGATATGCCTGATGTGCCTGGACCAAATGATTTACAGAGCGAAAGAGAATTAAGGGAAGCAATGATTGATGAAATACCAAAAGAGTTTAGAGATGGCTTTCTTAGGGAAAAGGCCGTTGAACTCAGAACTGTTGAACAATACAGCCCTATGAATTCAGAAAAGAAACCGCCTTACAAACATACTTGGATGAAAGCTAATGGCAAGCTGCCGGATGATATATTGGTCCATCAAAATATTTTGGCTTATGCCTCCGACTTTGGATTATTGAGTACTGCTCAACTTCCTCATGGAATTAGTTGGGGGGGTATGAATAGAAGAGTTATGTCAGCAAGCATAGATCATGCAATGTGGTTTCATAGACCTTTCAGAGCAGATGAATGGCTCTTGTATGTTACAGATAGTCCAAGTGCGAGTAATGCTAAGGGCTTTAATAGGGGAACCGTCTATACAGAAGATGGAAAGCTGGTAGCCTCAGCCATTCAAGAAGGACTGATGAGGCAAATAAAAAGTAAGAAGGACTAGTCTAGGGTAGTTTTACCCATTATCTTTCTATCGATTTCTCGAGCTGCAGCTCGTCCTTCGTTTATAGCCCACACTACTAAAGACTGACCTCTGCGACAGTCGCCAGCTGCAAAAACTTTAGGATGGGAAGTTTGGTGGATATTATGTTCTGCCTTGAAGTTAGACCTTTCATCTAATTCCAGCTTTAATTTTTTATTAAGATAGTCTTCAGGTCCAAGAAAACCCATAGCCAAGAAGATTAAGTCAGCTTTCCAAGTTTGCTCTGTTCCTTTTATTTCTTTGAAGTCTTTATCAACTTTTACAGTTTTAATCCCAGTGAGCTTTCCATTTTTGTCTCTCAAAAACTCTTTTCCAGAAACCGAATATTCTCTGGGATCTTTACCGAATACTTCCCTAGATTCTTCGTGTCCATAATCAACCTTATATACTCTCGGGAAGATAGGCCATGGATTATTTTCCAATCTTTCTTTCGGCAGTTCAGGAAGAATCTCAAAATTGGTAAGACTTTTGCAGCCATGTCTTAAAGATGTACCTAAGCAGTCATTTCCAGTATCTCCACCACCAATAACAATTACATCTTTGTCTTTAGCATTAATAAAACTGTCGTCTTTCAAATCACTATCCAAAAGACTTTTTGTATTTTGACCCAAAAACTCCATAGCAAAATAAACACCTTCACCATCTCTATTTTTTATGGGTAAATCCCTTGGCTTGGTTGCTCCTGTGGTAAGTAACACAATATCGTTTTCTTTAATGAGTTTTTCCATCGATACAGAGTTTTTTCCTTTGCCGCCAATGTCACAATTGGTGTGGAACCTTATTCCTTCTTCTTCCATGATGTCTACTCGCATATCGATAATGGACTTATCAAGTTTCATGTTGGGTATTCCATACATCATAAGACCACCAATTCTATCTGCTCTTTCATAAACGTTTATGGAGTGACCAACACTATTTAACTGCTGCGCGGCCGACAAACCCGCAGGACCTGAACCTACGATGGCTATCTTTTTATTGGTCCTTTTGTTAGGAATGACTGGTTTTATCCAACCTGATTCAATCCCTTTATCAGCAATTGCAAATTCTAAATTTTTAATGGTAACCGGAGTTTCTGTAATGCCTAAAACACAAGCACCTTCACATACTGCAGGACAAACTCTACCAGTAACTTCTGGAAAGTTATTGGTTTTTTAACAGTCGTGCAAAAGCTTCTTCCCACTTTTCGTTATAAACCAAATCGTTCCATTCAGGAATCAAGTTGTAAACAGGGCAACCTTCTCCAGATTGGCAAAATGGGACTCCACAATTCATGCATCTCGATGCTTGAGTGTTTAACAACGATTCATCGTGATCGGTATAAATTTCTTTAAAGTCCAATACTCTTTTCTTAGGACTACGGTAAGGTTCAACCTCTCTATTGAATTCTTTAAATCCTGTTACTTTACCCATCAGCTCGCTTTTAATTTTTGATTATTCGTTTCCATCAATACTCTTTTGAAGTCTATTGGCATAACTTTTTTAAAGTTGGCTAATTCTTTATTCCAGTTGGATAAAATCTTTTTAGCAACATCTGACTTAGTATATCGATGGTGATTTGTAATTAGGGTTTTTAATTCTTCTTTGTCTTCGTTTATAACAAGTTTTTCTAAATCGAAAGTGCTCATATTGCAATTCTTTTTAAAATTATTTTTTGGATCATAAACGTAAGCAATACCGCCGCTCATTCCAGCGCCAAAATTTCTACCAGTAGGACCTAAGATTACAGCTCTTCCACCTGTCATGTATTCACAGCCATGATCTCCAATTCCCTCAACAACCACTTTTGCACCACTATTTCTTACACAGAATCTTTCTGCAGCTATTCCTCTAAAGTAAGCTTCACCATCAGTTGCCCCGTAAAGAGCGACGTTACCTAAAATTATGTTTTCATTTGGAATGAAACTACTGTCAGCTGGAGGATAGATGATTAATTTACCTCCTGATAAACCTTTACCTACATAATCATTTGCATCGCCTTCTAAAGAAAGAGTCATGCCTTTGGTTGCCCAGGCTCCAAAGCTTTGTCCAGCAGAACCAGTGAGATTAAATCTCAAGGTATCATTGGGTAGACCAGCAGCTCCCCAAGATTTTGCAACTTCGTTGGAAATAATTGTGCCAAATACGCGATTGGTATTTCCAATTTTAGAATCAATAACAATTCTTTTTTTCGTTTTGATGTGATTCTTGATTTTCTTTAATAATTTTATATCAAGAGATTTTTCTAGATTATGGTTCTGCTTTTGAGTATTGAAGACCTCCGTATCTTTGTAAATTATTTCGGCAGGAGAAAGAATTTTTGATAGATCCAATCCATCTCTTTTCCAGTGATCTATAGCATTATCCATTTCGAGAAGATCAACTCTACCAATCAAATCATCTAGTTTAGTTATGCCAAGATTTGCCATGATCATTCTTAATTCTTTTGCTACCATAAAGAGGTAATTTACGACATTCTCTGGACTACCTTTAAATTTCTTCCTTAGTTCTTTATCTTGGGTAGCGATTCCTACTGGGCAGGTATTGAGATGACACTTTCTCATCATAATGCATCCTAAAGTTACTAGTGGAGCAGTAGAAAAGCCAAATTCTTCTGCGCCTAATATGGCAGCTATAGCAACATCTCGTCCAGTTTTAAGCTGACCATCGGTCTGCAGAACAACTCTTGATCTTAAGTTATTCATGACCAGAGTTTGGTGTGTTTCCGCTATTCCTAGCTCCCAAGGAAGGCCAGCATGTTTGATGGAAGTCAGAGGCGAAGCACCTGTACCACCGTCATGTCCAGCTATCACCAAGTGATCTGTTTTTGCTTTCACAACTCCTGCTGCAATAGTACCTACACCAATCTCAGAAACGAGTTTTACACTAATTCTTGAACTTCTATTTGCATTTTTTAAGTCGTGAATTAACTGAGCAATATCTTCTATTGAATAAATATCGTGATGAGGAGGAGGGCTAATTAATCCAACTCCAGGCGTCGAATGTCTAATTTTTGCGATGTATTTATCAACCTTTGTACCAGGAAGCTCTCCACCTTCTCCAGGCTTTGCACCTTGGGCTATTTTGATTTGCAATTCATCAGCATTTGTCAAATACCACATGGTGACACCAAACCTACCTGAAGCTACTTGTTTGATTGCAGATCTTTTAGAACTGCCGTCTTCAAGAGGTTTAAATCTAATTGGATCTTCTCCACCTTCTCCAGTATTAGATTTTCCACCTAATTTATTCATAGCAAGAGCCAAAGATTCGTGAGCTTCAGTTGAAATTGATCCAAGTGACATCGCTCCTGTTGCAAATCTTTTAACAATTTCTTTTTCTGGTTCTACTTTATCTAAAGGTAAAGGATTCTTAGAAAATTTAAATTTCATCAAGCCTCTAAGAGTACTATTCTTTGTAGTTTCTTCATTGGCATGATTTGAAAAGTTCCAATATGCAGATTCATCATTGTTTCTTGCTGCAATTTGAAGGGCTGAAATGGACTTAGGATCCCACATATGAGAATCACCTCCATTCCTCCAGTGAAAGTCACCAGGATTTGGTAACGAAGTAATGTTGTTTTCTAGACTTTCAGGAAAACCCATTAGATGACGCCTTTCCATTTCTTCAGACAAGATGTCAAAGGTTACACCCTGTACTCTACTTGGAGTACCAGGAAAGGACTTTTCAATGATTTCTTCTGAAAGTCCTACAGCCTCAAAAATTTGTGCCCCTTTGTAGGATTGCAAGGTTGAAATTCCCATTTTTGCCATGACCTTTAACATTCCTTTGGCTACTCCTTTTTTATAAGCTTTAACAAGATCAGAAGAATTATTTAGATTTTTATCTTCTAGAGCCCCATCTTCTAAAGATTTTTCCAAAACAGCAAAGGCTAGATATGGATTTATTGCATCAGCACCATAACCTATCAATAAACAATGATGGTGAACTTCCCTGGCTTCACCGGATTCTAAAACAATACCTATTTGAGTTCTTTTCTCTTTTTTGACTAAAAAATTGTGAACTGTTGAGCAGGCAAGGAGGGTACTCAAAGCCAATTTATCTGAAGTAATGTTTTTATCAGATAGAATTATAAATGAGTATCCTTCATCGATAGCCTTTAAGGATTCTTTACAAATTTTATTCAACGCTTTTGTAAGCCCTTCTTTTCCTAAACCTTTTCTGTAAGTGATATCTATCGTTTTTGATTTGTATCCTTTGGTCTTGATAGACCTTATTTTTTCTAGCTCATCATTTGAAAGGATAGGGTGCTCTAGTCTTAATCTTTTTACGTTATTTTCATCTGTAGAAAGAAGGTTGCCTTCAGGACCAATCAAGCATTCCAAAGACATGATGATTTCTTCTCGAATAGAGTCTATTGGGGGGGTTTGTAATTTGTGCAAATAATTGTTTAAAGTAATCGTAAATCATCCTAGGCTTATCAGATAAACAAGCAAGCGCTGCATCATTTCCCATAGACCCTAGGGGATCTCTCAACTCTGTTACCAAAGGAAGCAACATGAATTCCAAAGTCTCAGTTGTATACCCAAAAGCTTTCATTTTTGAAATCAAATCTGAAACTACATATTTTTTTGATTTATAGGGCAAATCATCCAATTCAATGATTTGATTGCTATTCCAATCTCCGTAAGGATGCTGATTAGCGACTTCTTTTTTTATTTCTTCGTCAGAAATTAATTTTCCCTTTTCGAAGTCGATTAAAAACATTTTACCTGGCTGCAGCCTACCTTTTCTTAAGACTGTTTTAGGCTCAACTTCTAGAACGCCAACTTCAGAAGCCATAATTACTTTATCGTTATCAGTAACATAAAACCTACTGGGTCTGAGACCATTTCTATCCAAGACCGCTCCAACTTGTGTACCATCAGTAAAAACTATCGAGGCCGGTCCATCCCAAGGCTCCATAAGAGAGGAAGAATATTGATAAAAGTCTTTTTTAACTTTTGCCATATTCTTATCGTTTTGCCATGCCTCAGGAATCATCATCATCACAGCCTCAGGCAGTTTTCTGCCTGTCATGATCAGGAGCTCTAAAACATTATCGAAACTTCCAGAATCTGAGCAATCAGGTTCAGCTATAGGAAAAAGTTTATTTATTTTATTCTTGTATAAATCGCTAGAAGCCTTTCCTTGTCTAGACTGCATTAGGTTCATGTTGCCTTTTAATGTATTTATTTCTCCGTTATGACACATATATCTGCATGGCTGAGCTCTATCCCATGACGGAAAAGTATTTGTACTAAATCTTGAGTGCACCATAGCGAGATGGGTTTCAAAAGTTTTATCCTCTAAGTCTGGGAAAAAGGGAAAGAGTTGAGAAGGCGTTAGCATACCTTTATAAACAATTAATCTTGAAGATAAGCTGCAAGCATAAAACATCAAAGCTTGAGAAAGATTACTTTCCTGTCTTAATTTTTTAGTAAATATTTTTCTTACCAGATACAGTTTTCTTTCAAAGTCATTTTGCTTGATATTCCTTGGAGCCTTAATGAAAATTTGCTCAATTCCTGGCTTGCAATCTAAAGCAGCTGGCCCCACGTCTGCTTTTTTTGAATCAATTGGAACTTTTCGCCAGCCTAATAATTCTAGTTTTTCTTTTTTTAAAACATCCTCAATAGTTTTTTTACAGAAGTTTTTCTCGGATTTTTTTTGCGGAAAGAAAATATTTCCTACAGCATAATTTCCTTTTTCAGGAAGGTTTATCTTAAGTTTTTTTGCCTCTTCTTTAAAAAACCCATGGGGCAGAGCTAATAGAATTCCAGCACCATCTCCGGTGTTTTCTTCAAAACCACAACCACCTCTGTGATCCATTCTAGAATTAATGATGTATGCGTCATCCATGATTTCCCTAGAGGGGACGCCTTTAATGTTTGCGACTAGACCGACCCCACAAGAATCTCTTTCAAATTCTGGATCATAAAGACCTTGTTTCTTAGGCCTAATTTCTAAATTTTTAATATTTTTTTTAGCACACATTACCTTCATCTCTTTTAGTAACATGCCCTTTTAACGCATGGACAATGCGTCACTTTTAAGGCATGTGATATGCCCCCCATACAAAAGGAATTTTAATTTAGCAGAATATATATTTTAATTTTGCACCAAAGTAGTGCATATAACTTTTACTAATAAAATAAGCTATTTTTTATAGCATTTTCTATTGTCATTTCATTACTAATACTTTTGATTTTTGCCTCTCCGATTTTTTTGAGCAAAATAAATTTAAGCTGGCTATTATTCTTTTTTTTGTCAGATTGCATCAATTTAATTAATTCTTTTGGAATGATTTTTTTCTTAAGTTTCACCTTTATGCCGGTATTTTTTATCATGGAATGAACTCTATTAAAAACCTTAGGATTTAAATCTGAGCTACTTTCTGAAAGTTTCGTAGCTGCTAGCATACCCAAAGCCACTGCTTCGCCATGAGCATAAAGCTTATTACTGCCGATGGTTTCTAACGCATGCCCAAAAGTATGTCCAAAATTTAAAATTGCTCGAAGTCCATTTTCTTTTTCATCTTTTGATACCACGCTGGCTTTAATTTCGATTGATTTTTTTATAGTCTTTTCTATAAATTGAGGCTTCAGAGACAAAATTTGTTTTAAGTTTTTCTCAATCCAGACAAAAAAACCTTTATCTGCAATAAGCCCATGTTTGATCACTTCCATTAATCCACATTGAATTTCTAACTTTGATAGAGACTTAAGAAATTTAGTCTCGATGATAACTTGGGTAGGCTGGTTAAATGTTCCAATCATATTCTTAAATCCCTTATGATTGACTCCCGTCTTCCCTCCTATACTGGCATCAACCTGGGATAATAGTGTTGTGGGTACTAAAATAAAATCAACACCTCGTAAAAAAGTTGAGGCAATAAAACCAGTCATATCACAGGTTATACCTCCGCCTATACCAAAAATAACACAATCTCTAGAGTAATTATTTCTAATTAAAAAGTCATACACCTTGGCAAGATATGACATATTTTTATTATTTTCAGAGGCATTGATTTTTATTGAATTGATTTTTTTTGAAGAAGACTTTTTTAAATTATTCTTCAACTTATTGATTAACAATTCAGGAACTTTGTTATCGATTATTAATAAAATATCTTTTTGTGAAACTAATTTTTTAAGAGGTGTTGAGCCTAGTAAATCATGGCCAACCTTTATGTCATAGTTTTTTGAATCTGTTTTTACTTTAATGATTTTCACTTATCTAAAAAATTTATTATTTTTCTCAAAATTTCTTCTATATTCGAATTATCCATAGAAATTTTTTTCTTTGATACTGCTTCGTAAAAATTAAATCTCTCCTCATATAGCTTTTTTAAAATTTCCAAACTGTCACCGTCATTCAGTAACGGGCGTTTTTTACTATCTTTAGTTCTTTCGTATTGTCTTTCAGGAGAGGAGTCTAAAAAAATCACTTTGTCCTCATTCTCCAGAAACAATCTGTTTTCTTCTCTTTCTACTATGCCGCCCCCTGTAGCAATAACTACATTTTGGAGGGTTTTAGTTTCACTCAAAGCTTTTGATTCTTTTTGACGAAAATAATCTTCACCATCTTGTTCAAAAATATCTTTAATTTTTCTTCTTTCTTCTTTTTCAATCAATTTATCTATGTCGTAAAAATCATAATCCAATTTTTCAGATAAATTTCTTCCAGTTGTGGACTTACCTGTACCCATTGGGCCGACTAAAAAAACCTTCATAAACTTATCTCTTAGACTAAAATATTAAAATAAGTTTACCTTAAAACATGATTGATCTATTTAAATCAAAATTCTTTTATTTTCTTTTGGTACTAATCCTGCTGCCGATACAAATTACTTTGGGAATTTATCTATATTTTGCTCCAGAAATTCCTTCTTCTTCAGAGGTAGCGTCTGTTGAGTTGCAAGTTCCTCTAAAAATTTTTACAAAAGATGGAAAACTTATTGGTGAATTTGGAGAAATTCACCGAACAAAATTACAGTTCGAAGAAATTCCAGATACCTTTGTCAAAGCATTTTTAGCTGCAGAAGATAGCGATTATTTTAATCATACAGGTGTAGATATCTTAAGCTTGGTAAGAGCTGCTTATCAATTTTTGAGAGAGGGTGAAATTGTAAGCGGGGGCGGAACTATTACCATGCAAGTTGCAAGGAATTATGTACTTACAAAGGAAAGAACATTTGAGAGAAAATTAAAAGAAATCTTTACAGCATTGAAGATAGATTTTTCTTTTACCAAAGAAGAAATATTCGAGCTTTATGTAAATCAAATTTTTTTGGGGAATAGGGCTTATGGCATTAAAGCAGCGGCAGAAATTTATTATGATAAAAATTTAGAAGACCTCAATCTTGCACAATATGCAATGATAGCTGCTCTTCCAAAAGCACCATCCAGAATCAATCCTCTTATAAATCCAAGAAAAGCAATTAATAGAAGAAACTATGTATTGAGAAGAATGCTTGCTTTAGATTTTATTAATCAAGCTCAATTTGATATTGCATCTAGTGCTCCTGTTACAGCTTCATTTTCTGGAATCTCTCCCGAAGTTGAAGCTGATTACTTAGCAGAAGAAATAAGAAAATATATCATCCAGAATTATGGTCTTTCCGCTTATAAGGATGGTTATCAGGTTTTTTCTACAATAGATTCAAGCTATCAGACAGCTGCAAGAGAAGCTGTAGAAGATGGAATAGAAGATTATGAAGAAAGACATGGATTTGAAAAACCTGAAAATCATGAGTATCTATTGCCTAAGAGCTTTAAAAACAGATCAGAATTTTTTTTACGCTTTTGCATATGATCCATTTTCTTATATGGATGAATTTGGCATCGAGTTAGAAGCTAAGAATCCTTTTAGTAAAGCCATGGAATTTCTGGAGCAACAAGCAGAGTTCAAAAATTTTAAACCCGCGATTTTAATTTCCGTTGAAGATAAAAGATTGTTGACTTTAAACAAGGAAGGAAAAATAGAAAACATTCTTCTTGTAGACTTAAAAAAATCAATCAGACCCAGGATAAACGAAAACAGAAAAGATAAAAAATTGACTAATTTTTCAGATTTTTTTGAAAGCGGAGATCTTATTTGGCTTTCAAAAGATGACAGTCAGAGCAATTCAATTACCTTATCAATTCATCCGAAGGTTCAATCTGCTTTAGTAAGCTTAAATCCTGCTACTGGTGAAATTTTAGCACTTGTTGGAGGTTACAATTTTCGAAATAGTCAATTTAATCGAGCCATTCAGGCCAAGCCACAACTTGGATCAAATTTTAAGCCATTTTTATACGCAGCCGCATTTGAAAATGGATTCAATCCGGCTTCAATAATTATTGATTCTCCACTGGTATTTGAAGATCAAAATTTGGAAGAAATATGGAGACCACGAAATGCAAGTGGAAAATTTTATGGGCCTACAAGACTTAGAGAGGCTCTTGTTCAGTCCAGAAATGTTGTTAGTGTGAAACTTCTTCAAGAGGTATCAATTAAAGATGCTAAGGAATCTTTAGAAAAATTTGGTTTCTACAAAGAGGAGTTACCTAATGATTTGTCCCTAGCTCTTGGCTCGTATGGGGCAAGCCCAATGAAAAATGCAGAGTTGTTTTCTATCTTTGCAAATGGAGGAAAAAAAATTGCTCCTTATTTTATTCATAAAATTCTTTTCCCAGATGGAAATGAGATTAATTTTTCAGAAGAAAAGAAATCTAAAACCGGAGATTATTTATCTCAATGGTTTGGAACTGACTTAGGAGAGGAAGATAATTTCATCATAGATCCTAGGATTGCATTTATGATAAATGATATTTTGAAAGAAGCTGCACAAAGGGGCACAGGAAGAAAAATCAATGATTTAGGAAGAAAAGATTTTGCAGCTAAGACAGGAACCTCTAATGATGCAGAAAGCACTTGGTTTACAGGATTCAATGAAAGCATTTTGACCACTGTTTGGTTTGGATATGATAACCCATCTAGTTTAGGTAATAATGAATTTGGAAGCACTACCTCATTACCGATTTGGCTTAATTATAAAAAACAAATCATCGATACAATTCCAAAAGGGAAATTCAAAAAACCTTCAGGCTTAATTGCAAGAAAAATAAATCTAGAAACAGGAGAACTTGCGAAACCCGAAGATGAGAGGGTGAAGTTTGAACTTTTTCTTAATTAGAGAAGATTGCTTTTTTTAAGAAGTCCCATTGATCTTCCCAGGAACCACTTAAATCTTTTTTGAATTTGCTTCTTACAAAGGACTGGATTTGTCCTTCCAAACAAGATAGCAATAAGTCGCAAGAAGCAGTTAAATTTAAATTGAGCTTTTTTTTAGTTGTTCTCTCATATTCTTGAAGCGATTGCCTTATTTCTATATTTATTTTCTCAAAACAGTTAGCAACCTTATCAATTATTTTTACTTCATCTGCAGTGAAAACTTCTCTAGTAAGAATCCTAGAAAAGCCCTTATTTGTTTCACAAAATTTTAAAACGAGCGCTATCAATTGTCCTGGAAAATCCTCTGGTTTTGATTCCTCTTTCATGACTTTAATTCTTGTAAAGATACTTTCCTCAAAAAAAACCACCAATTCTTCAAAGATTTTTCTTTTGCTTGGAAAGTGTTTATAGATTGCCGCTTCAGTTATTTCTGATCTTTTAGCTAATTCTGCAGTTGTAATTTTCATTAAGTCTCTTTCCTCAAGCATTGCAGCAAGAGATTGCATTATTATAAGTTTTCGTTGTTTTTTCTTTTCCATTTATTTACTAATCCAAGTACCAACTCCTTTATCGGTTAAAAGCTCAATTAAAACCGAGTGAGGGACTCGACCATCGACGATGTGAGCATTTTTTACACCTTTTTCTAAGCAATCAATTGCTCCGGTTAATTTAGGATACATTCCTCCTTTAATATTTTTTTTATTTTTTAAAACCTTTTTTGCTTCTTTTAAATTCATTGTAGATATTTTTTTTCCTTCGAGATCTCTTACACCTGAAATATCTGTAAGCAATATTATTTTTTCTGCTTTTAATGATGCTGCTACAGAACAAGCTGCAAAATCTCCATTAATGTTCATTGGCTCTGCTTTAGAAGTCCAACCTATAGGAGAAATGACTGGAATTTTGCCTGCTTTTAGAGATACCAATATTTTTTTCTTATCAATACTTTTTACCAAACCTACTTCGCCAAGATTTTTTTTACTATCCTTTATTGCTTTGATTGGAGAGTTTTTCTTTCCTACAAGCCTAATCGTTTTGCCTCCCCAGAACTGAATAAGATCCGAAATATCTTTGTTAATTTTGTTATCAAGAACCTTTTGAACTATCTTAATCATTTCTAACGTGGTTTTTCTGATTCCGTCTTTAAATTCAAATTTAATATTATTTTTTTTTAGCTCAAAATCTATTTGAGGTCCTCCCCCGTGAATTAGAATTGGATGAATACCTACAGTTTTCATAAGAACTAAATCTCTTGCAAAGTTTTTCTGTAAAACTTTATTTTCCATAGCATTTCCACCATATTTTATGACAACAACTTTGTTACTAAATTTTCTTATATATGGAAGTGCTTCAGTTAAAACTTTAGAGATGTTTATCGCGTTTTTTTCAGAGATACTCATTAGAAATCTATTTGTAAATCAATTTCTATTTTAGACAAAATCTCTTTGAAATAATTTTTTATTTCTAATAAGTCATTTTCTGTTTTACCCTCAAATCTCAATACAAGATTTGGCGAAGTGTTCGACGCTCTCACAAGGCCCCATGAATTTTCGTTTTCAAGTCTAATTCCGTCTATGTCTATCAACTCATATTCAGAAGGCTTTATTAAAGTTTTTAAATCATCAATAATTTTAAATTTATCTTTTTCAGAAATTTTTAAATTTATCTCAGGAGTAGAGAAATGTTTCGGATAAGAACTGAAAACCTCATAAGATGTGAGTTTGCTATTTGATAAAACTTCTATGATTCTCAGAGCAGAATAAATAGCATCATCGAATCCATACCAGTCATCATTGAAAAAGATATGCCCACTCATTTCTCCGCCTAGAAGAGCATTAGTTTCGATAATTTTTGATTTTATATATGAATGTCCCGTTCGTGACATTATTGGAGTTCCATTGAAATTTTTTATTATTTTTTCTAAATTAGTTGAACACTTAACATCAAAGACAATGCTTCCTTTGGAATTTTTTTTTAATAGGTCTTCAGCCAAAAGCATCATATATAAGTCTGGAAAAATTATGTTTCCTTTGTTGTCAATCAAGCCAACTCTATCGCCGTCACCATCAAGGGCAATTCCTAAATCTGAATTTGTCTCTAAAACCTTTTTTTGCAAGTCTTTTAAGTTTTTTGGATTACTGGGATCAGGATGATGGTTGGGAAAATTTCCATTAACTTCAGAATAAAGCTCAATAACATCTAATCCAAGAAGTTTAAAAGCCTGAGGAGCAATAACTCCTCCAACACCATTTCCGCAATCAAGACAAACTTTTATCTTTGAATTTATGTTTATTTTTTCTTTGAGTTCTTTTAGATAGTCATCTTTTATATCAAGAGAAGTTAATTTACCTGCACCATCCATGAAACTTTCTTCTTCAATCATTAACTTTATTTTTTTTATTTTTTCACTAGTCATTGATTTCTTGTTAATGACAATTTTTAAGCCGTTGTAGTTTTTTGGATTATGACTTCCAGTAAGCATCACGCCATCAGAGATATTTGTCTTAAAAGTAGAAAAATAAAGAAGTGGTGTTGGAACCTCACCGATGTCAATAACATTACATCCTGAAGACATCACTCCTTTTTGAAATTCATCTAGAAGCCTAGGCCCAGAAATTCTTCCATCTCTAGCAGTTAAAATAGATGTCCTTCCTTCAGCGATGATATGGGATCCTAAGGCTTTTCCAATATGGAATATTCCTTCTTCAGTAAGCGCTTCATCTACAATTCCTCTGATATCGTATGCTCGGAAAATTTCAGAATTAACTTTCATATTAGTTTATCCACTTTATAATGAATTTTTTTTTATTATGACAACTTTGGCAGAAAAAAAAGGTTTTATCTGGTTTGACGGCAAAATTGTAAATTCAGAGGAAGCCAATGTACATGTTTTAACTCATACCTTGCACTATGGTCTTGGGGTTTTCGAAGGAGTTAGAGCATATGAAACACCAGATGGTACAAAAATATTTCGGCTGAACGATCATACCGATAGGTTGTTTTCATCTGCTCAAGCAGTTGACTTAGAAATTCCGTTTTCCAAAGAAGAAATTAATCAGGCTCAAATAGACATTGTTAAATTAAATAACCTAAAAGAGGCTTATATCAGGCCCATGTGTTTTTATGGTTCAGGTAGTTTAGGTTTAAGAGCAGACGATTTAAAAGTTCATACAATAGTTGCCGCATGGGAGTGGCCAAGTTATATGGCTCCAGAGGTTTTTGAGAAAGGAATTAAGGTAAAGATATCCTCTTACAAAAGAGAGCGAGGCAACTTAGTTTCAAGGTCTAAAGTAAATGGTAATTACGTAAAGTCCATGATGGCACTAAAAGAAGCTCTCAAGGAAGGCTATGACGAAGCTCTATTATTAGATTCTGAGAATTTTATATCAGAAGGTTCAGGCGAAAATCTCTTTGCCATAAAAAATAATGAGCTTTTTACTCCAAATCTGGAGGCTTCCTTAGATGGAATAACAAGGAAAGCGATAATCTCCCTTGCAGAAGAAATAGGCATAAAGGTTAAAGTAGCTGATTTAACTGAAGAAGACATTTTATCTGCTCAGGAACTCTTTTTTACAGGAACAGCAGCGGAAGTTGTTCCAATTACTCAAGTGAATAATCAAAAGATTGGTTCTGGAATGAGAGGCGAGGTAACAAAAACTCTTCAGAAAAATTATTTTGACCAAGTCAGGGGAAAAAGACCTTCTTTTCCCGAATGGCATACTCCGGTTAGATAAAGGATAAACTTGAAAAAACTTAAGATTGCTTTTCTGAGCTATAGAAGCAAACCTTTTTCAGGTGGTCAGGGCATTTATGTTAAATACCTTTCTAAGGCGCTTTATGATCTTGGGCATGAGATAGTTGTTTTTTCAGGACCACCTTATCCTGATTTAGATTCAAAAATTAAGTTAGTGAAAGTTCCAAGTTTGGGTCTCTATGAAAAAAAGAGTAAGTTTTATGATGTAAATCCAATAGAGCTGCTTAATCCTATTAATTTATTTGAATGGTTAAGTGTTAATTCTGGAGGTTTTCCTGAACCATATACCTTTGGCAAAAGAATAAAAAAAATTCTTAAGGAAAATCTAAATGAATATGATGTTATTCATGATAACCAAAGTCTTGCTTATGAGTTACTTTTTTTTCAAAAGAAAAAGCCTCTAGTTACAACAATTCATCATCCCATATCATTAGATCTCGCTTATCAGCTGCAAAGTACAAATGATATTTTCTTAAAAATTCTTATGAGGCGCTGGCATTCTTTTCTTGTTATGCAGAAGTTTGTTGCAAAAAGACTAAAAAAAATTGTGGTCCCTTCCAACTCATCAATGGATGATATAAAAGATGAGTTTCGTGTGGATAAGAACAAAATGGAAAGAGTGATGAATGGTATAGATCTTAATGTCTTTTACCCAGATTCAAACATACAAAAAATTCCCTTCAAACTTGTAACTGTAGCTAGTGCAGACGTTCCTCTTAAAGGTTTGGATTATCTTTTAAAAGCTTTATCTGATTTGGCAGAAGTTTACTCAGATATTTCTTTATCAATTATTGGAGAACAAAAGAAAGGCGGACATACTGAAAGATTAATAAAAAAACTTAATTTAGAAAAACGAGTTAATTTTTTTTCAAATCTAACTCAAGAAGATTTAAGGAAAACTTATTGTGAAGCTGAACTTGCAATCATTCCTTCTTTGTATGAAGGCTTTGGATTTGCGGCAATTGAGGCAATGGCTTGTGGAGTTCCCTTAATCTCATCTTCTGGAGGAGCGCTTCCTGAGGTAATTAAAGATACCGGAATTATTATTCCTCCAAAAAATGTTAAAGAGATTTATAATTCAATCGATTTTCTTTTGTCTTCTCCTCATAGCGCCAAAGAATTAGCTAAAAAAGGACTTCTAAGAGCAAATTCAAAATTTTCTTGGGCGGCAATAGCAAAACAATTAGAAAAGGTTTATTACAGGGAAATAGAAATTCATAAACATGCAAACAATTGATATAGAGTATTTAAATCCAAAAAAAGGTTCAAAAATTTTAGATTTGGGCTGCGGTCAAGGAAGACACTGTTTTGGAGCGTACATGTTTGTAGATGCTGACGTTTTTGGTTTTGATATGAGTCATGAGGATGTAATCAAAGCAAAAGAAAACTTTAAAGATTTTGATGAATCATCTGCTAATAAGAGCTGTTCATTTGGCGTGACTGACGGAAGAAAACTTCCTTTTAAAAACAACTCTTTTGATTATGTAATTTGCTCTGAAGTCTTGGAACACATAATTGATTTTGAATTAGTTATAGAAGAAATTGAGAGAATTTTAAAACCAGGCGGGATGTTTGCTGCAAGTGTTCCCAAATATCTTCCTGAGTGGATTTGTTGGAAGTTAAGCAAGGCTTATCAAGAAATGCCAGGGGGGCATGTCAGAATTTTTAGATACAAGCATTTCAAAAAATCAATCGAAAAGAGAGGGTTTTCTTTTCTAAAAAGACATTGGAACCATGCTCTTCATTCACCTTATTGGTGGTTACAATGTTTGTTTTGGGAAACAAAAGAATCGTCTTGGATTATAAAAAAATATCATGACTTTTTAGTTTGGGACATGATGAAGAAACCTTTTTTGACAAAGGTGCTAGAATTCGTCCTTCAACCAATAATAGCTAAGAGTGTCGTTGCATATTTCAAAAAAAAATAAATCTAAAAGTATTTTCGATAAGATAATTTATATAAATTTCGCTGAATATATTTTGTCTTGTCAGGATTCAGAGGGCGGTATCCGCTGGGAGCCTGATTCAAAACTTGATCCTTGGGATCATATTGAGTCAGCTATGGCTTTAGACGTTATGGGGTTTGAAGCTGAATCCAAAAAAGCATATAACTGGTTAAGAACTTACCAAGAGAAAGATGGATCTTGGCCATCCATTTTTTATTCTACTGAACAAAATAAATTAAAAGAAACAAACTTCAGCTCTTATATAGCTGTAGGAATGTGGCACCACTTTATAAATTTTAAAGATAAGGATTTCCTATATGAATTTTGGCCGGTTTTGGATGCAGCCATAGAATTTACTCTTGCAGCTCAAACAGAACATGGAGATTTTTTTTGGGCAAAAGATGATAAAAATTGGTTGGATGACTCTCTCAAAACTGGATGCTCATCAATTTACATGAGTCTCTTGTGTTACAAAAAAATTGCGAAAGAAATAAACAAGCAAGATAGAGTTTCAGATATTCAACTAAAGAACTTAAAAGAATGTTTAAGAAGGAAATCTTTTAGATTCGATCGAAATTGGGAAAGTAAGGAGCGATATAGTATGGATTGGTACTACCCAGTCTTATCTGGAGTCTTCTCAAGATCAGAGTCAATAGAAATAATTAAAGATAAATGGGATGAATTTGTTGTTGAAGGATTGGGATGTAAGTGTGTTAAGGAAGAACCCTGGGTAACTGCAGCTGAATCTTCAGAATTAGTTTTAGCACTGAATAAAATTGGCTTGGAAACTGAAGCAGAAAAAATATTACAAGATACTTTTAATTTAATGGATGATGATGGTCTTTTGTGGACAGGATACGTTTATCAAGATAAAAAATATTGGCCTATTGAAAAACCCAGCTGGACAATGGGAGCAGCTATTCTTGCAGGAAATTCAATAAATAAATTTAGTTCGTCGGGAGACTTTTTTAAATTTTAAGTTAAATCTTTTTTAAGATTCCCAAGGTTTCATAAATACCAAGATTTTCAAATTGTTTGGATTTTTGAGCTTGAGAGTAAATTTCAAAAGGAGGTCTTCCCCCATCCTGAGGATTTGGAAAAACGTCATGTATTACAAGAAGTCCTCCTGAGCATATTTTATCTTTCCAAGAATTGTAATCACTTAACGCAGCCTCAAGAGAGTGGCCACCATCTATAAATAGCAGGCAAATTAATTCCGAAAATGTTTTAGATGCTTCAGAAGAATTACTCAATATTGGAATAATATATTTGCCCAAATTTGAAGATTTTAAATTTTTTAAAAATTCAGGCAAAGTATTGAATTTTTCCAGTCTCTTGTCATAGAGATCTTCATCGTGATATTCCTCTCCAAGTTGATGTTCTTCAGAACCTGTATGGTGATCAATTGTATAAATAAGCCCATCAATTTTTTTGGCGACAAGAGCAAAATTTAACGTTGATTTACCGCAGTAAGTACCAATTTCTAAAACTGAGCCCAAGTGGTGGACATTTAGAAACAATTCTTGTAGTTTTTTAGCTTCTTTATCGCTTAAAAAGCCTTTTACATCTATCACTAATAAATAATATCAATGGATATAGCAAAAAGAAAAGAAGTTGAAATATACAACAATATTTTTTCATACATATTTTTGGAAGGTCAAAACAAAGATAAAAATATTTTTTTCTTTCATGCGACAGGTTTTAATGCTGAAACTTATATACCTTTTTTTTTAAAATTAAATGAATTACTTGATAATCAATATTCAATTTATGCCCTAGATCAAAGAGGTCATGGGCTTTCTAAAGCAACTGCGGTTCCATCAGAATTATCCTCTTGGAATACTTATTTTATTGATGGTAATAACTTTCTTAATAAGTTTTCATCGTCTGAAAATATTACAATGGGACACTCCATGGGAGGAGTCGTAGCAGCAAGGCTAGCTTATGACTTTGAAGATAAAGTAAGTAAAAGCATTCTTATTGACCCTGTTCTTCAGCTTCAAAGCTTAAAATTCCAAATTCCTTTTTTTAATATTTCAAATAAAACATTTATTTCATTATTGAGTTTTTTTAAAAAAAATCGCGCCAGTGAGATGATTAGTAATGCAAAAAAAAGAAGATGGATATTTGCTGATAAAAAAGAGATTTTCAATCATTATCAGGGAAGAGGTGCCTTTACGAATTGGCCAGAAGAATCATTAAAAGCATACATTAATGGAGGCGTTAGAATAGAAAGTAACCAAATAAATCTTTCTTGTGATCCTGAATGGGAAGCAAAAACCTTCGCAGTTTCATATGCTGCAAGAACAAACTTTATTAAAAAATTAAATAAAAAAACTTATGTGCCTTATGCATCAAATGGCTCAACGCTTTCTCCTGAGGTAAGAGATTTACTTTCAAGCAACCCGAATTATTTTTTTGAAAAAATAGACGGCAGCCATTTCTTTCCAATGGAAGAAAAAGATTTAATATGTGACAAAATTTCAAATTTCATAAACACATTATGACCAAAAGCATAACCATTGAAGATTTAAGACAACATAAGAAGAAAAAAACTAAATTTGCATGTTTAACTGCATACGATGCCTCTTTATCCAGGCTAATGTCTGAAGCAGGAGTGGAGTTAATTTTAGTAGGAGACTCTCTCGGTATGGTCGTGCAAGGTCACGATTCAACTATACCTGTTTCCATGGAAGACCTGCTTTATCATTTAAGATGTGTAAAGAGAGGAAATGTAAAAAGCCACATAATGGCAGATATGCCATTTATGAGTTATGCAACCGAAAACCTTGCTTACGATAATGCCATGCGTTTGATGCAGGCCGGAGCTAATTCCGTAAAAGTTGAGGGAGGCGAATGGATCCTAAAAACTACTGAGCTTTTATCTCAAAGAGGAATTCCAGTATGTGCTCATTTGGGCCTTACTCCTCAATCAATAAATAGATTAGGAGGGTATCGTGTTCAAGGTAGAGATCTCGATGATAAAAATAGAATTTTGTCTGAAGCCAAGCAACTTGAAGATGCTGGGGCAGAGATAATTCTTTTAGAATGCGTGCCTGCAATTTTAGCTGAAGAAATATCGTCCTCTCTCAAAGTTCCAACAATTGGTATAGGAGCAGGATCAGCTACGGATGGTCAGATAATGGTTTGTTATGATGTTATTGGAGCCTATTCTTGGGAGAGTCAACCTAAGTTTGTAAAAAATTTCATGAATGAAGCTAACTCTATTTCTGAAGCTTTCGAAACATATGTCTCAGAGGTGAAAAATTTGAATTTTCCTTCTGCTGAAAATTCTTTCTAAAAAAGGATTTAAATGGAAGTTATCAAGTCCACCGAAGAGATTAAATCTATAAATTTTGATTCTCCATTTGCTCTCGTTCCTACTATGGGTAATCTTCATAAAGGCCATTTATCTTTAGTCAAATATGGAATAGAAAATTACTCCGAAGTAATTACATCAATTTTTATAAATCCTTTGCAATTTGGAAAAAATGAAGATTTTTCAAGCTATCCGAAAACAATTTCTCAAGACATTCAACTTTTAGAAAGCTTGGGTTGTAACTATTTGTTTATTCCAGAGAAAAATTTTGCCGAAAATCTTAATATTATCGAACCAAAATTTTCTGACGTACTGTGTGGCTTATCAAGACCCACCCATTTCCAAGGTGTATTAACAATAATCGATAAGTTCTTAAGAATAATCAAACCCAATGCTTGTTTATTTGGACTTAAAGACTATCAGCAACAACTGATCATAAAAGAATTTGTTAAAAGAAAAAAAATTAAAACAGATATCATTTCTCTACCGATAGTGAGAGAAAAATTTGGATTAGCAATGTCATCTAGAAACAATTATCTCTCAGATGAAGATAAAAAATTTTGTGGAAAGATTTATTCCTGTATTAAAAAATTGGCAGCTTCTTTGAAAACAACTTCTTTAGAAGTTTTGAAATCAGAAGCTAAAGATTTTTTGCAGAACGCTGGCTTTGAAATTGACTATTTAGAAATTGTTGATGCAAACAATCTATCTTCTGTTTCAAAAAATACAGATAAAGTTTTAATAGCGACTGCAGTAATTTATAAGAAAGTCAGATTGATAGACAACATAGTAGTTTCTTTATAACCAATATTCTCTTAGAGCATCATCTGGGTAAAATTTATCTTCACCTTCTGGACGATTTTTAAATCTTCTGTGTATCCAGTAATACTCCTGCTTATTACTCTGGGCAAAATTTTCTATTGCAGAATTAATAATTCTTAAATCATCTTCAAAATCTAACCCTTTTAGCATCAATTCCTTTAGATCCGCCAGATAAGCTCCATTTTCTTTCACTAAAGTCAATAAAAATACTTTGCAGTTTGTTCTTTTGACTAACACCGAAGGAAAAACAACAGTTAAAGCTTTATGATTAAAAAAATCTATAAAGATTGAATTTTTGTAACCATAATCTTGATCAGGTGCATAGAGGACAGATTCACCCTGACTTAGACTTTTAAGAAGTTTTTTACCTTCGTTTGGCAAAAAAATTTGATCCACAAATTTGTTTCTTCCATCCGTCATTATCTTATCCCAAAGTTTATTTTCTGCAGATCTTTGCATCCCATTTACTTTTAGAAAGAGCGCTGGAGCTCTTACAACGAAATCCACATTGGCAGTGTGAGGAACAAGTAAGAGGTTATTAGAGTTTTTAATTGCTTCTATTTTTTTTTCAAATTCTTCAATATTTTTAATCTTTTTTTTAAATTTTTTGTCTGACCAGTAGTAAGAATTACATATTTCGAAAATAGCCTGACCTATTCGAGAAAAATTATCTCTTGCAAGCCTTTCTACTTCCTTTTTATTCATGTCCGGAAAACACTTGTGTATATTCCAAGCAACAACTTTTCTTCTTTTTTTTAAAACTTTATATAAAAGTTTACCTAGCAGTTTTCCAAGGAACATTTGGAATTTAAAGGGAATAAAGCTTAAAAGCCTGAGAAAAATTTTTAAAAGAGTTTCCATTTGGAAATGATTATACTTTTTTCGATTTGCTTATTCATAGCACAAATAAGAAAATCGTCACTTAATGAGAATTTATAATTTAATTTTCACAATAATTTTCCCTCTAATCTTTTTAAGGAGCATTTATAAATCTTTAAGATATGGTGAAAAGTTATCGAGATTTTTAGAAAAGCTATCCTTTTATAAAGGTGAAAAAGGCTCTAAACCAATTATCCTTATTCACGCTGTATCTGTTGGCGAAGTACTTGCAAGTAGAAAATTTGTTGAAGAAATTCAAAGAAGATTTCCACACCATCAAATATTAATTACCTGTACCACTCAAACAGGATCAGCAACTATTAAAAGTCTTTATGGTAATTCTGTTTTTCATCAATATATGCCTTTTGATTTAAAAATATGTATAAACCGTTTTTTAAAAATTTGGCAGCCGGAAATCACCTTTATTCTAGAAACGGAAATATGGCCCAATCTCATAAATCTTTTAAATGAACAACATAGAAAAGTTTTTCTGGTAAATGGAAGAATGTCGGAAAAGTCATTTAAGAGATACAAATCTTTTCTACCTATTCTTGACGATATTTTTTCTAAGTTGGATTTTACAATTTGCCAAGGAATTCATGATAAAAAAAGATTTATAGAACTTGGTATAGAGAAAGATAGAATTGTAAAAGACTATTCTTTCAAGTTTGACTCCATATCTTTATTAGGCGAAAAAAAAGAATTTAATGACAACAAGGAAAAGAAAAAATTAATCATTTGCGCTAGTACGCATGAACCTGAAGAAAAGATTTTGGTGCAGGCTTTTAAATTGCTTAACAAAGAAGATATTATTTTAGTCATTGCTCCAAGACATCCTGAAAGAGTTTCAAAAATTTATAAAGAAATAAAAAAATCTGGAATGAATCCATCTTTATTTTCTAAAAATGAATTGAAAATAGATTATTCAAAAAAAATAAATCTAATAGATGAAATTGGGCATTTGGAAGGTTTATTTTCTAAAGCAGATATTGCTTTTATAGGAGGAAGCTTAATCCCTCGAGGAGGTCAAAATTTCTTAGAGGCTGTAAAGTTTTCCCTTCCAATATCCTCTGGAAAGAGCTTTTATAATTTTCAAGAAATTGCAGAAGATCTTATAACTATGGAGATACTAGAAGTTGCTAATTCAGCTGAGGAAATAAAAGATATCTGGAAAAAGCAATTGTCTTCAACCCCAGATAGAATCTTAGAAAAAACAGAAAGTTATTTGAAGGAAAGACAAGGAGCATCTTCGAGAGCATTTGAATATCTTCCTTTATAACTTTAGTTTAGGTTGTTTTTGTAACTTCCTAATAAAAAGTGATTACTTATTTGTTTAAGAAAAGTGTATTATTTGTTTTTTTAAGGGGATCAATGAAATTTATTACTGCAATTATTAAACCAATTAAATTAGAAGAAGTTCGTGCAGCTTTGTCAGAGGTTAACGCTTTGGGAATGACAGTTACAGAAGTAAAAGGTTTTGGCCGTCAAAAAGGGCAGACTGAGCTTTATCGTGGAACTGAGTATAGGAACGATTTTTTGCCTAAAACAAAAATTGAGCTTGCTGTAAAAGACGAAGATACAGATTCTGTCATTGATGCTATTTCCTCAGTATCAAATACTGGAAAAGTGGGTGACGGAAAAATTTTTGTTTATGATCTTGAAAAAGCAGTCAGAATTAGAACTGGAGAAACTGGCGACGAAGCCCTTTAGCCAAGTTTCTTTTCTGCTTCCTCTTTAGCCCATTTATAATTTGCTTTTCCGTTTGGTGCTCTCATTACCTCATCAACGAAGAGAACTTGTTTTGGAAGCTTATATCCAGAAATTTGTTCTCTTGTAAAGTCAATAAGCTCGCCTTCTTCTAATTCTCCAGGCGTTTCTAGTGAGGCAAGCGCAACCACTCGTTGACCAAATTTTTCATCTTTCAGTCCAACAACTAAACAATCATAGACATTGGGATGTTTTTTTACGGCTTCTTCAACTTCTTCCGGATAAACCTTTTCTCCTGCAGTATTTATGCAATTACTTCCTCGACCTAAAAGGTTAATGGTGCCGTCAGAATTAATAGTTGCGTAATCTCCTGGAAAACTGTATCTCACACCATTAACTTCTTTAAACGTTTCCGCAGATTTTTTTTCGTCTTTAAAATATCCTTCAGGTACTAGTCCACTTGTTCCAATTTTCCCCATGATTTCACTTCCAGGTTGAACTTCCTTTCCATCGTCACTTAAAACTATTACTCCAGGATTGAGTGCAAATTTTGCAGTTTTTGCAGGCATTTCTCTATTCGAAACAGAAGAACCCATTCCTCCTTCAGTTGAGCCCATTGCATCAAAAAGGGTCATGTCATGTATTTCAAGTAAGCCGTCTTTAATTTCTGAGCTCCACATTACACCACTCGAAATCATAGCTCTCAAGCTAGAGATATCGTGAGGTTTTGACTTCTCTTTAGCTTCTCTTAATTCATCAAGCAAAGGTTTTGCAAAAGCATCTCCCACTATTACTAAACTATTAACCTTATGTCTCTCAACTTCTTGCCACACATTTTGTGGATTCAATCCCAGGTCGCTTATTGTGACAACAGAACCACCGCTAAACATGGGTAAAAAGGCACCAAGCCACATTCCGGTGCCGTGCATTAAAGGACAGGCCGGCATACTTACTGTCAAAGCATTATTTTCTTTTGCCTGAGTGATAATTGTTTCCAAATCACTTATGTCTTCGGGAACCTCAAAACCCATGGCAAAAGCAGTTTTTAACATTGAAGGAATAAAACTGCCATGTTTATACATTACTCCCTTTGGCATTCCAGTAGTGCCTCCTGTGTAGAGCATGTATATATTTTCTTCGGTTCGGTTGAATCTTTTTTGTTCTTTCGAGCTAGAAATTGAATTTTCAAAATCTATTGCTCCTTCCATCAAGGGTTCAGTCCCATCATCGATTTGAATATAGACTTTTATTTTAGGAAGCTGATCCTTTATTGCTTTAATTCTGTCTGCATAACAACCTTGAAAAAAGACTGCTTCAGCATCAGCGTTATCCAAAAGATAAATTAATTCATTTTCTTTATAGCGGTAATTGACATTAATAGGCACACCCTCAATTTTAAAAACTCCATATTGAGCTTCTAAATATTCATTTGAGTTATGAAGGTAAATACCTACTTTAGAATCTGATTTTAAGCCATGCTCCTCTAAGATGGTTGCAATCTTAGCTGCCTTTGTATCAAAACTAGACCAATTGGATTTTTTGTCTCCATTGATTAAAGCAATTTCATCTCCAACAGTATCTGCTACTCTTTCCCAAACATTTGCAAATTGCATAGACATCTTTATCTCCCATTAAACTCTAAATATCCTAAAATAAAACCAAAAAAACATGAAGAAAGCAATTTCTATTTTAGGTCCTACTCATTGTGGTAAGACTGAGCTAGCGATAGAAATAAACAAACAATTACCATCTAGAATAATTAGCGTTGATTCAGTTCAGGTATACAAAGGTGCAAATATCGGCAGTAGCAAACCCAATCAAAAAGTCTTAGATGATATTCATCATGGGCTAATAAATATTTTAGATCTTGAAGAAAATTTTTCGGTTAAGGATTTTCTAAATGAAGTTTCTAATGAGATTTTTAATTCTGAAGCAAACTTTATATTTGTTGGCGGATCCATGATGTATTTTTATTCTCTCTTGAATGGCATCTCAAAATTACCAGAAAAGAATGAGCAGTTTAGAGAAGAACTAGAAAAAGAGGCAAAAAACAAAGGATGGAAATTGATGCATAAAAGACTAGAAGAAATTGATCCTGAGGCAGCAAAAACTATAAAAGATACCGACTCACAAAGAATACTGAGAGCATTAGAGGTAAATCATTTTTCCAAAACTGCTTTTAGTAAATTGAAGAACTTGAACGAGAAGAGTGTAATTGAGGATTATCAAAAATACTCTTTTGCAGTTATACCTAGATGCAAAAAAACATTTAAAAATGAATTGAAAGAAAGATTTGAGAAAATGCTTGAATTGGGTTTAATTGAAGAAACAAAAAATATACTGAAACATAAAGATGGAGAGAGAATAAGAGTTCTAGAAACGGTAGGTTACAAACAAGTAGTTGACTTTATTTTCAGCAAAACTTCCTATGAAGAAATGATTGAGTTAGCTACTAATGCGACTTATCAGCTTGCTAAAAGACAAATAACTTGGCTTAAAAAATTTAATCTGGATAAAACATTTTTTTCAGATGAAGATGATAAGGTTATGAAGATTCTATCTATCATCAAAAATTGAATTCCATTATTCCTTTTAACAACTTAGAATGTTCTCATGTCATGGAATGATCAAGGAAATAATAATGGTTCGAGAGATCCATGGGGAAGGAATAATAATCCTCCCCCAGATATTGATGAACTAATCAAAAAATTTAGAGCTCAAATTAATTCAATCTTCGGCGGCGGTTCAGGAGATGGTGGCGGAGGTATCAAAAAAATTCTACCTTCGGTTTTAATCGCTGTAGTACTTTTATATTCAGCGTTTGGTATTTATACGGTTGATGCACAAGAAGAGGCAGTAATTTTAAGATTTGGAAAATATTCAACTACCAAAGGACCAGGGATTCATTGGAATCCTCCATTCATTGATAACAGATTTATAGTGAATACCGAAAAACTATTCACTCATACCACTAATTCTTCAATGCTTACAAAAGATGAAAATATTGTAAACGTTGAGGTTGCAGTTCAATACAAAAGATCCAATCCGGTATTTTTTCTTCTTGAAGCTTCGGCTCCTGAAGATAGTTTAGCTCAAGCTTCTGAGGCAGAGTTAAGACATGTTGTTGGAAGTACTACCATGGACAGCACCCTTACAGTAGGTAGGGAGCAAATAGCCATGGATGTTAAGTCTAGATTGCAAACTAGATTAGACACTTACAGGACTGGAATTGAAGTCGTTGCTGTCTCAATTAGAGAATCTAGACCTCCGGATGCAGTTAAAGAAGCTTTTGACGATGTTGTGAAAGCAAGGGAAGACGAAGTAAGACTTAGAAACGAAGCTGAGACTTATGCAAATGAGGTTGTACCAATAGCAAGAGGTGAGGCTAAAAGAGCCGTTGAAGATGCTGAAGGATATAAACAAAAAGTAATATCTGAAGCTGAAGGTGAGGCATCAAGATTTGATCAACTACTAGTTGAATATTCAAAATCTCCAGAAGTAACAAGACAAAGATTATATTTGGATGCAGTTCAATCTGTTATGAACAACAGCACCAAGGTTATGATTGATGTTAAAGAAGGAAACAACATCTTATATTTGCCTTTAGATCAAATTGCAGCAGCTTCACTGGATCCTAACAGACGATCTCGAGACGACGCTCCATCATCTACAGCGCCAACTACCCTTGGATCAAATATTCAAGAGATTACTGATCGAGTTATTGAAGAATTAAGAAGAAGACAAGACAGAAGATAGTATGAAGTCATTAAATTTAAATATAGGAATTATTGCGCTAATCCTTATAGTTATTCTTAGCAATGCCATTTACATAGTAAACGATAAACAAACTGCAATCTTGCTTAGGTTTGGAGAAATTGTGGAGCCAGAAATCAATCCTGGCTTACATTTTAAAGTCCCGATTTATCATACAGTTAAAAAATTTGATTCGAGAGTTTTAACTCTAGATGCTTTGCCACAGCCTTATTTCACAGCAGAAAAGAAGAGGCTTATTGTTGATGCTTTTGTTAAATGGCGTATTACAAATAATGAACAGTTTTATATAACTTCATCTGGAGGACAGTTGAGTGCAATGAGAACCTTATTGACCCAGAGGGTAGATGAAGGTCTTAGGAACCAATTTGGTACTAGAACTGTCCAAGAAGTAGTTTCTGGCGAAAGAGATGAATTGATGAATATTTTGACTACCGATTTAAATACTGTAGCAGCTGGTGAACTTGGTATCGAAGTTTTAGATGTACGAGTTAAAAAAATTGAATTACCAACAGAAGTAAATGAATCTGTTTATAACAGAATGAGAACCGAAAGAGAAAGACTTGCTCAAGAACTTCGTGCTCAAGGTACAGAAATAGCAGAAGGTATTCGCGCAAATGCAGATCGTGAAAGAACAATTATTCTTGCTGAAGCTTATAAAAAAGCAGAAGAACTCAGGGGAAATGGGGATGCCAAAGCAACCGGTATTTATGCAGATGCTTATAATAAGGACCCAGAATTTTATGAATTCACCAGAAGTTTAAAAGCTTATCAATCTACTTTTGAAAACAAATCCGATGTACTACTCATTGATCCCGACAGCGATTTTTTTAAGTACCTCGATAGTTCTAAAGGCAAAAAATCTGAATAAATAAAAATGTCTACGTCCAACTCCGGTCTTCCAGATGGAACGGAAGATTTTGTAGGTGTTAAAGCCAAAGAACTTGAAAACCTTCGCTCGATATTTCTAAATTATTTTTACAAAAACAACTGCGAACTTGTTATCCCTTCTTTGATTGAATTTTCTGAGGTTATTGGTGGAAATGCTAATGCTTCTCTCAAGGATTATGCATACAGTTTTTCCGACGAAAATTTAAAAAATATTTCTATAAGACCTGATATCTCTCAACAAATAGCAAGAATTGATCTCCAACAAGGCACTAAAAACAAAAAGAAATATTGTTATTTTGGAGAAACTTTGAGAAAGACTAAAGATTCTTTAACAAAATCAAAAATAGCTTATAAAACAGGAGTAGAAATATTTGGAAAAATTTCAATTTCCGATGAAATAGATCTCATAAAACTTATGTTACTTAGCTTAAAAAAAGCTGGAAAATACAAATTGACTATTTCGTTGGGTAGAACAGAACCAATGGCAGAACTTTTAAACGGCCTTAGTTTATCTTTCAATGATAATAAATTGCTTAAAAAAATCATCTCATCTAAATCCAAAACAGATCTAGAAGAATTTTTTAATTCTAAAGGCTTAAATAAAAAAAGCTTATTGGAGATAAAAAAACTTATGGCAGTTAACGGCAAAATTGAATGTCTTAAATATTTAAAGAAACATAAAAATAAAATTTTTCAAGATTCTGCAAGAAAAATAGAAAAAATAATTAAAAATTTACCTTCCTCAACTGACTATCATTTGGATTTTTCAGATTTTCCAGGATTTGATTATCACTCTGGATTGGTATTTTCGGTTCATGTTTTTGGATTTGGTTTTTCCATTGCAAAAGGTGGACAATACAAAAGTATCCAAAATAATATTGTTCGAGAGGCAATTGGTTTTGATATTAATGTTTCTTCACTTACCAAATTAAATCAAAAAATATGACCTTTTCGAATACAGCTATTTTAGGATTGCAATGGGGAGATGAAGGAAAGGGAAAAATTGTAAATTTTCTAGCAAGTAATTTTGGAGCTGCCTGCAGATATCAAGGTGGACATAATGCTGGTCATACTTTAATTATAGATGGAAAAAAAATCGTTCTTCATTTGCTTCCCTCGTCAATTTGTCACAAAGATTCATTATCTTTGATTGGAAAAGGTGTGGTCGTTTCGTATGAAGCTCTTTTTTCGGAAATAGATGAAATTAGCAATATTACTTCTGGTATAACCGATAGACTAAAAATCAGCCCTGCTTGTGTTTTGATTCAGCCATACCATCAGTTGATAGATTTTTATAAGGAAAAATCTAATAGTCAAAAAACCATTGGTACTACTTTAAGAGGAATAGGTCCAGCATATGAGGATAAAGTTGCCAGAAGGGCAATAAGAGTTGTTGATACTCTTAATGAAAATCAACTTAGACCATTATTAGAAGAAACCTTAGACTTTTACAATTTTACGATTGAGAAATTTTTTGGAAAAGAAGCTTTGTCTTTAAATCAATTAATTGATGAAAACTTAGCTTATGGAGAGAAAATACAACCTATGTTGGCAGATGTATCCATGCTGATAAAAAAAATTAACTCAGAAGAAAAATCGGTTTTGTTCGAAGGCGCTCAAGGAGCCTTATTAGATATTGATCAAGGAACTTATCCATTTGTAACTTCAAGCAATTGTTCACCATCCGGCATAGCAGCTGGAGCAGGCTGTGGACCTTTAGATGTAGGAAATATTTTAGGAGTAGTAAAAGCATATGTTACTCGAGTTGGAGAAGGACCAATGCCAACAGAAATTTATGATGAGCTTGGAGAATATATTGCTAAAACAGGTGGAGAGGTCGGAGCAACTACAGGTAGACCAAGAAGATGTGGATGGTTTGATGCGGTTCTCATGAATAGAATTATTCAAACAAATAGTATCTCAGGACTTTGTCTTACAAAAATTGATGTACTTGATGGACTTGAAGAAATTAAAATATGTAAGGCATATGATGATAACGCTGAGGCTATTTTTGGAGAGTGCATGAACCTGGAGAACGTCAAACCTATTTATGAGACTCTTTCGGGATGGAAATCTCCAACAAAAAATTTAACTAAATATGAAGAACTGCCAACAGAGGCAAAAGATTTTATTTCTTACATAGAAAATATCTGCGAGGTACCTGTAAAAATTATTTCCACTGGACCTGACGATCAAAGCACTATTGTTAGATGATTCAAATATTCCTGATTGCTTGATCTAAGACTGCATTTATAAATTTGTGACTAGAATTTTGCCCAAATTTTTTTGCAAGCTTTATTGCCTCATTGATAATGATAGGCCTATCCAATTTAGATTGTGAAATTTCATACAAAGCTAAATACAAAATAGATAATTCAATCTCGCCTATTCTTGAAGCAGGAATATTTGAAAATTTACTTATGGTTTCTAAAAACTTTTGTTCTAGGACTTTTATTTCCTTAACGATTTCAGCAACTTTGTCGGTATTAAAATTTTTTTGAGTTTGTTTAAGTTCTTTTAAAACTTTTGTATTGGAATCCCCAGAAATAGTTTTTTGATACAGAGCCTGAATAACCAATTCTCTTGTTTTGGTAGGCGATGGACTGGCTTTCACTTTATCTTATTAAGTGTGTCTAAAACACTTAGGGCTGACATTGCAAACTCAGAGCCTTTATATGCCGCTCTTTCCTCTGCTTCACTTTCATTATTGGTTGTTAAGACCCCAAAAATTATAGGGGTATTTTTATCCAAAGATGTTTCTAAAACTTTATCGCTGATACTTTGAGAAATAATCTCAAAATGCGGCGTTTCTCCTTTGATAATGCAGCCAAGTAAAATTATTGCATCGTAGTTTTTACATAGAGCCTGTGCCATAAAAGGCAATTCATAAGCTCCAGGAACGACAAAAGATTTCTTTTCTAAGTTATATTCTTCAAGCGAAGAAAGACAGTCTTCAAGCATTGGCTTAATGATTTCTTCATTCCAGTTAGTGCTAACTACTGCAACCTTGACGTGGCTCAAATCTGAAGAGGGTTTATTTATATCAATTTTTGAAGTTTTCATTTTTTTAAGTACTCTGTTACTTCTAAGTCAAAACCAGACAGGGAAGGATATCTTACTTCAGAGCCCATTAATTTAATCTTTTTAACTCCCAAATCTCTTAGAATTTGCGACCCTATACCAATTCGCCTTGGATCATTATTTGGTGCAGTAATCCTTTTTTTCTTAAAGGATTTTATTACATTAAATTCATCTTGTTTTTTATTCTCCCCATCAATAAGCAGGATGATTCCTTTGCCTGCTTCATTAATTTTCTTCATAGAATCTGACACAGACCATCTAGCACCAAATTCATCGATGTTTAGCAGATCATGAAAAAAATTACTTTGTTGAACCCTTACCAAAGTCGGACTATTTTTAGAAATTTTTCCTTTTTGGAGGACTAAATGCGTTTCATCAAAAATTAAATCCTTATACAAGATTAGATTAAATTTTCCATACTCTGTCTTAACTGATTTTTGATCAATTTTCTCAACAGTTTTTTCATTCAATATTCGATAGTTAATTAGATCAGCAATGGTACCAATCTTGAGGTTATGTTTTCGGCTAAAATCCAGTAAGGCTTTTTTACGAGCCATAGTTCCATCTTCATTCATGACCTCACAAATAACAGCTGATTCTGTCAATCCTGCCAATCTACATAAATCGGTACTTCCCTCAGTATGACCAGTTCGAGATAAAACTCCTCCTGGAACTGCTCTAACTGGGAAAATATGACCAGGCGAGACAATGTCATTAGCTTTGGCTTTTGCTTTTGAAGCAACTGCAATAGTCCTAGCTCGATCGGCTGCCGAAATACCAGTTGTTATCCCTGTAGCAGCTTCAATCGAAACGGTAAAGCCTGTGCCGTGACCACTCTTGTTGTCATTAACCATTTGGTTCAAGTTTAAAGCCTCGCATTTGCTCTGGCTCATTGCCAAACAGATTAAACCTCTGGCATGTTTCGCCATAAAATTTATTTTTTCTGGATTTACTTTTTCACCAGCAAGAATGAGATCACCTTCATTTTCTCGATCTTCATCATCCATTAAAAGAACCATGTTTCCTTTTTTTATTTCAGAAATCAGTTCTTTTGTACTGTTCAAATCCATTTTTATTTTTTCCTTAAAATTATCTTTCGATCTTTTCCAATATTTGTTTCATCAACTATATCGAATAGCTTCTTATCAAAAAAGTTTAATTGTTTGCTTCCTCCATAAAAATACAAAGCTTTGTCTCCAAGTTTTTCTTGAGAAATATAAAAAATATATTCATCAATCAAGTTATTGTCACCAAAACTTCCCAATAATTTTGGCCCGGCTTCTATCAAAATATTATTTATATTTAATTTAGATATTTTTTTTATGAAGTCTTTAGAGCTCAAAGAGCCGCTATTTCTTTTAAGACTCATCAATGAAATATCATTTATTCCTCGAGGAAATCTTGGAAGATTTTTTTTTGAAGTTACTACTACTTTTTTTCCTGGGAGTTTAAAAAAGGGTGCGCTCCAATTCAACTTAAGATTATTTGAAAACACATACCTTTCAGGTTGAATGAAATTTTTATTTGCAATAATTTTTTTAGACCTCACATTCATTGATGGATTATCTTCGTTTATCGTTCCAGCTCCCGTAAGGATAATATCTGCTTCTGCTCGAAGAGTTTGAACGTCATTGCGGGCAGGAATTCCAGTAATCCATTTTCTTTTTTTTGAAATCAAGACCGATTTATGGTCACTGGACATTGCAATTTTTGCTCTGACAAAAGGTTTTTTGAATTTTGCTTTATAAAAGAAAGATTCATTTAATGCCAGACATTGCTGGTTATTTAAATTAATTACTTCATAACCAGCAAGCTGAAGATTTTTAATTCCATTTTGGGTAGGATCTTTTGCACCAATAACAATTCTCTTAAAGTCATATTTTTTTAATTCATTTACGCACGCACCAGTTTTGCCTTTTTTACTACATGGCTCAAGAGTTACGTATATATCACTCTCAGCAAGTTGGGAAACAAAGTTTTTTTTATACTTTCTTTTTACTTCATTGATCGCATTAATTTCAGCATGCGCACCACCATACTTTTCATAGAAACCTTGACCAATTATTTTATTATTTTTAACAATTACGCAGCCGACGTTAACCCCTGGTTTTGTATTGAATTTTCCTTTAAGAGCCAAGGAAACTGCTTTCGAGATGAAATGGGTGTCATTCATCGCTTAATTTTTTTACTTCTTCACTGAATTCATTTGGGTCTTGAAAACTTCTGTAAACTGAAGCAAACCTGACAAAAGCAACTTCATCTAATTTCCTTAAATGGCGCATGACTGATTCGCCAACTTGTTTTGATTCAATTTCTCTTTCCCCAAAACCTCTTATCTCTTTTTTTATTGACTCTATAAGAGTTTGAAACTGAGCATCACTTACGGGACGCTTTTCCAAAGATCTAGCTATTCCTTCTCGAATCTTAGTTTCATCAAAAGGAACCCTAGATTTGTCTTGTTTGATTATTTTAGGCATCACCAGTTCACCTACTTCAAAAGTAGTCCATCTTTCACCACACTTAAGACATTCTCGTCTTCTTCTTATTTCACTTCCTTCTGTTACTAGGCGGGAGTCAATTACCTTACTTTCTTCGAAGGAACAAAAAGGACAATGCATGATTTATTGAGAATAAACTGGAAAATTACCACAAAGAGTTTTAACTTCTTTTTTTATCTCTTTGAGTAAATTTTGATCTTCAATATTGTGAATGATTTGAGAAATCCAATCAGCAATTTGAGAAACTTCTTTTTCTTTAAAACCTCTTCGAGTCACTGCCGGAGTTCCAATCCGAATACCAGATGTTACGAAAGGAGATTTAGGATCATTGGGTACCGAATTTTTATTGACCGTAATAAAAGCCTGACCAAGTGCAGCTTCAAGATCTTTTCCGGTGACTTCATTCTTAATGAGATTTACAAGGAACATATGGTTAGAGGTTCCATTAGAAACAATATCAATGTCATTAGCCATGAATTGATTACTCATGGCTTTTGCATTTGCAAGTATTTGTTGTTGGTATAACTTAAACTCATCTTCCATAGCCTCTTTGAAGCAGACAGCTTTTGCGGCAATGACATGCATTAAAGGACCTCCTTGCGATCCAGGAAATAAAGCTGAATTAAGCTTCTTTTGCAATTCTTCGTTAGGACCTGCCAGAATCAATCCTCCTCTGGGACCAACTAAAGTTTTGTGAGTCGTTGTAGTTACTACATCTGCATGAGGAAAAGGGTTGGGATAAAGCCCAGCAGCAACAAGGCCAGAAACATGAGAAATGTCCGCCAATAAGAGAGCATCAACTGAATCAGCAATTGCTTTAAATCTTGCCCAATCCAAAATGCCGGAAAAAGCTGAAAATCCGCTAATAATTAGTTTAGGCTTATGCTCTTTTGCCAAGGATTCAACTTGAGCATAGTCGATGTCACCAGTTACGGGGTCAATACCAT
The DNA here is from genome assembly GCA_902561325.1 of uncultured SAR86 cluster bacterium. GTDB lineage: Bacteria > Pseudomonadota > Gammaproteobacteria > Magnimaribacterales > AG-339-G14 > MEDG-81. The sequence continues at coordinate 42,139 of CACEOL010000001.1, read as the reverse complement.
AACTGAAAGATTCATAAATCTTTCCAGAGAAATTTACTTTAGAGCCATGAGTCAAATGACCTCCATGATCAAGACTCATGCCCAAAATTTTATCGCCAGGGTTTAACAAAGCTAAAAAGACCGCAGCATTTGCACTAGCTCCAGAGTGAGGTTGAACATTGGCATAATCTGCGTTAAATAATTCTTTTGCCCTATCTATAGCCAGTTGTTCGGCAATATCCACAAACTCACAACCACCATAATATCTTTTGCCTGGATACCCCTCAGCATACTTGTTAGTTAAGATTGAGCCTTGCGCTTCTAATATTCTTGGAGAAGCATAATTCTCAGACGCGATAAGTTCGATATGTTGCTCTTGTCTGACTCGTTCTTTTTCCAAAGCTTGCCAGAGGTCATCATCGAAAGATTTTATAGAAAGATTATTTCCGTACATAAATGATTTGCCAAAAGCAAATTATACTCCTGATAGAAATAATTTTAAGCTTTTAAAGTCTTAATTTTTCTTTTTCTATTAGGATATAAACTTTTACACATGAAGCAAACTGTTCCATCACAGCCTCTTGCTGTACAAAATGTTCTTCCGTAAAAAATAATTTGCAAATGCAAATTTCGCCAACTCATTTCATCAAAAACTGCTTTTAAATCTTCTTCTGTTTGTTTGACTGATTTGCCATTAGTTAGACCCCAACGTTGAGCTAGACGATGAATATGAGTATCTACTGGAAATGCAGGTTTTTTAAAAAATTCACTTACGACTACTGACGCGGTTTTATGACCTACACCCGGAAGTTCTTCCAATAAAGATAATTCCTTTGGCACCTTACTATTATATTTATCTACAAGAATTTTTGAGGTTTCTACAATAGCTCTAGCTTTCTTTGGAGCTAGACCGCAAGTTTTAATAAAATCGTATACTTTTTCTTCTCCCAATTTAAACATATCTTCAGGATTATCCGCAGCCTTGAAAAGTTCCTTGGTTACTATATTTACTCTTTTATCTGTTGTCTGTGCACTCAGTAAAACTGCTATTAATAAAGTGAAAGCATTTTTATGATTCAATGGCGCCTTAGGATTGGGAAAAAGTTCACTGAGTTTTTTTTCAATGAATAAAGCCCGTTCTTTTTTGTTCATCTGTTAAGTTTTCTCTTCTTGCAAAATCATTTTAAACAGTTTTCTTCAAAGAGGTTTTTTTTGTTCTGAAAAGGTTGCAGTACTTGCAAAAATAGGTATTATCGATTGCTATAGGGGGAGAATCCTTAAGCTTATAAGTAAAAGTTATATTTTTTCTAGCTTAAGATCTTCACAAATTAATTTTTAACTCATTAGGGGAGGATTCATAATGAGTAAATTCTTTAAAACAAGCTTGGCAGTAGTTGGCTCCATTTTTATGGTTTCTTCTATGTATGCTCAAGCCACAATTGAGGAAGTAATCGTTACCGCGCAAAGAACCGAGCAAAGTCTGCAGGATGTTCCAATTGCGGTATCAGCATTTACTGACGAAGTTTTAGCAGATAGGCAAATTGAATACGCATCAGATATTCAGTTGCAAGTTCCAGGAGTTGCTTTCACTGCTACACAATTTGGTGCAGGTGGTTTCGCTATAAGAGGTATTACCAACCTTGCAACAGCAGCGAGTGCTGATGCAGGTGTGGAAATTCACTTGAACGGTTTGCCTTTGGGGCTGACTTCGGTTTCTGAAATTCAATATCTGGATATGGCAAGGCTAGAGGTTCTTCGTGGACCTCAAGGAACTTTATTTGGTCGTAATGCAACAGGTGGAGTGATAAACCTAATTACCGCTAAACCAGATTTAGATGAATTTTATGGCAGTGCCGATATTAAATATGGTCAAGATAACGAAAAGATGGTGACCATGATGCTTAACGTTCCTGTTACCGATCAACTTGGGTTACGTTTTGCTTTTACTAACCTTGAAAAAGATGGTGTTCACCAAAATATTTATTCGGAAGCAACCGATGATTTTGATAACAGAGATGGTTATCAATGGCGAGCTACATTAGCCTATGAATTTGACGACACCATGAGAATAACTGCTGTGCATAATGCTTACGATGAAGAATCTGCAAGAAACCAAGTAAGTGGTGTTTGGTGTGAAACCGGAGGTAGTTTGACTCAAGGTTGTGTGGTTGGTGGACAACAGGTTTTCCAACAAATTTCACCTATGTCGAATGGTTCAACTTTACCTTCCTTATTAGGTGGAAACCTTGCTTTTTATCTTCCTGGTCAATTGGGATGTGCTGACGGTGCAAACACAGGTAAATGTTACAACCCTCTTTCTGGATTTAATGCTGCTGCAGCAGGTGCTACCGCAAATGCCCTATATGCTGCTTTGGTTGATGCTCCTAATATTCCGAACGAATTTTTCAAAGCTAATGTGTGGAGATCCCCTAGACACGAAGCTCAAGAATCCACTTCACAATTACTTTTTGAAAAAGATTTCGACGAAGGTCAACTGACTGTTTCTGCAAATGTTAAGAAGAGAGTGTTTTATCGAGACACTTCATCGCTATCGTACGAAGCTTCTTCAATCAGATGGTCTGCTGGTCTTCAAGCTAACAATGCGCTATTTTTAGCAGATGGTGGCACTCTTGGAGGAGTCACTGGAGATGTTAATAAAGGAGCACAACTGGGTGTGCCTTTAGGATATACCAACTTCTATGCAACTCCACAATGTGATATTGATGCGGGACAAGCCGGAATTTTTTGTGCCAACGGTCAAGGTGTAAGAGGCTATCACAGGCTTCCAGTTTCTGGAGATGCTTCATATAGTAATTCAAGAAGTAATACATACGAGATTAAGTATGCTTCTGACTTTGATGGCATGTTCAACTTCTTAGTTGGTGGTATTAGTATTTCCAACGAAGCAAACAGTTTCTATAACGTATATGCCTCTGGTATTACTATGAACGGTTTGCAATTGCCTGGAACTATTGCTGGTTCTTACCGTGCTGGTTTTGCAACTCTTGCAGGGTGTGCTTTCCAAGCAGCAGGAACTGGAACATGTACTCCACTGCAAACAGGAACTGGTAACGTAATCGTGGGTGGTTTTGCCGCAGCTTCTGGAGGCCTATTAAGCGTTGATACTGCACAAAATCAAGCAGTAGCAAGAGCTCAAATGCTACAGAGAATTGCGAGAATCGATGGGGTCTACACAGAGTATTTCCACAATGAAACTGCTCCTTTCCAATTAGATGCTGAAGCAATATTTACGGAATTTTATTTTGATGTCGCAGATCGTCACAAGCTAACTCTTGGTCTTCGTTACACACAAGACAGAAAAGAGGTTAGAACTAGAGCAACTTTCTATGACACGCCTACAGTTTCTAACTGGTCAGCTGCTGCACTTGCTGCTGGATGTGCCGGGGTAAACCCTGCCTTAGGTGGAACAGATTCAACAGCATTTACATTGACTGATGGTGCTGTAGCTTTCACAACCACTTGTCAAACTAGTGCAACAAGTGGAATGGCTAATACTGTAGGTCAACAAATTGGTACGCCACTTGATGGTACTGGTGCAGGCGGTCAAGGTTACTTGTTAGCCGGATTAGATGCTTTTAATGCTGATTATGCAACTGCTACCCCAGCTGTTATTCCTGTTAAAGAGTTTTCAAACACTACTGGAAGATTGGTTTGGGATTTTGCAATCAATGACGATACTTTGATGTACATCAGTTATTCGAAAGGTTTTAAAGGTGGTGGATTTAACCCGCCATTTAATGCAGCTCAATTCCCTAATACTCCGTTTGCTTTTGAAAGCACAGAAGTAGAAGCATTAGAGTTGGGTATAAAAGCTACTGTTCCTGAAGTGGGATTGGTTGCTAACGCATCCTTTTACTACAACGACTTCAAAAATTTCCACTTGGGGTCAATCAGAAACGAAACTGCAATCAACTATGGAATACCATTGGAAAGCATGGGTGCTGAGCTAGAGCTTTATCTCACACCACCAGACGTTCCTGGTCTGTCTTTCAACATGCAGTTTAGCTACTACGACTCCGAAATTGGCGATGCATCTATTGTAAATCCTCACGATTTAGGTGGTCACTACAATGGTTTAGCTTCAGCATCTACATGGCATGTCATGAAAAGTGCGACTGCTAACTCATTCTTAGCTCATAAAGAACACACAGGTCATATTTATGGAAACGTTCTCCAATATCAATTAGCTACAGCAGGTGCTGCTGCTGCAGCTGCAGCTGGTGGTGGTGATGCTGCTGCTCAAAATACAGCTTTGAACAACGCAATTACTGCACTTGCTGGAACTAACGAGTTCGCTGCATCTATTGCAGGAATTATGGCTACTACTTCTGCCGCTACTGCTGGAAATGCTGCTGTTAAAGCTGCTGCTGCAGATGCTGCAAGGGATGCAACAGCTCAGGCTGGACTGCTTATGATTCCAGCAGAAATGAGTGCTGCTGCAACTTCTTATGGAACAAAAGCTGATGTTTGTCACTTCATTCCTACCGGGTTACCAGGTGGTGCACAAATAAATACTTGTATACCGACTGCCTTAACTCCAGGTAACGTAGTTGCTGCAAGTGCTCCAACTGCGACTCTAGTTTACTCACCTACTGTGAAGCAGGTTGGTGGAGTAACAGTTGCTGGCCCTGATGGAACTCTTCTTCCTTCGATTGGTGTTCTAGGTACTGGAGGTGCTTTACAGACTGGTGGAATATGTGCGCTTTTAACAATGCATACAAATCCAGCAGTGAAAGCTGCTATGGGTAATGGATTAACCTATAACGGTGGAAACGGTATTGTTGTCGGATCAGGAGATCCTGATGGTGACGGTACCAATGAAGCTGATACTTGTTACAACACAGCTACTACCAATGGACTTCTTGTAAATTCAGGATTGGAACAATCCATAAAAGGAAATCCAATGCCTTTCTCAGATATTTCTCTGTCTTTAGGTATTGCTTACACATTCCAAACTGACAATTTAGAAGTAACACCAAGATTGGACTACTACTACAGAGGAGATGCACCTCAAAATGTATTTAATATTCAACAGAATAAAATACCTGCTTGGGATGAAATCAACTTTAGACTTAACATTGTTCCAACTGATGGAAACTGGAGAATCGTCTTTTATGGTCAAAACTTGACTGATGAAAGAAACGTAACAGCTGCAAACATTACTAACTCTTCAACAAGTCACACTAGTTCTGTGTTTGTTAGAGAGCCAAGATCGTTTGGTTTCCAATTCGGTATAGACTTTTAATAGTCATAAAAATAAAAAAACCCTTGCTTCGGCAAGGGTTTTTTTTTGTTAGTAATAAACTCAATAAGTCTTTATAATCAAAGTTCAAAAAAATAGGAGATTTTATGAGAAACGTAGTAATCGTTGATAGCGTCCGTACTGGATTAGCTAAATCTTTTCGAGGGGGATTTAATCAAACTCGTGCTGATAATATGACAGCGCATTTAGTAAATGCTTTATTAGAAAGAAACCCAGGATTGGATCCCGCTATGGTGGAAGATATGATTCTTGGATGTGGAGCACCTGAAGGTGCACAAGGCCATAATATTGCAAGAAACGTTGCAGTATTATCAAAATTACCCATTGAAGTCGGTGGAACCACTGTTAATAGATATTGTTCTTCTGGACTACAAACTGTAGCAATGGCTGCGACTCAAGTACAAAGTGGCTTCAGTGATTGCATCATTGCCGGAGGAGTTGAATCAATCTCAACTACTCAAGGTAATACCAACATGCATATGTACGTAAATGAACAACTCGCTGCAGACGTTCCAGGTATTTATCATGCCATGGGCCAAACAGCCGAATGTGTTGCAAAACGTTACAATGTAACCCGAGAAGCGCAAGATGAATACGCTTTATCAAGCCAACAAAGAACTGCCGCTGCACAAGAAGCTGGTTATTATGACGACGAAATTGTTCCAATGGATACAGTCATGAAGCTTGTTAATAAAGAGTCTGGCGAAGAGAAAGATGTAGAAGTTACAGTCGATCGTGATGACTGTAATCGTCCCGAAACAACTATAGAAGGACTTTCATCTTTAAAGCCTGTGTTCGATCCAGAAAATGGTTCTGTTACAGCTGGAAACTCATCACAACTTTCTGATGGCGCTTCAGTTACTCTGGTAATGAGCGAAGAAAAAGCTTTAGAGCTTGGCCTTACTCCAAAACTTTATTTTAGAGGATTTACCGTTGTTGGCTGTCAGCCAGATGAAATGGGAATTGGTCCAGTTTACTCAATCCCTAAGCTTTTAAAGTCGGCTGATTTAAAACTAGAAGACATAGACTTATGGGAGCTTAATGAAGCTTTTGCTTCTCAAGTAGTTTACATCAGAGATAAACTTGGCCTTCCTAGTGATAAGTTAAATGTCAATGGTGGCTCAATTTCTATAGGACATCCTTTTGGTATGACTGGTTCACGTCAAGTTGGTCATGTCGCTAGAGAGCTTAGTAGGAGAGGCGGAAAATACGGCATCGTCACAATGTGTGTCGGTGGCGGTATGGGAGCTACAGGCCTATTTGAAGCTTACAATTCTTAATTATTTATCCGATTCTAAATGAAAGAATCGGATGAATTTTTAGTCCTACAAAAATACTTTAAAAACTTGGGGAGTCAATACAACGACTCCTCAGGTATTATCGTTGGGCCTGGCGATGATTCAGCCCTTTTTTTAGCTAATAAATCAGATCTAATCTTTTCTACAGATGTTTCAAATGCTGATATACATTTTCCAAAGACCTTAGCTCCAAATGAAATTGCTTACAGAGCTTGTTGTGTAGCAGCTAGCGACATTCCCGCTTGTGGTGGAACTCTAAAATGGCTGTCCATAGGACTTGTAACACCAAGCAAAGAATTAGCTTGGTTAAAAGACTTTGCAAGGGGTTTAAAACTATTTACTAAAACCTATCAGGTACCAATTATTGGCGGGGACCTTGTGAAAGGAAGAGAATGTTCTGTCTCGGTCGGAGTTTGTGGTGAAGTAAATCATAAAGATTTTATTTCTAGAAATGGTGCAAAAGTTGGCGATTCAATTTATGTTAGTGGAGTCTTAGGTATTGCTAAATTGGGTTTAAAAGCAATTCAGTCAAAGAAAAAAAATCTAAATATTGAAGAAAAAAAACATGCTAAAAAGTTTCTCCAGCCCAAAGTTCATACTTTACTGGGAAAAAATTTAAGAAATATTGCTAGTAGTTGTATAGATGTTTCTGACGGGTTACTAGGAGATTTGGGTCATATCTGTCAGCAAAGTAATTTAGGCGCTGAAATAAATATTGATGTAATTCCTTACAAAGGCCCTTTCAAAGAAGCATTAACTTGGGGAGATGATTATGAACTGTGTTTTACTGTACCAAAAAATAAAGAACCCAAGTTGTCTCAACTGTGCAAAAAATTAAAATTTAAAAAATTTAAGATAGGCGAAATGACTTCAAGAAAAGGCATTAAGATTTATCAAGATAAAAAAGAAATATTCATAAGAGACAAAAGCTACAATCATTTAAGTTGATGAATAAATTTCCCGAACTAAATAAATTCTCTCACCTTTTGGCATCTTTCTTTGGAATAGGGCTTTTACCAATAGCCCCAGGAACTTGGGGATCTTTAGCGGGGCTTTTATTATTTTTCCTTTTTATTTATCTTCAATTAAGTTTTTTTCTAATTGTTTCGCTATTTCTTTGCTTTGTTGTTTCGTCAATAATTGTTTGTGAGATTGCCTCAAAAGACTTAGTAGAAAAAGATCAAAAGGCAATTGTGATTGATGAAGTTGCTGGTGCATGGCTATCTTTTTTGTTTATACCTTTTTTGGGAGTCTATAACTTTTCAACTTCAGAATGGCTGGAAGCATCCTATCTTGCTGCTTGCATTCTATTTGTTCTTTTTCGTTTTTTTGACATTTTTAAACCTCATCCTATCTCTTTTTTTGATAGAAAATTCAAATCAGGTTTAGGAATTGTTTTGGATGATTTATTGGCAGGCGTATTTGCAGGCCTAACTTTATTAGGCGGAAACTTTTTTATCCAAATTTTTTAAGTCTAGTTCTTGAGAAAGTTTTTCTATAATTTTATTTTTTGTTAAACCTGCCGCTTCTCTTTGATCCTCTTGGCTACCGACTATTGGAAATTCATCAGGAATCCCAAAAATCTTAAGTTTTTCAGAATAGCCAATTTTTGATAAAAATTCATTTACCGCTGAACCTGCTCCACCGGTTACTACATTTTCTTCAATGGAAACAATATGTTTGTAAGTTTTTGCATATTTTTCTATGATTTCTTCGTCAAGAGGCTTTATAAATCTCATATCTACCAAAGAACAGTTTAATGCGTCAGCAATTTCCATCGATAAATGTAACATATTACCGAAAGAGAAAATGACAAGCTCTGATACCGCTTCATTAATAACTTTTGCCTTACCAATTTCGAGAGAATCAAAGTTTTTAGAAATTTCAACACCAGGTCCTTCACCTCTCGGGTAACGTATTGCTGCTGGCCCATGATAATTATATCCTGTGGAGAGCATTTGCCAGCATTCATTCTCATCAGAGGGGCTCATAATAATCATGTTTGGGATACACCTCAGAAAAGAAACATCAAAGATACCTGCATGAGTTGCCCCATCTCCTCCTACAAAACCAGCTCTGTCTATGGCTAAAGTTACGTCTAATTTTTGTAAAGCAACATCGTGAATTAATTGATCATATGCTCTTTGCAAAAATGTGGAATAAATAGCAAGAATAGGTTTTTTTCCTTCTTTAGCTAAACCTGCAGCAAAGGTCATACTATGTTGCTCAGCAATAGCGACATCGAAAAATTTATCTGGATTTTTTTCAGCAAAATCATTCATGCCTGAGCCTTCTGACATAGCTGGAGTAATGGCTACTAAGTTATCATCGCCATCTTCCACTTTTTTTAAGAGCCAATCCCCAAAAACTGTAGAATATTTTTTCCCGTTGGAATTACTTTCTGTAGTTTCAATTTTATTTAGAGCATGAAACCCAATTGGATTTTTCTCTGCAGGTAAAAATCCTTTTCCTTTTTGAGTTATCAAATGCAAAAGTTTTGGGCCTTTAATATCTTTTAAATTTTTTAAAGTTTTTAACATTTCGTTTAGATTATGACCATCCATGGGGCCAATATAATTAAAACCCAGTTCTTCAAATAGAGTTCCTGGGGCTAACATACCTTTAAAATGCGTTTCTGCTCTTTTTGCAAAATTTTTAGCAGAAGGGATAAATCTTAAAGCTGTTTTTCCTCCTTCTCTGACAGAAGTATAAAATTTACTTGCCCAAATTCTCGCTAAATAATTTGAAAAACCACCTATATTTCTTGAAATAGACATGCTGTTATCATTCAAAATAACTAAAATATCCGAGTCCAGAGATCCTGCGTGCGCTAGCGCTTCATAAGCCATTCCCGCAGTCATAGCGCCATCACCAATCACTGCAACATGATTTTTCTCAGGTTTGGCAACTGCCATGCCAAGTGCAGCACTGATAGAGGTACTCGAGTGTCCCGCACCAAATGAATCGTAGATGCTCTCTTCAATATTTGTAAATGGGTGCAAACCATTTTTAGACCTTATAGAAGAAATTTCCTTTTTTCTTCCTGTGATAATTTTATGAGGATAACTTTGATGACCAACATCCCAGATCAAATTATCCTCAGGAGTATTGAATATGTAGTGCAAGGCAACAGTTAATTCAATAACCCCTAGACCTGCTCCAAAATGACCGCCACTTTGTGAAACTGAATAGATTAAATATTCTCTTAATTCATCTGAAAATTGATGAACTTCCTTTTTTGTTAATTTTCTCAAATCAGCGGGATAATTCACTTTATCCAGTAAGGGAGTGGAAGGCAAAGATAATGGAATTTCAGAATAAGTCTTCATTATTTATCTCTCAAAATTATAAATTTTGATAATTTTATTAAATTCTCAGTATTATAAGGTAGCTTTGACAATATCTTTAAAGCATCAAGGCATAATTTCTCAGCCCTTTCCTGAGATGCTTTAAGACCAATAATAGAAGGGTAGGTGGCTTTATTTTGCTTGGAATCAGAGTTTAACGGCTTACCAATTTTCTTCTCATCTCCAAGAACGTCTAAAATATCATCCTTAATCTGGAAGGCTAACCCAAATTTTTTTGCAAAAGTTAAAAAAGCTATCTTATCTTTTTTTGATAATCCATCTTTAAGAATACAAATAGATTCAACACAGGCCTCTATAAGTTTTCCTGTCTTCAAATAATGTATTTCATCCAAGTCTCTAACCTGAATTTTTTTTCCTTCTGCAGCTAAGTCTCGACTTTGTCCTTCAACCATTCCCCTTGGTCCACATGCTTTTGCGAACAGGTTAATGATTTTTAGCTTTTGTTCGGATTCAAGTTTTTTATCTTTAATGGTTGTCAAAACTTCCAACGCAAGAGGCTGTATAGCATCTCCTGCTAATATTGCGGTCGCTTCATCAAATTTTTTATGACAAGAAAGCTTTCCTCTTCTGAAATCATCATCATCCATTGAAGGTAAATCATCATGAATCAATGAATAACAATGAATTAGTTCTCCAGAAGCAGCCATTAAATCAATAGTTTTAGGACTAACATCAACTTTTAATGCTTCTGCCATTAATAAAACTAGTTGAGGTCTGATTCTCTTTCCGCCATTTAAAACAGAGTAGTGTATAGCCTTGGAAATTTTTGAAAAGTTTTTAGAGGGTAAAGATTCAAGAATTGCTTTATCTATCCTTTTTAAGTTCTTATTTAAAAAAGAGAGATCTTTAATGTCTAAATCTTCTAAATTATTTGTCATCAAAGTCTTCTAGATCAAGCGTGCCATCATCTTTTTCTAAAAGCTTTTGAATTTTCAATTCAGCTTTGGTGAGGAGTTCCTGACAGTATTTGGTTAACTTCACTCCCTCTTCAAAAGTTTTTATTGATTCATTCAGAGGTAGATCGCCATCTTCAAGCGCTTCAATAATGCTTTCTAGTTTTGCTAAAGATTTTTCAAAATCTAAACTTTTTTCTTTGGATTTATCGTTCACTGGCTGTTTTTAAAAATATGTTTTTTACGTTTCTGAATGTTTTTCTTATAGCTTCAGGTAGCATAAGCCAACAAGGTGTTAAGAACAAGGTTAATGCTGAAGCGAAAGACAGACCACAAACAACAGCAAAAGACATAGGTTGCCACCACTCGGAAACTCTTCCTCCGACTTCAACACTTCTTTGATAAAAATCTACACCAATCCCCAAAGCCAATGGTAATAACCCGATAACAGTAGTTGCTGTCGTTAGGATAATAGGTCTTAGTCTTTGCGCAGCTGTACGAATTACTATTTGCTCTCTGGATAAATTTGGATTCTCTTTAGTGATTACATTGTATGTATCAACTAGAACAATATTATTGTTGACAACAATTCCTGCCAAAGCAATAACTCCTAAACTTGTAAATAAAGAGCTAGAAACTTGTTGTGTTACCAATAAACCAAGCAAAACCCCAGCAGTAGATAATATTACGGCAGATACGATTACAAAAACTTGATAGAAACTGTTAAGTTGAACCATCAACAAAATCGACATTAAAAATATGCCAACAATAAAAGCAAACAGAAAGAAAGCCGAGTTTGCATCAGACTCCGCTTGTTGTCCACCAAACCTAAATTGCAATCGTTCGTACTCATTGTTATCAGCTATCCACTGCTCAATTTTTGGAATTACATCCTCCACTAAAGAGCCTTTTGCATACTCTGCTGCTACAGTAAAAGCTCTTTCTCCAGATACTCTTCGAATAGAAGGTGGAATATAGGCTGGAACGACCTCTACAAAACTACTCAATGGGGCTTGTCCAAATCTTGTGTTTACAGTTAGTTCATTGAACTGATCTAATCTTCTCTGATCAGCTGGAAATCTAACTCTGATGTCTACTTCTTCATCTAAGTCTGCGGGTCTGTATTCCCCTACTTTTACCCCAGCAGTCATAAATTGAATTGCTGCTCCAATATCTTGAGTTGCTACTCCAAATTGCCTTGCTCTTTCTTTATCAATTTTAATTGTCCATTTCAAAAGATTTGTTGGAATGGTGTTATAGATATTTTTTGCGCCTGGAACAGAATCTTTCATATACTTCGTTAAAGCAATGGTTGCATCAGTTACCATGTCAAAATCTTTACCAAATACATCTATCTCTATTGGAGAGTCGGTTGGCGGGCCATTTTCTCTAATCTTTGCATTTACTACTAGTCCCGGAATATCTTTGGTTTTTTCCAAAAGTTCATCGTATACATCCCAGCCTGTACGTTGCAGATTTTTTTCAAAAGGCATTTCAATAAAAATGGTTCCTATTTCATCTGAATTACCTCTATCTCTGGGATCCGCAACGCCATTCATATTCAAAGAAATAGATCGTGGACCGGGAATGCTTAAAACAATATCTTCAATTTCTTTTAAGAAACCTAATTTTTCCGACTCACCAAAACTGCCTCGACCTTCAATTTTTACTTCCATTTCCATCGGCTCTTCTTCAATGAAGAACCTACTTCCAGGAGCATGTTCACCGTACAACATGAAAATTGTCACAACTGATAAAATGACAAAGACGGCGAATTTCCCGGGAGATTGAATCACCTTTCTTAAGGCTCTCGCGTACGTACCTGTAAGACCATCAATTTGTGTGGGATCTCCATGCTCAAGAATACTGGCATTTTCTAAGGTTCTAGATTTTCTAATTCCCAAATTGCCAAATCTAGACCCAATAGCTGGAGTGAAGACTAATGCATACAATACCGAACCCGATAAGACAATAAACAATGTTGTAATCATTGGCCTTAAAAATTGTCCAGAAACTCCTGGCATAAAAAACATTGGAACAAAAATAGATAAGGTTGTACCTATTGAAATTGTGACAGGCCAAAACATTCTTTTTGCGGAAAACTTATATGCTTCAATTCTTTCAAAACCCTCAGCCATTTTTCTATCAGCATACTCAACTACCACAACACAACCGTCTATCAACATACCTAAAGATATTAATAGTCCAAAACAAACCATAAAATTAAAGCTGTAATCTATTGCAGCTAAAAAAATTGATGCAAAAAGAAAACAGGTCGGAATGGCCATTGCAACCATTGTCGAAGACCTCAATCCCATTGTTCCAACAACAATTGTCATCACTAAAATTAATGCAGTTAGAATATTTCCTCCCAACTCACCAACCATCATAGAAGACCAACCGGTTCTATCTTGCGTGATTATTAATTCTACTCCTGCCGGCAAGTTAGGTCGAAACTCATCTAAGACATAGTTTACTTTTGCTGCTGCTACAACTTCTTTGGCATCCTGTCTTTTCATAATTGACAGCGTCACAGAATCTTTTCCATTTACCCTGGAAAAGGAATCTCTATCTTTAAATGTTCTTTTAAGGGTAACTAGATCTTTTAGAGTAATTACTTTTCCATTGCTTTCAATAACTGGAATGTTCTCAACATCAGTCACATCCTCAAAAACAGATGGCACTAAAACGGAAAATTTACCTGTTGCTGACCTTAGGTCGCCTGCTGGAATTGCTCTATTTGCATCTCCAATTGCGTTGTATAAATCTCTCGGAGATACGTTATAGCTTTCTAGTTTTGTTTTATCTATGGAAGCTTCAAGTAAGTCATCAGGAACACCTCTAAGTTGAGCTTCCAAAACATCGGGTAATGCTTCTATCGAAGTTTGTAATTGCCTTGCAAAAGCCAACAGTTCACGTTGGTTTGATGAACTTGAAATCAGATTTATATCCATAATTGGAAATTCATCCAGAGTAAACTCTTTTACTACAGGATCATCTGATTCTGATGGTAACTCTTGTTTTACCTCGTCAATAAGGTCTTTGACATCTTGTACTGCCTTATCTTTGGAATATTCAACCGGAAATTCTAAAATCACGTAAGACATGTTTTGTCTGCTATAAGATTGAATATCTACTAACTCATCTGCAGTTTTTAATTTTTGTTCTATTGGCCTAGTAACAAGCCTTTCTGAGTCTTGTGCAGAAACGCCATCGTAGTAGGTAGAAACAAAAACATAAGGAATATTGATGTCTGAATAGGCAGATGCTGGAATTTGTATAACAGAGGTAAATCCCCAGACCAATACAAAGGTTAGAAATGTAAATGTAGCTTTGTAACGGTCTACAAAAAAATCAATTAATGTTTTCATCCTTATTCAGTCTATAGTCAATGGCAATATCGACTTTTTCATTATTATTGACGTAGTCCTGACCAACAGTAATGATTCTTGAATTGAAAGGAAGACCAGAGACCCAAACACCATTCTCTGTATCTTGAATTATTTCAACTGTATAAAACTCAACTAGGTTATCTTTATTTACGACTCTTACGCCAATGTTGCCTGCCTCATCTAATCGAAGAATTGATAGCGGGACAATGTGAGCAGGTTGTGGGGTAGCTGAGACTATTACTTTAGCAGTTTGACCATCTTTGATTTTTCTAAGTGGATTGGGAATTGAAATTTCTATGTCAAAAGTATGCATCATTTCATCTGCAGATGATGAGATAAAGGTGATATTACCTTGATACTCTTGACCGTCATTTGTAATAACTTTTACACCACTATCTTTTGTAAAAGTTAAAAGTTCACTTTCAGAAATATCTCCTGTTACCATCATTGGGTCTAAATCCAAAACAGTAGCACAAGTTGATCCACGGTTTAAAAAATCTCCAACATCCAGATCAATCTTATCTACCACGCCATCAAATGGAGCTTTGATTTTTGCATAGTCCAATTCTAACTTAGCTCTCTCATAATTTGATTTTGCATTTTGGAGTTGTTTGGATGAATAAAGCTCTTCTTCGAAAAGTTTTTTTGCAGAATTATAATCAAGTAAAGCTTTATCAAAATTAGCCTGCCTTTCTGCAACAAATAGGGAACAAATTACTTCTCCTTTTTTTATGAAAGAACCTTGTTCTACTGGTAGTTCAATTATTTTTCCAGAGGTTTCTGATTTAACTAATACTTTTTTATCAGCTTTAGTAAAGCCTTTGACTACAATTTCCTTGGAAAAATTTTCTGCTTTCTGATCGATGACCCTAACTACTGCATCTTTTTTTTCAATCAATGCTGGAGGAGCTGGTTCTTGAACAAATAATCCGGAGACCATCCAGATAATTGCAAAACCAATAAAAATTGATGCCCATTCTAAGTTGGATCTAGAAAGAAGCCTTGTAACTATACTCATTTATTTTTTCCTTAATTAATATATTGAGGCGAGACGCGATTATATCAAGGAAAAACTATAAATATTTCTTTTTTATATCTTCCAATCTTTCTTTTTGTTTTTCACTTGAAAGAGGTTTTTCGTCGGTCATTTCTTCATTATTTACCGGCAAAAGGAGCAAGCTTTCCTTGAATTCACTTTCTTCTAATATTTTCTCGTAAACACTTAAGAATTCCTTTTTTATATCGAATTCAGATTCTGTTTTTAGTCTATACCAGCCTACTTTTGCACCAGCATGATAAATGAATGGGTGTGACCAATTAAAATCCATAGGACTTGTCTCTCCTAAAGAACTAGCTTCAATGTAAGCAGCGTTTGAAGAAGGGATGTTTTGTTCACGAAGTTTTAATTCTTTAATTTGATTTAAAACCGAACTCAGAGATGGCAAATATTTTGAAGTTTCTATGATTTTATCTATTGCTCTGAATACTATCTCATTTTGATATTTTTCTAGTTTTGCAAGCCAAAGTTGCTTAGCTAAGGTAAGGGTTTCCTCATCAGGAAATGCTTTATGAAATTGATTGTGAAAAGTAATTTCTAATTCGGCAAAAATGAGATTAATTAGCTCTACTTGGCTTTTAGGTATTTTAATTTTTGAAGTTAACTGCCCACTCATGATCTCTTAATCTTGATAATACATTTTTTGTATTACCATGTTTAGCTTTCCATTTAAATTTTACATGTTGTATGAATTTTGAATTCCAGCAATTACGCATTTCTTTTGTTTCCAGCCAATATAATTTAAATTCTGGTATTTGAGATACGGCAAAACTTTTATTTATCTTCGCTAAACTCAAAACATCGAAACAATCTTCTGAAGGTTTCCAATCTTTATTCATCCTGGTTGGTTTTTTTACTATAGAAATCAAATTTTGATACCTGACCCATTGATTTTTAATATGGTTTAGAAATTTACTATTCCATGAATCAGATGGAGTATTTCTTTCACTCCAATATAAGATAAATTCTGGTAAGGCATCTACGATAAATTTTTCGTCTATTTCGGCATGTTTTAATATTTGTAATGCTTCTTCTGAAGGTTTCCAATTTTTTTGAATTGGTTTCATTTTAGATGCTTTATTTAATTTTTCTTCTTGGGCTCTCCATTCTTTCAGAAGATATTTTAGAAATTTATAGTCCCAAGAGAAGCTTTTATCCTTTCGATCAGACCAATAAGCTCTAAATTCAGGAATTTTATTTTTAATGAAGTCCTCAGAAACGCCGAGGCTTTTTGCCTCTTTCAAGATATTATTAGAAGGAAAATATCCTTTAGAAATAATTTGCTTTCTCTCTGGAGTAATTTTCTCACTTTTGGATTTAAGACAAAAAATCTCTTTCGATGTCTCTTCTATTAATTTAAGTTTAAGAAGTTTTTTAAGAACTCTTTGTATTTCTTTTTCTTCAATGAATGAAAGTTTGTTAATTAACAAACTTAAGCTGTGTTTTGTTTTGGTCTTTAATAGCTGAAGCACAATCGCTTCGTTGAGACCAATACTCAGTGCAACTTCTTTATCAAAGTTTAATAAATTTAATTTTTTTGACATAAACTTAGGCAGAACGCTTAAGTTTTTCTCTCCTAGCATCAACAGCTTTAGCTAAAAGCTTTAGCATTATTTCTGTATCTTTCCAGCTGACGCAAGCATCAGTAACACTTTGACCATACTTAAGGTTTTTAAGAGAATCTATTTTTTGGTTTCCTTCTTCTAGGTTGCTTTCTATCATAACCCCAAAAATACTTTGGTCTCCTGATGCAATTTGATCAGAGATATCTTTATTTACAATGAGTTGTTTCTTGAATTGCTTTTGACTATTTCCATGAGACATATCAACCATAATTTTTTGAGTTAAATTAGAATTTTTTAAATCCTCATTAACCTTTTTAATGTCATTTTTCGAATAATTTGGAGATTCTCCGCCTCTTAAAATCACATGACAATCTTTATTTCCAGAGGAGTTGAAAATAGCAGACCTTCCTTCTTTTGTGATGGAAAGAAAAATATGACTGTTTGAAGAAGAACCAATTGCATCCAAAGCAACTTGAATAGAGCCGTTAGTAGAATTTTTAAATCCAACTGGACAAGATAAACCCGAAGCTAATTCTCTATGTATTTGGCTTTCAGTAGTTCTAGCTCCAATTGCACCCCAAGAAATCAAGTCTGAAATATATTGGGGAGTAATCATATCCAAAAACTCAGTTCCTGCAGGCAAACCCAATTCATTTATTTTTATCAAGAGTTTTCTAGCAACTTTAAGACCTTTATTTACATCATAACTATTATCTAAATTTGGATCGTTGATAAGACCTTTCCAGCCCACAGTCGTTCTGGGCTTTTCGAAATAAACTCTCATAACTATTTTGAGTTGATCTTTTAAGTCTTTTTCAAGAGTTTTAAGTTTTTTAGCATACTCGATTGCTGCTTTGGGATCATGGATTGAGCATGGACCAACAACTACTACCAATCTATCTTCTTTACCATGAAGAATATCTGAGATTTCGTTTCTGGAGTTGAAAACTAGTTCAGAGACTTTTTCTGAAATTGGAAGCTTTTCAATAACTTCCACGGGAGGAGACACCTCCATCAAGCCTGTTATTCTGGTATTATCCGTTAAATATTTCATTTGACCGTTGATTTTATCTCTTCTAAATTTAAATTAAAGCTTAAATTAAGCAATGTACAAAATAAAATTAGTTCAAGAAAACCCAAAAGTTGGTGATATTCAGGGTAATTTAGACCTTGCTAAGTCTTATATTGCTGAAGCTAAAAGAAAAGACTTAGATCTCATTGTATTTTCTGAAATGTTTTTAACAGGCTATCCGCCAGAGGATTTACTCTTAAGAGAAGATTTTCTAAATGAAAGCGAGAGATGTTCGCTGGAGCTTGAAGAATTATCAAAAGAAATATCTATAATCATAGGATGCCCGTCTCGTGAGGGGGAAAATATTTTTAACTCAGCACTTTTTTATCAAAATGGAAAAGTTGTTAAAAATTACAAAAAGCAAATTCTTCCAAATTACAAAGAATTTGACGAAAAAAGATATTTTTCAAAGGGAGAATCTCAAGGAGTTTTCGAAGATGGAGGTCTTAAGTTTGGGATTTCTATTTGTGAAGATATTTGGAACGAAGATTTTACAAATGATATGTGCAATCAAGACATAGATTTGCTCATAAATTTAAGTGCATCACCTTTTACTTTAGATAAAAAAAATTTAAGGGAAGAAATGCTTTGCAATTATTTTGCTAAATATAAAAAACCAATAATTTATGTGAATCAAGTGGGCGGGCAAGATGAGCTAGTTTTTGATGGAAGCTCTTTAATTGTTGATTCAAAAGATTCAGTAAAGCGTTTGAAGAGTTTCGAAATAGATCAAACTGTAATTGAAATAGATGAAAATAATATTTCAACCAGTTTAAAAAGAGACCAATTAAGTAAGGTAGGGGATATTTCTGACATTTATAAAGCTTTGGTATTAGGAACTAGAGACTATGTACAAAAAAATAACTTTAAAGGAATATTGATTGGTTCGTCTGGAGGTATTGATTCGGCCCTAACCGCAACAATTGCATCAGATGCATTAGGACCCGAGAAGGTAAATACAGTTATGATGCCTTTTAAATACACCGCGGACATTAGCGTTGAAGATGCTCAACAGTTAGCAGAAAATCTTGGCTTCACTCACGAGGTAATTCCCATATCTGAAATGTTTGAGGCATTTAAAAATTCTTTGGATGGCAAGTTAGAGCCTAGAGAATTTGATAAAACCGAAGAAAATCTCCAATCAAGATGCAGAGGAGTTACGCTAATGGCTCTTTCCAACAATTTGGGCTATCTAGTTCTTACAACAGGAAATAAAAGTGAAGCAGCTGTTGGCTATTCAACTTTATATGGAGACACCGCAGGAGGATTTTCTGTTCTTAGAGATGTTTACAAAACAACCGTATATGATTTGGCCAGATACAGAAATTCTCTTAGCAAAGCTATCCCTCAAAGAATAATTGATAGAGAGCCTAGCGCAGAGCTATCAGAGGATCAAAAAGATAGTGATTCACTGCCAACTTATGATTTACTTGACCCAATTATTGAAGCATATGTTGAGGACGACAAAACTAAAAAAGAAATTATTGACTCAGGTTTTAATTCAGATGATGTTCAAAAGGTTATAGATTTAATCAATTTCAATGAGTATAAAAGAAGGCAAGTTCCACTTGGAATAAAGATTTCGGCTAGAAATTTTGGCAAAGACAGAAGATATCCAATTACTAACTTCTGGAAAAACAATATATAGACAATTTTTAGTTTAAAAACACAATATTTTGTGTAATTAAGGCTTTTTAAACTATAATTGCCCTTTATATTATGAAAAAAGAGCAGGAAAAAAACCCGATGCAATCGGAGTTTAATCTAGCTACGGTTAACGGTGAGCAAATATTACTTCCTCACGATGACCTTTATATACCCCCAAATGCTTTAAAAATATTTCTTGAATCTTTTGAAGGTCCTTTAGATCTTCTTCTCTATTTTATTAGAAAACAAAATTTAGACATACTTGATATAAATGTTGCTGAAATCACAAACCAGTACGTTGAGTACATTGAATTAATGGAAAAATTGCAGTTTGATCTCGCTGGAGAGTATCTCCTAATGGCAGCATATTTAACAGAAATAAAATCCAGAATGATGTTGCCAGTTGAAACGACCGAAGACGAACTGGAAGATGACCCAAGAGCAGAACTTATTAAAAGACTACAAGAATATGAGCGTTTCAAAACAGCTTCCATGAAAATTGAGTCCATGCCGAGAATTAATAGAGATTTTTTCCCAGCAAGTACAGCTCTTCCCGAGTTTGAATCTAAAGAGGCTCTACCATCTTTAGAGTTGGAGAAGTTATCAAATATTTTTTATGAGCTGTTAGAAAAACAAAAACTTAGAGGCAGTCATATTATCGAGTTTGAAAAACTCTCTACCAGAGAAAAAATGTCCGATGTCTTAGAACTGCTGGTAAGTGAAAACTTTTTGGAATTTTACAATCTTTATAAGAAGGCCGATGGAAAGCTTGGCTTGATTGTTACCTTTTTAGCCGTTTTAGAGTTAGTAAAAGACTCTATGATTCAGTTGGTTCAATCTGATTCTTTTGGCCCCATTCATGTTAAAGCGAAGGAGAACGTGCATTAAAAGTATGGATAATATATCTTTAATTATTGAGGCCTTACTTTTTTCTTCTTCAAGACCTTTAAGCGAAAAAGAGATGTTGTCTGCTTTTGACCAAAGAAGTCCTCCGACATTAAACGAAATTAAAGAAGCTTTGAAATCCATTGACGAAAAATATGCAGAAAATTCAATTGAATTAGTAAAAGTTGCTAGTGGCTATCGCCTAAGAATAAGACAAGAGTATTCTTCTTGGGTAGCAAAATTATGGGAAGCTAAACCTCAAAAATATTCTCGAGCTCTTTTGGAAACTTTAGCTTTGATAGCTTATAAACAACCTATTACCAGAGGAGAAATTGAAGAGGTCAGAGGAGTTTCTGTTAGTAGTCAAATCATCAGAACTCTTTTAGATCGATCTTGGATTAAAGTTGTTGGACATAGAGACGTCCCAGGAAGACCAGCATTATTCTCAACAACAAAAGATTTTTTAGATGATTTAAATCTATCTAAACTTTCAGATTTACCAGAATTACCAGAAATTCAAAATATTCCTGAGGAAGCTCAAATATCTCTTTTGAATGAACCTTCCCCAAGCAATTCAGAATAGAAGCAGTTGTCTAAGGAAAGAATTCAAAAAATATTAGCTCAAAACGGATACTCATCAAGAAGAAAAGTTGAAAGCCTCATAGAAGAAGGCAGGGTATTCATCAATGATGTACCAGCCAAGCTAGGAGATAAGATTTCTAGTGAGGATAAAGTTTATATCGATGGCAAAGTAATAAATATTTCTGAGGTAATTTCTTCTGAACTATTAATGTATAACAAACCTGTTGGAGAAGAATGCTCTCATACTTCATCAAGAAGAACTATATTTGAGAATTTACCAAAACCAAAATCAGGAAAATGGATATCCATAGGAAGATTGGATATTAATACCAGCGGACTAATATTAATCACAAACGACGGAAAATTAGCAAATGACATAATTCATCCTTCTAATGAAACTGAAAGAGAATACATTACTAGAGTTCGAGGTAAGCCCTCAGATTCAAGTCTCAAAAAATTAATGTCTGGCATTACAATTGATAATGAAAAAGTATTTTTTACTGATCTTGTACAAGGCAAAGCAACTTCATCTCATACTTGGTTTGCTTTGGTCATTATGTCTGGTAAAAATAGATCTGTAAGAAAGTTATGGGATTCAATTGGTCATGAGGTATCAAGACTAAAGAGAGTAAGACTAGGAAAGCTGTTTTTACCAAAAGAACTTAAGGAAGGAAAATTCAAAAGAATCAGTCCTGATGAAGTATTAGGTTAAATAAAGTTTATTAAATCTTCTATTTGATTTATTTTTAAGGTTGGCCTTAAAAGAGAAACATCTTTTTTATCGATGTAACCGTACAATGCAAGTGCGGAGTCTATTCCAGAATTATTTGCAGCTTCTACATCTCGCCAATTATCTCCAATATAGATAGATTGCTCTTTTTTCATAGATGTTTTTTCTAAAGCTGCATTTAAACTTGCTGGATCTGGTTTTCTTTTGCCATTTACGTCTTCAGGAGAAACCATTGCAGTAGCATGTTTGTGCCAGTCAAATTTTTTACAAATTTCCTTAAAGAACTTTTTTGGCTTATTAGTTACAATCATCCAATCAATCTTATTTTTGGATAATTTATAAAGAAATTCATCGGTGCCAGGAAAAGTTTTAGAAAGAAGATAGTTCTTTTTATATTCAGCTAAAAGATCATTTCTTAATCCTTCGAACTCAGAATGATTTTCGTCAATAGTGAAGCTATCTTGAATCAACCTTCCCACGCCGTCAGAGACTCTATTTCTGACAAAATCATAAGTAACTGTCTGCTTTTTATTTTTCTTTAATAAAGTGTTCAGACAAGTTAAAAACTCTGGAGCTGTATCTAAAAGAGTACCATCTAGATCAAATACAAAACATTTATATTTTTTTTGCATGAATTAGATAATTAACATCAACATTTTTTCCTAACCAATAATTTTTAGTCAGGGGGTTGTAACTCATACCCGTTAATTCTTTGATTGTAAGGCCATTATTTTCCATCATTTGTATGAGCTCAGATGGCTTTATAAATTTTTCATATTCATGAGTTCCTTTGGGTAACAAATTCAAAATATATTCAGCCCCAACAATAGCAAAAAGAAATGATTTTGGATTTCTATTTATGGTTGAAAAGAAAACATCACCATTTTTTTTACAAAGATCGGAACATGTTTTTACCAATTGATTAGGATCTGGGACATGTTCAATAGCTTCGAGACAGGTAACAACATCAAAATGTTCGGTTTTTTCAGGAAGTAAATTTTCCGCTTCTCCCAAAATATAGTTGATATCAATATTTTCTTTCTTTGCATGATTCTTAGCTGTATGAATGGCAACATCTGATATATCAACTCCAGATAGATTCCCTCCTTTAAGTGACAGCGCTTCTGCTAACAAACCACCTCCACAGGCAACATCAAGAATTTGCTTATTTTTTAGCTCAATTCTTTCAGAAATATAATTAGCTCTGAGAGGATTGATTTTGTGTAAGGGAGCAAATTTTCCAAATGGATCCCACCATTCTTCAGCAATTTTATTAAATTTTTCTTTTTCTTTTGGGTCGATATTCATTTGTATATCATTATGTTAGATTTATACTGCTTTTCAAATTAAAGTCTAAGAATCTTATATGAATATTTTTTTCCCTAAAGAACCTGAATTTGAGACAAGAGTTTCTTTGACCTTGGAATCTGCTAAAAAATTCTTGGATAAAGGCTTAACTATTTCAATAGAAAAATCTTATGCTGAGCACCTTGGAACTAGTGATACAGAATTTGAAAATCTTGGGGTGAAAACATCTATCCGCGATGAAGGTTTTGCTTCAGCCGGAATAATTTGCACTGTTAGAAATCTGAATGAGGAGGAAATGGATAAAATTAATGAGGGTACCTTGTTGGTAAGTTTTCTTGACCCCTTTAATGAAAAATCTCTTGTTAAAAAAATAAAAGAAAAAAATATATCGGCTATCAGCATGGAACTTGTTCCCAGAATCACTAGGGCTCAAAAGATGGATGCCTTAAGCTCACAAGCAAATTTAGCTGGATACTCGGCAGTCATAATTGCATCCCAAGAACTGCAAAAAGCATTACCGATGATGATGACCGCTGCAGGTACAATCTCTCCTTCAAAAGTGTTTGTCATTGGTGTAGGAGTCGCTGGACTCCAAGCAATCGCAACTGCGAAAAGACTGGGCGCAAAGGTAGAAGCTTTTGACACTAGACCCGTGGTTGAAGAACAAGTTAAGTCTTTGGGAGCTCGTTTCGTAAAAATAGATATTGGAGAAACAGGGGAGACTGAACAAGGATACGCAAAAGAATTAACTCCAGAACAAATAGAGATGCAAAGAGAAGGGATGAAAAAAGTTTGTGCTTCCTCTGATATCGTAATCACTACAGCACAAGTCTTTGGAAGACCGGCTCCTACACTTGTCACAAGTAAAATGGTTTCTGCAATGAGTCAAGGTTCAGTAATTGTAGATATGGCTGTGGGAACAGGAGGAAATGTTGAAGGGTCTGTTCCAAACGAAATAATTGATCTAAATGGAGTAAAAATAGTTGGTAATACCAATCTACCTGGCGAACTTCCTTTTCATTCAAGCCAAGTTTATTCTTCAAATATATTCAATTTGATAGATGAGTTTTGGAATGAAGGAGAGAAACAATTAAATCTTGATATTAAAGACGAAATTTTATCAATTTGTCTTGTATCTCATGAAAAAGAATACATAAACAAAACTATAAAGGAGATAATGGATTAAATGGAATCCCAAGCTTTATTAGTTTTGCTTTTGTTTGTTCTCGTTCTCTCAATATTTTTGGGTTTTGAGCTAATCAATAAAGTGCCATCAACACTTCATACACCTCTAATGTCTGGAGCCAATGCAATATCAGGAATTACTATTGTTGGAGCTCTTTTAGCTTCAGGGGGAGAGGGTACTTTTTCTTCGATATTAGTGGGTACTTTTGCCGTTTTCTTTGCCTCAATAAATGTTGTAGGTGGTTATCTGGTTACTAATAGAATGTTAAAAATGTTCAAGAAAAAATGATCGCTTTTTTTCAATCTTCAATTTTCGTAAATTTAGCTTATATTTTTGCTTCTATTTTATTCATTTTCGGTTTGAAAATGCTAAGTTCAGCAGAGACTGCTCAAAAGGGAAATCTTGTTTCAGCTTCAGGAATGTTGATAGCAATCTTAGTTACTCTAGCTCAAAATGAAATTATTGCTTATGAATATTTAGTAATTGCTCTTATTGGCGGATTGATTGTTGGAGTTTTAGCTTCTTCGCTTGTCAAGATGACTTCGATGCCGGAATTGGTAGCTTTGTTCAACGGGTTTGGAGGAATTGCAAGCCTTTTAGTAGGCGTAGCTGAATTCATTAATCCATCCAGCACGACTCTTATACAGATTATCGCAATTTCATTTACTGTCTTAATTGGTGGAATAACATTCTCAGGAAGTCTCGTAGCTTTTGGAAAGTTATCCGAAATTATTTCCGGTAAGCCTCTTATACTGTTTGGCCAAAGATTTGTTTTATCAGCTTTATTATTAGTTGCCTTGCTCTTAGTTTTCGAATTAATCATATCAACAGGCTTATTGAATATTTCCTCTCAAGCGATTCTCTTTATTTTAATTGGCGTAACTTTGATATTGGGCGTACTTTTAACTGCGCCAATTGGCGGAGCTGATATGCCAGTAGTCATTGCTTTGTTGAATAGTTATTCTGGTCTTGCAGCATCCTCAGCAGGTTTTGTAATTAACAACAACGTGCTAATAGTTGCAGGTGCTTTAGTAGGAGCAAGTGGTCTTATTCTTACAAATATCATGTGTAAGGCAATGAATAGGTCATTGTCTAATGTTTTGTTTGGCGGTTTTGGAGCAGCCACTGCATCTTCAGATGGTAGTGGACAAATTCAAGGAGAGGTGAAACCTATTACTGCAGAGGATGCTTATCTTATTTTAGAAGCTGCGAATTCTGTTCTAGTGGTTCCAGGTTATGGAATGGCAGTTTCTCAAGCGCAACATGTTGTAAGAGAATTAGGAGAGCTATTAGAAGATAATGGCTGTGAGGTTAAATATGCCATTCATCCTGTAGCTGGCAGGATGCCAGGACACATGAATGTTCTTCTTGCTGAGGCAAATGTATCTTATGATGTTTTAGCTGAGCCAGATGATGTTAATCCTTTAATGGAAACAGTTGATGTTTGCATAGTCATTGGAGCAAATGATGTTGTAAATCCTGATGCTAGGGAAAATGAAGGAAGTCCTATATATGGAATGCCAGTAATTGAAGTCGATAGAGCTAAGACAGTATTCATCTTAAAAAGAAGTATGGCAGCAGGTTTTGCAGGCATCGATAACCCACTTTTCCTCAAAGAAAATTCAAGAATGTTATTTGGAGATGCCAAAGATTCCATTTCAACTTTGGTCTCTGAATTTAAGTCTTAAAGCTCCATTTTTAAGAGCTAAAATACCCATAAAATGTTAAAATAATGGCATTAAATGATCCACTATTTTTACTATAAATTTCATTAGTTTTTCATTAATTTTTCTCTATGGATGACATAACAGAAGATGTAATTCCCGTAAATATTACGGACGAATTAAAGAATTCTTATATGGATTATGCAATGAGCGTAATCGTTGGGAGAGCTTTGCCAGACGCCAGGGATGGTTTAAAACCGGTGCATAGAAGAACTCTTTATGCCATGTTCAGACTTAATAATGAATGGAACAGACCCCATTTGAAATCAGCAAGAATTGTTGGTGAGGTAATGGGTAAATATCACCCTCATGGAGATTCAGCAATCTATCAGACGGTGGTCAGAATGGCACAAGAATTTAGTCTGCGTTACCCCTTAGTTGATGGTCAAGGTAATTTTGGCTCAATGGACGGAGATGGTGCAGCAGCCATGAGATATACCGAAGCTAGGATGGCAAAAATTAGTAATGCTCTTCTAAATGATATAAACAAAGAAACTGTTGATTACGTTGAGAATTACGACGGTACCGAACTAATTCCAGAAGTACTTCCAGCATCATATCCTAATTTATTGGTTAATGGATCTTCTGGCATAGCTGTAGGATTAGCCACCAATATTCTTCCCCATAATTTGAGTGAAACAATTGATGGAGCTTTGGCAATTTTAAAAAATCCAGAAATATCCATTGATGAATTGGTAACTATAGTTCCCGGGCCTGACTTTCCAACAGGAGGAATCATAAATGGAAAGGCGGGCGCTATTGAAGCTGCTAAGACAGGAAGAGGAAAAGTTGTTCTGAGAGCCAAAGTAGAAATTGAAAATGAGAAAAATGAAAAGAGTAGATTAATCATTTCTGAAATTCCTTATCAGGTAAATAAAGCCAACTTGGTAGAAAAAATTGCAGATCTTTCAAAAGACAAAAAAATTGATGGCATATCTGAAATTCGAGATGAATCAGATAGAGAAGGGGTCAGAATAGTTGTAGATCTCAAAACCGGTCAAAATCCTGAAGTAATTTTGAATAATTTGTATGCTCAGTCTCAACTAGAAACCTCTTTTGGCATAAATAATGTTGCTATCGTTGACCGAGTTCCAAAAGTTTTAAATTTAAAGGAGCTTCTTGAAATATTCTTAAGTCACAGACGGTCTGTTGTCTCAAGAAGAACAGCTTTTGATTTAGCAAAGTCAAAAGATAGAGGTCATATTTTAGAAGGCTTAACAATTGCTCTTTCAAATATTGATTCAATAATTGATTTAATAAAAAAATCCAAAGATCCCAATGAAGCTAAACGCAAACTACTAGCTAAAAAATGGAAATCTACTTTGATAAATAACTTATTAAAAAAAGCAGGTTCAATTGATACTCGTCCTGAGGATATATTTGAAGAATTTGGTCTTTCAGGTTCCAGCTACAAACTTTCTTCAAAACAAGCTCAAGCTATTCTCGATTTAAGGCTACAAAGACTTACAGGTTTAGAGCAAGATAATTTAATTAAAGAGTATGAAGAGGTTCTTCAAGACATTGCTGCTTTGAATGAAATTCTAGAAAATCCTGAAAGGTTACAAGAAGTAATTGAAGGAGAACTATTATCCGTTAAGGAAGAATTTGGCGACGAAAGAAAAACTCCTATCGAAGATAAATTAGATCTTTCCACTGAAGATTTAATCAAACCTGAAGATATGGTTGTTACCATTTCGAATATGGGTTATGCAAAAACTCAACCTCTTGAGGTATATCAATCTCAAAGAAGAGGTGGCATGGGTAAAACAGCGGCATCAGTTAAAGATGAGGATTTTGTTGAACAATTAATAGTTGCTAATACTCATAGAACTCTTTTATGTTTTTCAAACCTAGGAAAAGTTTATTGGCTTAAAGTTTATGAAATTCCTCAAGCTTCTAGAACAGCAAAAGGAAGACCTCTTGTAAATTTAATTGATTTGGATGAATCGGAAAGAGTTACTAGCCTCTTGGATGTAGAGTCTTTTGAGGGCGAAGCCTATGTATTCATGGCCACGCAAAATGGCATAGTTAAAAAAACTCCCTTGTCGGAATTTAAGAAACCTAGAAAGAATGGTAAACGAGCAATAAAACTCGATGATAATGATGAGCTTGTCGGCACTCTTCTGACTGATGGCAGCGCTGATTTAATGGTAGTTTCTAATGCCGGAAAAGCAGTATTTTTCAATGAGGCAGATGCTAGATCTATGGGTAGAGACACTCGAGGAGTCAAAGGCATTACTCTAGATGGAGGCCAAAAAGTAATTTCTTTATTAAAACCTTCTAAAGAATCAGAGATATTAACCGTTTCAGAAAAAGGGTACGGGAAAAGATCAAAAGTTAATGATTTTAGAAAAACCAAAAGAGGAGCTAAAGGTGTTATAGCCATGCAGACTTCTGATAGAAATGGGAGTTTAATTTCTGCTAAAGAAGTTAGCGAAATGGATGAAGTTATTCTTATCACTAACAAAGGAATGCTTGTAAGGACCAAAGTATCAGAAATTAGTTTGATCGGTAGAAATACTCAAGGTGTAAGAGTCATCAAGCTCAAAGAAGATGAGGCTCTTAATGGACTTGCATTAGCTATTGATTCGTAAATAATTTATCTATGTCTAGAAATTACAACTTTTGCGCTGGACCTGCAGCACTTCCAAATGAAGTTTTGGATCAATTAAAAGCAGAAATACCTGATTGGCAAGGAAAAGGTTTATCCGTCATGGAAATGAGCCATAGAAGTAAAGAGTTTGTTGAGATTGCTGAAACTGCAAAACAGGATTTCATTGATTTATTGGAAATAAATGACGACTACGACGTTCTTTTTGTTCAAGGAGGTGCTTCACTGCAATTTTCAATGATTCCAATGAATCTCTTAGAAAATAATAATGCTTTATGCAGTTATCTTGATGTAGGACAGTGGTCCAAGAAAGCTATTAAAGAAGCAAAGAAATTTGGACAGGTAGAAATTTCTGCATCTTCAGCAGATTTATCATATAAAAAATACCCAAAACCCGATACTTGGAAAATCCATCCTGACTCTATTTTCACTCATCTTGTATTGAACGAAACAATTGATGGAGTTTGTCTCAGGAACTTAGACAATCTTCCAAAGAGAAGTCTTGTTGCAGATTGCTCTTCTTGTATTCTTTCTGAGCCTCTTGATGTTACAAAATTCAGTATGCTTTATGCGGGGGCTCAAAAAAATATAGGTCCGTCTGGATTAGCTATTATTATTATAAAAAAAGACCTTCTTGAGGAAAAAGATAGTCTGCCAGCTATGATGCAATATAAGACTTATGCTGATTCGGACTCAATGTATAACACCCCACCTACATTTGCCTGGTACTTATCAGGTATGGTTTTTAAATGGTTAAAAAAGAATGGGGGCCTTACGAACCAAAAAAATATTAATGAGTCAAAAGCTAACAAACTTTATTCTTACATAGACCAAAGTGATTTTTATAAAAATGATGTTGACAAAGAATCTAGATCTATAATGAATGTTCCATTTCTGTTGGGGGAAGATTCTTTAAATGGTAAATTTTTAGCAGAATCTGAAGGTAATGGATTATTAAATCTTGCAGGTCATAGATCTGTTGGCGGCATGAGAGCAAGCATTTACAACGGAGTTCCTGAAGAGGGAGTAGATGCTTTGATAGATTTTATGAAAGAATTTGAAAAAAATAATGGCTGAAAAAAATCTACCAAATAATTTAACCGACAATAGAAAAGAAATTGATCAAATTGACCAAAAACTTCTTAATCTCATCCACGAAAGATCTAAGCTTGTTATAAATGCTGGAAAAATAAAAAAGAAATCAGGTGATAAAACATTCTACAGGCCAGATAGAGAAGCAAGTTTAATTAAGACTTTACAAAAGAAAAATAAAAGTTCTATTCCTGCCGAAAAAATTAAATTTATTTTTAAAGAAATTATCTCAGCATGCTTTACCCTTGAAAAAAAAATAAAAGTTTATTACTTGGGTCCTAAAGGCACTTTTTCAGAAATTGCAACAACAAGACATTTTGGAAGTTCTGTTGAAAAGGTAGAAACAGAGAATATTCGAGATGTTTTTAAAGAAGTAGCAAAAGATAAAAATTCCTATGGAATGATACCTTTTGAAAATTCAATAGAAGGTATGGTGAATCAATCTTTAGATAATCTCATAGAAAGCAACTTAAAAATTTGTTCAGAATTGGAATTGCCTGTAGAACATTGCCTTATTTCATCTGAAAAAAACATAAAGAAACTTAATGCTGTTTATGGACATCCTCAAGCTCTAGCTCAATGTCGTAATTGGCTAAGTAAAAATCTTCCTAAAGTAAAAATTTTTGAAACTGAGAGTTCTGCCAAAGCAGCCCAGTTGATTAAGAATAAACCTGGAAAAGGCTCTATAGGACCAGAAAAATTATCTGATATTTATTCGTTAAATTTATTGAAAGAAAAAATTCAAGATCAACTAACTAATACAACTAGGTTCTTGGTAATTGGAAATGAATTTCCAGAGAAAACTTCTGACGATAAAACGTCGATAAGTTTAAGTTTAAATAATGAACAGGGAGCCTTGTTAAAAGTTTTAAAGATAGTAAATATGAATAAAATCAATCTTACAAATATCTTATCCAGACCGGTTAAGAAAAATAAGTGGCAATATTCTTTCTTTTTAGAGTTCTCTGGACATGCTTCAGATAAAAATGTTTTAAAGTTATTTAAAGAACTTCAAAAAGTTAGTTATGACCTAAAGGTCTTAGGTTCCTATCCAGCAGCATACTAATCTATGAAGAATTCATTATTAGAAAATCTTAATCAAGGTGTTCTTGGACTAAAATCCTATGAACCAGGATTACCACTAGAACATACTCAAAAGAAATTAGGCCTAGAAAAAATGATTAAACTGGCTAGTAATGAAAACCCTTTAGGACCGAGCCCAAAGGCTTTAGATTTACTTCAAGGGAAAATGAATAGCTTTTCTTCCGAATTAAACAGATATCCTGATGGAAACGCTTATGAATTAAAGGAAGCTATATCGAAAAAATACTGTGTAGATCTAAATCAAATAACAATAGGTAATGGCTCTAATGATTTAATTGAGTTTGTCTCTAGGTGTTTTTTGGGGGAAGGGAAAAAAGCAATTTATTCACAACATGGATTTGCTATTTACCCATTAGCTATAAAAGCAACTGGAGCTTTTCCAGTAAAATCTAAAGCAAAAAATTGGGGTCATGATTTGGAATTAATGATTGATTTAATAGATGACAAGACAAAAGTTGTTTTTATAGCCTCTCCAAACAATCCTACTGGAACAGCAAAAACTCTTTTAGAGATTAATGATTTTTTGGATAATTTACCCGATGATATCTTGGTCTTTCTTGATCAAGCTTATTACGAGTATATAGAAGGCTCAGAGTTTGATATTCCTTTTTCATTAATTGATGATCATCCTAATTTAGTCATCTCACGAAGCTTTTCTAAAGCTCATGGATTAGCAGCATTAAGATTAGGCTTTTGCGTTTCAAATCCTGAGTTATCCGACTATTTAAATAGAGTCAGACAGCCTTTTAACGCAAACTCACTTGCCTTAGATTTAGGAAAAGTTGCTCTCTCTGATCAAGAACATATTAGCAGATCCGTAAAAATTAATTCATCCGGCATGGACAAAGCAAAAAAAGCCTTCACTAATCTTGATTACAACTATATTGAATCTTGGGGAAATTTTATTTCTTTTGATGCCAAGCAAGACTCTGATATTGCTTTTCAATACTTTTTAGAAAAGGGAGTTATCCTCAGATCGTTAAAAGTATACGAAATGCCTCAGCATTTGAGAGTTTCCATTGGTACTGAAGAGGAGATGGATTTTTTTCTCCAAGTATTAGAGGACTATGAAAAAGACCTTTCTAAAAAATAAAAAAAACATCCAGTTTTTAATTATAGGTCTTGGTTTAATTGGTGGTTCTGTAGCAAAAAGACTGTCAAAAAATGGTTTTGAGGTTTTAGCTATTGAAAAGAATAAATCCCATTTAAATTATGCAAAAAAATCAAAAATTATAATTGGTAGTTCTGAAAAAATTGATAGCACAAAAAAACTTTTTGTAATTGTTTCTTTACCACCTAAAGTTATTCTTAGTAATTTTGATAAATATCTAGATTTTTTTCATAAAGCTGACTTTATTACTGACTGCACTAGTGTAAAAAATTCTTTACTCAATAAAATTAAAAAGAACAAATTTGAATCAAAATTTATTTTATCCCATCCCATAGCGGGGTCTGAAAAAAGCGGATTCTTAAATTCAAGTGAAGACCTATTTAGAGATAAAATTTCAATAATTTCTAAGCATAAGGGATTAACCATTCCTACTTTGCAAAAATGTAAAGAATTTTGGTTTGAGTTAGGGTCAAAAACTCATAATCTAGATCCAAAACTACATGACAAAGTTTTCTCTTTAACCAGTCATCTCCCTCATATCGTTGCATTCAGCCTGATTGCTATTTTTTCAAAAAGAAAAGTATCTGAATATAAAAAATTTATGGGCGGTGGATTAAAAGATTTTACCAGGATTGCAGAAAGTGATCCTCAAATGTGGGAAAATATTTTTTCATTAAATAAGAAGAATATATTGAAGGATATAAAAGATATTGAAAAGGAACTAAATAAAATTAAAAACTTCATTCTTAAAGATGAGGTAACTAAGTTAGAAGCACACCTAAAAAAAATAAAAAAAATCAAAGAATCTTTAAATAGATGAAACTCATTTCAAAACCTTCCATGAATCTAAATGGAAAAATTAGAATTCCTGGAGATAAATCAATTTCTCACAGGGCGTTGATATGCGCATCTATATCAGAGGGGATTTCAAAGATTACCAATCTTCAGGAAAGTGAAGATGTAATGAATACTTTAAATTCTTTAAGGCAGTTAGGTATTAATATTTATAAAGAAAGCGATTGTTATTTTGTAGAGGGCAAGGGCTTCAAGGGTTTACAAAAATCAGATGGCCAACTTTATTTTGGAAATTCTGGAACAGGATTGAGATTAATGTCAGGTTTACTGTCATCTCAAGATTTTTCTTCAAGCTTATCAGGCGATGAATCGCTTTCCAAAAGACCAATGAAAAGAATAATAGACCCTTTGATAGAAATGGGAGCAAATATTTCTGGTTCAAAGATGGATACTTTGCCAATTCATATTATTCCAACAAAAAAAATTAAGGGAATAAATTATGAGATGCCAATAGCAAGCGCACAGGTAAAATCTGCAATTTTGTTTGCGAGTTTAGGAGCAGATGGCAAAACAAAAATCACTGAAAAATCAGCATCAAGAGATCATACAGAAAGAATGTTTGAATATTTTGGAGCAAATATTTCTTATTCCAAAACCGAAACCACTTTAGAAAAAACTATAAATTTCAATTCACAAAATATCCAAATTCCTGGAGACTTCTCGTCTTCGGCTTTTTATATAGTTGCCTCTTTAATTTCAAAAAATTCTGAAATTACTCTTAAAGACGTAGGATTAAATCCTTCTAGAATTGCTCTTTTAAATAAGTTGGTTGAAATGGGTGCAAATATCAAAGTATTGAATAACTCTCTTTTTGGAAAAGAACCAGTCGCTGATATAAAGGTCAAAAGCTCCTCATTAATTGCTTGCGAAGTTGCATCAGAAGATGTCCCAAATTTAATTGATGAATTACCTATATTATTCATAGCTAGCGCCTTTGCTGAAGGTATATCTAGTTTTGACAAGATAGAGGAACTAAAGCACAAAGAGAGTGACAGACTTAAAGCCATGCAGGAAGGATTAGACAAAATGAATATAAAAAACTTCTTTAACGGTAATAAATTTTGCA
Source organism: uncultured SAR86 cluster bacterium (assembly GCA_902561325.1). Lineage (GTDB taxonomy): Bacteria > Pseudomonadota > Gammaproteobacteria > Magnimaribacterales > AG-339-G14 > MEDG-81. The sequence continues at coordinate 8,330 of CACEOL010000001.1, read as the reverse complement.
TTGAAGGAAGGGGTCAAGACTTTAAGACTCCACACTTTTTAGCTGAGACATATTATGATCATAGAATCGCAATGTCTTTTGCTATTGCCGGTTTAAATAGCAGCTCTTCAATTGAAGTTTCTTCTTCAGAAAGTATCAATACCTCATTTCCTGAATTTATAGATTTAGGTAAAAAGCTAGGATGTAATTTTGAAAGAGGTTAAAAATATAATAACTATTGATGGTCCTAGCGGAGTAGGAAAAGGAACGCTTGCATTTTCCTTGGCAGAAAAATTAGGGTGGAATGTTCTTGACAGTGGTCTTATCTACAGACTTACAGGATATTTAAGTTTAAAAGAAAAACTAAATTCTCCAGAAGACATTATTTTTCATTTAAATCATTCTAAAATTAAGCTTCTTACCAATTTGAAAGAAAAAATATGTGAGATTGAAATTGATGAAGTAGTTTTAGGAAACGAACTTAGAAATGAAGTTGTTGCGACAAAAGCGTCAGAAATTGCAAAAGTCCCAGAAATTAGAAACGCGATTATAAAAATTCAAAGAAATGCTTACGATGCTAAAAGCGGCCTCATTGCAGATGGTAGAGATATGGGTACGGTTATTTTTCCTGAGGCAATTTTAAAAGTATTCCTCCAAGCGTCTCCAGAAGTGCGTGCAGAAAGAAGAGCTAATCAGTTGAAAGAAAAGGGTATGGACGTTATCATGCACGACCTTTTAAAGCTTATTGAGCAAAGGGATAAAGACGATATGAACAGAAAAGTATCTCCTTTGAAGCCTGCTCAAGATTCAATACTCATTGATACCAGTGAGCTAAGCATCAAAGAAGTTGAAGAAAAGGTTATGGAGAATTATAAAAAATTATGACAGATACAGCATTTGAAAAATTATTAGATGAAAGTCTTACAACTTTGAATTTTGAACAAGGAGCATTAATTTCTGGAGTGATCGTTGATCTAACTTCAGATTGGGTAACGGTTCATGTTGGTTTGAAATCTGAATCATTGATTCCAAGAACAGAATTTTTAGCAGATGAAGTAGATGGAGAATTGTCAATAGGAGATGAAGTTAAAGTTTCACTAGAGGCTGTTGAAGATGGCCATGGTTCGACAAGGGTCTCTAGGATAAGAGCAATGCACGATGAAAGCTGGAAAAACCTAGAAGAGGCTTTAGAAACTGGGAATTTAATAAAAGGCTACATTTCTGGAAAAGTTAGAGGAGGGATGATAGTTGATGTTGCTGGTGTAAGGGCTTTTCTTCCAGGTTCATTAGTTGACTCAAGACCGTTGGATAGTTTCGATCATTTAGAAAAGACATTTCAAGATTTCAAAGTAATTAAGTTAGACAAAGAAAAGAGCAATGTTGTTCTTTCAAGAAAAGCTGTTCAGGAGGACTTGAACTCTGAGGAAAGGGAGAAAATATTTGCTACTATTCAAGAAGGTTCTCTCATCTCAGGAACAATAAAGAATTTAACTGATTATGGTGCCTTTGTAGATTTAGGAGGTGTTGACGGACTTCTTCACATTACAGATATTACTTGGAAACGTATAAACCACCCGTCAGAAGTGCTTAACGTAGGAGATAAGCTTGATTTTAAAGTAACAAACTTTGATAAAGAAAAACTTAGAATTTCTCTTGGTTTAAAACAACTTTCTAGTGATCCTTGGGAAAACATCAAAGATTCATTCCCAATTAATTCAATCCACAAAGCTAAGGTTTCTAGTATTGCTGAGTATGGTTTTTTTGCTGAATTGGATTCTAATACAGAAGGTCTAGTACATATTTCAGAAATAGATTGGACAAATAAAAGCATTCATCCTTCTAAAGTTGTTTCTATAGGAGATGAAGTAGATGTTATGGTCCTTGAAATAGATGTCGAAAAAAGAAGAGTTTCTTTAGGAATGAAACAATGTCATGAAAATCCATGGCTAACCTTTTCTGAAAAAAATAGCTTAGGCGATGTTGTAAAGGGAGAAGTGAGATCTATAACGGATTTTGGAATGTTTATAGGTTTAGATGGAAATATAGATGGCTTGGTCCACCTATCCGATCTTTCGTGGAGTCAATCAGAAGAAGAAGCCGTCAAATCTTTTTCTAAGGACCAAGAAGTTGAGGCGGTAATTTTAGGGATAGATCCCCATAAAGAAAGAATCTCCTTAGGTATAAAACAACTTTCTGAAGATGTTTTCGATTCTTTTGCAAAAAATAATCCAAAAGGCACAGAATTATCAGGACCTGTGAGTTCAGTTGGAGAGGATGTAATTTTCATAAATTTGTCTGAGAATGTTATAGGAAAAATAAAAATTAAAGAGTTTAAGGATAATCTTCCTTCTGAAGGAGACAGCATAACTTCCATGGTTACTTCAATAGATAGAAAGAATAGACAAGTGAATTTATCAGTTTTTGCTTTAGAAAAATCACAAGAAAAAGAACTCATTAAAGAAAATATATCTAAAAACAAGAAGATAGAGTCAGAAACAAAAACTTCCATTGGTGATCTTATTCAAGAAGAGTTAGATGATTCTTCCAAGGAGTAAATGAAAAAATCTGATTTTCTTGACTACCTTTCAAAAAACCTTAAAGACTATAGTGAAATAGATGTCTCTCTCTCGGCTGATTTAATTCAAAAAGCAATTACTGATTCATTAAAAAAAAGAAACAGAGTTGAGATAAGGGGCTTTGGAACTTTTTGCTTGAGAGACAGAAAATCCATACGAGCTAGAAATCCAAAATCGGGCGAGACTATTGAGTTACCCAAAAGATCAATACCATATTTCAGAGCTTCTAAATTATTAAAACAAAGAGTTAATTAGGTTGTGTTAAAATAAATACATGAAATATTTATATTTCATTTTTTTAATCTTTCTCATCACGTTCTTTTTTATATTCATAAGTCTTAATCCAAAAATTATCTCATTGGATTTATTTTTTGTGAAAATTGAAGGCGTATCCATGGGATTTTCAATTATTTTCTCTATTCTAATTGGAGCTATAATTTCCTTCATACTTCAACTTCCCCGGCTATTTAAAAAAAATTCTAAAGTGAGTCCTTCTAAAAATAATGACGCTGATTAATTCTGAATTATGTTTTAGAGTTAGTTGATATTCAAAAATGGAAAAATTTATCAAAAAAGGGCAAATAATCGTTGGATTGGATTTTGATAATGCTAAAAGTGCTTTTGAAATAACAAAGCTACTAAATCCTAAAAATTATAAATTAAAAGTTGGATCACAACTCTTCACAGCTTGTGGGCCAAAAATATTAGATGATTTGAAAAAAGAAGGCTTTGATATTTTTTTAGATTTAAAATTTCATGATACGCCTAATACAGTTGAAAAAGCTGTTTTGGAAGCCTGTAAAATGAGCATATGGATGTTGAATATACATTTATCTGGAGGACTTAATATGATTGACGCCGCAGTTAAGGCAAAGAATTCCATTTCACCAGAAATACTTTTAATTGGAGTCACTGTTTTAACAAGTCTAGATCAGAAAGACCTTTCTGATATAGGGGTTATTAATAATTTACAAAATCATATTAGCTCTCTCTTAAGTTTGGGAAAAAAAGCAGGTATAGACGGAATTGTTTGTTCTCCAAAAGACCTAGAGCATTTCAAGAAGGAAGAAATGCAATCATTAATTTCCATATGTCCTGGAATAAGGGTAAATGAAAAACGTGGCGGTCAAAAAAGAACATCCACAATACATGAGGCAATAAAAATGGGGGCAGATTACATAGTTATTGCTAGAGAAATAACTGCTTCTCCTAGCCCCTCAAAAGTTATAAATGAAATAGATACATTTTTTATATAGATTTCATTTAGAAAGAATTTTGATACAAAATAACTTGAATGTTAAAAAAAACTTGAATCATATATAATTTTTATCACATGGAAAACAACTGGCATATAGTTAAACAAGATGAAAGATATGTTGTACTAGACAATAGTTCTTTATCAAAGCTTGTACCAAGCATAACTAAGCTAAATCCAAATAAAAGTACCTCAGGCCATAAACACGAAGGTCAGGAAGAAGTTTATGTTTTTTATAGAGGAGCAGGAATAATGCAAATCGATGACTCAAAATTTAAGGTTAAGCAAGGAGATGTTATACCAGTTCCAGATGGCGCATTTCATAGAGTTTTTAATGATTCCAATGAGATTTTAGAATTTGCTGCAATATTCAATGGAGAAAGGCATACTGAAGATAAGCCAGATTAGCAAAATCTATACCTTAAAATTTCCATTAATAGTATTTATCCTGATTCTATTATCCTTTTTTTCCTTATTCATTAAAGCAGAGTCTTATGCTGTAGCTACTAGGCACCATCTTGCTACAGACATTGGAATGAAAGTTTTAGAAGAAGGGGGGAATGCTATCGATGCTGCAGTCGCAGTTGCATTTGCCCTAGCCGTAGTTAATCCGTCGGCTGGCAATATTGGAGGTGGCGGATTCATGCTAATTCATTTAGCAGAAAAAAATGAAACTATCTCTATTGATTATAGAGAACGAGCTCCTATTAAGTCTTTTGAAAAAATGTTTCAAGATAGTTCTGGAAATGTCATTAAAGGACTAAGTTTAAATTCTATTTTGGCTTCCGGAGTTCCAGGAACAGTGGCGGGTATGTTTTATGTTTCAGAAAAATTTGGAACAATTGATATCAAATCTTTGATAAATCCTTCGATTCACTTAGCAAAAAAAGGCTTTGTTTTATCTGATTTCCAAGCAAAAAATTTAAATAAATATAAAAAAAAGTTTGCAAAAAATGAGGAGGCAAAAAAAATTTTTACAAGAACTAATGGATTTTCTGAAGGTGATAATTTTATTCAAATTAATCTTGCTAAAACTTTAGAGAGAATTGCTAAAAATGGAAAAAATGAATTTTACTCAGGAGAAACAGCAAAAAAAGTAGCAAACTTTTTTCAAGACAATGGGGGTATTTTAACTTTAGAAGATTTGAATCTATATAAACTAAGAATACAAAAACCAGTTTGTGGTAGTTACAGGAGTTATGAAATTTGCTCAATGGCTCCGCCGAGTTCTGGCGGAATTGCCCTAGTTCAGATTTTAAATATTCTTGAAAATATTGATTTAAGCAAACTTAATCATAATTCAGAAGAATATTTAAAAATCTTATTATCGGCCATGGATTATGCTTATAAAGACAGAGCTAAATATCTTGGAGATCCAGATTATTTTAGAGTACCTCAAGATTTACTTACATCAAAAAAATATGCATATGAGATTTATCAGGAAATACAAGAAAACAAAATATCTCCAAAAGTGAATATCAATATAATAGAAGGGGAAGAAACAACACATTTTTCCATTTATGATAAGTGGGGTAATGCGGTAAGCAACACATATACATTAAATACTGCCTATGGATCAGGAATAATTCCTACTGGCACTGGAATTCTCATGAATAATGAAATGGATGATTTCTCTTCAAAACCAGGGCATCCAAATACATATGGCTTAATAGGATCGGAGGCAAATAAAATTGAGCCAAAAAAAACACCTCTCTCGTCTATGTCTCCAGCAATAGTCTTTCGAGATGAAAGGCCTTACTTAATTACTGGCTCTCCTGGCGGCTCAACAATAATTACAAGTGTATTGCAGGAGATTTTGAATGTACTAGATTTTCAAATGTCTTTAGAAGAATCTTCTGAAAAAAGTCGAATACATTTTCAACACTTACCAGATATATTATTTCATGAGCAGTTTGATGGAAGTCTTATAGAATCTTTGAAAAAAGAAAAAAAATTAATTAATAGAAAATTAGGCGAAATTCACTCTATTTTAATAAGAAAAGATATCGTGGAAGCATTTTCTGATAAGAGAAGACCAGATGGAAAAGCAAGCGCAGTTTACAAATAAAAAAGTAATTTTTAACAAAAATGCAGATTTTCCAGAATTACCTGGTGTTTATAAATTTTTTAATTCAAAGCTTGAACTCATTTACATAGGGAAAGCAAAAAATATTAAAAATAGGGTTAAAAGCTACCTAAACGTTAGAAAAGGAGAAGGCAAAAGAATAGCTAAACTTAAATCTTCAATTAAATACATAGAAACGATTATTACCAAAACAGAATCTGATGCTTTAATTTTAGAACAAGGCTTAATTTCAAAAAAAAGACCTCAATTCAATATTCAATTTAGAGATGATAAATCCTATCCAGCGATACATTTGTCTACCTCAAAAGATTTTCCGGCAATTTATGTTTCTAGACAAAAGGACTCTAGAAGCACAATATTTGGACCTTTTGCAAATGTTGGAGCTATGAGACTCAACGTAAGTTTAATCAGGTCTTTGTTTAAAATAAGGAACTGTAAAGATATTAATTTTAAAAATAGATCTCGTCCGTGCATTGAGTATCAAATGAATAGGTGTTCGGCTCCGTGTGTAGGAAATATTTCTAAGGAAGATTATGCATTTGATGTAAAAAATACAATAAATTTTCTTTCAGGCGATACAAAAAACGTAATAATAGATCTTCAAAAAAAGATGGATTTTTACTCTAATAAGAAAGATTATGAGAGAGCTGCAATATATAGAGATAAGGTTCAATCCATTAGAGATACGCAAAAAAAACAAAACGTTTTAACAGGGTTTGATGATTTAGATATTATTGTAATAAAAAGAAATAAATTTAACTGTTGCTTAAGCGTTCTTAGAATTGAAGATAGTTGGATTACAAGTTCTCAAAATTTTTTTCCAGATTCAAAAGAAAATGTATCTGATCAGGAGCTTTTATCGGCTTTTCTAGAAAGTTTTGTAATTGATAATAAAGATAGGAAAACAATTAATTTACTTTTTCAGGGAGAAATTTCAAAAGAAACAAAAGATTTTTTAGCTAATTTACTGTCTCCTAAAATTATTATCCATAAGATCGACAAACAAAATAAGAATTTAATTGATATTTGTTCTTCACAGGCCGAAGATGCATTATCCAGAAATAATAATTTTTTATGGGTTCAAAATTGTTTTGAGTCTCTAGCAGGTTTTTTACAAATAGAAACTATCAATAAGATTGAGGGTTTTGATATAAGTCATACTTCAGGAAAAAATGTTTCGGCTTCATGCGTATCAATAACTAAAGATGGTCCAACCAAAAAAAACTACAGAATCATGAATATAAAAAAAGATTCTAATAATGATTACTTTGCTTTAAGTGAAGCTATTCAAAGAAGATGTAAAAATTTACTTAAAAATAATTTAGACCTTCCTGATGTAATCTTAATAGACGGAGGTAAGGGTCAATTAAATACTGTTATGAAAAATCTTAATGAAAAATTATTAGAAGAAATAAAAATAATTTCTGTTTCAAAAGGTCCAAATAGAAATGAAAAATATGATGTCTTACATTATGGTAATAATAGCTATGAGCTAAGTAGTAGAGATGATATAACGAAGCTACTTCAATTAGTTAGAAATGAATCTCATCGATTTGCACTTAATCATCATAGAAAAAGGAGGTCTAAAGACCTCTTTTCATCTAGTTTAGACGGAATAAACGGATTAGGCCCAAAGTTAAAAGTAAATATTATTAGATATTTTGGAGGCATTGATAAAATTAGAGAAGCATCCATAGATGATTTAAGATCTGCTCCAGGAATAGGAGAAAGCAAAGCAAAGAAAATCTTCTCTTTTCTAAAAAAATAAAATGAATGTTCCAAATATTTTATCTATTTCGAGAATATTTCTCTTAATTCCAATTATTATTTTTTTTGAAAATGAATCCTATTTATTATCAATAATTACTTTTATTATTGCTTCAGTAACTGACTTTTTGGATGGATATATTGCACGAAAAAGAAATCTAGTTTCTAAAACTGGAGCATTATTAGATTTATTAGCCGACAAAGTTTTTGTTTCAATTATATTGATATGGCTGACTTTTGCTTTTGGAAATATTTCTATTTTAGTAGCTGCAATACTTATAATTTCAAGAGAAATATCTATTAGTTATCTAAGACTCTTTATAATTTTGAATTCCAAAGAAATAGGCGATGTGGCGCCTGATTTTTTTGGAAAATTAAAAACGGCCTTTCAGATGATAGGACTTGGTTTAATTTTAATCACTCCTATAACACCATATTTTTTCTTTAATATAAGTTTAGCTTTAATCTTATTAAGCGCTTTCATTTCTTGGTACTCATTTTTTAGATACTTGAAAAAATGGTTAGTTTAAAAAAAATTTTAAAGATTTGATATTCAGAAAATTTTTATACCTCAATTTAAGTATAAGGGTTAGGCCCCTTCTTACTGCTTTATAACTGATATAATCAATTTAAATCTCTTAAATTTTTTGATGGTTCCAGAAAGATT